>DATIJP010000066.1:0-60842 GCA_035478495.1 Rhabdochlamydiaceae bacterium
ACTCCAGAAAAACTTGAGAGTTCCCCTTTGGAAGAAAGTTCTGCTAAATGGGCTGTTTTTGAAGGCCTTTCAAAATTCTCTTTTAATCTTTTTGCAAGGAGGGAGCCTAGTTTCATAATTTACTCATTACCTCATTAGAGAGTTCAAGATAATCTTCTGCGGCCCGGCTATCAGGTGCAACTTCGAAAATCGGTTTTCCATGAATCGCAGATTCCGAAACTTGAATATCGCGCCGCACTTTTGCATCTAAAAGCTTTCCAGGAAATGTTTCTTTGATCACATCTAAGAAAGCTTTGTTGTTCTTTCCGCGCGGATTCCAAAATGAAAGAAGTACGCCCATGATGGAAAGGCCATGTCTTTCAGAAATGTTTTTCATGAAATGAGAAAGACGCTGCAATCCTTTGACGCTATAAAACTCAGGTGTCGTGCAAACAAGAGAAAAATCAGAAGCAATGAGGGAAGATTCTGTCAGCCAACAGAGTGAAGGTGGAGTATCAATCACCACAAAATCATACTTTAAAGGCTGCAGGATCTGCTTGAGCCGTTCATGCGAATAGCGATCAGCAGCCAAACTGCCAGTGACTTCAACTCTTTCGAGCCAAGTATCTGCTGGAATGAGGTCAAGGCCAGGCATAGTGGTGCGAACAATGACATCTTTGATGTTTTTTTTGCCCTGCAGAACAGGAGCCAAACTATCTTGCTCATCGGGATCATAGCCGAGTCCAGCAGTTAAATTTGCTTGCGCGTCGAAATCGATCAGTAAGACTTTTTTTTGATGAAATTTTGCTAAAGCAGAAGCTAAGTGAAGAGAGGTAGAAGTTTTTGCTGTTCCACCCTTAAAGCTACTGACACAGATGACTTTCATTTTTGAATAAAGGTATGAGTGAACGTTCTTCACTTTCTTTTTTGAGTATAGTCAAAAAGGAATTAAGATCTATCTCTCCATAAACAGTATTATCGCGCAGACGCAAACTGACTTTGCCGCTTTCCATTTCACGGTCGCCTACTGTGAGCATGTAGTTCACCTGCAGGAGTTGGGCCTCTCGAATTTTTTTGGAAACTGATTCATGAGTTTCATCTACATCACATAGAAAACCAGCCTCTTTAATTTTTCGGCACATCTCTTGCGCGTAGCCATTATGACGATCTGCAACAGGAATTAGTCGGACTTGGCGTGGGCTGACCCAAAGGGGAAATTTTCCGGCGAAGTGTTCGATTAAGATCCCAAAAAATCTCTCGACAGATCCGAAAATGGCCCGATGGATCATGATCGGACGCTTGTGCTGTCCATCGCTGTCCATGTATTCAAGTTCAAATTTTTCTGGAAGAGACATATCTAATTGAATGGTGCCGCATTGCCAAGATCTTCCAAGGACATCTTTGATATGGATATCAATTTTTGGACCATAAAAAGCGCCATCGCCTTCATTGATTTGATAAGGCTCGCCATATTCATCTAACGCTCCTTTAAGCCCGCTTGTAGCAATGTCCCAATCTGCATCATTTCCCATGCTTTTTTCAGGACGTGTTGAGAGTTCAAAACGGTAAGAAAGTCCAAAAGTTGAATAGATTTTTTTTGTTAACCAAAGAACATTTAAAATCTCTTGCTTAATGTCAGAGGGTTTCATAAAAATGTGAGCATCATCCTGATGGAAGCTGCGCACTCTGAACATTCCGTTTAAGGCGCCTGAGAGTTCATGTCGATACACATGTCCAATTTCTCCAACGCGCATGGGGAGCTCGCGGTAGCTATGATGATGCGTGCGATAAAAAAGCATGCAGCCAGGACAATTCATAGGTTTCAGCGCAAAATGGCGGCCTTCCACTTCAAAGGCATACATATTTTCGCGATAATAACTCCAGTGGCCTGAACGCTCCCAAAGTTCTTGAGACATTAATTGTGGAGTTTTGATTTCCACATAGTTTCCCTCTTTCAAAAGCTCGCGCAAAAAGTCGAGTAGCCTATTCCAAATGATCATTCCATGGGGATGAATAAATGGGATGCCTGGGGCCTCTTCTTTGAAAGAAAATAGATCCAATTTGGGGCCTAAGACCTTGTGATCTCTTTTTTTTGCCTCCTCAAGCATCGTCAAATAGTTTTTCAGTTGGTCGCGATCAGGAAATGAGATGCCATAGATGCGAGTGAGCATTTCGCGCTCTTTATCTGCGCGCCAGTATGCTCCTGAGACCTTCAATACTTTAAATGCTTTGATCTTCCCCAGAGAAGGAAGATGAGGACCTCTACAAAAGTCAAAAAACTCTCCTTGTTTGTAACCGGAGAGTGCCCCTTGGGCATCTTCGATAATTTCCTGTTTATAAGGATTGTTTTTAAAGGATTCGAGCGCTTCTTTCTTGTTATGGAATTCGACGCGCTGAGATTTGTAATTTTCTTTTAAGATCTTTTGGACCTCTTTTTCAATTTTATCAAAATCTTCATCAGAAATTTGAAGTCCGGCAAAATCGAAGTAAAACCCGTTTTCTATGGGCGGGCCAATGGTTGGTTTTGCTTCGGGCCATAGCCGTAAAACTGCTTGGGCAAGCACGTGAGCCGATGTGTGCCAATAGACCTCTTTTCCTTGAGGATCATCAAAATTAACGAGGATAACGCGATCATTTTCAGACAGCGGAGTATTTAAATCTTTTAAAACACCATTGATGTTGGCAGCAAGCGCTTGGCCCGGTTCTCTTAAATTCAGCTTTTCTGCTAAATCTTTGGCAGTAGCTCCAGAAGGGAGTTCTATTTTTTGATCTTTGTAATAGACAATCATGGCTATATTATATAACGAAAGTGGTAAAGTTTAAAGGGCTTTGTGCTTGGAAAATGAACTGACTCTTACTTTTATACATAATTTTGAATATGACAAGGATCGTTTTCTTGCCAAAGTTTACCATTTAGAAAACGAAATAGAACTTTTTTTTCTCTGCAATGCATCAGAGATCCAAGATGGCTTCCGTTTTCGTGCCACTTCCAGAGCCCTCTTTCTTGCCCAGTTCTTGGTCGATGAAAAGGGACAAATTAAAAAAGAAAAGATTACAGAGATCATTCATGCATTGGAAAAAGAAGGAGAAATTCTCTATCCAGGTGGGTACAATGACTGGGAAATAGAAAAACATTTTTTAAAAATCCTCCATCTTCTTCTGGATGAAAAATTTCTTAAACTTATTACCAGGTTTGGGCTTCCTCTTTGCCATACAAAGGCAGAGTCGATCGTTAGAGAAAGTCTTGGCCTTGAATCTACTATTATTTTAACAGATGCACATGTGCGCATTTGCGTCCTTTCTGCTCTTCTCTGTCCTTTAAGACAAAATGTGGGCTCTTGTTTTGCAACAGCGCCTGCAATTTTAATCCATGAAGAGCAACAAGAGCGCTTTTTAGAAGATCTTTATGAGCTCCTCACTACAGGAAAGCTCACAAGAACTTTTGGAGGAGTAGAATTCGCCGTGCCCATGAGTCCCAGCTCGGGTAATGGCGACCTTAAAAAAAATATTTTTTCATTTTCTTCTCAAGATCGGATCCTATTTTCTCCCGGACTTCTATTTGCGCTCACTAAAGTCGGTCTGATCAAAGCTGATCTTGCCCTTGAAGAAAAGCTGGAAAAACTTCGTGCCCTTGCCGCTGCCCATCTTGAAGGCAAGCGGCGGCTAAGCATCGAAGAATTGCTCAAAGAGATCATTTCTAATGAAACCACATGGAAAAAAGCCTGTTCCTACTTTAAGGGTTTCGCAGAGCAGCTCCTTTTAAAAACTTGGGAATTTACATTGGCCTCTTTCGTGGATGTAAAAACAGAATTTTCCCGTTGGAACCTCTATTTGAGTTTGGGACTACATCCAGAAGAAAAAGGCGGAATTGGGGAAATTATCTATCAGCATCTTTCAAACAAATTGGAAGAAAAGAATCAAAAAATCCAAGAATTTCAAACAGAATACGAAATCGCTTACGACCAATTGCGTGCAACCGAGCGACTTTTGAAAAATGCGAGCAGTGAAGCAGAAGGAAGGCGTCTGACCGCAGAGCATTACTCGCGCTATTATCATATGCAAGTCTGTTTAGAAATGCGGGATAAAAATCAGGCAGACGCTGAGCATTATTCCCAATTTTTTTCTTTTTTGATTCAAAAATATCGAGAGAAGTTCCCCGACTATTTCCAAGAAATCTACGACGCAGAAATGGAAGGCGTGATTTGGGATGGATTTTATGATGATAGCCCTGCGGGCTTTAGGCTTCTCTATAAACATGGAAGAAGTGATCCGATTGCTTGGTCTTTTATTCATAATGAAGATGAATATATCAAATCCTTAGTCGATTTTTTTATAGCCGCTGAGTTGCAAATTAAATTTGAAATAGAGTGGGAAGAAGGAAAACAGGAGATAGGGGCGCTTACAACAGCCATTGTGCAATATCTCCGAAGTGATAATTTTTTAAAAACGGCATTGATGAGACTTGCAAAGGCCTATCCTGGTTTTTCTAAAGATTCAAAACCTTGGGCCTATATATCAGGGGGAACGATGAATACTCTTCTAAAAACCTATTTTAGAAGAGAGGGCAATCTATCAGAAGAATCTAAATGGGTTGAAAGTCCAATGGAGCTTTTAACTTTTATCATTGATGTTTTAAAAGTAGCTCCTTTATCAGATGACAGAGAGCGGAGAATTTTGATCACTTCGCCAACACACGCCTTTTCGCTATTACCTGGCCAAGATTTTCTGCATAGGGCCATTGAGGAGAGAGGATTCACCTATACATGGGTTAGAGATCATCTACTTTTGCCTGGGCAAGAGTTTTACGATAAGATATGGCTTAACTCCCAAGAGCAGACCTTTTTAATTGGAAAATTTTTCGAGGCTATTCCTTTAAATTTCCATAAAACAATCCCTATTTTTCAAAAAAAAGCCTCAGTACGAGAATTTCGAGATCATCTCCTTGGTGAATTAGGTGGAAATTCACTTTATTTTGCAACAGAACTAGACAGCACATTATATCAGATGCTTCCCCTTACTCAGGGCAAAGATCTCCAGCACCATATTAGTCAATTGCTTGCGGACCCGCAAATGAGTGATATCAAGGACGAAAATCCGGTGAAAATCATTGGAGCGATTGAACTTCGGAGTCGCGCGCTTGCGCAGCTGATCTCTTTTAAAGGAGGGGTTTTTGAAAAAGAGGATGCCTATTTAAAAATCATGAGGCGCGCTGAAGCTTTTGGGCTTGCACCGCCGGCCCCTCTCATTGCGGCTGATACCAATTGGTCGGAAAGAGAAAGTTATTTTGCATTTTTAGTGAATCCGGGCACATCCGAATTAGAACTTTGGCGAGTCGATCGAACAGCCAATTTGGGAAAACCGATGCATATTTGGAATCGATGGTTAAATGGATTATCGAAAGCACCCTGGACAATTTATTTCCGGCCTCAAGAGTATAGTCACTAATAGCTTAGTTGTAGATATTAGGACAATATCCAAATTTTGACATTTAAAAAACATTTTCATAATCGGAAAACAAGATATGGAAGATTGGCAACAAGATATGCAGGAAAAAAGACTAGGCTACAAAAAGTACATCATCCTGTTTATCACGCTCTTAATCACGTCAATCGTGTTGATTTTTCGAAAGAGGGCTATTTAAAGATTATCTCTAGTGTTATACGAAATAAGAGGGTATGTACCGAAACAAACCGATTCATCGGTGTGTTTCGAGATAAACTCTTGCTGGTAATGGACAAGTCGAGTAAAATTGCGCGGTCATGAGATTTAACTATCGAACTTTATTACTATCTTCGGCTCTTGTTCTCTCGCAAATTGCCTTTGCTGATACTGTTGAATCGGGGCGTGATCTTGAAGATCAAGATATTCAGGCATTGCGTGACTGGGTCAATACAAAAAGACAAGTATCGCTTAAAGAAATTGGCGGTGATCTTTCTATTAGCGGCGAGGTGCGCACTGAATTTCAGACAACTTCTGAAAAGCGCAATGGAAAGCCACAACGGGGACGAAGCAGCGAAACAGGCCGTCCTGCGCAAGGGTTTGATATTGAAGTTAATTTAATGTTGGACTATCGCACTGAGAGAACATGGTCCTCAATCAAAATCGAATTTGATAATGATGCGGGCGTTTTCAATGGAAGTTTGGACCATCTAGCTTTAGAAAGGGCTTATTGGGGAGTGCGTTTTATCGATGGCGAGAAATACAATATTGATATTGAGGTCGGCAGACGCAAGATGCTCACCATTTTTGATTCAAAAGTCGAATTTGGCTCTTTTTACGATGGAATTATCATCAGGTATGATCAAGCGTTTGAAGGCGTCGGTGATTTCTATATACGCACAGGCCCCTTTGTAGTCAACGAGCAGGTCAATCATTTTGGATACGCGGGTGAAATCGCTCTATTAAATATTGCAAGCACCGGTTTCTACACTAAATACTCTATTATTGATTGGGATACTAAACACTATTCTAAGAGATTTGTTACCGATCGGTTTAATTTCTTAGTTTCCCAACTCATTGTGGGTTATAGGATGTTGATTCAGTGTGTTAACAAACCCCTGCTTATTTATTCTGCAGTCCTTTACAACCATGCAGCAGATCGTCTCGCGATTTCAGACTATAAACGAGCTAATTGGGGCGGTTATATCGGGGTATCTGTAGGACAACTAAGAAAACAGTGGGATTGGGCATTTGATTTCAATTATCAAGTGCTTCAAGCACAGACTGTTCCTGACTTTGATTGCTCTGGGATCTCGCTTGGTAATGCGAACAAATCAGGCTTTTACACAAAAAACATCCAGCCGATAGATGGTGGCGGACCTTCCACTCCTCCATCCGCTGGCGGAACGACGAATTATCGCGGTTTTTCTATCACATTTGACCTACTTTTGACGGATAAACTGGACATGCAACAGATTTATCAGCAAGCCATCACCTTGGACGGGGATATTGGCCCTTTCCGAAGGTTCAAGCAATATGAGATAGAATTCATCTACTCTTGGTAAGAAAAAAAAATTCACCACAGAGGACGCAGAGAGCACAGAGGAAGAAAAATATCTCTTTCTATGTGATCTCTGTGTACTCTGTGATTGATTAATCTTTTGGTTTTTTTTGCATGATTGACATTTAGTTTCTAAATGTGTCAGTCCCCTCTGCGATCAACCTGTTCTTTAGCATTAATTCTTTATTAAAAGCGCTATGAAAAGCGCGTAGTTCGTCTGTTGATAACCATCGTAAATTGATGCACTTAAACATCTTTGAATTCGAGGGAGCTAGTTCAGGTAACAATATTGCAAGATTTCGAGACACTTCATCTTGTTCTCTTCTCGTCTGAACCCATTGAGGCTTATTTCCTTTAGTAAATATTAAATACGGCAAATTTAAACACGGCCAACTAACGTTTCTGACTCTTCTGTCTCTCATCAGGGCACAATTTTTATATGCTTGTACGAGCGCCTTGAAGGAACGTTCTGTGAAGGGAAGAAAGCCGCCAAATTCCAAACTAAATTGAAACTGATGAAACCCATCACCAGAACGATTCCCGGATAATATCATGATTTCCCAGCACCGAGTCAAAATAAAATGAGGAATATCTGCCATGGATATCATTCCAAAGAATGATGCAACCACATCGTTTTTTTCATTGTTTTCTTCATCGTCTGAGTCGTAATCAGGGGATATTAATCGCGAAGGACAATCAGATAACGATGTGGCAAGGGCGCGGAGACAATGGTACCTCTTTTCATTAGAGAAATGACAATGTTTCAGGATAAGGCAATAGGTTTCTGTTACAAGAGTTTTCTGATAATTAGTTAAGGATTGAGCTTTTCGGTTTAATAAACTTCTTATTTCACTGGCTCGGTCGTTACATAGATTGGCATATATCTTTTTTCCTACTGCATTATGCACTTTAGTAGAGGCATTAAGCACTGCTTCTTGATCTTGCCACGTACAATAACTGGCAATTTGTAAAAAACAACTTTTATTAGACTGGGCACATTGTTCAAAACTTGAAATAGACATAATAATTTATATAGTCGTTATAATTTTAAATATTACTAAATTATACCAAAATGATTAGTTTATTATCAATTATTGCTTATTATTTCAAATTATTGAAGCTTAATGACTTACATTAATAATATTTCCTCCTCTGTGATATCTGTGCCTCTGTGGTTGTATTCTAATTATCTTTTGGTTTTGCTGAATTTGATCACTGCGGACCTGAATTTGAGTTCTTCAAACTTCACGTAAATAAAGTCGTGCACATCCACTTTGAAGAGCTGGCTTAAGAACACAGGCGGGGGAAAACTATCAATAGTAATCCCCTTTTTCAGATAGATACAAGGAAGGGTCTCTTCCGGAACTTGAAATTTTTCATTCTTGGCAATCTCATTGATTTGTTTTAGGGGGATGATGTGAATCGAATAAAAAAGTTTGAGAAAAAAATGGTTGTTTTTCTCGGGGATAAGAAAAAAGATATTGGGAAATAAACTCGAAAGAAGACAAGCCTTTAACCATGTGGCATTTTGTAAAATAAGCAATGGATAAGGAGCTTTATAAACTAAATTAATATCCATTAACTCGAGTTTAAATAGTGGTCTTAATACTCTTTTTGAAATGTAATTTAAAGAAAAATCAGAGAGTCTAAAGAAAATAAAAAGGGAATATCCCAAAGTGATAATTCCCATCATGAAAAAGCTTTTTGCTGAAGTGAGTCCAAGCATTTCGTTAAAGAAATAAAGGGCAAAGGAGGCGACGAGCACTCCGCAAAAACTTAAGAAATTGGTGGCCCCAATGGCATGGCCGCGGTGTTCTTCTGGGCTGAATACTTGGATATAGGAATCAAAGGGAATAATGAAGGTCCCGCCAAAAAATCCAAGGAAAAATAAAAGTATAATCACTGCAATGAGATGAGCAGATAAAACTCCTAAGAGAAATAGTGCCAGTGCAATGAGAAATCCTGAAAAACAGGAAAGTCCAAGTTCGATATTTTTTTTAGACACTCTTCCTGCAACAAAGGCGCCGCAGACAATTCCTAAGGCTGTTGCAAGGAAAAGATATCCCCCTGCAATTTCACTGAAATGGAGTGACTGTATGGCAAAAGGAATGATATTTAATTGAGTAAAGGCGCCAATAAACAGAAAAAAAGCAGAACCTGACATTGCTACGATTAAATGCTTCTTTTCCTTGCAGATTTTTAAGGTCTGATAAATTTCTTGAAGGAAAAAGGGGTTGATCCTTTTTTTAATTCCTTTTGGCGGAATATAGCGAATTCCAAAAGTGGCTAAAAAACCAATGATCGCGAGAAGAAGACAAAAAGCGCCGACAATGACATAGTGCCGGTTTGTAATTTCTGTCATAAAAGAGGCAAGGAATGTGCCTATAATAATTGCAAGATAGGTAAATGAGGTAATCAGCCCATTGGCCTTCGAAACCATTGGCCGCGGAACAAGTTCAGGAATGATGCCATATTTTGAGGGGCCGAATAGCGCTTCCTGAGTCGTAAGCAGGAAAAGAAGACAGTAGCCTGCTGCCCTGCTCTGAAAGGCAAATGCAAAGAGAACGAGCGACATGATCACAATTTCAGCTAACTTGGTGAGCATGATCAATCTACTTTTGCTAAAACGGTCTGCCAAAACTCCAGCAAGAGAAGAAAAAAGAATAAATGGGGTCACAAAAACAACCCCGGTCAAGGCTAAAATATTGTTTGCTTTTCCGACGCCTTCAATGTCAATTAGGAAGAAGACAAGGACTAATTTGTAGATATTTTCATTTAGGATGCCTAAAAACTGGGAAGCATTTAAAAATCCAAGAGAATGCTGATCTGGCCTGGAAAAACCAGGAAGCTTGGATAAAAAACGTTGAATCGTAGAAAATCTAAAGTGAAAAAAGGGTTTTTTTATCATAACGATTATAACTATAACATTTTTTTAAAATGCAGGAAACTAGCATTGCCTTTTTCAGTCATCGTTTGGAAACACTCATAGAATATTTCATTCGAAATATTTATTGCCACCAAACTAGTCCGTTTTCGAAAAGGATGGTTGTTATTCCGCATATTTCAATGAAATCCTATTTATTGCAAAACCTAAGTCAGCACCTTGGTATTGCAGCTGGATTAAAGATCGTCACTCTTTCCCAAGCCGTGAGTGCAATTTTTGAAGAGAAAAAAATCTTTTTCCCAAAATTTTTAGAACTTTCTCTTTCCATTCAACACGAAATATTAAGTTTATTAGAAAATAAAACAGAAGTCACTCTCCCCCTTTTCAACTATCTCGATTCTCCTTCTAGTTCTTTACGAATCGCTCAACTTTCTGATCTGCTTAGTTTGACTTTTCTAGATTATAGTGAATATGGAGGGGCTTTTTTAGAACCATGGCTGCAAACAGCGGGTTGGCAGCAAGAGCTATGGAAAAAGATCTTTTCTGCTTCATCCTCTTGGACTTTTCACTATAAGCAGTTGCTCCAAATAGTTTCTTCGCCTTACTCATTACATCTGTTTGGGTTTCATTTTATTCCCGATCTTTATTTGAACTTTTTTAAAAAAATGGGCTCATCATTTTATCTTTTTTCGCCTTGCCAATCTTTTTGGGCTGATAGGTATTCGCAAAAAGAGATCATTTACATGCAGAAAACAGTCTCATTTGAGGAGCAAAACCCATTACTTGCCAATCTGGGCAAGCTCGGCAGACGATTTTTTACGTCAGTATTGGACCAAGACTTAAACTTAAACGAGGATTATCCATGCAGCTCTGATGGTCTTTTGCTCCAAACAGTGCAGCGCTCTATTTTAGAAGATCTCCCTCTCCCAAAAGAGAGTGAAGATGAGTCGATTCAGATTCGATCCACCTCCTCTAAACTAAGAGAAATTGAAGTTCTTTATGACACGCTTGTTTCTCATTTAGAGAAAAATTCTCTTGAGCCACATGAGATTGCTGTCTTTGCGCCTGATATTAGTGCCTATGCTCCTTTTATTCAGGCTGTTTTTTCTAAAAGCAGCATGACTTATTCCATTTCAAACTTGCAGCAGTGCTCACTTTCACCTTTAATGCAGGCATTTAAGCAACTTCTTGAATTGCCCAACGAGAAATTTAGCAAAGAGGCCGTCTTAAAATTATTTGCCTCTTTGCCTTTCAAAGAGAAATTCCATCTTTCATCTGAAGATATTCTATCCATTCAGTCTTGGGTAGAGCAGTCAGGTGTACGCTGGGGACTCGATGCTGAGCAGCGCAGGCAATTGCTCTTTCAAGAAGCTGCTTTGGAAGATGGCCAGATGGGCACTTGGGAAATGGGCGTGGACTGGCTTCTTTGGGGAATTGTACGCATAGAAAATGGACTGATCCAATTGAGTGAGATGGAACTTTTTAATAAGCTCCTGTGCATCCTCCGCTCTTTAAAAGAGGATTTAAAACCGCTTTTTGATGGAACTAAACAAAAGATCCCAGAGTGGATCTCCTATTTTGAGAAGCTGATCAGATCCTATTTTAAAGATGATTCTGGAGAAATGATAGGTGAACTCAGCTCTTTGCGCGCTACTGTCTCCCATTTAAACCGCAATTTAGTCGATTATGAGGCCATTAAACGTGCTGTCTTTTCTCTTTTTGAAAAAAAGAGCGCAACTCTGCAAGAGAGTCATCTGCATGGAGTAAAATTTTATTCCATTACTCCAGGTGCGATTTTTCCAGCGAAGATCATTTATTTGATTGGCATGCAGGAAGGGGCATTCCCTCGAAAAAATCGTAAAAGATTTGATGCACCCGAATTTGAAAAAAAAGGAGATTTTCACCCTAAGCAAGTCGATCAGGACCGCTTTTCATTCTTACAGCTTTTATTATCCGCTAGAAATGTTTTATTTTTAAGTTACCAAAGAATTTCTGAAGAGGATCAAAAACCACTGCGCCCTTCAATTTTGATTGAAGAGTTGCAATCTCATTTAAATCTTACAATTACCCATTATTCTGCTCCTGTATTTAATGAAATTGTTTCATCTCCGCTGCTACCTGAACTTTATGTGCCTACCAAAATGGAGCTTCAATATAAAGATATGACAATCAATGTTGAAAAGCTCGCTTCATTTGCCAGGCACCCTTTGCGCTTTTATTTCCGAGAAGTTTTACAAATGGCAATCGATCCATTTCAAAAAAATGAAGAGGAAGAAGAATTTATTCTTTCCCCTTTATTTAAAAAGACTTTGAGGGAGAAATCATTTGTGCAGCCTTTAGATCAATTGCTCTCTGAAACAGAAAGTAGAGGCGCCCTTCCGCGAGGACTTTTTAAAAAAATTGCCTTGCAAACGATGAGAACTGAAGTTGAAAGTTTAGATGTCCACCTTAGAGATTTCGGGTTTGCCAAAGAAGAGGTAGGTAGCGAAGAAATCAAGTTACAAGTGATTTTAAAAAGTGGAGGAGCGGCAACAATTCAGGGCAAACTCGAAGGGATTTGTCCAGCTGGTTTTCTTTTCCATGGCGAAAATGAGATCAGCGATCTGGTTAAAGTCTGGCCCCTATTTTTAATCTATCTGAATTGCATCAAAGAGTGCCGCCCTACGATTCTTTTTTCGAAAAGCGGAGAAAGCCGAAGTTTTGTGCTTAAAGATCCCGCTTTGTCTCTGCAATGCTATCTTGAATATTACCAGCTCGCTTCGCAATACGCATCGCCACTGATTCCACAACTTGGCAAGTCGCTCCTTAAAGGATCGCCAGAGGAATTAGAAAAAAAGATAGAGGAGCTCATCTTTTCGGGGTTTTCCTATCAAGACAAAGTATTAAAATGGCTTTTCGACAGGGACAAAACACCCAGCAGCTCTGCTATTTTCCTAAATTGGGTCCCTATTTTGAAGGAGACCCATGATTTTTAATGTGTTAAATCCTTCACTCAATATCTTTCAAAATTATTTCTTGGAGGCTTCCGCTGGCACAGGAAAAACATTTGCTATTGAACATTTGATCGTGCGCCTGCTGATTGAGGGAGATTCACCCTTTACAATTGATCAGATTTTGGCTGTTACTTTTACTCGTCTTGCTGCGCGCGAAATGAAAAACCGTATCCGGACCAATTTAGAACAGTATTTAGAAAAAGAAGGCCCAAAAATAAGCGCGGCGCTGATCTGTTTCGATGAGGCTCAAATTTTTACGATTCATGGTTTTTGCCATCAGATGCTGACAGAATTTGCCTTTGAAGCTGAAGTGGGATTTGAAACAGATCATCCCGATTCGCAGGATTATCAAAAGCTACTGCGCCAAACAATAAAAGATTATTTTGCTTTAGGTCTTTCTGGCAAAGATCCTGTCGAGGTGGAAAAGCTTTTAAAATCCCATCGTTATAAATGGGATAATTTGATCCAAACAGTTGCAAAAAAAGTGCAAAGCGATGAACAAGAGCCATCGGTTTTAGGACAAATTGTGACGGAATGCAGAGGGCTTTTTACTAAGGCAAGTCAAAAAAGAGAAATCGATACGCCGGATGGAATTTTAAAAAAAATGGCACAGGCAATAAAAAAACCTGCTTTTATGCACAAAATACAGCAGAAATATAAGGCTGTGATTGTCGATGAGTTTCAAGATACAGATCCGATTCAATTTTCGATATTTAAAGAGCTGTTTTTAGACGCTAGAGCAGGTTGTTTTGTTTATTTAGTTGGTGATCCAAAACAATCGATCTATGGCTTTCGAAATGCCGATCTCTATACATATTTAAGAGCGGCGCAGCTCTTCAAAACTACAGCCTATTTAGACACTAATTTTCGTTCTACACCCCGTCTTGTGGATGCGCTCAATCTTCTTTTTTCATGGGCACATGGTTGGAACTTCCTTCCGAAGTCTAAACAGTTACTTTCTTATTGCAATGTGAAAGCTGGAAAGCCCGATGCGCCTGATATTGATGATGAAAAAGGAAGTGTCCATTTTCTGCTGGGCAAAGCTTCTTTGGGAAGAGCGCGCACATGGCCTACCAAAGATTTCGAAGAGAAGATTCTATTTCCTCGTCTTGTGGGTGAGATCTCTGCGCTCAAAACTCCTTTGTCTGAAATGGTGATCTTAGTGAAGGATCGTTTTCAAGCGACACGACTACAAACTTTTTTAGGCCTCTATGGTATTCCTGCATCCATTAAGAGGAGTCTTACTGAAACAAGCGCATTTCAGGCAATGAAAGATCTTCTTGCCCTACTTCAAAGTCCTCGATCGTTAAAAGCTTTAAAAACTGTTCTTTTAGGACCTTTAGTTCGACTGACTAAAGATGAGAATTTAGCCGATGCGCAAAAGAAAATGGCTGCTTTGCAAGAGGTGTATGATCAAAAGGGGTTTGCTGTTTTCGTTAAACAGTTCATGGACGCTTATCAAATTTCAAATCCCGAATTTAGGCAGCTTGCCGAGCTTATCATGGAAGAAGGGTGGGAAAAATTAGAGCAGCTTAATACGGATGAAGAACCCCGGTTGCAGGTACGAGAAGAAGAAGAAAATAAAATTCCTTTGATGACTGTTTTCGCAAGCAAAGGACTAGAATTTGAGATTGTATTTGCTCTTGCTTTGGCATCTAGACATGTTTCAGAAGCAGAAGATTTTGAGGAAAGAGATGCCGAAAAGATGCGCCAGCTTTATGTGGCGCTGACTCGCGCAAAAAAACGGGTCTATATCCCCCTTCTTTTCGATGAGTCACGAAAAAAAGTTGCGCAAGGGTCGGCTTCTCCTATAGAGCTATTTGCCGTAAGATGGGAAAAACTTGTGGAGGGTACTGATCTTTATCAAAAACTTCCCCTTCGCGCTGAAGAGAGTGTGATTTTTCTAGAAAAATTTGGAGAAAATGCTTCATTGACCTACGAATGGATGAAGGAAACTGCTGCTGCCCCTTTGAGACAAAATAAAGAGGAACCGGCGGCACCTGCTCTTCACTTACAAGCCACATTTTCATTTAAAGAGAATTATCTGGTCTCGTTCACATCGCTTGCTCAAAAAAAGCAAAAAGAATTCACCCCAATGATTCTTCCAGAAGAAAAAACAATCCATTCTCTGCCTCAGGGCGCTGAGACTGGCATTTTACTCCATGCCCTGTTCGAAGAGATTTTTGAGAAAAACTTCTTAAGCGTCCAGCAGATTATTTCAAAGAAGCTCTCTAATACACCTCTCCAAGAGTGGGAATCCATCATTTCAAAACAGATTCATGAGCTTTTAAAACTTCCTCTCGATGGTTTTTGTTTACAGGACTTAAAAGCAGCTGACTATATGGCCGAAATGGAATTCCTATTCCCGGAAGAAAGGCGTACTATTAAAGGATTTGCAGATCTTGTTTTTTTCAAAAATGGGAAATACTACATCTTGGATTGGAAATCCAATTGGCTAGGGGCCACTGATCAAGATTATCACGAGGAAAATTTGAAAAAATCCATGCAGGAAAATGATTATTATTTACAGGCGCGCATCTACACTACTGCGCTTGAGCGCTATGTAAAGCTGTTTGACAATAGACCCTTTCAAGAGGTTTTTGGAGGCGCTTTTTATATTTTTGTGCGCGGCAAAACCTTTCTACATTTGGAGCGCGTATGAGATGGCCGTCACTCTGGCAGCTTGTAGAAAAAAAACAGCTTCTTTATCTCGATTATCTTTTTGCTGAAAAAGTATGCCCTGAAGGAAGTGAGGATGAGGCCGCTTTTGTCGCAGCTTTAATGGCACACTCCCGCAAAGGCCATATCTGTATGAGGGCTCAAGATGGAGCTAAGCCTTATCCCTCAATCATTGAACAATGCGACGACAACTTTTATCTTCAAAAGAATTATATTTACGAAACCTCAGTTTTAGAAGAGGTAAAAAGACTTCTCTCCTACTCTTCTGCTGCTAGCGTAGAAGAATCTTCAGGACCTCTTACAGCGGAGCAGAAAGAGGCGGTAAAAAAGGCTTTCCACTATCCATTTTCCATCATTACTGGCGGACCTGGGACAGGAAAATCGTATACTGCATTGCAGATTATCGCTGCTTTCCAAAAAAAGGAAGAGGCTCAAATTGTGATTTGCGCCCCTACAGGGAAAGCAGCTTCCCTCTTGGAATCCAAATGCATTAAGAAAGTGCGCAGCGGCACACTTCACACCATTTTAAATGTGCGCACGCCACTTGATTTTGCAAAGAAAGTAGAACAGCTTCCTGCCACTTTAGTCATTGTGGATGAATGTTCCATGATTGATGCCGCTTTATTTTCACGCCTTTTAAGTGCGATTGGTCCTGAAACTCATCTTGTGCTCATGGGAGATAGCGATCAACTTCCTGCTGTTGAAAGCGGCAGTTTTTTTGCTGATCTTGTGGAAGCTGCAAAAGAAGGATATCCTATTCCTTACACAAATTTAAGCCTCTGTTTAAGGAGCGATCAAAGTGAAATTTTAAATCTTGCAGCAGCAATCCGAAAAGGTGAGCAAAATTTTTATCACCACGCAACAGAGTTAGATCCTGAAACCCTTTGGGATGAGATAAAAAAGAATTTTCCCATGCCCACTTCTTTAAAACCCGAAAGCGAAATACTTTCAAAGCAGATGAACCATTTCCGGATCCTATCTGCGATGCGCAAAGGCCCTCATGGAGTTGATCAGATCAATCAGATGGTTGCCGACCGCATGCTCGCAGCAAAAAAATCCCATGAATATTGCCCATTGCCAATTTTGATCACACGAAATGACCAGCAACTCGGTCTTTTTAATGGAGAGATGGGATTTTTAGTTAAGGCGCCATCGCATGAAGATGATTACGCAATTTTCGATTCAGGCAGAGTTTTTCCAAGCTACCTGCTTCCATCTTTTGAATATGCTTATTGCCTTTCAGTGCATAAAAGCCAAGGAAGTGAGTTTGATAAAGTGATTTTGTTAATTCCAGATGGTTCTGAATATTTTGGAAAAGAGCTGCTTTATACTGCGGTCACGCGTGCTAAGAAAAGCTTGGAGATCTATGCAAGCAAAGAGATGATCCGGACAACACTCGGTCAAAGCTCTCGCAAGATGTCAGGTTTAGTAAAAAGATTAAACAGCGGCTTTAGCGAGATGGGATGAGAGGCGCGATTTTAAGCGGCTTGCTTTGTTTTGCTTGTAGACATGAGTTTTAACTCCTTTATCTAGCAAGCTATAGACCTCTTTAAGTCTATCTTGGGCGCCAGGTTGATCTTTCGCAGTGAGATGTTTTTCAAAAGACTTGATTGTCGTATTGACCTTAGCTTTATAAGAGCGGTTGTTAATCTGCCTTTTTTTACTTTGCATGTCCCGCTTTTTAGCTGAAGGGCGTTTCGTTTTTTTGTTCTCTTCTTTTTTTTCTGCTTCTGCCATAAATGATCAATTACCTTAAAATTGAATTGTTTTTGAAAGCAATCATACTGGAATTTATCGAAAAATGTCAAAATCTATCTGGAGAATGATATTTATTTGCGCCACCCTCCTTTGTCTATGGAGGTCTGCACTGGCCTTAATCGGCGTCTGGGATTACTGGCGCTTAAATACTTTGATCCCTGTTCAAGTAGAAAATTGGGAAGTTGAGCAGCTTGGAAGCTCCGAATACACGATTATAGCCACCTATTCCTATGATTTTTCCGGGAAGAGATATCAAAGTAAAATTAAATTTAATAAACCCTACTATCTCAATCGTTATGCAGCCCAAGATGATATCAAAAAATTCAGCCAAAGGAGCTGGACTGGCTGGATCAATGCTAAAAACCCTCAAATTTCTTCCTTAGAAAGAAATTTCCCTTATCTAAAAATCTTTTATGCTTTTGTGACTCTTGGGGTGGTCTTATATTTCTTCTATATTTACGCCTATAATAAGAAAAGTGAATTGTTAAATTAAGTTAAAAAACGAGGTAAAACATGTCTAGTAAAATTAAGGTCGATGAAAAGACATTTAACATAATGTGGAAGGATGTAGGTTATGACCCTGATTTCCCAGATCAGTTTGAAATTGACAATTCGGTTAAGCCGCCTTCCACTCAAACTCTCCTTGATAGGACAACTTCCGCATTAGCAGATATAAGATTAAAAGAATCGAGTTCTACATCGAATAAAACAAGACGCCAAAAAGCACAGGAGGCTGAGGTAAAAAAATTACTTAAGCAGCAAGAGGCACAATTAAGACAAAGCCAACAAATAGAAAAACTACTATTTGCTTCTTCAAGTAGGCCCTCCGAGTTTAAAGTTCAAAAAGGACCTGGTTTTGCTGCATTAGGAACAATCGGAACAGATGAAAATTTAAAAGCTATGGCAAGAGCTTCTGGTGCTAAAGAAGAAGAATTGACCCCAGAGAATTTGCAGTTTTTAAGAAGTCAGCTTTATAAAGGTTATTCTGCAACTACAACCGCTGTCGAGCAAGTGGTCAATCAGCAACCTACTTCCTCTTCTTCGAAATCAAAATGTCCGATCCTTGGATGTGGAAGGGAAAGCAGTCTAGATGGCAGTGCTCTCAAAACATGCGATAAATGTAAGACTGTATTTTACTGTAGCAGAGAACATCAAGTAGCCCATTGGCCCATTCATAAACTAGCACATAAAAAATAAAGCGGCTTATTCACTCATGTTACGCAGCCGCTGAGCGCGGTGGCATAACATGAATAAATTTATTGTTTTCAAATAGGAACAGGATCAACAAGATTTAAGAGCACAGCAGCAGGATGGCAGGATGGCCAAGATGAAGAGTTAACTTTAAATCTTCTATCCTATTCATCCATCCTGCTATTTTTTTCTTAATCCTATTCTTCTATCCTGTTCATCTTGCCATCCTGCTACTTTTCTCTTTTCTTTAGTCCAAAATCCATTAATAAGCAGATGATATTAAATTTTCCTGCCTATCTCGTTATCAATCTTCCATATCTTGTTTTTCGATTATATTAATTCATGTTATGCCGCCGCTTTTAGCGGCTGCGTAACATGAGTTATTCGGAGACGCCGCGCAGCAGTAAATGCAACAGAGAGCTGTAGCTTCTTTGTAATTTTTGCAAAAGGGAAGGTTTATTTATCCTTTTCACTTGCTGCATTCCATTTCTAAAAAGCCGATCGGGAAGGGCCCCTTTGCAATAAAATTGTCCTTTTTCGAGAGGGTGCTGAAGAAGATTTTTAAGGTCGACTTTGAAAGGAGGGCTGCGAAAGACTCTTCTGTTGCCTCGAAGAATTTCAAATTGATCGTAGGCGCTGCCTCTTCCTTCCTTATCAAAATCGGTAAAATAACAGGTTTTGGTACGTAAAAAAGCTTCTGCAGCAGAGACCTTCCTTTTGTTAAATTGATGGTCATGGAGAATCCAAATGAGCCTAAATCCTAAACTTTCATAGTCTTTGGTGCGGTTTTGAGCTTCTTCAAGAGAAATTGGGGAATATTGGATTTCAAAAATTCTTTTTGATTTTAAACAGGCAACATCTGCGATCCGCGAGATTTCAGGAAAGTGGAACTCCAGTTGGGGATTTTCTTCAGAGAGGAGGGTCTGGAGGTGCAGTTGCAGCTTGAGATGGATGAGCCCTTTTTGATGTTGCTTACAGGAATCATTGGCTTTTAGGTGGAAAAAATGGAGCTGGCGCTCTTTGCCGCCGCGTATTCTTAAGATAGAGGAGCACTCTGGGCAAAGGTAGTCCTTCCCCTTTTCGGCCTGGCTTGCTAGAATGAGACTTTTTTGGGAGAGTGCGTAAAGTTGCATAAAACGGTAAAATGTGTTACAATTTTGCAAAAAATATTTTTATTTTAACAATCTAAAAAGCTTTTCATTTATTAAATTTTACTTTACCTTCCATTGGAAGGAAATCATTTTAGGATAACATGGCGAAAGGACCACCAACTACTCTCTTCAGCGAACAGCACCAACAGAAAATCGAAGAACTTGTCGCGCTTGCAAAAGAACAAGGCTATCTCACTTACGAGGAGATCAATGAAATTCTCCCGATGACCTTTGATTCTGCGGATCAGATTGATCAGGTGCTTATTTTCTTAAGCGGGATGGATATTCAGATCCTCAATCAAGCGGAAGTCGAGCGTCAAAAAGAAAGAAAAAAAGAGGTCAAAGAACTTGAAGGCGTTCCTAAGCGCACCGAAGCCTCTGCTGATGATCCTGTGCGGATGTACCTCAAAGAGATGGGATCTGTTCCGCTGCTGACAAGGGAAGAAGAAGTTGAGATTTCTAAACGAATTGAAAAAGCGCAGATTCAGGTCGAAAAAATCATCATGCGTTTCCGTTATTGCACGCGTGAGGCCATTTCCATTGCACATTCACTGATCAATGGAAAAGAGCGTTTTGATAAGTCCATTGCAGAAAAAGAGATTCCCGATAAGACGGCCTTTCTGGCGCTTCTGCCTAAACTATCTAAACTTTTAAGAGACGAAGATCAATTTTTACAGCAGCTTCTGATTAAGATTCGCGATCCTAAATTGAAAAAAACCGATCGTCTCAAACTCTCTGAAGACATTGAAAAATGTCGAATTCGTATGCAGGCCTATTTGCGCCGCATGCACTTCCGTCACAATATCATCGAAGATTTTGGCGAAGTGATCATGAACGCATATGACCGGTTTTTGACTCTTGAAAAAGAGATGCAAGAACTTGCGCCCCGTGCAGAAAAGAATAAATTTGTGGCTGCAAAACTTGTGGCCTTCCAAAGAAAATTACAAAAAAGAGAACTTGCCGCAGGGCGATCTTTAGAAGAATTTAAAAAAGATGTGCGCATGCTGCAGCGCTGGATGGACAAGAGCCAGGAAGCTAAACGCGAAATGGTAGAGTCCAATTTGCGCCTTGTGATCTCGATTGCAAAAAAATACACTAACCGCGGCCTTTCCTTCTTAGATCTGATTCAAGAAGGGAATATGGGCCTCATGAAAGCCGTTGAGAAATTTGAATACAGGCGCGGTTACAAGTTTTCTACTTATGCGACTTGGTGGATAAGACAGGCCGTAACAAGAGCGATTGCTGATCAGGCAAGAACAATCCGTATTCCTGTCCACATGATTGAAACGATCAATAAAGTGCTGAGAGGCGCTAAAAAATTGATGATGGAGACGGGCCGTGAGCCAACACCTGAAGAACTTGCGAATGAACTCGGGCTGACTCCGGAAAGAGTGCGTGAAATTTATAAAATCGCACAACATCCAATCTCCCTTCAAGCAGAAGTAGGAGAAGGCGGCGAGAGCCAATTTGGAGATTTTTTAGAAGATACAGCGATCGAATCGCCAGCAGAAGCAACAGGTTATGCCATCTTAAAAGACAAGATGAACGAAGTGCTTTCAACGCTGACCGATCGCGAACGTACAGTGCTCATCGAACGGTTTGGGCTCTTAGATGGAAAACCCAAAACTTTAGAAGAGGTAGGCCTTCGTTTTAAAGTCACACGCGAGCGTGTTCGCCAAATTGAGGCAAAAGCATTGCGTAAGATGCGCCATCCTACCCGTTCAAAACAGCTGCAAGCCTTTTTGGATCTACTAGAGGGGGAGTAAAACCGAGGTAATGCGCAAAATCCATTTAAAGATCTGGCATGTGTTGTGTCTCCATTTGCCTTGATTTCTCTCTGAGGGACTCCAGAAGAGCAATATCTTCAACATCTGCTAGTTGCTTTTCTTTTTGTCGTCGTTTTTCGTCAAATTCCGCATAACGCTCTAGAGCTAACTTCTCAGCGACTTGAGCTGAGATTTTACCAGCGTGGTCTAACAAATCCCTTTCCTTAAACAGAAGAAATGCATCTAACTTCTCTTCCCATTCCGCCATTGTCATTGCTTTGCGCCGCCTAGCCTGGTCTTCCGCATGATCTAAATACATGACAACTATCCGATTTAGCTCTTCGATTTCAGGGTGCTCCAGATAGTTTTTGGCAATAGTCACATCCTGTTGGCGCACTCGGCTTCCCTTCCAGCTCTTAAGCCCCATATTTGGCAGCTCTGAATTTGCACGCTCTACGATGAGTTCAGCTGCTGTATGATGCATTGTCGCCCAAAGCATTTTGTTCTGCACTTTCTTGAAAAAAAGCTGTGCCTGATTGCTCTTAGGATCATAGTCGATGGCTGTCGCATAAATATCCCGCACTTTTTGATAAAACCGCTTTTCTGAAGCCCGAATTTCACGAATCCTCTCCAACCATTCATCGAAATAGTCCCAAGGCCTCGGTTCTTTTAAACGAGCATCATCCATTACAAAGCCCTTCACGAGGTACTCCTGTAAATGAATAGTGGCCCATCTACGAAACTGGACACCTCTTTGGGATTCCACTCTATAGCCAATTGCAAGGATCATACTGAGATCGTATAGTTTAGTCTTGTAGCGCTTGCCATCAGCAGCAGTTGTCAAGTTATCCTTGACTACTCCTTTAGGCAACTCGTTTGTTGCAAATATGTTTTTGATATGCAGACTGATATTTTGCTTGGTCGTCTGAAAGAGATCGGCAATTTCCAATTGAGTCAACCAAACCGTCTCTCCCTCAGCCTTGAGATGAATGGATGTTTTTCCATCCTCAGTGGTATAGAGAATGAGCTCTCCTCTAAACATAACCTACTTCCTTTAAATTTAATTTTTTAGAAAAAATCGTAGCTGAAATTGGAAAACCTCTCCAGGAAAAAGTTCTGAAATAGCATCTCTCCACCTTCAAAACAACGGAGTAGGCGAACAATCCTGCCGGTCTATTTTTCAAGAAAATTATTTTTACGGATTTTTACAAGTAAAACACCTATCCTCTACCTCAATGAAATTCTTTTACTATCTGCTTATTTGGAATATAACTTCTCAGGCTTTACTTTATTCGAGTAATGCGAAAATTTTAGGGGATGACCAGTCAAAACACGCTTGGGTCTACCTATGTGGTCTTAAAGAAGACTTGGATTCCGAATCTACTCAAAACGAAATATCTATACTAAATGATATTGGACAGAATCTTCATATCAAAATTATCGCCATTGATCCTCCTAAGCGCTGCAGGTTCTTTGATAATAAATTATGTTGGCCTTATGAAAATCAGACAAAATTACAACAAACCTATGCATATATAGCTTCTATAGTGAATAAAGAGCAAATCTCAGGTTATCTAGGATTCTCTAATGGTGGTTTTTTTCTGCTCGAATTAGCCAAAAGCATTCCACTCGGTTCTCCTATTATCACCATAGGAGCAGGCGGCAATCTTTCAAATCCAACAGCAAAAAATCGAATTATTCTTTTGATCGGAAAATATGACTCTTATCATTACAACTCTGCCCATCAATTCTATAAACAATCTAACAACACTCCTCTGGTGACAGAATTGATCGAATGTGAACATGGTCACTGCATTCCTAAGACTTTGCTTTATGAAGTAATAAAAAGGACTCAAACTTCGACCCATTAAAAGTTCTGAATGGGTCTCTCTACCTCAAAAATTCAACGCAAAATTGCAAAACTCAAGGCCAAAAAGAGCGTAGCTTTGTTTTTATTTCAGAACTCAGCAGATCTTTTTTGATTTTTTGGTCATTTTTGCAGCAAGCTGCTGCAAAAATCTCCTGGGGTCACAATCCAGAATTTGCAATTAGCCAACAGGTTGTTGGCCAAATTTCATGGGGTCATAACATCCTTTTAGAGTCTTCTGAAAAGAAGATTTTTTGTCAGAAAAATTAACTTTTTATTTTAATAGCGAACTAATCTTTCGATATATTATATATCATATATAAGAAGTTGCAAGTATCCCGCATAGTACGTCTATGCGGCAGCCACGGATTCCGTATCCGTGGTTTTTTTTTGGAGTGACCTATGGAAATCGAACGAATTATTTGCTTTGTAGACGGATTCAATATGTATCATGCCTTAAAAGATTTGAGGCAACCCCACTTGAAATGGCTCGACTTACGTTTGCTCTTTAGTCGTCTTACTAAATCAAAATCGCAAGTTATTACACAAATTTATTTCTTTTCAGCTTATCCCACATGGAAACCAGACTCATTTTATCGCCATAGGCTTTATATCAAAGCCATTTCTGCACATGGGGTTACCCCAGTCATGGGACAATTTAAGAACAAGCCTAAAATATGTTTAAATTGTAAGACAGGATGGATAAGCCATGAAGAAAAAGAAACAGATGTGAATATAGCTCTCGCTATGTTAGATTTAGCTAATAAAGACCGTTACGATCACGCTTTTCTGCTAACTAGAGATTCTGATCTTACACCTGCCGTGCGTCTTGTTAAACAAAACTTTCCTAACAAAAAAGTTTCAGTGTTTTCTCCATATAACTACAAACACAGCTCAGAATTAATACAAGCATGTGATGGGCATAAAACTATCAATCTTGAACACATTTCTACCTCTTTATTTCCAGAAGAGATATATGATGCTGGTGGCAACCTTGTCGTCAAACGTCCTCCTGAATATGCGCCTCCAGTCTCAACTCCACAAACTGTAGCGGTCTATGATGCAAGTAGCAATAGATGAAGCGCTTCTCATTTAAGGATGGTGTCAAGCTTTGATCTAAGAGAGCGCGATTTTGTGTTTTTTTTAATTTTTTTGAGTATCGAAGCGAGACGATCAGTCATCTCTTCAGGGTATTGCTTCAAATAGATAAGAACAATGTAAATCCTACCTAGCTGTAGATCATTACTTGCCCACTCATCAAGACTAAAAAGATCAAAAACCCCCACAACTTTTAAAGAAGGGATGAGCTTGCTAATGGCTTTATCAATTCGCCTAATTTGATCTAGTTCCGTATCTTCAACAAGCAATTTATTGAGCAGAGCTATGTTATTGAGAGATGCAGCCACTGTAGCTTTGCGAATTTTTCCTGTAAGGCCCGTAAAGGGATTAACTGCCATTGCATAATCTACACCAGCTGGGAGAATCTCTTCAGGGGTAAATGCTTTTTTCCTAATCATAATTTTTTCCTAAGAGGCCAACTCAATTTTCTATAATTATGCAAATTCTGTATGCATTTCGTCATCTCTAAATTAAAGCTTTTAGTTTTAGGTCGACAAAGATTCCCTTCATAAAAATCGTTTGAAAGTGGATGCAAATTTTGTAAATCCTATCAAAAAAAGATTTATGTTTTGAGAAATGCACACCCACGTTATAATACCCAGAAACTGGGTATTTTTCATGAAATCAGTCAACAAAACTAGATATGCCATTTTAGGGGTGCTTCTTGAGGGCTCCTTCTCTGGATACGAGATTAAATCTCTTATGGGAAGATCAACATCCTATTTCTGGCGCGAATCTGATTCGACAATTTATCCAATGTTGAAGCTTTTAGCGAAAGAAGGAAAGGTGCGATCTAAAATCGCTTATGTAGGCAAGAAAAGAAAAGAGATCTTCTCAATTACAAAGAGAGGGCGTAAGGAATTTAATGATTGGCTAGCTCAACCGACAGGATTTGATACGCCACGCAATGAGTTTCTTCTTAAATTTTTCTTCGTTACGGACCAAAAAGAGATCGTGCGCCTCTTCCGAGAGAGACTAGAAAAAATCGAAAAAATTAACGAGGAATTCAAAAAAATCGAAGAGAGATTAGAGAACTTACCCGATTTTCCTAGAAAAGAGATTCGTCTCCGAGCTTTGAGGTATGGCATGGCCCAAGTTGCGTTAGAAATTAATTGGTTAAAGGAAGGAATGAGATGAAATATGCTGTTTTTACTCAGGATCTGAAGAAAAGATTCGCTACAAAAAAAGGTCCCTACGAAGCAGTTCGTGGCGTGAACTTGGCCGTTTCCGCTGGGGAGATCTTTGGATTTTTAGGCCCTAACGGAGCCGGCAAGACCACTACGCTGAAAATGCTTACAACTCTCCTCCTGCCAGATAGCGGAGAAGCCTTTGTCAGTGATTTTGATGTGATTCAAAATCCGCAAGAAGTACGGAAACGGATCGGCTATGTCAGTCAAATAGGCGGTGCCGACCGAGAGGCAAAAGGAATTGAGAATCTGATTCTGCAAGGACAGCTCTATGGAATGAGCGCTTCTCTTGCCAGCAAACGGGCAGAAGAGGTGATCGATATTCTCAACTTAGGCGACTGTGCGGATCGTTTCATCACAACTTATTCAGGTGGACAAAGGAGAAGACTCGATATCGGCCTTGGCATTATGCATCGCCCAATGGTTCTTTTTTTGGATGAGCCGACAACAGGTTTGGACCCTCAAAATCGAGCCAATCTTTGGGAGCAAATTCGTCTTCTTAAAGAGCAGGGAACAACTGTTTTTCTTACCTCACACTATCTCGATGAAGTTGACTTTCTTTCCGACAGACTAGCTATTATGGATCAGGGCAGAATCGTTGCCGAAGGATCTCCTCGCGAATTGAAAAAGCAGATTGCTGGTGATGTCGTCACTATCGGATTTAAAGGTGATGAAAAGCAGAGTCTGCGCGCTATGGAGATGTTTAAGCTCCGCTCATTCGTTCGTGAAGCCACTCATGAGAATCAAAGCATGCGACTTTATGTAGAAGATGGAGCGGCTGCAGTTCCACAGATCTTGCGTCTTTTAGATGAAGAGCGCATTCATCTTCAAACTATTGAACTCTCGGTGCCTACCCTCGATGATGTGTTTCTCAAACGTACGGGCCGATCGCTGCGCGAAAATTAATGAAGGAAAAAATTATGAAATTATTTACAGATATCCGTTTATTTTATAAACGCAGAATTCTCGAATTACTGCGCAACCCAGCTTTTATCTTTATGGGAATCTCAACCCCTATTATTTATTTAACGCTTTTCTCTCCCTTGTTGAAAAATTTTGCAGGAGCTCCAGGATTTCCATCGACTAATATCATGAATATGTTTGTCCCTGGAATGCTCATTTTAAGTGCGTTTTATAATGGCCTTTTTGCTGGGTGGGGCGTCATTGATGAGCTGCGAAGTGGAGTGATCGATCGATTCCGTGTTACTCCTTGTAGTAGATTTGCCATACTTGCAGGAACTGTTTTGCGTGACCTTATTGCGGTGGTTGTCCAAAACCTATTTTTTATCATTCTGGCCACATTCTTTGGATTTCAATTCCACATCGGGGGAATGGTTATTTTATTTGTTCTCTTCTCCTTAGTCCTGGTGACAACCTCTACCTTGGCCAATGCACTCGGACTCATCACGAAAAGTGAAGACAAACTCGCACCGATCATTCAGGGAATCACGCTACCCATTACACTTCTTTCGGGAATGCTTCTTCCTATGGAACTTGCTCCAAATTGGCTCAATATCATCGCGCACTTTAATCCTCTCTATTACGTGGTGGTGGCAGCTAGAGACCTATCGAATGGCTTTATCGCAACTGCAGCTGTTGCCGAAGCTTTTTTCATCATGATTCCACTTACTATCATTACTTTGCGCTGGGGAACCACTCTTTTTCGTAAAGCTGTAGCATAATATTATTCGAAAGAACTCTCTGAAATATCGAGGGAAAATTTTTATCGCTTCTTTGCTGCTTTTTTGGCATTGTTGAAGTTCAAAAAAGTCTAGACTCAATGTAGGTACACGATGAAGAAAAATGCAATGAAAGGGCAGACCGTTTTTGTTACAGGAGCATCAAGCGGCATTGGCAAAGCCTGCGCTGAACAATTTGCAGCTCTTGGTGCTGATATTGTAATCACAGCCCGAAGAGAAGAGCGTTTAAAAACCGTTGCTCATGAACTTTCATCGCAACATGGAATCTCTTGTACTCCAATTCAGCTCGATATTCGAAGTTTTGAACAAGTTCAAGCAGCTTTTTTAAAACTGGAAAAGAAAAAAATCGAAATTGATGTTTTAGTAAATAATGCGGGTCTTGCCTTAGCTTCTGATAAAATTCAAGAGGGCCAGGTTAGTAATTGGGATACTATGATCGATACCAATGTCAAGGGGCTTCTCTATGCGACTAAGGCTGTACTCCCATCCATGATTAAAAGAAATCGTGGTCATATCATCAATATCGGCTCTGTAGCAGGTCATGGATGTTACGTTTCAGGAAATGTCTATTGTGCAACAAAATATGCCGTAAGAGCACTTAGTAAATCAATACGACTGGACTTAATGGGAACTGCGATTCGAGTCAGTGAGGTTGATCCAGGAGCAGTTGAAACTGAATTTAGCGAAGTTCGATGGAATGATAAAGATAAAGCTAAAAAATTCTATCAAGGATTTCAACCCTTAACTCCTGAGGATATTGCGGATGCGGTGATCTATTGCGCAACAAGGCCTCCACACGTGAATGTGGCGGAACTGATTGTTTTTCCTCAAGCTCAGGCCTCTCTTACAGATATTTATCGACAAGGAGACACTGAGAAAAATATCTTTGATATTGTCAAACAAAAATAGATGGAGCGTAGCGGGGTCGAACCGCTGGCCTCGACAATGCCATCGTCGCGCTCTACCAACTGAGCTAACGCCCCGATCTTAGGGCCCAATATTTTATGATAAAATGTCTTTTTTTGTCAGGACGAAATGGCTTGGCGAAAATTTTCTTGGATATATATGATCCGAGAGTATGGTAGCAACAAGCTTATTCGACAAAGTCACCCTTGCACCACCTGATGCGATCTTTGGCAAAGTCAAAGCCTTTCAAGCAGATTCGAGACCCAATAAAGTGAACCTTCTCGTTGGCTTTTACGTGACAGAAGATCTGAAAACTCCAATTTTGGACTGTGTAAAAAAAGCAGAAAAAAATCTTCTTCAAAAGGAAACAGATAAAAAATATCTTCCTATCGATGGAGAGCCCAATTTTATTGAAAAAATCGGGCTTTTAATTTTTGGCCAAGCTCTTTGGAAAAAGTCACAAGAGCGCATTTATGGCGCGCAAACCATTGGTGGAACTGGGGCGCTGCGCACTATGGCCGATTTTTTAAGACAAGAGATTGCCCGCGAGATCTGGATTTCTGATCCTACCTGGCCTAACCACCATAATATTTTTCCTCGTGCCGGCCTCCATCTACAAAAATATCCTTACTATGATAAGAAGCAACATCGACTTCTCTTTGATGATTTAATAGGACATTTAAGCAAGCTGCAAAGAGGAAGTGTCGTCTTGCTTCATGCTAATTGCCACAATCCGACAGGTTTTGATCCGTCGATGGAAGAGTGGAAGATTTTGTCGAAGTTATTTCTAGAAAAGGGGCTATTTCCTTTTTTTGACGCCGCTTATCAAGGATTCGGAGAGGGGCTTGATAAAGATGCTGCTGCAGTACGCTATTTTTTGGAACAAGGCCATGAAATGGCAGTTGTCTATTCCTGCGCAAAGAATTTTTCCCTTTATGGCGAAAGAGTAGGCGCTCTTTATCTTATTGACGGTCCATCAAAAAATAGGGAAAAAGTCGAAAGTCAGATCAAAGCAATTATCCGCGCGAATTATTCTAATCCGCCTATCCACGGCGCTGCTGTTGTCACTGAAATACTAAGCACTCCGCCTTTGATAGAACAATGGCATAAAGACCTAGAGCAGATGCGAGTGCGCATTGCACATATGAGAAAAGCATTTATTACTGCATTACAAACAAAAAAAATGCCTTATGATGTGCAATTCATGGAGAAATCGAAAGGTCTTTTTTGTTTTTCAGGCCTAGAAACAGACCAGGTTGAGCATCTCATTGCTGACTATGGAATTTATCTTCCTTATGATGGAAGAATTAATGTGACAAGTTTAAATGCATCTAATTTAGAATATGTTGTGGATGCTATTTCTAAAGTAGTCAAGGTGTAGATGGCCAGAAGAATCAATTATAAGCCCTATTTTTTTCTCGCCGGCTTTCTTGTTCTGATCCTAAGCTTTTCTAAAAGAGAAGCGGAAAAAATGCGTATACTCGCAATAAGCTGCATTGCCCCATCTTGGAAAACAATTGATTTACTAAAATGCTCATTGCTCTCTTTTCTCACCCTGCCGCCCTTAAAAGGCGCTGGCGCAGCAGTGAAAGAAGAAATAGAGAAACTTTCTTTAGAAAATTTGGCAATGAAAAGCCAAATTGAAAATTTACGCAGCTATCTCCTCTTCGAAGATCGTCTCGAAGATCAGTGGCAACGCTATAAAGAACTCTCCAAACGTGAAGATAGCGAGCTATTTTGGAAAGATTTCTTTTCTAGAAGGTCGGAAAATCTTTGTGAAAATCTTCGATTGCAATATCAAGCCCTGCCGGCAAAAGTCATTTTTCGCGAACCGGTTTCCTGGAGTGGAAGTGTCTGGCTTAACGTGGGAGAAAAAGAGAATCAATCATTAGGGAGGACAATTGTTGCTAAAAATAGCCCTGTAGTAAGCGGCAATTGTATTATCGGACTTATAGAAGAGGTAAGTGAGCATAAGTGCCGCCTGCGTTTGATTACAGATCCAGACCTTGTCTGTTCCGTACGGGCGCTGCGCGGCGGTGCACAGGACAGATTGCTCATGCAGCAAATTGATGCGCTTGTCTCTCATTTGAATCTTCGAGAAGATCTGTGGAAAGAGCACTCCTCCCAAAAAGAGATGATGATGCAGCAACTCATCACTCTGAAGAGTCATTTGAATCCTGAAGCGAAAGAAGAATATATGGCAAAAGGTGAACTTTGTGGAACAGGCGGGGCTTTATGGCGCAGCCACTCCGGAGTTCTAAAAGGAGTGGGATTTAATTATGATTTTGCAGATGAAGAGGGTCCTGCCAGAGATCTACGTACAGGCCACCCAATAGATTCTTTATTAACAACTCTTCCTGCTTATCTTTTAAAAATTGGAGATCTATTAGTGACTACTGGAATGGATGGAATATTTCCGCGCGATTTTAAAGTGGCTGTCGTGACAAAAATCTTGCCTCTTCGTGAAGGGGGCTGCTCTTACGAAATCGAAGCTCAGTCCATAGTAGAAAATATTCAAGAGATTAAAGAAGTGTTTATACTGCCGCCAATTGCAATTGAATCTAATTTATAAAGTGTTTATTTACGGGTTCATATAAGTTTTGACAAAATCGCAGAATATAAGATACATTAAATCATGAGTTTTCGAACTCTTTTAACTTTTATTTAGGAGATCTTATGAAAAACTATTTTGGTGGGCTATGTGCACTGCTTACTTCCTTGACTATGGTATCTGCATTTGCAGATTGTGGTGGATGTGGTGGATGCGGCGGAAAAGGAAAAGTGATGGCTTCTGCTGCCAGCGCACCTGCTCCTGTAGTTTCTAAAACTGCTCCAGCTACCCCAGCTGCTAACGCTGCTCCTGTAGCTCAAGCTCCAGTAATAGCATCAAAAGATGCAAACGACAAAGTTGCAGTTGCTACGCCTGCAGACAACCTTTCAGAAGATGATTCTGACGACGACGACGAGTAAATTCTAAAAAGGCTCTATTCTTCTTTTAAATAGAGCCTTTGTTCAATTATTGACCGTACTTTTTTTAGATTGGGCCTTGTTCCAAAGGCATATTTGTAAGTTTCTTTTCTTATTTTCGAAAATTGGTCCGTCGTTTTTTCCAACACGGCTTTAATTCCTTTAGTTTCTTCAACTGAAAAGCCGCATGCATGCAAAAGCGTTTTTTCTTTTTTCCTTGGGTTCAAAAAATAAAGCGGCCGGTCATAGGCTAAGAAGTCATAACCAATCGAAGAATAATCACCAATGTAAATATCTGTGCGCTCGAGAAGTGGGTAAATAGAGGGGAAATCGGTTAAAAAGAGGAGCTCTTTTTTATTTTCATATTTTGAAAGTAGATGATGAAAATGGGCCGGATGGGTCTCTTCCAAAAGAGGATGGGGTTTAATAATTAGATGGTATTTTGGGCTTAACTCTTCAATTAATATAGATGTACTGTTGAAAAAAGAGGTTGGACTTTCTTCGGTATTCCATGTCGGGGCATATAAAATAAATGGCTTAACTCCTTCGAAGTGAGAGAAAATCTTTTTTTGAGCCAGGCGATCAAAATGATCTTTATGTTTTTGATAAAACTCCAGCCGTAAGTTGCCTGTTTTAATGAGAGATTTGATTTGATCTGCAGCCCCTGTTTTTTTGAGCTGATCCTCCATCTGATTCCCATAAATGAGGGCGATATCATGGCTTAAGGTGATTTGCGTGACATCAAGGGCGTGTCCTTTATCTGAGTTGCCATGTGGGCAGAAAACAATCCGCATTTTTTTTTGATAGAAGAGCTCGAAAAGCGGCAAAAGTTCGAGGGCCCAAAATTTTCCACATTGATAAATGGCATCAAAATTTGAAGCTAAATATTCTAAAGTGAGTTCTGCAATAGGAATATAAGAAGTCTGAAATTGCGGATAAAATTCTTTTGCAATTTCAAAAGCATCAAGATCTGTCACAATCAGAGGAATATCCATGAGAGAAGAGATGACGCCCAAATGGTCAAGATGGGTATTTGGCCCGGTACTAATGGCTGCTGCGCGCAGCTTCTTCGATTTCGTTTTTAAGCGTTTTAAAACTTTTGGGTTTTCCAAAGGCATATTCATAAATTTCTTTTTGTGTGTTCTTAATGAAGCTCTTTTTTATTTTTTCATAAATAGTTGCATACTCTTCTTTTTCAATCACTGTGCCGCATCTGGCCAAATAAAACCCTAAATCCTGAGTGCAATCTCTTCGCGACTCATTTAAGAAAAAAAGAGGTCTATTAAAAGCTAAAAAATCATAACCAATAGAGGACATATCTCCAATATAGATATCGATATGGGCAAGCAAAGGATAAATGGGCGGAAAATCATTTAAAAATAAGATATTTGGACTTTTGTATTGCAGGCTGAGCTTTTGTATCAATTCTCCTTGTTGTTTTAGTAAATTAGGATGGGGCTTTACAATGAGCGCATAGTCTTTAGGTAGATTTTCTAAAAGAATAGGAGAGGCAGATAAGAATGACGAAGATTGTTCCTGATCTTGCCAAGTAGGGGCATAAAGGATGATTTTTTTGGGATTGCTTTTCAAAAAGCATAAAATTTCCTTTTTCACGAGAGCGGAATAAAACGCGCGGTTTCTTTGGTAAAAGCGATAACGGAAATTTCCCATCGTGACAAACCTTTTTAATTTAGAGAGAACCTCTTTTTCTTCAAGAAAATCGATCATTTGTTTTCCGTAAACGAGGGCTATTTCCTCACTTTGCAATGCCTCCATATAAGGGCTCTTTCTTCCCTTGTCTGAATTGCCATGCGGGATCCAGATCGTGCGGACTCTTTGATTTAAAAGTGCTTGCTGCAGATAGAAAATTTCATTGAATAAGGGCCTTGGAAGACAGGTAAAAATAAGTTGAAAATCTAAAATTATCTTTGCTGTCTCAAGTGGGTCATATTTAAGAACTGATAAGTTAGGATAATATTTTTTAGCTGACTGCTCGATCTTTTCATCTGTAACAATGAGCGGAATCCCTAAAATTTTACAAAGCACTCCCAAATGGTCAAGATAGTGCGCATCCTCTCCGTATATTAGCCCTGCAGATCTCATAATTTATTTATATCAATAAATATATTTTATACATAGAAAATATTTATAATTAAAATTATTTTATTCATACAGAATTAATTATTTTCATGATATAATCTTTATTATTAAAAATAATAAAAAGAGGAATTAATATGTTTCTTGCAGCTGCAGCCGCTCCACTAGCCATTGTGGGAGTATCTGCTTTATTCAATAAAACTCTGGGACAGCCAGGCAATCTTAATTCTACAACAGTCAATTTAGTCGAATTAGCGCGAAAAGATGAATTGCGCGGACGTTGTTTTGGAAGAGACTCCATTCTAACAAAGCTCTCTTCAATGCTTGGTACTAAACGTGGTTTTTATATTCTATCTGGTCCTGCTGGAACGGGTAAAACAGCCATCGTCGAAGAACTCGCGCACCGAATTGCAGAAGATAGTCTTCCCCAGTTAAAGAATGCAAGAATTTTACGTCTTGTCCATCAACATGTTCGGCCGCAACATGGGCTTATGGGCGGGTTTAGAGAAATGTTATATGGCTCTGTGTCGAGTACGCTTGAAAATTTAATTGAAGAATTAAGCAGAGCTAATACAAAAAGTGATCAATCAGAAAAACCTGTCACAATCTTATTTATAGATGAAATTCATGAAATTTTGCGTCATAGGCCAGATATTATCATGCAACACAAAGAAAGGCTTGATCAGTATGGCGTGATCATTGTAGGAGCGACAACAGATGACAAGCTGGTGAGCGACTTTGCTAAGGTAGATGAAGCTGCGGGGCGACGGCTAACGGAGTTAAAGGTAAGCCCTATGTCACCTCAAGAGGCGATTGAATCGTTTTCCACCGGAATTGCAAAAGGTGGTCTCGCTAAATCTACTTCTGAACTCGATGTAGATAAAAGTGCCATTGAAGCGATTGTTTATCTATCAGATTATTCCACTCATAAATCGAAACCTTTCCCCGACAAAGGAATTAAATTTTTGGAAGAGGTTTGCTCCTATGCAAGCGGCAAAGGCGATACATCTGTCAACATAGACACTGTAATCGAGTATCTTGCGCGCACTGCTTCATGTAAACGGGACGAATTGCAGAAAGTATTTCGCGAAAAGACCACTGTTTCAGAGCTTAATGAACAGTTTTTTAAAACGCATTTTACTCTTTTAAAAGAGAAAAAAAGCAAGCCTTACTGGCCATTGAAGAATTTTTCTCAGTATTTAAAAAGACGGTCAGATGATGCTTGCGCGCTTATTGTCAAAACAAATTCTCAGGTTTTTCTTAGACAAGCAGCAAGCTCTTTTTCTACTGCGGACAAGCCGATTTACCGTATTTCGGTGCAAAATCTGATCAATATGCAGCAACACCAAAATATTGTGCCATTTTTGAAAAGAGAACTTGCAAGATTAGGAAATGTGACCCTTTTGCTTGAAGATGCAAATCCACTTCTTTGTTCGCTTGCAGGCGGGATCAGACCTACAGCAAGAGTGACCAGCTCTTCTTCTGCTTCACCATCATTGCCAGTGCAAGTGCAAAATATGATTCCTGATCTTGGTGGAGTTTTACTTCAAATGACACAAAATGCAGGACAACAGCTTGGGTTATTACCATCTGGTGCAGCAACTAGCGCTTCTTCAAATCAACTGAAACCCCCTAGCGGGCAAGATTCTCCGATCATAAAAGCGCTCTTAGACGATTGGATTTCAAAAGAAAAATCTTGTCTCATTGCCGCTCTTCCAAAAGATGAGCAAGCTGCAAGTGGTCTGCAAGAGCGCTGGTCTGTTTTTAAAATGGACGAAGCTTTGCTATCTGCAACCGATACAATTAACTGGTTATCTGCGCAAGTTGATAAGGCTGATGCGGATTGGATAGAAAAAGTGGTCTTTTTATCTTATGAACTTTGGAATGAAAATATCTCAACTTCTCCGTCAGATCTTTCCCATGATTGTTTTAAAAAGGTTATTTCTTCAGCTAGAAATACAAATCCACTCATGCGAATGGCTCATCTTCCAAATAAAGTCAATCCTCTCATACCACTATTTGATGCTTTTTCTTCTAATAAGATCTGCGAAGCACTTGTAGAAGTCTCTGGCGGCTTTATTAAATTAGAACAGGCAACCAGTGCTCTTCGTCTTTTTTCCACTATCCAAGCTCCTGTTGCAAAACGTACTGATTTACACCAATTTTCACAGCAGCTAGGCTTTCTTGTAGATGAAGTGCAAACAGCTTCAAGTCTTTTAAAAATTGAAGAGTCAGATCTTATAACAAGAGAATATCTCTCTTCTTTAATTAAGCAACATATGAAAGGAAAAGGAAACACCTTTGTAGCAGACTTTTCACAGATAAAGGCAAGTTTTAAATCACCCGCTTCTCAAGAGGCCTATTTGGAAATTATGGCTCAGCATGCGAAAGAAAAAGGTAAAACCCCTACTTTGATTGTTTGTAAAGAAGAGATGACAGGTGGCGTAGAGCAGCTCTTTAAAAGACTTCATGGCAAAGGGTTTTCTATGATCTGTTTTACACCGCCTCAGAAAGAAAGAGTTAGTAAAAATGAGAATGATTCGGATGAAGAAAAGGATTCTTCATTTGCAGGACAGCTGATGCAACGAGGCGCTAGGTTGATTGGCGGTGCCCTTCCTGCGGCCACTCAAGTGCAGCCTACTGCGTGGGTGGATAGTATCCTTTCTGTTTTTGTATCCAAAACCTTTACAAAAGAGCAATTTGATCTATTCTGCGAAGATCTAATCAAAGAAAACTTTCTCAGATTGAACTTGAACGACGAGCAATTAGATAGTATGGAAAGATCAATAGAAGCGCTCAAATGCACTTATTATTTGATCTATAGTCAAGAAAACCATGGTTCTATTGCAAGGATAAGCAGCGCTTTGAAACGAGATCTGCCGGAGCTGTATCCCGCAAATAAACCCTTAAACACAGATTTTAAACATGCGATCGACTTTCTTCATAATAAATATGGGGAAAACTTTAAGATTAGTAAAGAAGATATTCTTTATGAGGTCGATCCTTCTTCTGTTAGTCATCTTTATAAATTGAAACGGCTCGTTATAAAAGTTACCAGCGTGGTCAAGCGCGCAGTCATTGCGCCTTTTGCGTTTGTTTGGAAAGAAATTGGAGGAGGAATTAAAGGTGCTGTCGGCTGGATGACTGGAAACACGATCTTTACTTTTGTACGCAGAACCTTAGTCGGCATTTGAAATTTAGTTATTTTTCTGTGGGGGTGGAGGGTAGGTTGCCACCGTGGTCTTGGCACGTTTAGGCTGCTGTGCAGGGGCTGGGGGTGGGTAAGGACAATGCAGGGGAAGTTCATTCGAATTTCTCACTTCATAAAAGAGAAATTCATTGCGGCAATTCTGTAGGTTGAGTTTTTGTACAAGGGCTAAAATCTGGTCTAAAAGGGAAAGAATTTCACCGCTCACAACATCTTCTTGGGAGAATAATTCCTGAAAAGAAATTGTTGTTTTTTTCAATTTTTCCTTTGCAAGCTCTTGCAATTCTTTTGTCGCGCGCGCCCTGTCATGGCGCAGTCCCATTAATGTCACGATCATATCAGAGCGTTGCTCAATGACTTTTGTCCAAGTCTCCCTTTCATTCATGAGGAGAGAAAACTCTTCCTGATGGAAGTTAGCCAATATTTCACGCATTAAAGCCACTTCTTTTTGCAGAAGAGCTTTAAGTTGTTCGAAGGCCTCGCCCCAAGGGGCTTTTCTATTATCCACCATTAGTCTCCTTCCACTGGCTGGGAACTTCCTGTTACCACGAAATAATGAATAATACCACTTTTTTCACATGGAGCTTATAATGAACGCTCTATGTCGATGGACCTTGAAGCATTAAGAGATTGGTTTGATCTGGAGAAAAGAGATTTTCCATGGAGAAGCTCACCCTTGCCCTATCCAGTTTGGATATCGGAAATTATGCTTCAACAGACTCAAGCATCAGTTGTCATCCCCTATTTTGAAAAATGGATGCAAAAATTCCCCACTATTGAAGCCCTTGCTAAAGCGTCCGAAGAAGAGATTATCAAAGTTTGGGAAGGGTTGGGTTATTATTCGCGGGCAAGGAATCTTCATGAGGCTGCCAAGCAACTCGTTCAATATCAAGAAGGTAAACTTCCCCAAAGCAGCGAAGGACTTCTAAAAATTAAAGGAATAGGTCCCTATACGGCCTCTGCCATTTTAAGTTTTGCATTCCACCAAAAGGCCCCAGCTATCGATGGAAATGTCGCGCGCGTCATTGCCCGTCTTTTTTCTATAGAGGACGACATTTCAAAGCTCTCTACACAAAAACGCTTAAGGGAACTTGTCTTGCAGCTGCTTCCGGACCATGAGCCATGGGTCATCATGGAAGCGCTTATAGAACTCGGCGCAACTGTATGCATGAGAAGACCAGAGTGCGACAAATGTCCCTTACAGAGAGATTGCATCGGACTGCAGAATGGAAAGGCAGATCGTCTCCCTAATAAGGGAAAAAAAGGTGTCATTATTCGACTCGTCCGATTTGTTCCTGTGATTTGCCATGAGGATCTTTATTTAGTGCAGAAGGGAAAAGAAGGCAAAGTGATGGCTGGTCTTTATGAATTTCCTTATCTAGAAGGAAAAAAAAAGGTCCCTATCGCAGAAGTTGAAAAAAAGTTTGAGCTGAAGCTTTCTTCTCATAGAGAATTGGATAGAGTCAAACATACATTTACTTCTTACCATGCGCATCTTTATCCTTTTTTATTTTCTGCGCTAAATAGGAAAGAAATTAATGGTTATCAGTGGCTTTCAAGAGAAAAACTTCTAACTCTGCCATTCTCGTCAGGCCATAAACGTATTTTGCAACAATTAAGGTAATCAATGAAAATTTTACATACAGAAAGTTCAAATGGATTTGGCGGACAAGAGATCCGCATTCTTAAAGAAGCCGAAGGCATGAGGAGAAATGGGCATGAAATCATCATGGCAGTTGCAAAAGGAGGAGGACTTGTAGCTCGGGCAAGGGCTAAGGGATTTACTGTGTATGAGATTGAATTCAAAAAGCACGCCGCTTTGATCACATTGCTCCGTTTACTTCGCATCATTTCAAAACATAAAATTGATATTGTGAATACCCATTCCTCGATGGATGCATGGCTAGGTGGGATAGCAGGTAAATTAGCGCGCAAAAAAGTGGTGCGCACACGTCATTTATCAACCTCTATCCGCAAAGGATTAAATAGTCGTCTTCTCTATAACATCTTAAGCGACCGGATCGTCACAACCTCCTCTTCCATTATCCCCATGATCGTGGAGCAGTCAAAAATTTCTCCTGCGCGCTGCTCTTGCATTCCGACAGGTGTAGACCCAGAAGAGATTAAAATAGATCAAGAAAAAGTGAAGAAATTCCGAGAGGGTCTAGGGTTAGGTGAAGATGATTTTCTGGCCGGGACTGCCTGTTTTGTCCGTTCGTGGAAAGGAATTCCCGATTTAATGAAAACTGCGGATCTCTTGCGGGATATAAAAAATTTAAAATGGATTATTGTGGGCGGCGGGTATGTAGAAGATTATAAAGGAATCGCTGATGAATTAAATTTAAAAGGAATTTTGTATTTCACGGGGCATTTGGACATTCCCTTTGATGCCATTGCAGCCATGGATATTTTTTTGCTCTTAAGCACAGCTCACGAGGGAATTTCACAGGCCTCTCTTCAAGCAGCTTATTTAAAAAAACCGCTCATTACAACGCCCATAGGGGGCCTGCCTGAGGTTTGTATCGATGGGACAACTGGGCTATTAGTCCCTCCTTCTTCCCCTCATGAGGCAGCCAAGGCAGTCAGAAAGCTTTTACAAAATGCCGATCTACGAAAACAGTGCGGCGAAAATGGCCGCGCCCTCGTAGAAAGTAAATTCACAATGCAGCACACTCTCGACTGCATGACGGAGATCTACAACAGTTTTTATGTAAATTAAATAGAGTAAAATATTAATATTGCTGATTTATGGCATTGAATCTTTCAAAAGATAGTTTAACTTTTTGGCTGCAGGAAAACCAGCAGAAGCTTTTCTGGGCGCTAACAATTGCTTTTGTTCCGCTTAGTCTTCTTTTTTACTTTGCTTCAAAAAATAGCAGATCGAATTGGGAAGATTATTTACAGGCGGGCCTCCTTTATCAAAAATGGGCGGAAAATCCAAAGGGGGAGGCTGAAAATTTTCAAAAGCTCATAAAACTCACAAATAGCCATACAGGACTGCACGAGAAATACGGCTCGTTAATCGCAGAAAAATGCATTGCGCTAAATCAATCCGCTCTGGCTGGGACGCTCGTCGATCGATCGTTAAATCAGATCAAAGATCAGATTCCCTATCATCATCTTTTTTCCAAAACTTCGATTTTAATCGCTGATGGTAAATATGATGAGGCATTAAATGAGGCGGCGGCATTAAAGGAAAAAATAGAAAAAGAAAGCATGGTCAAACAATGCTCGGTTCTCTTTCTTTTTAATTTGATTCGCATTGCAAGTCTTGAGAGATCTTTAAATCACTGCCAAAATGAACTTGCATCACTTGAAAATATCAAAAAATGGGTTGGAAGTGAAAATTGCACTCAAGAGGCAAAATTAGCTCTATCAAATTCATTTTATGAAGGAAGTATCTCTTTTCTAGACTATATCGAATACCGTACAAAAAACGGCCAATGAATTGTCAAGCTCTAGGTTCCCTGTAGCGATGGGCCATCGCCATTCCGCCATTAATACCAAGTAGCAAGAAAACAAGAAATGGTAGAAAGACTGCAAGAACAAGACTAACAATTCCAATCACAAGCTGCGTAACGGCCTCTTGTTTCAGGACAAATGCGCTCATTTTTCGTAAAACTCTCTCTACATGAAGTGGAAGCAATACTCCTAGAATACCGCCGAGTCCTGCTAAAAAGACACTGATACGGACGCCCCAAAGAAGGCTGAATAAGCTCGCAATCACAAATAATAGACAATAAAACACCTCGAATTTATAGCGCATTGTGAGACTTTGGATCTCTTTTACAGTATAACCTTCTCTTTCTTTATCCCCATCCATACCCTATGTCCTCGCCCTTAATAATTTCGATATAAGATATTCAATATAATTTTTCAATGCTTGAATCAAGTTTATTAATTGCCCCTTTGAATTTTTGGCTTTTTTATCTAAACTACTGGCATGATTATTACAAATCATAGCCGGTTTAACAGCGATCAGTTCATTGAATTTTTACATTGGATCAGCTTAGCTTTCATTTGTTTATCAATTTGTGCTATCCTTTTTCTTTGGTTTCGACCTGATTCTATGGGGATGATTAATATGAACGAGAGTCGGCTCTTAAAATCCGATCTAAATGCTGATTATGCATGTATTGGGACAGGCCCGCTTTTACTGGCCGGGACTTATAGCTCTCCGCTCGCATCTGCACTCAGTCATGAAATTGTCCTTCTAGTTCCAAGCTCGCGGCCAGGAGGGGATGGATCCAATACAAATCACCTTTTACTTGGACTTAAAAATTCACAGGAGCAGCTGAATATCTCAAATGGCGAAATCGTCAATCTTGAATGCCAATTTTCTAAAGATACTAACCCACACCAATTTCAATTCTCTTCTAAACCTGCCCAAATTTGGTTAAAACCAGTCATCTTAGATCATTCTTCCATATTAATTGAGGCTGGTGGAACAGAGATGGACAAATGTGAATTTGTCCTTAAAACCAACTCTGAGAGAATTCAAGTTGCGGCGCAGCAAAGTCCTTTCTATACAAGTTTAAAGAGGGCAAAGTGGTGGGGACAAGATGTTTTATTCCAGCTTTATGGAGGAAAAGAATATCAAAGTCTAAAAGACAAACAGAAAATTGAAATTATACAGAATGTATCAGGTGCAATCTGCTATGTCTCGCAAGGCGATTATCTAACATTCGAAAATCGCCTTTGGAAAGTGACCGATCTCCCAAATGCCTCTTTATCTTCTCCTCTTGCCTATGTGAAGGAAATTTCAGCGGGCCAGCTCAAACTCACCCTTTGGGATGAAAATGGATTTGCTTTTGATGAAATAACACTCAAATTAGAAGGACGGCCGAAAGTAGCTCCCCAAAATGAACTATTTTCTTCGATTCATTTTAGGACTGCTTCTCAGGTCACTTGTCTCTTAGGAAAAAGGCGCGTCATCCTGAAATGCGGCGACTGGCTTTTAAAGACGGCGCATGGATGGCGTAATTTGAAAAAATTAAGTGAGATCGAGGCCTATTTAGCACATCAGCTCAAAGGAGAGCTTTTTGTTTTTGATTCGATCGAGAAAAAAGAAGATAAATGTTTTGTGAAAGGGCATCTGATTGATGAGATGCGCTCATCTGCTTTCTCAATCTCTCTTCCAGTGATCCAAGAAAAGAAAGTTAAACCATCAAAAAAGAAGAAAAAATCTGAACTATGAAATTTAAATCTCTTCTCTTCTTTTGCATCGCCTGTTCTCTTTCGGCTCAAACCATAGAGGAAAAAAAAGGCTCCAGTTTAACTAAAGAAAATTCTGATTCTGTTCAAATGGACCATTTGCTGCAGGATGTCAACGAGCGGCTTGGAAATTTGAAATTAGAGCTTCAAAACTGCTGTGAGCAAGCGTCTAATCTATTGCATAAGCAGGCAAAAAATAGTGAATATGAGGGGCTTCTCTCAAGAGTGGGCGCCATTAAAGCAGAGATGGCAAAGCTCCAGGAAAGATGGAGGGAAAGTGTTGTCTCTGAAGCCAAAAGAGAGGAAGAAGGATATGCCCTTTGGGAACAAGAGGAAATTACCCTTTCTCAGCTCATCATGGAATATGGCGGCGGGGATTACTTATATATTGTCCCTCCTGAACTAGGAAGCGTAAAGCTCAGCATGCATTCTACTATTCCTATTCCGAGAGAGTCTTGGACAGAGGTGCTTGAAATTATACTCGCCCACAACGGAATTGGAGTGAAGAAAATCAATCCCTATGCAAAGCAGCTGGTGGTCTTTAAACAAGATCCTGCCTCTGTTCAGAGAATTGCTTCTAGTCCAAAAGATCTTGTTTGCGTTCAAAATAATGAAAGAATTTTTTATGTTTTTTCTCCTCCTCCCGAGCAGGCCAAGGTCGCTTTTCAATTCTTTGAGAGATTTTCTGATCCGAAGCAGACCTTTATTTATCAAATTGGAGGAAAGATTGCGATTATTTCTCTAAAAGAAGAGATCGAAAAGTTGCTCTCTCTTTATAACACCGTCTGGGAAGACCCTAAAGGAAAAATTTCCAAAGTCGTCCCCATCGCAAAGATGAGTGCAAAGGAAATGGAAAAAATCCTCCACGCATTTTTTGGAGATGCCATTGAAAGATCAGCAATTGGCAGACCACCCTTTGCCAAAACAGATCCCGAAGGGCTTTCTATTTTGTTGCCAGGCCAAGGCAATGCGCTCGTTCTTCTCGGAAATCGAGAAATTGTAGAGCGTGCCGAAAAAATTGTAAAAGAAACAGAAGAACAGCTGCAAGATCCAGCAGAAATGACAGTTTTTCTCTACACATGCAAACATAGTGATCCGGTGGACCTGGCTAAAATTTTAGACCGCGTCTACTTCTCTTTAATTGTTGCAGGTTCAGATATCAGAGAAAATACAGAGACAACTTTCAATGCCAGAGGAGCTTCTATAAATCCCCCAGATGGTTACGCTTCTTCGCCGCCTCTTGTGGTGCCTCCTCAAACATTTAAACCTGAGGTTTCCACTAAACTTGAAGAAACCAGTAAAGTGTCCGATCACTTTATTCCAGACCCCAAGACCGGAAATCTTTTGATGGTCATCCGCAGAGATACTCTCGCCAGAATTAAAGAATTGTTGCGCAGAATCGATGTCCCCAAAAAGATGGTCCAAATTGAGGTATTGCTCTTTGAAAAAAAACTTAATAATCACACCAGTTTTGGCCTTAATTTGCTTAAAATCGGCTCTTCGAAAAATGGAGTCCGCTTTGATGGAGGGCCTCCAGTTTTTGGTCCCCATAAATTAGCAGACCGTGTGCGAGAAGGGGTGACAGCTTTTCTTTTTAGCCACAATAAAACGGATCATTTCCCCGCTTTTGATATCGCCTACAGCTTCTTATTGACACAAGAAGACATTCAGTTAAATGCAGCGCCCTCTGTGATTACAGTGAACCAGACGCCAGCGACGATTTCTATTCTAGAGGAAATCTCAATCAATAATGGCGCCGCGCCCATCGATACCAATAAAGGAATTGCTTTTGAAAAGTCATTTACCCGCTCTCAGTTTGGGATCACAATCATTTTGACGCCTATCGTACATCTTCCAGACGATGAAAATATCCAGGAGGAAAAAGGATTTGTGACATTGCAGACCAACATCACCTTTGACACGACCAAACCCCATCCTGATGAGCGTCCGCTCGTAGATAAGAGACATATTGAAAATGAAGTGCGCGTTGTCGATGGTGAGACTGTGATCTTAGGAGGTCTTCGCCGCAAAGCTTCACAGGACTCGCAAGAAAAAGTGCCCTTTTTAGGAGAGATTCCAGGCCTTGGAAAACTTTTTGGCACGACTGCTTTGACAGATATGAATACCGAAATGTTCTTCTTCATTACCCCAAAAATTATTCTTGATCCCAAAGATCAACTAGTGCAGGTGCGAAGAGAACAATTAAGAAAACGCCCTGGGGATGTTCCAGAATTCATGCGTTGCTATATGGAAGCAAGAGAAAAGGAAAAGAAAAGATATTTTGCCCAGAGCTTAAAGGTTTTATTTGGCAGTTAATATATGAACCTATCTCATTATTTGCAAAATATGCTTTTCGTGTCTTTTTCCACATCTTTTAATCCCGCTTCTTGTCCTACTTATTTAAGTATGTACTGCGAAGCGGGTTTAAAACCTGTGGAAAAATTCTTCAAAAATCAAAATTTTGGAATAATGGGATAGGTTCATGTCTACTGAATTAGAAGATATTCATACCTTAGGCAAGCGTTATGGAATCGATGTCCTTTCAGACTTATCTGATTTTCCACTGATCAAAGAAAAAAAACAGCTTCTTCCCTATGATTTTGCGAAAAAAAAATGGGTCATCCCACTCGAAGAAAAGGAGATGGAGCTGCTAGTTGCCATGGCAGATCCACTAGATTTGGAAACGATCGAGGAGGTACGTTGTCTGACAGGCAAACCAATCAAAGAAGTTTTTGCGCTCAAAGAGACGATCGATGATGCCATTGAAAGATGCTACCGGCAAAAAGATAATGCTGCCTCCCAGCTTTTGGCCAGCCTAAGAGAAGGGACTAAGAGCAGTGAAGAAAAAGAAGAAACAGAAGGTTACGATCTCCTTAATCAGCATCAAGCTAATTCCCCTGTGATCCGCATTCTTAATGCCATTCTTTTAGAAGCTATTCAACAAGGGGCCTCGGACATTCATTTTGAGCCGCTTGAAAATGGACTTTGCGTTCGGTATCGCATCGATGGTGTCCTTCAGATGCGCCATGCACCGCCTAGAGAATATCAGATCCAGATTTTGACGCGAATCAAAGTCATGGCACGCATGGACATTGCTGAACAACGGCTTCCCCAGGATGGCCGTATTAAGCTCAATATCGGGGGGCGCCAAATTGATTTTCGTGTGAGCACAATTCCTGTTGTCTATGGGGAAAGAATTGTACTTAGGATTTTAGACAAGAGCAATGTGCTCTTAGGACTAAATAAATTAGGAATGGTGCCTTATTTCCTTGAGCAATTGAAAAAACTCATTGAGCTCAGTGAAGGAATAGTCCTTGTAACTGGGCCGACAGGAAGCGGGAAGACTACCACTCTGTATAGCGCTCTTTCTGAAATTGATTCGACCCATTCAAATATCATGACGGTCGAAGACCCGGTCGAATATAAACTTCAAGGGATGGCGCAAATTGGAGTCAATCCCAAGATTAATCTCACTTTTTCAACCGGACTTCGCCATATTTTACGCCAAGATCCAGATGTCATCATGATTGGTGAAATTCGCGATCGAGAAACGGCTGAAATCGCGATACAAGCTTCGCTCACGGGCCATCTTGTTTTGAGCACATTGCATACAAATGATGCTCCTTCTGCGTTGACTCGGCTTGTCGATATGGGCATTGAGCCTTATTTACTTTCTTCTTCTGTTGTTGGAGTTCTTGCCCAGCGGCTTGTCCGCACGATTTGTAAGAATTGTCGTGTTTCCTATACCCCAAGCGATCCTGAGTTGCATGATCTTGGACTTTGTCGCGATCAGCTGCCTGAAGGTGTTGTATTCAAAGGCGAGGGCTGCAAAGAATGTTTCAATACAGGATTTAAAGGACGCTGCGGCATCTATGAACTGATGGTGATGAATGGCCCAATTAAACGGCAGCTTATTCAAAGTGTTGATAGTAATGGACTGCAAAAAGTTGCCTTAAGCCATGGGATGAGGACGCTAAGACAGGATGGAGGCCGTTTGGTGAAAGAGGGAGTAACATCAGTGACTGAAGTCTTGCGCGTGACGCGCTCATGCGAGGATTAATGCCGCTTTTTCGTTACAAGGCGCTAGCAGATGGTGGAAAAAAGATCACGGGGCTGATCGATGCTGATTCTTTTGAATCGGCAAAAGAGCGCCTTTTAAAACAAAAAATTCTTGTCACAAAACTTTTTTCAATTGATAAAACGCAAAAAGAGACTGTTTTGGACAATTCTCTTTTGCTCTCTTTTACAAGAGAAATGCAACAGCTCCTTACCGCCGGGCTTCCCTTATATGAAAGCCTTTTAACAATTGAAGAAAAATACCGCAAAAGTTCGGCTCACCTTCTATTTTTAGATCTCTGCGATAAATTAAAAGGAGGCAGTTCATTTTCATCTGCTTTGAAAAAATATCCTAAATCCTTTGACACGATCTATATTACAATGGTGCAAACGGGTGAAAAAACAGGCGCGCTTCCTTGGGTTTTCAAGGAGCTTCATGAACTCATCGCACGCAAACAGAAATTAAAAAAACAGCTTATTTCAGCCCTTTCATACCCTCTTTTTTTAGGAGGCTTTTGTTTTATCCTTTTAATGGGCCTCCTCTTTTTCGTGATCCCCTCTATGAGCGAACTTTTTGAAGGCAGGACCCTCCATCCTGTGACAGCCACCGTATTAGCATGCAGCAAATTTGTGATCGACAATTCCATCACTCTTCTTTTCTCGCTATTATCACTCACCGGTTCACTGATTTTTTTATTTAAACAGCCAAGGACGAAAGCAGCCCTATTTAAACAACTATTGCGCCTTCCTCTCATCAAAACTGTGACAACCGAAGCGGCCCTTGTGCGTTTTAGTCGTGCTGTTTCGGTCCTTCTTACAGGAGGAATCCCAATTACGAGCGCCCTTTCTCTTGCTCGCAGTGTGATGAAACATCCCTTTTTAGAACAGGGCATTGAAAGGGCAGAACAAAAGATCGTAGAAGGAAAAGCGTTAAGTGAAGAATTGAAAGCCTCGCCGCACATTCCTCCGCTTGTTGTGCGCATGCTTGCAATTGCTGAGGAAACTGGTAAAATGCCTCAAATGTTTCAAAATATCGCTGATATTTATGATGAGCAGCTGGAAAAAAGTTTGACTCAAATCACCACCTTTTTACAGCCCGTATTGCTACTTACATTAGGAGCTATTGTGGGTATTGTGATATTATCTATCCTGCTTCCTCTAACAGATGTGAGTTCACTCATTTCAAATTAGGATACATATGAAATTAAAACAGAAAAAACCCTTTACACTTTTAGAGATCATGATCGTGATTTTGCTGATCGGCCTGATTGGAAGTGTCATTGGATATAGTATGAAGGGCAGCTTAGATGAAGGTAGAGCTTTTAAATCAGAGCAGGCTATAACACAGATAAAAGACATCTTAGAGCTTGAATTTGCAAAAGACGATGCTTTGACTGCCCAAGAGGTTCAAGATTATCCAGAAAAATACCTGATGCGGTCTGGGCTTGTCAAAAACCCAGATAAAATCATTAAAGACGGGTGGGGGAATCGATTTGTCATTTCAATTGATGAATCAAAAACCATTTCAGTATCATCAGAAGCTTTGGTAAAATACAAGGCTAAGAAACAAGAAATTACGAATGCAAAACAATCGAAAAAGAAAGGGTAAATTTCCTTTTACACTTATTGAAATTACTTTATGTCTTGTTTTGCTTGGGCTAATTTCTGCTGTTTTAGCTTGGCAAATCAAAGATATGATTGATGTGCATCGCTTTCAAAAGCATATTGATCTTCTCCTTACCGATATGCGCAAGGTACAAACCCTTGCTTTGACCTACCAAACAGATTTTGACATCAAGATTTTTAAGAAAAATGATCACTTTTTCTACACTATTGCTACGGATGAACCGATTAAAAATATGCCGGTTAAAAAACCAAAGGCTCTGGAAGGGGTGATTAATTTAACCTTTAACAATCACGAATTGAATAATCTCGATTTCCGCGTTTATTCTAATGGTAGGATCGAACCTTTAGGAGTGATCGGTTTTTTACCTAAGCAAACATCAGAGGAAATGGAAGGATTATGGGTAGATCTTAGGACCCCGATACAAATAAAACTATTACAACAATTAAGGTAATATAAGATGAAATTGATTAGTTCTGCGTTTAAACAAGGGGAAAAAATCCCTCAAAAATACACTTGCGAAGGATTCAACTGGAACCCGCCTTTACAATTTTTAGATGTTCCAAGACAGACGAAAAGTCTAGTTTTGATTATTGATGATCCAGATGTTCCTGAGACCATTCGGGCTGATGGACTCTGGATCCATTGGATTGTTTATGATATTCCTCCCACTACGACAATCGTAAAAGAACATTCAGTCGCGCCGGGCACACCAGGGAAAGGAACAAACGGGCGGACAGCTTATATGGGTCCTTGTCCACCAGATACAGAACATCGTTACTTCTTTAAACTTTTTGCCTTAGATGCATTTCTTGATCTTCCCAAAGGTTTGACAATCGATGAAATTCAACAAAAAATGGAAGGGCATGTTATTGAAAAGGCGGAACTTATGGGAAGATATGAACTGCTAAAAAAACGAATGACTTGAGAGTTACCTCTTAAGAGGTAATTGCAAATTTGCGATCATCGTATTACTCCGCAAAGCGACTTGTGCAATTACCTCTTGACAACTAATTTATTCACTCCTTACTTTCAGGATTAGACAAATACTCAGCCTGCATCGTTTTCTTTTGTGGGAATGAGTGAAATTTAATTGTTTGGAGGAAAGGATGGATAACATGATGATGTCCAGAATGATGGACTTTGCATTTATGGCGGCCAGAGTATTTGGCCCTTTTTTAGCAATTTGGGGTCTTTGGATGCTTCTTTATGGAGATAATGTTGTCAAAATCATGACAGCTATTAAAAACTCACCAGCTGTTCAATATAGCAATTCCGTGATCTCTTTGGTGGTTGGAATCTATATGATTGCAAATTATAACGTTTGGATGAGTAATATTTTCTTTTTTGTGACGCTCCTCGGTTGGGTTTTATTCTTAAGAGGGTTGCTGGGACTATTCATGCCGCACTTAGTGATTAGATGTACTATGACTGGCACGACTTGCATGAAAACAATGGGAATTATTCCTTTTGTTTGGGGACTTATCCTCATTTGGGCCGGCTACTACATGTAATTTTTTTTAGAAGGGAAAGCAATCAACTTGCTTTCCCTCTTCCCCGCGTTTCTTTAGCTTTAATTTAAAAAAATAAACCTTTTTGAAATTCAGACATAGACATGTCGGGTGACACAGCACTGCGTGTCTGTGTCCCCTGCGACCCCCTTGAGCCTCACCTCGCGTTGCCTAATCGTGTGCTCGTCGAGGAGGTGTGCAAAGCACGACCCCCTACGCGCTGACCGCGCTTCTCCTGTGCTACGATTATGCTTAGCGATCTGAGGCCGTCGGCTGCAATGTGCGTTCATACCCCGCCAGACTGCGTCTTCTTGGCGGGGCCCCTTTCACGTGCATCGCAGAACTATTTGAAAATTCAACAACTTAAAAATTGCTTTTAGATTTCAGATAGGCCCTGCGAATCGACGTGGGAAGTGAACGCTTGAGCAGCCGATGGCTTCAAGGCGCACAGCAAAATCGTACCGCAGACAATGGGATAGTGCTTTGCACAGCCCATTGGCAAGGACACGATTTGGCAACGCGAATTGAAGCTCAAGGGGGTCGCGGAGGACACATTGACACGAAGTGCTGTGTCACTAAGGCATGTCTATTTGCGGCCCCTAGCACACGTTTAAATTTTTAAAACTTAAGTTTACGTCAATTGATTCATTTCTTTTAATTTTTTAGGGTTTGTTTTATCCTTGAGCCTTTAGTGGGGATAAAATGAAACTTTTCATAAAATTTTTTCTACTTCTTTTTTGTTGGAACTTGGCCTTAAATGCGGCTGAAATACCCAAGGTTTTAAAACAAAGACAACCCCATTGGCGACCCAAAATTTTCGAAGTCTATCCTCATGGACAGCCTCAGCGCATCATCTTCTCTGAGCAATTAAAGGATGGGCCCGAGGTCCCCCTTAAGCAAATCCAATACTATGAAGATGGCAAAATTTTTAATGAAACTGATCTGATTGTCGTAGAAGAAGGATCGAAAGCGTTTGAGCTATGGAAATCAACAATGGTTCCGCATGGGCCTAGTGTGACTTTTTTCCAAAATGGGCAAGTAGAGAAAGTTTCTTACTATGATCACGGTGTATTACAGGGAGAGGCCAAAGTCTTTTATCCCGATGGTAAACCGCGCAGCGTTGTTAATTTTGACCAAGGAATGCGCCATGGACCCTATTGCTCCTATTATGAAGAAGGAGCAAAGGCTGAAGAGGCAACATTCGATAAAGATAAAATTGTCGGGGAATTGATTCGCTACTACCCCAACGAAATGCATTCGAGTTTAATTCCTTATGAAAATGGAGTGCCGCATGGAAAGGCCTTTGAATGGTATGAAAGCGGCGCCTTAAAAAATTGTCGGCATTTCTTTCAAGGACTTCTGCATTCCGATGGGAAAAATCCTGCGGTTGTTTTTTATGATGAACAACGCAATCTGATCGAGACTCAGGATTTTCATCAGGGCCAGCCTATTAACACGCATTATCAATATTATCCTGATGGAAGAACAAGTCATTCCTTAAGTTTTAAAGATGGTAAGAAAGAGGGCCTTGAGCAATATTTTTCAAAGCAGGGAAAAGTAATTGGCGAAGGAAAATATAAAAATGGGATTAAAATCGGTAAACATTGGAAAAATCATGAAAATGGCAAACCTGCCTTTGCTGCCCTTTACGACTTAGAAGGCAACCTTCTAGAGCCCATTGTGGAATACGGAGAAGAGGGGCAGAAAATTGCCGAGTACTTCATCGCGGGCGACAAGAGAGAGGGCGCTTTTAAAGAATGGTATCCAAATGGACAGCTCAAATTAGATTATTATTATGCCAAGGGGGCATTTCAAGGACCGCAAAAAGAGTATTTTCCAAACGGCGCTTTGAAAATGCAGACATTTTTCGAGGCGGAAGTCAAAGATGGAATTTATGAAGAATGGAATGAAAATGGAAAGCTGCTCTTAAGATTAGAATTTAAAAAAGGCTTGAAAAATGGTCCTTTTATTAAAAATTTCGAAAGTGGCGCAGTAGAAACCAAAGCCTTTTATGTAGATGATGAACTGCATGGAGAAAAAGAAGACTGGCATGAAAATGGCACATTAAAGTTCAAAGGAAAATTCAAGGAAGGAAAGAAAGAGGATTGGCATCGGGAATATAGAGAGGGTGGCGAACTTTTCACTGAAGTCTTTTATATTAATGATATGCCGGAAGGTCTAGCTCGAATTTTTCATGCCGGCAATAAGATAAAAGAGAGTGTTCAATTTTCTAAGGGGAAAAGAGAAGGAAAAAGTGAAGAATTTTATGAAAATGGGAAAGTCCGTGCTATCGCTTTTTATAAAGACGATAAACTGGATGGAAAAGTAGAAGCATGGCATGAGGATGGAAGCATTTATTTTATAAAAAATTATAAAGATGGCCAGCCGGCTGGCGAACACAAGGAATACTTCCCCATAGATCCAGAGCATAAAACTGAGCAAGGAAAACTGGCGCGAGCATTTTTCTTTAATAATGGGGGCGCTTTAGATGGTGAACAAAGAACTTTCTATCCATCTGGAGAGCTTCAAAGCCTAGTTCAATATAAAAATGGAACGCTTCATGGAAAAAAACTTTTATGGGATGAAAATGGAGAGTCTTTAGAAGAGGCTTTCTATGAAGATGGGAAATTAAATGGACGTTTTTTTGAAAAAAGGCCCGATAAAAGAGAAATCGTTTTCCATTATAAAAATGATATGCGTGAAGGCTTGCATGAGATGTACTACCCCCCGCACCAATTTTTTGGAAAGGTGAAGGCATTAGAAGTGCCGTTTAAAGATAATCAACCAGAAGGGGAAGCGATAGAATTTAACGAAGCCGGCGTCAAAATTAGCACCACTTTTTTCCATAATGGAAAAAAAGAAGGGACATCTAAGATGTTTAATTCTAATGGCACGCTTTTCATGACTTTGGAGTTCAAGCAAGACAAAAGAGAAGGACCGGCTATCCAATATTTTCCAAATGGCAAAGTGTTTAAAGAAGTGAGCTTTCAAAATGATGAAAAAGAGGGTGAAGAGAGGACCTATTTTGACAATGGGAAACTAGCGGCCAAGACTTTTTATAAAAATGGAAAGCAAAATGGACTTTATCAGGAATGGAACCAGCAAGGGGTCTTAGTATTTGAAGGGGAGTTTAAAGATGGATTGCGCCACGGCAAATTTAATAAGTATTATGATGATGGAAAACCGAAGCTCTTGCAAGTCTATATTGAAGATAAGCTTCATGGCACAAAGAAATCTTTTGATCCGAAAGGTATGATCGTTGAGACCCATTACAATATGGGAAAAAAAGTGGTGAACTAATTTGCTAGAGATGGTTCAATAAAACAAATAAAGCCATGCACAGAAAACGCATTTTACTTATAGAAGATGAAGAAGACATCGCGGCCTTGATAAAGCTTCAAGCAGAAGCATTGGGGTATAAGCTCCATGTCGAAGTGGACGGGATCAATGGCTATCACGCTGTAGAGCGCGAAAAACCTGATTTGGTGATTCTCGACCTGATGCTTCCTGGTCAAAACGGGCTGGACGTATGCCGAAAAATTAAAAGTCACCCTGAGCTGCGCAGCATTCCTGTGATTATTCTGACTGCTAAATCTGAAGAAATTGATATTGTCCTTGGACTTGAACTTGGTGCCGACGATTATGTTGCAAAACCTTTCTCACCGAAGATCCTTTTTTCGCGCATTAAAGCCGTTCTGCGCCGTGCAAAAGAGCCAGATAAAGCACCGAAGGCGTTGAAATTTGGCGAATTTACCCTGGATATCGATCGCTATCTTTTAAAGAAAGGCGAATTTATTGTTCCTGTCACTCTTTCAGAATTCGGAATATTGCGCCGGCTTATCGCGAATCGTGGAAAGGTCCTCACCCGCAATCAACTGCTCGATGATATCCAAAACGAAGATGCATTCATTGTTGACAGGAACATTGATGTGCATATTGCTTCCTTAAGAAAAAAGTTGGGCCCTACTTTTATATGGATTGAAACAGTACGTGGGATTGGTTATAGATTTAAAGAAGAAATGCCTACATCGAGTTCAAAAAAGAATAAAGAAAAAACCTAATTTCTAGTCTACATGACTATCTATTCTACGACATCAAGTCCCTCTGCTGAAACCTACACCAGTCCGAACCCAGCTTATTTTGAAAAGCAGATAGATCAAATTTGTGCTGAAAGAGTGCAAAGATTCAAAACAATTCAGCGCTTTTATCTGAAATTTCACACTTTTTTTCTTTTAGGCATTGTTTTTGAAATTTTAGCTTTTGGGTTCACTTTTCACTATTTTCCAAAATCCTCCGTCCTGGCTCTTTTTATTTCTGGAATATTTCTCACAATTTTCAGCCATTTTGTTTTATTGTCTTATTTTCAAGTCAAAAAGCCGCAACAATTTACGCAGCTAAAAGAAGAATTTGTAAATCAGTGCAAAAGTCTTATTACTTTTGAAAAGGGAGCAAGCGAATATCATTTTTCGCTTTCCCATGCATTGCAGCGATTAGTTAGCAAGTTAGCTATTTCAGAAATCAATTCCCAAAAATGGGTTAAACGATCCGAAATCCTTACACAGCTCATTTTTAAATGGAGAATCTGGTCGCAGTGGAAAGACCTTTTAAAAATTAAAGAGCTTCTCTTTTCATCTGCTATTGAGGAACATTTTGCTTTGATTAAATTAGAGCCCACGGATTTGGAAGTTCATGCTTCTTTAGCAAATATCTATCGCATTTTTTCTAAATTTTATGTTGAGCCGCAAAAGCTGACTATGAATGAGGCCATTACGTGGCTTCCAAGAGGCTTTTATTCTGCGGAAATGAATGAAAAATCAATTGAGCTTTTGCAAAGGGCGCTACAAGAACTTTTAATTCTCAATGAATATGCGTCCAATGATCCTTGGGTGCATACACAACTTGCTGCAATTTATGAAGATTTGAAGATGCCTGATAAAGAGATCAAAGAATATGAAAAAATCTTGGAGATGTCCCCCGAGGAGAAAGAGATTATTTTTCGCCTTGGAATCTGTTATTTCAAACAAGGTGAAAATGCAAAGGGCCTTCGCATGTATGATCTTCTCAAACGGCTCCATCCTTCCAAATCCCTCGAATTAATCAACCACTACGATGCTTTCAACTTCAATAAATAGAAAGAAGCTATAAAAAAAGCGAAAATAGACAGTTGGGTGACATAGGATATGTTGCCTAATCCTTCTTGATAACGTGCCCCTGCCCCTGCCCTTGCCCGAAATTAAAAAAGTGCTCCGACCAAAAGTGTAACCCATGTGGGTTGGTGATTTGTTACCTATGTGGGTTGGTCGGACCATACCAATCGGGCAAGGGCACGGGCACGGGCAAGGGCACGTTGTTAAGAGAGGATATGCAACACACCCTTGTCACCCGACATGTCTATTCAACATTTGCAATTTTTATTCTTTTTTTTTAACAAACCCTTCATTAAAAAAATTCATACGTCGCACTAAAATATTTTCCTTGTATAATGCAGATAATTGTTTCATTGGAGGAGATGATGCGTAGGAATTTGCTTGTGAATTTCACAACACTAACTTTAATGCTATCTGGTTTTTCCATAATAGATGCTCATGAAGCAACGCCCCAAGAGGCTTTGATGCTGCGGCGCATCTCTGAATTTTGGAAAGATGGTGACTATTCAACGGTCAAAAAACAGATCCTTGACTATCTCGGAAAACATCCTGAGACCGCACTCAAAGATCACCTGAATGCAATGCTAGGGGATATCTATTTTCAGGAAAAAAACTACAGTCAAGCTCTAACAGTCTATGAACGGATCCAAAATCCTGAAGTACAAGCTAAAATTTTCTTCAATTCTTTGCAGTCAAGATTCGAAACTAAAGATTATGCCGGCGTTGTTGAGAAAACAGCAGAATATTTGAAACTTCATGAATTGGGAAATAGTGATACTGATGTGAAATTGCGCCGTATTATGGCTGAATCTCTTTTCAGAGAAGCTTTTCAGACCAGCGATCCGGAAAGAAAAGCCCATCTTTTAAAATCGGCCAGACCTCACTATAAAATCCTCTCCCAAACTAAATATGGCGATAGAGCGCTTTTCCCTCTCGCTGAAATCCATCGCTTGTTAAAAGAAGAAGAGCGTGCTTCTGACCTTTATTTATTGCTCGCAAAAAAATTTCCAGAGCACAAAGAAAGGTTTTTGTTCCAAGCAGCTGTTTTGCAAATCAATTTTAATCAAGAAGAGGCCTTAGATAATTTCGGAAAGATTTATGCTTTAGGCGGCAAAAGGGCTCATCTTGCAGCATTTAATAAATTAGTTCTTTTATACAACCAGGAAAAATATCACGATTACGTCACATTTTATCTTGAAGTTAGCAAGACAATTGCAAAAGAAAAAGCTCCCCTGCTTGAGTTCTATCTTGCTAGAAGCTATTACGAACTAAAAAATTACAAAAGTGCAGGCGAAACTTTCGAAAGTTTTGTTAGCAATCCAGTCAATCGTTCCAAAGAATACAGAATTGCGCTGCTCCTTTTAATTAACTGCGCAAAATATCAAAAAGATGTCGGTCTATTTGAGCGCAGCTTAGTACAATTCAAAAAGAATTTCTATCACGATAGAGAACTTCCGAAAGCAATCATGATGTTCGCGCAATTATGTAGAGAGAAGGGGGATTATGTACAATCTGTTGAAGATCTCAAAACGATTCTAAAAGAGTTCCCTGATTATACTGAACGTGAAGCAGTATTATTTGATTATGCTCTTTCACTTGCTAAAGTGCAGAAATGGGATGCAAGTCGCGAATCTTTTGAAGTATTTCTCCAAGATTACCCTAATTCTCCAAGAGCTAATTCAGCTACGCGCCACCTGATTAATTGTTACATCGAAGTCCTTAAAGACCCAACTCGCGTTGATTATCAAAAAGTTAAAGAGGATTTCCTCGCGGTTTTAGTTGGCGCCTATAATAAAGAAGATCTTTTGAATTCCAGCGAAAAAGATAAATATCTCTTAGTGATGGTAAAATGCCTCTATGAATTAGGAAAATATCAAGATGCCCTTGCCTTTCTTGAGCCTTTTATCTTGCGCCATTCTGTCGATACATTCACTGGAGAAGAACACCTTCTCATGGCCCTCTGCTTTCAAAAGATGCAGAATTTAGACCAATTTATTTCCTATGCAGAGAAAGCCTTGGCCATCGACCCTGATCTAGCAGATAAAGAAATTCTCCATTTAGAACTCTATAATGCCTATTTGACCCTTTCGTTATCTGAAAATGATGCCGCCCCAAAAGACAAATTGCTTGACCAAGCTGCTGATCACCTCTTCCTTTCTCAAGCATGGAATGAAAAAAGCATCAAATTAGACAACCATCTTTGGCTAGCGAATTACTATTATCAAAAAGTAAAAACAAATTCAGCTTTGGATTCTTTATATGAGAAATCCATGTTGCTCTATAAAAATTTGTTAGGAATTGCAAAAGATGATGCTAAGTTTGATATCTCGTCAGATTCACTCTTTTTAGAAAATGAAGTGCTCAAATTTGCCGATTTGATTGGAATGAAAAAAGATGTCCAAAAACAGATTTCTATTTTAGAAGCTCTTCATCTTAAACAATCAGAACACACAGATCTTCCTTGGAAATTGCAACGAAGAACGATGCTTGAACTAGCACAGGCTTATGAGAAAAATCGACAACTAGCAGATGCGCAAAAAATCTACCAAAACTTGATCGAAACCTCAGGGGATCTGCCCTCTATTGTGACCAATACAGCCCAGCTTCATCTTGCCCGCGTTGAATATGCTCAATTATCAAGTGAAAATAGGGATGCAGGTAACGAGGAGCTAATTTCCATTCTACAAAGCTTAAAAGATCTGCAAATCCAGAAGAAAATTATGGGGGAGCCGATCCATTTAGAAGCTGCCTTATTATATGCTGAAATCCGCAGTGAACTTGAAGTGAGTCGTTCCAAAGCGAAAAGTAAACTTTTCTTCCTTAAGAGGATCAAAGATAATTTCAATGCTAATGAGGATTTGATCACACAAGAATATCATGGGCTCATGAGCAATTATCCAGAAAAAGAAAAGATTTATCAAAGTTATATGAAATATATCCAAGCGGAAATTCTAAGATGTGAAGCAGAATTAGCATGGGAAAATAATCAAAAGCAGCAAGGCAACAATTTACAAAATGAAGCAATTCGGTTACTCGATGAGCTTTTAAAGTCTCAGGAAGGCTTAAAACCATATCTGCTAGACCGTGTAAAAAACAGTAGTAGTGAAATAAGCAAAGCAATTGTAGGTTCATGAGATCACGCCGAGTGAGAAGATTTCTTTTTTTTGGATGCATGATCTTTTCCATTGGTATCCATGGAAGTCTGGTATTTCTTTTTTTCAAATCGCCGCTTTCTTTGCGTCAAAAATTAAGTAGTTTTTGGTTTAAATCTAGTAATAAACCAGACCTTTTGCTTGCGCGAAGTCATGAAAAGCTGCCTGGAAATGTCAATCAAGTCCTTGAGGAATCTTTTAGTCGCGTTGTTGCGGTGAATGCACAGCGCCCAAAGGTGAGAGAGTTGGAGGATGAAGAGATTGCTGAAAATGGGCCAGAAGAAGAAGTCGAAGAACAAGAGGCTCCTGAAGAGACAAATGAAGAATTTGTTCAATCTGAGGAAGTGAATGAAGAAATTGAGGAATGCGAGACTGCACAGGAAGAATGTGTAGAATCTGAAGATCAAAAAGAGACAGAGACGAGGGAAGTATCCCAAATTCCTGAGCCTACTCCAATAGAAGAAGAAGAGAAAGAGCAAGCATCAAACTCTAATATCGAAAATGAGCCGTTATTTGAACTTTATCCTGATAAAGATCCCTTTGCGAATCAAATTTTTCAGAAATCAGAGGACTTGGACTTTGCCCAAGAGCTTAGAAATTTAGATAAATCTACTCCAGATACTAAAGAATTTGTCGATGATTTTTCTATTCGTGGAACCTCTCAAATTTCTCAAGCAACTCCGAAAGAGAGAAAAAAAGAGAATAATCTTCCACAATTCTTAAAAAAGCATTACGAGGCGCTGGCTTTTGAGGAAGCTCAAGCTGAAATTTCCTGTGAAGCGGTCCCTGCCTCTAAACCATCTTATGTCCTTACAAATCCAGGGGAATACCTGCGTGAAGAATGGATAAGTAGGCCCGTTGCTGATGCGAAACTTCCCGATATTGAATATTATGGCCTTTCAACCTTTACTAATGCCCTTCTTTGGGAAGAAGAAATTCATGTCGATGTCTCTTATACTTTAGATCCGGAAGCACATAAGTATATCTTTTCACTTGTCGTGAATCCCGATTTCGATCTGGAAGCAGAACCTTTGCAGCAGAATTTTTATTTCATTATCGACCGTTCAAATTCTGTGAAAAAGCAGCGGTTTAATGGATATAAACGCGCAGTACAACGTGCCCTTTCAGCACTGCAAGAAGGGGATAAATTTAACATCCATATCATAGATAAGACCATTTCGCGCTTGAGTGAAAAAAATCTTTTTGTTTCTGCAAAAAATCTTAAATTGGCTGAAGAATTTTTGGAGAAAGAAGACTATAAGCCTTTCTTTTCTGGAAATGACCTTTATACCTCCTTAGACCGTATTTTCTCTTTTGCTCAAACCTCAGATGAACTGCACTCAGCAGTTTTAATTTCAGATGGAAATACCCTTTTGAGTTCGGTAAAGCAAAAAAAAGCCATATTGAATTGGGCAGAAAAAAACAAAGGGAAGCTTAACCTCTATACGGCAACATCAGGCCAAGGGAATAATTTAGTTCTTTTAGATCTCTTAAGTTATGCAACCTCAGGAAAGCTTCTTTATTCTGATACCAACGCTTCATTTCCACGAAAATTAGTCAAACTGGTCAAAGATCTCCACGATCCGATGGTCAAAGAGGTTTCTATTGATGCTGTGGCAAATGAACGAGGAAATAACATTTCAATCTATCCTTCAAAGACAATATTGCCGCCTTTACATGTAAAAAAACCCTTCGTTGTTGTCGGAACAATAGATGATCTAGAAGATTTTACTTTGTTTATTCAAGGAAGAAATCGCGGACGCTGGCTCAATATCAAAAAGACAATTTCCTTCAAAGATGCGTCCAAAGGGGGACGCTCTCTAGAAAAACTTTGGGCTTTCACTCAGGCCAATCTCTGCTATGATCAATTCTTAAAAGAGGGGAAAAATACACATTTGAAAGAAGCGAAAAAGATTTTAACCCCCTATAAAGCCCCGATCTGTTTAGAATAGAATAGCCCATGCTACGCATCATTGGCGGAAAGTTTAAGAGCCGCCTGATTAAGACACCAAAATCCACGGAAACTAGACCTACTTCAAGCTTAGTTCGCAAAGCTTTCTTCGATATTTGCCGAAATGAAGTAGAAGATTGTCGTTTTCTGGATCTTTATGCCGGCAGCGGAGCTATGGGAATTGAAGCTTTGAGCCGGGGTGCGCGCGCGGTTACTTTTGTTGAAAGCAATAAACAGGCCATCAGGTGTATTAAAGAGAACCTTGAACTGTTAGGGTTAGATCAACAAAGCACTCTCATCATGAAAGAGGCAATTTTAGCGTTGAAAATGCTCGAAAGAGCAAAATCCCTCTTTGATCTTATCTATATCGATCCACCTTATCAACAGAGTGCGCTTTCTATCCTTAAATTTTTAGATGATCATTCCATGATTGCCAGCGGAGGGTCCATTTTTTTAGAAGAAAAATCTCCATCAAAACTTAAGATTGAAAAAGAGCTTTTTACGCGGCTAAAGTGGGCTAGAGAAAGAAAATTTGGCATGACAATCTTGAATGAATGGTTTATAAATAACTAATACACACCCTAAACGTTTTAAAGAGAAGCCCCTAAATGGAACGAGGAACAGTAAAGTGGTTTGATGAACAAAAAGGTTTTGGGTTCATCGTTTCAGATATTGGAGGGAAAGAGTTCTTTGTACATAACTCAAATGTGAATACTCTCAGTAAGTCGCTTGAAAAAGGCGAAAGAGTTGAATTTGAAATAGGCAACGGTCCTAAGGGCCCTACTGCAACTAATGTATCTACATTAATGGAAGAGTAGATTAACCACAGAGACACGGAGTTCACAGAGTTTTAGAGGAGTTTTTATTTTTTTCGGGGGCGAACCGAAAAAAATAGAAGTCCATTTTTTTGCTTCGCTCGCAAAAAAATGAACTCTTCTTCACTCTGTGTTCTCTGTGTCTCTGTGGTTAATCTTCTGCGAACTTTATGGGCAGCAAGTATGGCAGCAGACTTCACGACAGCCTAGACGGAAGCCCAGTCCAAGACCAATTTCCCACCCACCAAGATTAGCTGGATGACGGTAAACCACTTTATGGTGCCTTTCATGGAAACCAATATGCGTGTAAGAATAGCTGGTGAATAAATCCAAAAAGAACCAGCTGCCAAAATTACGAATGACACCTGCCTTTGCAATTCCGCCCCAACCCCAATTTGGGCTTGTCCTGACCACAAAGTGTGAATCATCTCTAATATGGAGATAGGTCGCTAGAAATCCACCGCCTAGATAAAAATCCCAACACTCTAAAGGAAAAAACCATTTTAAGCCGAGTCCAATAGGGAGGAAATATATGTTTGTATGATCTCTTAGTCCCAGCGAATGACCTGATTTGATAAAAAAGTCTGCGCTTATCCATGTGTAAAGATCACACCAACTTTGAACAGAGGTTTCAAACCCATAGATTCCAGCACTACCATAAATACGTCGAAATTTCGTGCTTTCAGGATGGAAATAACCAACTTTTAATTCCGTCAGCACTTCATTAGCTTTTAATTGTGAAGAAGTAAGAGCTACTGTCACTAAGGAGAGTGCAAACAGACTAGATTTTTTCATATATACATCTGGCTTGGTTTTTCCTCTAGAATACGTTCTTTTTAAAAAGATGCAAATATATTTTGCACTTGAACCTTATTTTTTCAGCATTCCAAGAAATTCTTCTGCTTGCCGTTGGAAGCTTT
>DATIJP010000067.1:0-1595 GCA_035478495.1 Rhabdochlamydiaceae bacterium
AGTCCCGTCCTGCCTGGATGATGATAGACAATCATAGGAAGTCCAGCTTTTGATACCTCTTGAAAGTGGGCCAAACAGCCCTCTTCTGTGGGCCTATTATAATAAGGGACAACTACGAGTGCCGCATCGGCGCCTATTTCTTTAACTTCAACTGTTTTTTTTAAAGCCGTGCGCGTATCCATACATCCAGTTCCCGCGATGATCGGAACTCTTCCTCTTGCTGTTTTCACTGCTTTTTCAATGACAGCCAGAAACTCTTCATGAGTCAATGCGCCGCTTTCACCAGTTGTCCCACAAAGGGAAATCTGATCGGTCCCTTCTTCAATATGCCACTCAATGAGCTGCTCTAAAGAGTCAAAATCTATTTCTAAATTCTCATGGAAAGGAGTAACCAGAGCGACAATAGAATCTGTAAACATAGACCTCTTATAACAAAAAGATTTTTAAATTCACACTTAAAAAAATTAATTTAATTGATTTAAATTTATTAATAATTGTATAATTATACCCATGAGTATTATTGCATCATCAAAAGAACATACCATCTATTCAATGAGCCTTTCATGTTATCTTTATGCTGAAATTGAAAGACTCGATGAAGATCTTGAAAAGGCAAGTTTTGCGAAAAAGGCTTTTGTTTATACAGCCTGTGAACTTGGTTTTCTTTGCTCAACCTTGATCGGCACAGTAGAAACATTATTTTGGTTGTCAATTGCACTACTTTTTAAAATTCCCCATGCTTTAATCCCAAAATCACATTCTTCAGGCGCTGATAAGGTTTATGCGCAGATTATTGCAAACTTGTGTGGAACAGCGACTGGATTGTCAAGCGCATCTGTCATGTCGATTATGAATTATTTTACGGACAATCCCAGCATGAGAGATACTCTAATAAAAATCCGTAATGCTGTGCCTAACGCGCTGGAAAAATGTTCTAATATTATTTCTTATCATTTCTATTGAGAATAAGAAAAAATATAGCAGGATGGCAGGATAAACAGGATAGAAGAACAGGATGAACACAATAGAAGATTTAAAGAATTTCTGTCGGGAATGGAAGTAAGAAAGGGAACTTTTCTTCAGAACTATTTTCTTTATCCTGTTTTTCTATCCTGACCATCCTGCCATCCTGCTATTTCTCTTTTCTACTGTTTGCCCCAATCGATTGGGGTTTGTCCATTTTTCAATAGAATTTGATTGGTTTGGGAGAAATGGCGACAGCCAAGAAAACCACGATGAGCAGAAAATGGTGAAGGGTGAGCAGCAAGCAAAATGCAGTGATGCCCATGGTTTTCTTTGATGATCTGCTTGCATTTTTCTTGGGCCCATCTTCCCCAAAGCAAAAAGACAATCGGTTCTTTTCTTTCGACCAATTTTTGGATCACTGCATCTGTAAATTGTTCCCATCCTTGTCCAGAATGCGATCCTGGCTCATCCTTCCGCACTGTCAGTGCACTATTTAGTAGAAGTACGCCCTGCTTTGCCCAACTTATCAAATTTCCAGTTTTGGGCTTAGAAATTTGAAGATCTTTTTCTAATTCTAAAAAAATATTTTTTAATGACGGAGGAGGGGGGATTCCATCCGGGACACTAAA
>DATIJP010000068.1:0-24787 GCA_035478495.1 Rhabdochlamydiaceae bacterium
GTTATCGCGTTTGAACGTACGATCTGATAATCGTCGTAAAAACTATGCGATAATGGTCCAAGAAAATCGCCTCCCGTAACGACTGATCATTGTTGTTTCAGCAACAATGTGAGATAGACTCACATCAAGTGACTATCACACGGCTCGCACCTAACTTCTACTTGGTAACAAGTATGAATATGGTGAAGGAATAGTCTGGCACCTGCAGTAATGCAGGAAAACAGAACGAGGTCCCAAGGGTTTGGCTGTTCGCCAATTAAAGCGGTACGCGAGTTGGGTTCAAAACGTCGTGAGACAGTTCGGTCCCTATCTGTTGTGGGCGCAGGATACTTGAGAAGAGCTGCTTCTAGTACGAGAGGACCGAAGTGGACGGACCAATGGTGTGCCGGTTGTACTGCCAAGTGCATAGCCGGGTAGCTAAGTCCGGAAAGGATAAGCGTTGAAAGCATCTAAACGCCAAGCCTCCTTCAAGATTAAGTATCCCTATGAGACTCCCTGAAGACTACAGGGTTGATAGGTGGGATGTGTAAGCGCAGTAATGTGTTGAGCTAACCCATACTAATTAGTCCATTGACTTGATCATTTTTGTTTCATTCATCATTGGCATCACTCTTAATGATTTAGGAGTTACGTCAATGGTGATGAAGCTAGCTACAATTTTGCGCCAAATTAAAAGGTGAAAGAATAGCTCTTTTGAGCGCTCTTTCATGGCAGTGAGATGGATGAATTTACCTTACTGAAAAACAAGTTTCCTTGGTGACATTAGAGAGAGTGCTATACCTGATCCCATTCCGAACTCAGAAGTCAAGCCTCTCATCGCCGATGGTACTATACACAAGAGTATGGGAGAGTAGGACGTCGCCAAGGTTTTTTTTTGTCTGAATGTATTTAGCTGCGCCAAATCGATTCGCCCTCCTCGGCCGTGTAAAACACTGTCCTGGTCGTTTAAATCAATTTTGCTTTGCTAAATAAATTCAGATGTCATCCAAGCTGTGATTATCGGCAATAACTTTTTTTTAACGAATCCGAGTCCGAGATCCGAAAAATCGGCAAACGCAAACGCAAACGGCAACGGAAACGTTTTAACTAGGAACTAAGCGCAATAATTGATTACCCGCTCTGGAAAAAAAGCCAGACTGCATCATCGTCTATACTTGCCTAGTCTGAACGTTTCCGTTGCCGTTTGCGTTTGCGTTTGCCGATTCCGGAGATTGATTTTCCATTTGACCCCATGCAAAGCCTCATTTTTTAAGAGGCTGGAGTGAAATAAATTCAGATGGCAATCACTAGCTATTTTGCGTCGGCTGGTTCTGGAACGTTTTTATGCTCAATGCAGTTGTCTTTAAAATGCTCAAGATCCCATTGCTTGCAATAACAGTGTTTGCCATTGGCATCATTTTCTAAATAGACCGGATGGTCTGTCGCATTTTTTTTCCTATATCCGCATTTGACCGAACACCAACATTGGCAATTCGGATCTGTCATGCATTGATCTTTTGATGTGCAACTCGAACCCCCTCCTCCACAAGCGCCTAATAAGAGTGTCACGAGTAAGAGAGAAATATTTTTTGCTAGCATACGCATCTTCCTTGTTTTTTCGACCTTATATGCGAAAATAGCAAAAGTGGATAGTTAAAACAATATTTTTTAAAAGAAAAATGCGAGCTTTTTAAGGGCTCGCATTTTTTGAAAAAACGGACAGGATTATTCAAATCGTCTGCGTTTGAAGCCGCCTTGGCCCATTTTGTTGCCGCCGCCTGCTCCGCCACCAAAAGAACGTGGTCCTCTTGATGTTTTTGGCTCTTGAGGCCGAGCTTCGTTGACGATCAAAGTACGACCATCAACCTCTTTCCCATTAAGCTCAGCAATCGCTTTTTTCGCTCCTTCTACGGTAGCCATTTCAACGAATCCAAAACCTTTTGATTGGTTATTGAATTTGTCGATGATGATCCTTACCGATGTGATTTCAGCAATGGATTCAAATAGTTGACGCAGGTCATCTTCCGTCATTTTATAAGGAAGACTTCCAACGTATAATTTCTTAGATGATTGTTGATTCATAAAATTTAAAAACTCCAAAATATTCTTATATGTTCATAAGACCATTGCATAAAATCTAGATCCAGACTTAATAGAAATCCTTTCAATTAGTCTGTCAAATCGTTCTACATCCTTAACTGCTAGCCTTTTGTGAAATTTTGGGAAAGATTTCAGGAGGAGAGAAAAGAGAAAGAAAAATTTGTAACTGTCCAAGCTTTTTACTCAAAGGGTCAAAGCAAGTCCAAATCGGACTTACAACATTCATTATACCTAATTTTCAGCTTTTTGAGCTAGTTCATTTGCAAAATAATATAAAATAATTATTTTAATATAATAAAGGAGCCTCCATGCTTTTTGCCCTCATCTCAATGCTTATTGTCAGCTCGATCTTATGTTTCACCTTTTACAATCGAATTGTCCATATCATGGAGCGGCTAAAGGTATTACAAAAGGAAAGGCGCAGCGAGTACAAAGAGCTTTTCCGTTTTATCACCGAAAGAAAGCCAGCGGTGGTCACACAAGAAGAAGAGCACTATTTAAGGCTTTTAGAACGGCAGACTGCGCTTGTGATGAAAAGGGCAAAACTGATCCAACATAGTCTATTTTGTTTTATCGTGGCCATGTGCTCTTTGATCTTTTCCCTATTTTGTTCATTCGTTAATCGCGGCGCATGGGAGCTTGCGACGCTCGGCTTTTTTATCTTTGGACTACTTTTGATTTTTTCTGGGTTTGTCTTTGTGCTTTTAGAATTAAAAATGATGCTGAATCCTATCCGGCAGGAGAGTGAATTTGTGCAGAAGTTAATCAAAGATGAAATGCTAAGAGACAATCGCTGAATTAATAGATTTCAATTTTTGATGGATTTTTTTGTTGAATTGAAGATCGATTTGCAGGACATAGTTAAATTAACTAGGCCAAAAATCGATCTTCAATTCAACAAAAAAAGGCGCGAAAAGTGACTCTCTTAATTCAGAGATTGTCTCTAGAAAATGCCTAAAAATTCCCAAGTTTCTTTTTGCGTATAGTCACGAAATTTTTGATGGAGGAATTGGGTTTGCGGGCCAGGGATTCCTTTGCCAATCGTTTGACCATCAATTTTTACAATGGAAAGAATTTCTCTATTGCTTGATGTCACAAAAGCCTCATCAATGGACTCTAATTCGTCGAGATGAAGATTTCTTTTTTCAATAGGGAAATGGGGCTTTGCCAGATTTAAAGTGATCTCTCTTGTAAATCCAAAAAGAATATCTGGGCCAGGTGCAGTAATGAGGCGGCCATTTTTAAAGGCAAAAAAATTGCTTGTCGCTCCTTCTAAAATCTCATTTTTGCCATTGCAGAAAAGCACTTCCGCCGCCCCTATTTTCTTTCCTTGTTCTAAGGCCACAATAGCAGGCAAGTAGTGCGTTGTTTTGCACTCAGGAAAACTGCGCATAAAGCGGGATGTGCTTGCTTTAATCCCTTCTTCATATTGACGCTGCGGAATTGAAAGGAAAGGAGAGAGATGGATGATTAAAGAACTTTCCCCTGAAAAAGAGAGGCCGTCCGAACTTGTGCCGCCAGTGACAATGATGCGAATATCGCTTTCCTGATAGGGGGATTTTTTGAGCATCTGCAATATAATTTCCTTAATCTCTGCTAGCGATTTAGGAAGAGGAAGATGAATTTGCGAGGAAGAAAATTGAAGCCGCTGTAAATGGTCGTCCAAATGGAAGGGCCGCTCTCCATAAGTGCGCAAGCGGTCAAAGGCTCCGTACCCGCGCGTGAGACCTAAGTCGAATATAGAGATCGACGCGCCTTTTCCTTCAATAATTTCGTTATTTACATAAGTGATCATTAATTTTATTTGTAACCGCAAAGCCGAATAAATTTAAAGGTTGAGAAGAATATTGTCTAACGCAACAATACTTTCCCTATGCTACTCATAGACGCAAAATGCAGCCATTTTAAAGAGTGTGGAGGATGTTCCTCTCAAAATCGCCCTTACGAGGCGCAGGTTTTAGAAAAACAGGCTGCAATTGAAAAAATTTTTACTCCTCTTTTGCAAAATCAAAGTCCGGTGATGCATCCTATTATCCCTTGCGAAAAGGCTTGGGAATACCGGAACAAGATGGAGTTTTCTTTTTCTCAAAATAAAGCAGGGGACTATTTCCTGGGGCTTATGATGAAAGGAAAACAGAGAGTGGTTGATCTCTATGAATGCCACCTTGTTTCTCCCTGGTTTTCTCATGTGCTGGCAAAGGTGCGGCAATGGTGGAAAGAAAGTGGCCTTCTGGCCTATCGCCACTCTCAGGACAGCGGCCATTTGCGCACGTTGATTGTACGAGAAGCAAAAAATGGAAAGGGCAAGCTTGTGATGCTCACGGTTTCGGGCAATCCTGATTTTGCCATTAAAAGGGCCCATATAGAAAGTTTCGTGAGCGCCCTCAAAAGCACATTGGCTGAATCCGACCATCCTGTTTTGTCCATTTTTTTACGCGTCCAGCAGATTAAGAAGGGCAGTTCCACCCAATTTTATGAAATGCTTTTGTCTGGTCCTGATCACATGATGGAAACTTTAAACATTCGTACAACGATCTTTGATAAACAGCTCCATTTTAAAATTAGTCCCTCTTCTTTTTTTCAGCCTAATACTCAGCAAGCTGAGCTGCTTTACTCAACGGCTCTAAATATGTTAAGAGGTCTTACGCATAAATTGATTTTCGATCTTTATTGTGGAACGGCAACTTTTGGTCTTTGCGTTGCCGAAGCAGCTAGACATGTTGTGGGCATAGAAATCAATCCTCACGCTGTGTTTGATGCAGGTGTCAATAAAGAGATCAATGGCATAGAGAATTTCACGATTCATAACGGTGATGTTGGAACGGTCCTTGAAAAGTTAAAGATTGATGAACCCCCTGATCTTGTGATTGTTGATCCTCCACGCGCAGGATTAGATGAGCGTGCTTTGAAAAATATCATCCACCTTTCCCCAAAAGAAATTCTTTATATTTCGTGCAATCCTAGGTCTCAGGCCGATAATATTAAAATTTTAATAGATGCCGGTTATCGGCTATCTCAAATTCAGCCTATCGACCAATTTCCCCATACTTCTCATGTGGAAAATATCGTCCTTTTGATCAAATAATTCTTGCTTTCTAAAAGCTGCAGCAGGCATCCTATAGGGAAACTTTAAGTGGGAAATTTATGAGAAAACTTCATTTTAAATTATTAACTTTAGGTCTTTTCTTATCCAGTTATCTGGGTGCAGAAGGAGAGGCTGCTCAGCCCGCCGCGCGCGAGGGGAATTTTATGCAAACTTTAATCATGATTGGCATTGCTGTACTCTTTTTCTATTTCATTCTTTGGAGACCTGAGCAAAAAAGACGGAAAGCGATGGAGCAGCAAAGAAGCGCTCTTAAAAAAGGCGACCGTGTCACTGCGATGGGCATTATTGGTACAGTTGCGCAAATCAAAGACAATTCGGTAATTTTAAGAATGGTCGATGGCGCTAAAATTGAAGTTCTTAAGAATGCGATTACTGATGTACAGCCTGGCAGTGAAGACGACCTCAAAAAAGTAGAAAAAGAAGAAGCTAAGGTTTCCTCGTAATATTTTTTCATCTTGAAGTTTCGAATCTTTGTATTTTCAATCTTTCTCTGGATTTTTCCGCTTAACGCGAAAGATCCAGAGATTTTTTATTTAACGTGGGCCCATGATCCTTCAACAACAATGGTTGTTGAATGGCACTCGAAAGGAAAAGCTGCGCCATTTCTTTTTTTTCAAAAAGAGGGGGATACAATATGGTATCAGCAGCAGCCTACTTCAACTGCCTTGAAAGGCAGCAAAATATTCATTAATAGTATCGAATTTACCCAGCTAGAACCGAATACGCGCTATTTTCTTCAATTTGAAAAAAAAGGTCAGCGCTATTACTTTCGCACACTTCCCGATGATTTTTCCCGTCAGATACGCTTTGTAGTCGGTGGTGATCTTTTTTTAGATTTGAGATCGTTTAAAAGAATGAATAGGCAAGTGGCCGGCAAAAATCCAGATTTTATTATTTTAGGTGGGGATTTGGCTTATGCAGAAAATCCCAAAGCACTATTTAAAAGCTGGAATAGGGCTACTGCGCGGTGGGAGTCATTTTTTAGAAATTTAAAAAATGCAATAGTGACCGCTGATAAAAGGATCATTCCGATACTACCTATTGTAGGGAACCACGATATCACAAAAATTGAGAAGAAAGAAAAAAGTAAGCCTCTTTTTAGCCAGCTTTTTCCTTATTTTCAAAGTTATCGATTGTTAGAACTCAGTCCAGAGATCTGCCTTTTTCTTTTAGATTCGGGCCACTTAGAGCCTGTCCAAGGAAAGCAGATGGAGTGGCTTGAAGAGAGCTTAAAAAGCCATGCGGATGTTCGTTATAAAATTCCGCTCTATCATGTTGCCGCCTATCCCTCTTTTTATTCTTTTGACAGTAAACGCGCTAAAGAGGTCAGACAAAACTGGATTCCTCTTTTCGAAAAGTATCAGGTGAAATTTGCTTTTGAACACCATAATCATGCATACAAAAGAACATATCCGATTAAAGAAAACAAAATTGATCCTGAAGGAGTCATTTACTTGGGTGATGGGTCATGGGGTGTTCCTGCAAGAGATGTTCAGCCCGCGTGGTATTTGGAAAAAGCAGCAAAAGTCAATAGCTTTTGGCTCGTTATTTTTGATCAAAAACAGTGCCTTTTGCACTCTTTTGATCTGCAAGGCAAGCTCATAGATGAAATTACGATAAAATGAGACTTAGAAAATTTTTTTCTTTTCGCAAACCAAAAATCAGGACCATTAGACTTAAAACTCAAGGAGAGCACTATCATCTCGATCAGATTTATGAAAAGATCAATCAGCACTATTTTGAAGGCAAACTCGATCTCAAAATTAGCTGGTTTGGCAATCATAAGTCAGTTGCAAAAAGACGTGTGATCCTAGGCTCATACAATCATCGAAAAGGACTCATTAAGATCCATCGCGTTTTAGATCACAGCCATATTCCTGACTATTTCATTTCCTTTATTGTTTATCACGAAATGCTGCACCATGTGTTGCCGCCTCTATGGGGAAGATATCGAAGACGGAGGATCCACCACAGTGAATTTAGCGCGCGTGAAAAACAGTTCGAAGAATATGCGCTCGCAAAAGAGTTTAGGAAGGGATTTATCAAAGAGCTATTTAAGCATTAGAAAGCAACTGTCCATAAACGTTCCTGATATTTTTCAGGCTGGAAAGGCTCTTTATGTTTATCACGTAAAATCAGATGTAATGCAGAAAATTCATTATTCTTCAAAAAAGCCAAAGTTTCAACAGGGACAATAATTTTAAATGATGTCGGAATTTCGTCTGCCAATTCTTTATGACTTAAATAAGGCAGTACGCTTTCTGAAGAGACTTCAATTTCGCATCCTAAAGCAAAAGTAGAAGGATCGGTCATTGCTGAGTGAATCTTTTCTTTCAAATAATTTAAAATGGCAGTTTCAAGTTCTGCTGAGGTATCGGACATTGGACGAAGTGGGCCGTTGTCTAGTACTTGCATAGCACTTTTAGCCAATTCTTCAGAATCGGCGCTCAATACTACCTCAAAGTCCTCTAATTTGATACGCTGCGTCATGAGAACCCCGCCGCCCAAAACCGCAGTGAAAAGTTTAGGAATATTTGACCCCGTTTTTGGGAGCTGCTCATGCGATAAGGCTCTTTGAAAGAGCTTATTACTAGTTTCTGGGATTTTCCAAACCCTTGTATGCAAGGCAGATTTTGCGGAAGTCACTGCCTCTCTAACGGCGATATTAAGATTCTCAGCTGCACGCATAATACTTTTTACTGACATAAAACCTCCTTAGATCAAAATACTACAGTTACAAAATCCACATTTTTTTCACGTACAATCACATCTAATGTAGAAAATTCGTTATTCATCAAAAGAGTCAAAGTTTGGGCAGGCAAAATAACTGTAAATGTTGGCGGAATGTGGAATGCCAATTCTTTATGACTTAAATAAGGCCGTACATTCACTGGAGCGACTTCAATTTCGCATCCTAAAGCAAAAGTAGAAGGATCAGTGAGTGCCAGGTGAATCCTTTCTTTCAAATAGTTAACAATGGCATTTTCAACTTCTAGAGGGGTATTAGGCATTAGATGACGTAGGCTTTTACCTATTACTTTCACAGCGCTTTTAGCCAATTCTTCACAACCAGATGGTGTTAAAATTGAACCGGTTGTAAGGTTCTCAATCGACGCGTCCTCTAATTTGATTTGCTGCGTCATGAGAACTCCGCCTCCCAAAACCGCAGAGAAAAGTTTAGGAATATTCGATCCCATTTTTGGCAGCTGCTCATGCGATAAGACCCTTTGAAAGAGCTTAGTGCTAGTTTCTGGGATTTGCCAAACTCTTTTATGCAAAGCAGATTTTGCAGAAGTCACTGCCTCTCGAATGGCGATATTTAAACTCTCAGATGCGCGCGCTAAAACTCTTGTAACCATAAAACCTCCTTAAGTTTCGGCCAAAGATTTTAATCCTACAAAACATAAAGCGCAGCTCTTAAAGAAATTTTGAGTTGTGCTAATGTATGTTCATGAAGTTTCTCTTCCAGCTGCTCCTCATTTTTTCACTCAGTAATTACGTGCAAGCAGAACAGCATAAAACACCCTTTGCTTGTAATGAAGTGCTTGCTTTTTGTCAGAGGAGTATTTTTGAAGTGACAGACGAACGCATTCATCTTCGTGAAGATCGAATCGGTTTTTTCAAAGACCGTTTTTTTATTCTTAATGATTTTGATGATTGGATTCCCTTAATAGATTTGCAAAGAGACCACCGTGGATTTTTCATTCTGATGTTAAATCCCAAGTGTCCATTTGGACATCCGGGAACTCGGAGAGTGAAATTCACCTGGTTTTGCTTTGCGCGCAGCTGCCCTTTTTTCTTTCATGAACACTTCGGCGAGGGTGATTTTTTTCACGTTAAGTAACTCATGTTACGCAGCCGCTGAACGCGGTGGCATAACATGAGTTAATATAATCGAAAAACAAGATATGGAAGATTGATAACAAGATAGGCAGGAAAATTTAATGTCATCTGCTAATTAATGGATTTTGGAATAAAGAAAAGAGAAAAGTAGCAGGATGGCAAGATGAACAGGATAAAAGAATAGGATTAAGAAAAAAAATAACAAGATGGATGAAAATAGGATAGAAGATTTAAAGTTAACTCTTCATCTTGGCCATCCTGCCATCCTGCTGTTCTGCTCTTAAATCTTGTTGATCCTGTTCCTGTTTGAAAACAATAAATTTACTCATGTTACGCAGCCGCGTTCAGCGGCTGCATAACCTGAGTTAGGTAATCAACTTCTCCAGAATCTCACTTGAGCGTTGAATGAATTGAGACATTTGCGCTGGTTCTAGCTCTTTTTGTGAGAGCAAGGAGAGTTCATAGATCTGCTCTACAATGTTTTTTGCAAGGGCAGGATCTTTGTCCTTGAGTCCGTAAAGTGCATGAATCAGTTTGCTATTGGTATTCACGACGAACGTTTTTTTCTGTGCGGGGAGAGGCATCTCTGAAGAAAGCGCGAAATAATCACGCATTCTGCGCATCCCTTCATCCATCATCACAAATCCAGGCAGATGGTCGCTTGCTAAGCTTTTTGCTTCCACTTCAACTTTATCAACCTCAAGTGTAGAGCGGATATAATCAGCGATTTTGCTGGCTTCAGTTTTTCCGGAAGCATCGAGCAGTGATTTTTCACGCTCATGATCTAAAATCGAAGCGTCAATGGCGCCATCAATCCTTTGGAATTTGACACGGGGATATTTTGATTCTAAAAAGCTCATGAGGCCCGTATCGATATGGGTATTTGCATAGAGCACTTCAATGCCCTTGTTTTTATAGAGATCAAGGAAGGGAGAGCCTTTTTGCCCATCGTTTGCATAGAAAACTTTGTCTGGATAGTCTTTGCTGCCTCTTTGAAGATACTCGTCCAAAGTGGTCCATTCCTCTTTTATGGTTTTCCAAATGAGGAACTCTTTACTTCGCTCATAAAACTTTTCATCCTGGATCGATCCTAATTTAATAACAAGCTCAATGTCTTGCCATGCTGTAATGAATTTATCTTTGTCTGTTTGATAAATCGTTGAAAGCCGATCAGCGACTTTTTTTGAAATGTGGGAAGCTAGTTGACGCACAGTACGGTCCATTTGCAAGGTGCTGCGGGAAACATTTAAAGGAATATCAGGACTATCAATCATCCCGCGCAAGACCATCAAATATTCTGGAATGAGATCTTTACAATTGTCTGAAACAAAAACGCGGTTGCAATAAAGTTGGATCGAATTTTTACCCAGCTCCAATTTGCGGTGGATTTTGGGGAAATAGAGGATCCCTTTTAAGTGGAAAGGGTAGTCCACATTGAGATGGATCCAAAAAACAGGGTCTGGCTCTGTGGGATAGAGATGCCGGTAGAATTCCAAATACTCTTTTTCACTGCACTCTGAAGCGGGCTTCATCCAAAGCGGCTCTTGATGGTTAATGCGTGATCCACCCAGATAAATAGGGAAGGGCAAAAAGGCGCAATAACGAGTTAAAATGTCGCGGATTTTGCTTTCATCAAGATAGTCTTGATCTTCTTCGTTGATGAACAAGGCGATTTCAGTCCCACGCGAAGTGCGCGTCCCTTTTTCTAAAGTATAAGAAGAGGTGCCATCGCATGACCAAAGAGCGCTTTCAGCCCCATTTTTATAGGACAAAGTGTTAATTTCCACTTTCTTTGCCACCATGTAGGCAGAATAAAAGCCGAGGCCAAAATGGCCGATGATCTGATCTTTTTCTTCTTTTGATTTGTACTTTTCTAAAAATTCCTCAGCGCCGGAAAAAGCTACTTGGGCGATATATTTTTCCACTTCTTCTGCGGTCATCCCGATCCCTGTGTCAGTAAAGGTCAGGGTTCCCTTTTTTTTATCGATGACCAAATCAATGCGCAGCTCTTCATCTTGAAAAGAGAGTTCATTTTGATCGCGCAATATGGATAGCTTGTTTAAGGCGTCGCAGCTATTAGAGATGAGCTCCCTTATAAAAATTTCTTTATCCGAGTAAAGCCATTTTTTTATAATCGGTAAAATATTATCTGTATTGACCTTCAATGTTCCTTGCATAACCACCTCTTTTTGGAAAGAATTTTACCAAATCTAAAATTAGGCATATATGGTAAAATAATAGATTATGCGCCTAGCTGTTGCTCAAATTAATCCTATTGTCGGAGACCTTGAGGGTAATACTCATAAAATTCTTCAATTTATCAAGGATGCCCGTAGCCAAAATGCTGACATTGTGATCTTCCCGGAACTCGCCATTTGCGGCTATCCTCCAGAAGATCTTTTACTCCATGATGATTTCATAGACAAAATGGAGGCGTGCCTAAAGCGGATTGTCAAAGCCTCTTCTGATCTAATGGTGATTATTGGATTTGTGCGCAGGAACCCATCCTCTTGGGAAAAACCCCTCTACAATAGCGTCGCAATCATCCAGGACGGCAAGATTTTAGGCCATTATGACAAGATGCTGCTTCCTACTTATGATGTATTTGATGAAAGACGTTATTTTGAAGCGGGGTCCGGTGTTAAAACTTGGGAATGGGATGGAAAAAAAATCGGGGTCATTATCTGCGAAGATATTTGGCAACATTCGGGGTTGACTGATACCTCGCGTTATCCGCGCGATCCGATTTTAGAATTGCTTCCACACCGACCTGACCTTTTAATCAACATTTCGGGATCGCCCTACCATTTCCAAAAACCCGATGTTCGAGTGAGAGTATGCGGTAAAGCTTCTCAAACTTTGAATTGTCCCGTTGTGCTTTGCTGTCAGGTTGGCGGCAATGATGAACTGGTATTCGATGGCTATAGCATTTGTGTCGATGAGAAGGGGAATTTAAGGGATGTTGCAAAGGGTTTTGAAGAAGATTTGATGATTGTGGATTTGGATGCTCCTGCCCGCACTCCTTCTTTCCATTATGACGCTCAAGCCGATTTATATCAGGCGCTTGTTCTAGGTGTGCGCGATTATTTCCACAAGCAAGGGTTTAAGAAAGGTTGTTTAGGCCTTTCAGGCGGTATCGATTCTGCACTTGTCGCCTGTATTGCAGCAGATGCTCTTGGCAAAGAGAATGTCCTTGCCGTTGGAATGCCGTCCCGTTTTAGTTCTGAGGGCAGCGTCAGAGATTCAGAAACACTTGCTAAAAATCTAGGAATTCGCTTTGAGGTGATTGCCATAGAAGGAGCGTTTAAGGAATATTTAAAACTTTTAGATCCCTATTTTCAAGGCAGACCCTTTGATGTCACCGAGGAAAATTTGCAAGCCCGTATCCGCGGCATGATCTTAATGGCGCTTTCAAACAAACTGGGCTACATTGTGATGAGCACTGGAAATAAAAGTGAAATGGGCATGGGCTATTGCACTCTTTATGGAGATATGGCAGGCGGACTTGGCGTCATTGCAGATGTTCTTAAAACACAAGTCTATGAGTTATCGCGTTGGATCAATCGAGAAAAAGAAATCATTCCCCAGTCAATCATTGATAAAGCTCCTTCAGCAGAATTGAGAGCAAATCAAAAAGATAGCGATTCTCTTCCAGAATATAATGTGCTTGATGCCATTATTAAGGCCTATGTGGAAGAGTTTTTATCTGCAGAGGAAATTTCCAAGCGAAATAATCTACCTGTTGAACTTGTGACAGATATCATTAAGAAAATCCAGAGAGCTGAATATAAAAGAAGACAAGCTCCTCCTGGAATTCGTGTCAGTAAAAAATCATTCCGCGCAGGGTGGCGATTCCCCATTGTGCAAAAATGGCTAAAGTGAAATCGCAAATATTTTCTCTCTCGAGAAAGTTAAAAAATCTGAAAATTTAGTAGTTTTTAAATTTTAAATGTTTGTATATTGGTGCTTTCAACTTTTGGAGGTAACCAATGAAGTTCTTGTGTCCCTGTATAGCAGCTGTTTTTTTTCTGATGAGTCAAAAAGCAGAGGCAGAAAATTCTCTTAATTTAAAAAAAATTGGGCGTGCGCGCACAGTTTTAGAGATTTTAGAATATCAACCTGATTCCATTGAAAATTGGATTGAAGATAGAGTCTATCTTCATCCTGAGCGCATTGAAGTGAAAAGAGAAGGCGCTTTTATTTCAGATTGGAACACATCCATTCCAATTCCTTCTTTTGCTCTTGATCAAAATGGAGTGTTTATTCTTTGCTCAAGGGAGGAGGTCAATCGAGAAGCACAGGCGCATTATGATAGAGCGACGGGAGCTTTTCTTGAAGCTCTAGGACATGCGGCTGCAGCAGGCCTTAATATTGAATGTCCGCCACTCGCGATTTATGAAGGTTATAAATCTGTCGAGGCGTTTAAAGAATGGGGAAGAGAATATTCGGCGGGTGTTGAAAGACAGAGTGCAGGAACCGTAGAAAGAAACAGGGATGATTAATTATGATTGATACAATGATTGTTTTATCAGGTTGCAGTTATCTATTTTATAGATCTTATAAGAAAAAAGATAAGTACCCGCTATATGCGGCAATTCTAGTCCTTTTTTTTCAGCTTTCCAGGTGGCCTTTTTTTATGCCCATTTTAATGTCGTTCAGCTTACAGGCATTTTGTGCCGGCGGGATCGTTTTTTATGAATATTTTATAAAGCGCAAAGACAAGATGGCAATTATGTTTTTCGTCCTATTTGTCTCTTTTGGAGCAGTTTTTGCTGCAACCACTTTATTTAAGGGGTAAGTATGCTTACAAGTTTCATTACATTAGGATTTGCACTATGGATCTCGTATTGTTTCTATAAGAATAAAGAAAGGGGGCTATTCTTACTTGCACTATTACTTTATGCGGAAATCCTCACAGGATGGCCCTTATATTGGTCATATCTCGTTCCTTTTGGAATTATCTCTTTGGCACTTGCAGGAGTGCTCTTTTACGAGGCTTATGACAGAAAAGAAAGAAGTTTTTTTACTTATGGGTTAGTTGCGTTAGGCTGTGGTTTGATTTTGTTCATGCAAGTGATGCAAATGAATCATCCAATATTGAAAGACTTCATTAGTATGGTTGTTAAATAAGCTGATCGCATTTGGCGGCTAAGATGAAATCATTTTCTGAGAGCCCATTAATTTTATGGGTCCAGAGCTGGATTTTAACTTTGCCCCAGGAAAGAAAAATATCGGGATGGTGGCCTTCTTGTTCGGCCACTTCTCCTATTTTATTAGTAAAAGCAAGTGCTTCTTTAAAATCTTTGAAAGTGAACTCTTTTTCCAAATGGTGTTCGTCCACTATTTTCCAGCCGGATCCCAGTTGTTCATGGAGTTGGACTAATTTTTCTCCCTTTAAGGGAGGGGTGGCTTTACTGCACGGAATGCATTTCTTTTGAGATAAGTTCATGATTAGCTGTTTCTATTTTTCACAGTGGCTATTTTTCTTTTCTTAATCCTGTTCTTCTATCCTGTTTATCCTGCCATCCTGCTACTTTTCTTTTTTAACTGCTTGTTCATCTATGCGTTATTCCAGGAAAAGGGAAGAACGGCTTCCACTGTTTTTTCTTTTTGCATCAGCATGAAGAGGCGGTCAAAGCCAGCAGCTACCCCGCAGCAATCTGGGAAGCCTTGCGCAAGTGCATCGATCAGATAATCGTCAATAGGAAGAGGATTTTTTCCATTTCGGATCCGTTTTGCATTAGCATCGATAAATCGTTTTCGCTGCTCTTCTGCATCTGCAAGTTCATGGTAGCCATTAGCAAGCTCAATGCCTTTATGATAGACTTCAAATCTTTCGGCAACGCCATTTTTTACTTGGGACAAAGCGGCTTGCGATGCAGGAAAATCTGTAATGACAAATAGGGAATGCTCTCCAAGAGATGGTTCTATAAATGTACTTAAAATCAGTTGCAAAAGGCCATCAAAATCCCACTCGGAAGAGAGTTTGATCTGACGCGAATTTAAAACCTCTAGAAGATCTTCTTTGTTTGCTTTTAAATAGTCGATGCCGGTGTGCGCTTTTAGCAGCTCTCGATAGGATTGGCACTGCGCCGGAAGATCTTGTAAGAAGAGGCGTAAAAAATTTAAAGTTTCTTCAATAAAATGTTCAAAAGGCATACCGAGACGGTACCATTCGACCAACATAAATTCAGGATTATGAAGATGGCCGCTTTCTCCTTCGCGGAACACATGGCTCATTTGATAAATGTCTCCACAGCCTGCTGCCAAAAGTCGTTTCATTCCATATTCCGGCGAGGTGTGTAAATATCTTTTTTCTCCAGAAGCAACCGAAACGCTCATCACATCGGTATGTTCATCTACTGGAGCATTTTTGGTGAGTGCAGGGCAATCGACTTCGACCACTTCACGCTGTGCAAAAAAAGCACGTACGTGCGCAAGCATGCGCGCGCGCTCTTTAAGCAGTAATTGTAGTTTAAACGCGGGAGACGTATTCGCCAGTTCGGGTATCAACTTTTATTTTTTCCCCTTCATTGATGAAGATTGGCACTTGGACTTTTGCACCTGTTTCTGTGATCGCGGGTTTTAAGACGCGGCCAGAGGTATCGCCTCGTAACCCCACTGCCGTTTCAGTGATCGTGAGTTCCATGAAGGTAGGCGGAATAAAATCAATGATATCGCCTTTGTAAAATACGAGGTCATATTCCACCTCTTCTTTGAGCCATGGTGCTTTGTCGCCAATAATGGTGAAAGGAACAGACAATTGATCAAAGGTCTTCTCGTCCATAAAAACAGCGCCATCAGGTTCTTTGTAAAGCATGCGCATCTTTTTTTCTTCGACATCCGCAAGTTCAATGCGTTCACCTGATTTAAATGTCCTCTCAATGACTCTGCCTGTTCGGAGATGTTTGAGTTTTACGCGGTTAAATGGCTGTCCTTTTCCCGGTTTGACAAATTCATTGCCAACGATGAGATAGGGCTCACTCTCTATTTCAACCTTTAGACCTGTTTTGAACTCGTTCGTACTGATTTGTGCCATAATTAGGTTAGCATTCTACTTTCATTGGGAATTTCAGGAAAGGGATTTTGTTTTTCTATAACAATTTTTTGAAGTTTGTCTGTGGTATCACGCAACCGATCATTTTCATGGGTATATCTTTCAGCTTGGTCTTGCAGCCGCACTAACTTTTCTTCCATTTCTTTGATCAGATCATTGAGTATTCTTATCGATCCAGTCAGCTGTCCACGTTGCTCTTGTAGGAATTGGAGCTCCTTCAATTTTTCAACAGTAGAGCCAGGTTTTGTAAAATCACGGAGCAATTGTCTCATTTCCTCAAATTGAATTTTGGACTCATCTTTAAGAGTCGCTGAAAATTTTTGAGCTTTTTCCATTAGTTCAAGAGTGCTACTTTTCATCCTTTCTAACAAAGCGGAAAGAGCAGCATTGTTCTCTTGATGCTGCTGATTTTCTTGTCTAAGATTACTTTGCATCGCTTGGTGTAGTTGATCCAATGCAGTCTTGTTCTCTTCAAAAGTGCGCTCATAAGCTGCGATCTGCGCACTCATTTTGACACCTCTGCTATTCGCTGTGTTGAGCTCTTCGCCAAGAGTGTGCAGCTGGGTTTCAAGACGGGTTACATTGCCATTTAGCATCTCTTCGGTCTTTTTTAGATTGCCTACCAGTTGAATCTGCATGGCGGCAAATAGGCAAATGCCAGTCAAAAATCCAAAACAGATTGTAAAAAAAGGAGCGCAGGAGAAAATCGCGGCTGCGCATCCTGTAATGGAGACAACAGCTCCAGCTAGCGTCAAATTGAACTCCCAATCCGTAAAGTAGTGTTTAATCTGTAGGATATTTTGAATTGTTTGCATGAGACACGACATTTTATTCGCTCGAAAGATTGGATGCATTGATTTTTTCATTTTTTTATCTAATATGAAGCAAACAGGGGGTCCAAATGGGAGAATCGATTCCAGAAGAGCTTTTTGCACGAGAGACTTTAGAGCGTTACGCCGGATGTAACGTTTCTGAATTCCAATCTAACCTTCTTCTTACAAACTTTCCCCGCTATGTGGACTATTTTGCCGAAACGCGAAAAGTCAAGATCATTGAAGGCACCATGTTTAAAGTTGCCCACTCTCCTTCAGAAGGGATAAGCATCCTTGATTTTAAAATTGGTTCTCCAGCTGCGGCCCTTGTGGTAGATCTTTGCTCTTTTCTTCCTATCAAGGCCAGTCTTCTTTTAGGGATGTGCGGGGGACTAAGACGCCGTTATACTGTAGGAGAATATCTTGTACCTGTCGCAAGCATACGAGATGAAGGAACCTCTAATTTTTATTTTCCTCCTGAAGTTCCGGCCCTTGCCAATTTTTTGATGCAAAAAGCAGTGACCCAAGTGATGCATGAGCATAAAACGCCTTATCACATTGGAATCACTTTCACCACCAACATGCGTTTTTGGGAGTTCAACGATACCTTCAAGAACCGCTTAAAGGATACGAAAGCGCAGGGGATTGAAATGGAATGTGCAACACTTTTTGCAGCCAGCTACAAGCGCAAATTCACTTTAGGGGCACTGCTTTTGATTTCTGATCTCCCTTTAAATAGTGATGGTCTTAAAACAAAAAAAAGTTCAGAATTTGTCTTTGATAAGTACATGCCGGACCATATTGAGAAGGGAATAGCCATTTTAAAGGCCGCGCGCACAATGCAAGCGCAAAATGTGAAAGGCGCTTATCATCGCAATTTATGAAATTTTTGTTTCTTCTTCTTTCGCCTCTATTTTTATTTGCAAAGCCGCATGGAGCTGTCACAATTGCTGGTGATGCTCATATTTCCCATCCTAATTCCAAAACAATGGAAATCAAAACGAGTGAGCGGGCCATTATTCAATGGAAAGATTTTTCCATCGAAAATGGAGAATGTGCAAAGTTTATTCAGCCGAGCACGCGTGCAGCGGTTTTAAACCGCGTTTCAGGGAATTTATTAAGTCGCATTGATGGCCTTTTGGAGGCCAATGGCAGAGTCTATCTTTTGAACCCAAATGGCATTTTGATTGGTAAACAAGGGGTCATCAACACGGCAGAATTTATTGGCTCGACCTTTGACGTTTTGGACGAATCATTTTTAAAAAATCAAGAGCTTCTTTTTCAGGGACCCTCTTCTGCATCCCTCATCAATTATGGAACGATCAAAGCTGCTGATGGAGATGTGACGCTCTTTGCGAAAATGGTGCGCAATGAGGGAACGATTGAGGCAAAACAAGGTGAAGTGAATTTGGTTGCCGCTCGTGAAATTGTGCTTAAACCTGATGGAAAAGAGCGTATTTTCATTGTGGCAGGATCTGAGGAAACAGAAAAAGCGGAAGAAGGAGTTAAAAATAACGGTTCTATCCAAGCGATTGCTGCCCATTTGATGGCCGAAGGGAATGCTTATTCGCTGGCCATTTGCCAAACTGGAGAGATAGAGGCCAGTGGAATCATGGAAAAAGAGGGCCGCATCTATTTAGTTGCTGATGGTGGTGTGAGTAAAGTCTCGGGAAGATTAATTGCTAAAAATGAGAATCGGACGGGTGGAAAAATCGAGATTTTGGGAGAAAAAATAGGAATTATTGAAACGGCTGCACTTGATGCATCAGGAGATTTTGGCGGAGGCGAAATTTTAATTGGTACCAGTGGCACAGAAATCACAGTGATTGAAAATAATACAACCATCGATGTAGCTGCTAAAATTGCGGGGAATGGCGGCAAAGTGAGAGTGTGGGCAGATGGGGCAGCGGCGTTTGCAGGCGTTATTCACGCTGAAGGCGGAAGCGAGTCTGGCGATGGAGGTTTTGTTGAAGTATCTGGCAAAAAATATCTAAATTTTGATGGCCTTGTCAGCACCGATGCCCCTTTTGGAAAAAAAGGAATGTTACTGATTGACCCAACGGATGTGACAATCAGTACAGCTGCGGACTCCAACAATACTTTTTCAGGAGGCAATTACACTTACACAGCAGGGACAGCCAATATCAATAATCTCACATTGCAAACGAATTTAGGCGCGACAAATGTGACGATTACGACAAATTCCCCTTTTGCTGCTCCTCTGGGTGGAACAATCACGGTGAATAATGCAGTGACTTGGGCGAGTACTTCTAACTTAAGTCTATTTGCTGCTAATAATATTGTGATTAATCAAGGCCTTACAAATTCAAATCTCACTGCAGGAAGTATTTCGCTGAGTGCGCAGAACAATATTACAATGACAGGAACCCCTATTGGAAGTCCCACGATCCAAACAGTCGGCGGAGGTATTACTCTACAAGCCGGGGGCAGTATTTTACTTCAGCCGTCTGCCACAAATGCTGTGCTTATTTTTCCTGAAATTGGGGGTCTTACAATTAACGCAGGTTTGGACCTGCAATTACTTGGTGGGGGCGCGAGTCAATTTGTAGAAATTATTGGATCAGCAACTTCGAATAATGTTTCTGTGGGGCGAGATTTAATATTAACCGCAGGAATAGGCAGCGGCTCATTTGTTCAATTTTTAGCCTCTCCATTTGGAGGAGCAGCGACAATGCAATTTAATGTTGGAAGAAATGTGCAACTCACGGGAGGTTCTGGGGGAGCAACCCAAAATTATGCAGCGATTGGTGGATCTGCTGTGACAACTTCAATCCTTTCTAATATCGCGATGGCAGTGGGAGGCGATGTCTCTATCACTGGTGGATCGGGATTGAATGCTTTTGCACAAATCGGCCATTTTCCTAGTGCAACAAGCGCTGTCACCGCAGTGGCCGCAAACTTAGGCGTAGCTATTGGTGGAAATTTAACGATAACAGGCGGCACGGGCGCAAATGATTCAGCGATTTTAGGTTTTGGAAATATAAACAGCGGACTGCCTTCTGAAGCATTATCAGGGATGATCGCAGTGTCAGCCGCTAATATCTCACTAGTTGGGGGGAGTGCAAGTGGTGCTTTAGCCGCTCTTGGATTTGTCAGCTCCGCTACCTTAAGTAACGTGATGCCTGCAGAAGTCGATGTGGCAAGTGGTAACATTTCTCTTCTAGGCCAGGTTGCCTCTGCTGTGATTGGATATCAATCGGTCTCAGCGACACCAAATGCGATCATCAATGTTAATGTGAATGCAGAAGGCACTTTGCAAATGGATGCACCAGGAACTGGTGAAGCGGCTATTATCAATAATGTGAACACAGTATCAGCGCCTGCGAATGTGAATATTCATTTCAAAAATGGAGTGATCGGCACTGGGGCAGGCACGCCTGGCAATGTAGAGATTTACTCTTCTAGTGATCTTGTTATGATCGCGGATCAAAGCATGCATCTTGGAAATATTTCCAACATACATACTATTAGTGGGCAGATATCCCTTGTTGTCGATAATGCCTTTCCTTCACCACCTGGAATAGGCCCTGGGCAATTCATCAAAGATGCAGGAGCCACTATCACGACAGCTGGTCCTCTGCGCATTTTTACTGCAACACGGGCACAAAATAGCATTCAAGGGCTTATTAACGGCGTAGCTTTTGTCCCTGGACCTTTGTTTATAAATTCTGCAACTGAGCGCTGGGGCGTCTATTTTTTTGATCCATTTGGTGGTTTTCCGTTTACCATTTTTTATAAAAACGAGCTTCCAGCTTATCAAAACGCGTATGGTATTGCGATCTCAGAAGCCTTAAGAGATCTCAAGACTTACGATGATTTTCTTTTTGTTAGAATTCCAATCTTTCTCTGCTATGACCTGGATAATTATTACCGTCCGCGAGGTGCATTATCAGGATATGACTTTGCTGAAGATGAAGAATATGATATGCTTCGACAAAGATTTAGGAATTATAACACAAAATATTCAGAATCCCTTTGAGACAGCGTCATTTTCTTTCTCTTGTTCTTGTGCTCGTTTGTTTCATGCATGGAGTTTTTTCTGCTCCTGAAAAAGTCTATTTAAAAGGCGTAGTTTTCGTGGACTGCACTTCGAAAATTCAAAAAGGAGGGACAGCTCAAATCCATGGTTTTCAAACCAATCAAGTTGAAGTGCCAGGTGGAATTACCGAGCTTAAAAAAAAGTTAGAACCTCTTTTTTTGGAAAAGCCCATTAGTGGCGAGCTGATGATGAGTTTACGAAGTCATCTTCTAAAATATTATCGAGAAAACAATCATCCCTCGATCATCATCAAGCTTCCAGCCCAAAATTTTTCAAATGGAGTTGTGCAAATTGTTTTGGAAGAAGAATCTCCTTCTCCAGAAGATCTAGAACTTGATATTGGCGATGAACCTCCATTCGAACCAACTGCGCCGGAACCCATTCAACAAGAAAAAAAAAGAAGGCCTCGCATAAAAAGGCAAACGGGCACTTTAGCGCACTCTCCTGTAGTGCCTCGATTGACAACACTTGTTCTGATCCCTCAAAGCAGCTTCATGGATCAAATCGAACCTCAAGAAAATGGAGGAGTTCAGATCGAAGGAGTGGAGATTCCAGGACGTCAAAAGAAATTTAAAAAAATTCTCTGTCCTTTTTTAAATGAATGTGTGACCCAAGAACTCATTCAGTCGATTAAGACCTGCATCATTTCTTATTATCGGCAACATGACCATCCTGTGGTCACCGTCATCACACCCGAGCAGGAGATCACAAATGGGACTCTCTATCTAGTGGTCATGGATGGCAGGCTGGGTGAGCTTACAGTGAATTGCAATAATGGATTTTCTGGAAAAACCTATACAAATCGTATCCGTCTAGATCCTGGCGATCCCATTGATACCGATATTTTATTAAGCGATGTGGCTTGGATCAATCGCAATCCTTTCCGACGAGCTGATATATTTCTACGCCCTGGAGAGCAAATAGGGGTTACGAATATTGAACTTCAAGTTCAAGATAGAGTGCCTCTTCAAGTTTACTCCGGCATTGACAATACAGGAACAGAGCCGACAGGAAAAACGCGCTGGTTTGGTGGCGCTACGTGGGGCGATGCTTTCTTTTTAGATCATATTTTGACCTATCAGTACACAGCAGGGCTAGACATCAGAAAATTTCAATCGCATACAGGCCATTACACTGCGCCTTTGCCTTGGCGCCATCTTTTGATCTTATATGGCGGCTATGCCACGATGCGCCCCGATATTACAGACTTTGACTCATGGGGACATACTTCTCAAGCTAGCATCCGTTATCTTATTCCCTTTGGAACGACTTATAAAGGCGCTTTGCAAGAATTCACCGTTGGATTTGATTTCAAAAATACGGATAACAATTTACTTTTTGTGGGCGAGGACGAGATTGCTTTGATCACTAAAACTGTGAACCTGACTCAATTTGTGTTTGCCTATAGTTTGGGTCGCGAAAATGATTACCGTAAATTTTTTGCCAATCTTGATGTTTATTGGTCTCCCGCGGAATTTTTACCGAATCAAACAGAAGGGGATTATAACAATTTAAATCCGCATGCCAAACCTAAATATGTCTATGGCAAACTTTGTGTTCAGGAGACGTGGTATTTACCTAAAACCTTTGAACTCTTTCTGCAAGGAAGATTGCAACTAGCTAGCCAAGTTCTATTGCAGAGCGAACAATTTGGGTTGGGTGGTTATGATACTGTGCGTGGGTATGAAGAGCGTGAATTTAATGCGGACAATGCGCTATGCACCAATGTTGAGATCCGTTCTCCTTCGATGAGCATCATTCGCTTTTTCACAGACTGCCCAAAACTTGATGATCGATTTTATTTCTTAGTTTTTTTTGATTATGGGCTTGGGAATGTAAACCATCGCGGGCTGACGATACCATTTGTCAATGCGAACCCCCATGTTCCCAAATTTGAATATTTAATGAGCGTGGGGCCAGGTTTTCGCTATACCATTTATAATCGGCTTTCAGCCCGCCTCGACTGGGGGATCAAGCTCCACCGCACAGTCTTTAGCGACGCTGCCCGCAGCAAATTCCACTTTGGGCTAATTTTAAACTTCTAACCCATATTACGCAGCCGCATTCAACAACTGCATGACATGAGTTAACATAATCGAAAAACAAGATATGGAAGATTGGAAACAAGATAGGCAGGAAAATTTACGAAAAGAGAAAAATAGCAGGATGGCAGGATGAACAGGATAGAAGATTTAAAGAAGGACATTAACTCTTCATCTTGTCCATCCTGCTATCCTGCTATGCTCTTAATCTTGTTGATCCTGGTTTTTTTTGAAAATAATAAATTTACTCATGTTATCCAGCCGCGTTCAGTGGCTGGGTAACATGAGTAATTGAACGGTCTTGTCTTCGAGCTCTTGGGGAGATTTGATGCGGGGAAGTGGAAAGTTTTGCTGCTCTAGATTTTTTCCGCGCTGTTTTTCTGCATGTAATGTAGAAGTATTGAATTTCAGCAGGGTATAACCTTTTTGAGACGCGACAATGCGAATGCGCGTTAGATGATATAGCCAGAGCACAGGCGGTGGCGGAGGCCCAAAACGATCTTTTAACTCTTCTAAAAGCGCTGCTGTCTCCTCTAAAGATGTCGCTTCGCCAAGCCTGTGATAAATTTCCATGCGCAGCGATGGCTCATTGATATAATCTTCTGGAAGCCTTGCATCAAATGGAAATTCCATTTTCGTCTCAATAAAATTAGGCATCGTCCGTTTCTTCATTGCTTCAATGGCGCGCTTTAAAAGTTTGCAGTAAAGGTGAAAACCCACTGCTGAAATTTGTCCTGACTGCTCCGTTCCTAAAATATCTCCTGCGCCGCGGATTTCAAGATCTCTCATCGCAACTTTCATGCCGCCGCCAAAGCCTGAGGCCTCAACGAGTGCAGACACTCTTTTTTGCGCAAGTTCAGGCAATCTACGGTCTTTTGGAACAAGCAGATAGGCATAAGCAGGCCGGTTCCAACGGCCAACGCGCCCACGCATTTGGTAAAGATCTGCAAGGCCAAATTGTTGCGCTTGATCGATCAGGATGGTATTTGCATTGGGAATATCAATGCCATTTTCAATGATGGTTGTAGCAACTAAAATATCCACATCGCCGCGTTTAAACGCATGGAAAATTTCATCAATTTCATCGGGGTGCATTTGACCATGCGAAACAGCAATGCGCGATTCTGGAAGCAGTTTTTGGATCTCATCTTGGATTCTGTGAATCGATTCAACACGATTATGGATAAAAAAAGCTTGGCCATCGCGAGAAAGTTCGCGCAGTAGCGCATTTTGAATGATGGAAGGATCTCTTTCACAGACATGGGTCTTAATCGGAAGTCTATCTTGCGGCGGTGTATTAATGAGCGAGACATCTTTAATGCCGACAAGAGACATGTAGAGTGTGCGCGGAATAGGCGTGGCAGATAATGTGATGCAATCAACGCCGGTTTTAAGTTTTTTTAAATGTTCTTTTGCCCGTACGCCAAAACGCTGCTCTTCATCAATGATAATGAGCCCTAAATCTTTAAATTGGACATCTTTTCCAATGAGGCGATGGGTTCCTATGAGAATGTCTATTTGGCCATTTTTTACTTTTTCAAGACTTTCTTTAATCTGTTTAGGAGAAAAAAAACGCGAGACAACTGCGATTTGAACAGGGAAATTAGCCATGCGTTCTGAAAACGTTTCAAAATGTTGCATGGCAAGCACGGTTGTCGGCACAAGAACGGCCACCTGTTTTTTTCCATCGACGACAGCTTTAAAAGCGGCGCGCATGGCCACTTCTGTTTTTCCATAGCCCACATCGCCGCAAATCAGCCGGTCCATGGCTTTTCCAGAGAGCATATC
>DATIJP010000069.1:0-5691 GCA_035478495.1 Rhabdochlamydiaceae bacterium
ATCCTGACCCGTCCGCATGAACGATTATTTCGGGATGACAATTCTGAAATAGTAATTTTTGAGCAGCGGCATGCCCTGCTTCATGGATGAGGGTTCCTGCATATGGACCACTAGTCGAGCACGCGAAACTTATGGGTCGCACCCAAGCATCGATAACCATTCGGGTTTTAACGTACTTAGTGAAAATATTCTGTAACTTCTTCTTTGTGCGGAGGTGATCGTAAAAAGATTTGGACGCCCCCAATAAAAAGCAGGCTTCAAAGAAAATACGCCGAGATGCATATGCTTTTATCATTTCAAGAGGATTATCTACGAAATAAGAAACAGCGGTTCCGATAGCAAGGGATGCTCCCAAGTCGACCAAATGTATATTACCCCCCAAAAACAAACCGAAAATCGGCCAAAATAATCCCCAAAATCGACGAAGCCGAAATCCGTTAACAGTCTCTTAGGTCCAATGATTGGTATAGCTAGTGAAAATGCGCTCTATTTGCTCGAATTTGTAGATCGGCGGGGATTAGAACGGGAGATCGAAAAACTCCGAGAAAAAATGGGCTCGGCAATTGTTCCTGGGAAAACAGTCATGCATTTATCGGCCTGAGGCTGAAAATTTTTTTCTGTAAATCGAGATGATAAGAATTAAGTTTGCGGCGAGTAGATAGATCTGAAAAGCCGAGTTTTCAATATTCCAGGTAGGGATCGAAGGGATTACTAAAAGAACGGCAATGAGGTTGATCATATAAGTAAGGCCTGTTTCTGTTTTGGGGTACTTCCAGGCCTTAACGAAAGTAGGAAGCGCTGCGAAGCCATCTCCTATTACAGCAAAGAGAATGCCTATTTTTGGTGAGTCTAAAATAAACCAAACGGCAATGGCCAATAGAGCACATGCACCACAGAACCAATCGAAAAGAGTCAAACGCCAATAGCTTTTTTGGTTCCAGAAAGAAGTTAGAAAAATAATGAGGGGAAGAAAGCCAGCCAGGAGAACTCGAATGGTTGCCCAGATATCAGCATTTGCTTGGAAAGCAGCCGCAGTCCCAATTAAAGGAAATAAAGCCCAAAGCAGCCAAGAGACTCGATTGGGCTTGGTCTTCCCTTTTAAAGTATCTCGAATATAAGCACTTGCAGCAACAACGGTCAGTAATGCACTGAAGAGGACCAAAAGATGGGCAAAATTCATGCAGTTGAAATCCCATTTTTAGCTACCAAGTTTCGTCTCTACTTTTCATTGATTAAGTCAACCTCTACTGAATTGACTTCCAGAAAATTGGATTTGCTCACTACTTTGCGACCGCTTTTTTCCGTCGGGAGCTAGTAATTTCAACTGTACGATTTTTCCGTACAGTTGAATAAACCCTTCATTTTCAGAAATTTGTGTTTTTAAATCAGACCAATATCGCCGAGGATTAGAGCTTTCTGTCAAGATTGTTACGACGTCGATAATCGAACAATACCATTCGCCTCGATGGATGGCCTTTCGAATTTGTTTCCCCTTGAAGATCGCTATTTTTGAGGATTGTTGCTCAAGTTCATTTTCCATACAACCCTACTGAACCCGTTTAAAACGGGGTTGTGGCAGCCCATTGATCACGATGTTTTCTGAAAACATTTTCAGTGGCCGTACCCACACATCATGAGTTCCGTATAGGGCTTGGTATATGATGGTTTCTTCCAAGGTTTCACTATTGCGTCCAACGGATAAAACCTTATATCGCTTTCCTTTGTAATGCTCATAAATTTCTCCCTCCAGAATAGCTTTTGCTTCAGAGGAAAAGGGTTTGAGCTCTTCATTTTGTGGTGGGTTGGGTGGATTGTAGTAACATGGATAAATAAAAATTATAACCTTCTCAGCGAAAAAGAAAAGCGAAAAGTTAGATTTTTTGGCTTTAGCGCGCATACATCTCGATGTCGAAAACTTTCTGAAATTCCAGGTTGTTATAGAGCCTTTCAGCCGCAGGAGAACTGAGAAGTACAAGCTGTCTCAAATGGAGTGCATTTGCCCTGTGCATGAGAAACTCCATCATCGCTCGCCCATATCCCTTTTTCTGCTGCTTTGGCAGCACAGCTATATTGAAAATGCCTCCTATGTTGCCGTTCGAGAAAAGGATGCCTACAGCGACTGGTTCGTCATTTACAAAAAGCAAATAATTTTCAGAGTCGAAAGTTTTGAGGATATTGGCGTATCTTTGCTTCGTCGTTTCATCAAAATGAAAAACAGCGCTCGTGATCTGATTAAACATGTCCATATCTTTTTTGGCTGAGCGAATGTCACATTTTGGAGCTATCATAGGTTGCACAGGCCAAGCCATTAACGGACATGTAATGAGGGGGGCAAAACCTTTCCCTTTTAAAATTTCAACGAGTCCATCAGCACGATTTCCTGGATGTACCCAAAACGAAACTGGATTTCCGAAGGGAACTTTTTCAATGAGTGTCTCGATCTTTGCATCCACATCCTTACAAGATAAGTGCATAACGACATTGAAGAGAGGGTGTGGGATATCTGAAAACCACGCGAAAGCTTGCTCGCTTTTCTCAGCTGCCGGGCGCATCGCATCGTAACAATTTTCTAGGTGCTTTAAAGTCTCAAACTGATTCATTGGGCTCTCCGAATGTGCGTAATTTATATAAAGTGTGATTGCGAAAAGTGAAAGGATTTTCATCTTCGTACTCCTGTTAAAACTAGCGATTGTAAGAAATATCGAGAGATAACCGTTACCGTAGTAATTACGGTATGAGCTTAAAGCAAACCCAATTCTTCAAAGTCCTTGCCGAGGGAGAAAATTTCTTGCTTAGAGGTGCAGCAAAGTTTGTTTTTGATATTTTCAAAATAGAACTCAATAGTCCTATGGGACAACTTCAAAAGGTTCGCAGTCTCCTTGGCAGATTTTCCCTTAAGAAGCAACTTGATGCATTGCCGTTCCCTTTGGGATAAAAGCCCAATCTTAATTATTTCCGGCTCTTTGCCTAAATCTTTGAGATAATTTAAAATTTCCTCTGAATGAATGTCTGGTCGTATTAATTGATTAGAGTAAAAGTCATCTCCTTTAAGATGCGGCAGAGTATCTGCTTCTTCTTCCATCTGAAGAAGAATTGGTTTCAGTTCTTTCTTAAAGTACCCGGCAAAGGACCTCAGCATCCAAGGATGATTCAAATAAAGCTTGTCTAAAGCACAGTTTGCCTTGTTTCCTGAAAAGCCGAAGAATTCCACAGAAGAATCTGTGTTTTTCTGGATAAGGATTATCCCTTGATCTAAGTTGAATATTTCCTTTCCATCTTTGAGGATTCTTTGTTTATATTCCTCAGAGCCATGGTTTTCGATGAAACAAAATCCCGATTCGTAGAGATCTGGATGCCTTAAGTAGGGGTCTTCGAGGTAAAACTTTTCTTCAACATAGTGTTCAGCCCAATCAGGTCGGTCTACTAAGACCGTATATTTGCCAGTTTTATCGATGCGGTGATATGTAAAATACTGAATTTGAAACCGATCGCGAAGAGGACGGCTAACTGCCCTGATCTTGTCAGAGTGTTTTATAATGTATTTTTGAACAATTTCTTTCCAGTTCAGCATCAAGTTCTAGAATGGTTGCGCTCTGTTACTTATCTTATACCACTTAGTATTAGACTGCGATCTCTTTTGTAGAGGCTTCTCCCAGCATGGAAAAAATAAGTTCGAGATCAGTCATGTGGTCTCTAAGATTTTCCTGTTTCAATCCCTTGTGCTTTTTATAATCCGACGGAGTCATTCCGAATGTGGCTTTGGAAATTTCGGCTGTAAGAATCGCATAATCTCTCTCTTGCTCAATCCCTCTTTTTTCCCATTCAGCAGTTAATTCTTCTCGAATGGCAATGCCGCGCATCCGTTTTTCAATCCAGTCATCGGGGTAGCCTTTGGCTTTGTATAGGGCACGCGTCCGCTCGGTTGCTAGCTCTGGGTTCTCAATTTCCTGGATTCGCTCGTAACCCACCTTGGCGAGCCAGAGCTTGAAGGGCTCAGCTTTAGGAGAAGGGATGGATTGGATGATCCGAAATATTCCTTCTGTATTTGCACAGTTCAGTCTTTGCTTGCCGCCTGAAGTATTAATTGGAAGGGGGGTGACAATTTGTCCCCACCCTTCGGAAAGGGCGGAGTCTCTCTCTCTCATTTTTTTGATGTAATCAGTGGAATTAGATGTATCTGTTAGAATTTCAACAACATCTTTAACAACAAACCACTACTCTCCATTGTGGAGCACGCGCCGGACCTGTTTGTCCTCGAAAACGACCAATTTGCCAGTTGCAGGATCAATGGATTTATTTTGCGATTTTAGATTCATAATCACCTCTTTAAGGGGCCTACGATACTCTCTTTGCTGCCGAATTGCAAGAATCTCTTAGCGAGTTGCAAAAAAGTTGCAATCGGAGACAAAACATGGCAATACAGAACCTGTTTTGACGACAAGACAGAAGTCTGTAGTGGATTGACTCTGTTGTTATTCGGTATCGTTAGGTAAGGTCACAGATGAAAGCAAAACGCATTCGTAATGCGAAGGTGATCGGTTTGATTCAGACATCAGGTTTTGCAATGCCTTGAATGCGGGGCATGGTAAAATGAATATGATTATCTTTATCAAGCATTGTTGGTTCTAGTTCAACCATTCGAGACGCTAGATCGGAAAAGAATGGATAACTTAAAGCAAAAGGGATCTGCCAATTAGCAGTGACCGTCCCGATCATCCAAGCTATAAAATCTTCTAAATCATTAAAGAGATTGTCCTGATCGATGATTTTAAGCGACTCTAATGTGTACCCTGCTTCTTTTAGAAAAAACGCAGCGCCTTCAAGAGTTCTCATAATCGGCCCCTTTTTAGAATGATTCCAGGGCGCAGACAAGCCATATTTTGCGAACATTTCGTTTGCAGCTTGAAAAAAAACATTGTTTTTTCCTGTGGGCGTGACGAAAAGGAGCCTACCTGAGGATTTAAGGCGAGATTTTAAATTTAAAAGAACTTTTTCTGGTTCAGAAATCAAGTGAAAAACATTGAATGCGCATATCAAATCAAATTCTTTGCTTCCCTGAACATCACAAAATACCAAAGATTCACTTTTTTTAAATGTTAAGTTTGAGAAACGTTCGCTGGGGAAATGACGATGGGCCAGGTGTAGCATATTGTTAGAAATGTCTACGCCCAATACGGAACCATTTTTCACAATCTTTGCAAGATCGGCTGAAATGCGTCCATCCCCACAACCAAAATCAAGAATTTTCTCATTTCCCAAAAATGTGATTTGGTTCAGTAACTCCCATGACCATTTTTGTTGGAGTTCAGAATGATGGAAATATATTTCGGCAAGAGTCTCTGAATTCCAACCTTGATTTAGGTCATTGAGTGTGAATGAAACAATATTTGCCATTAAAGAAGCATGAGAGAAATTGATCAACAATACTAAGAATAGTTGCTTAAAGCAATTCATACAAATGGATAAAGACCCTTTTGATTATATTGGGTCAAACAATCACTTAAGATTTGCACTGCTTCATCCAATTGATCTTCTTGACTGCCTGGCAGCTAGGAGGCCTGCAAAGTCAGCAATTCATTATAACCACCGAGACTGATACCACAGAGGCGAGGGAAGCCCTCGCGCTCCCAAAAATTGCCGCGCTTCGCAGACTCTGTGGTGTCTATCTCTGTGGTGGACCGACTTTGCAGG
>DATIJP010000070.1:0-7336 GCA_035478495.1 Rhabdochlamydiaceae bacterium
CATCCATGCATCAATGTCAATGGATACATTCCGCCTTATGCACGTGTGAAATCGACACAAAAATTGATTATTGCAGAACAAATGAACCTATCCCAATATTCTTAATATTTGATTTATGTTAATTAAAACGACATCGTCTCACTTTTTTTATCTTCAAGATAAAATTGAGCAAGAGATTGCTGCCAGCATTGTTTCCTTTGGTGAAAAGACGAAATTGCGTGATGCGTGTGAATACGCGCTCTTAAGTGGTGGAAAGCGACTCAGGCCTCTTATTGTACTCATGACAGCTGAAGCGCTGGATAATGGCCTTAACGTCTATCCTGTGGCTTTGGGCGTTGAATTTTTACATACTGCCTCTTTGATTGCTGATGATCTTCCTTGTATGGACGACGACGATCAGCGGCGGAATAAACCTGCTTTGCATAAAGTCTATGGAGAAAATATTGCGCTACTTTCTAGTTATGCGCTCATTTGTGCAGGGTTTGAGCGCATCCATCAGAATGCTGAAATTATGAAGCAGGCACCCTCACCCTTTGCGGAAGTAGCTGATCAAGCATGCACCTTGGCACTTGGTCATGCTGCGCATTGTGCAGGCATTTTGGGGGCTACTGGCGGCCAATTCCTTGATCTTTTTCCGCCTCAATACACTTTAGAATCATTTAAAGAGCTGATTTACAAAAAGACCATTACCCTTTTTGAGGTCTCTCTTTGTTTGGGTTGGATTTTTGGCGGCGGATCAATTGAACAATTTGACCGTGTAAAAAAAGCGGCGCAACATTTAGGAATGGCCTTTCAAATCGCCGACGATCTCGAAGATATCAACCAGGATGATAAAGGCCCCAATATTGCTAAATTTCTTGGAAAAGAGCGCTGTCTTGCCGTATTTCAAAATGAGATGAGCTACTTTAAAGAAGAGCTGATTGAGCTCGACATTTCCACTCCGTCGTTTGAAAAAATGTGTGATTTTCTAACAAAAACCACACAAGTTTAAGAATAACCACAGAGGCACAGAGAAACAGAGTAAAGAGGGAGCGTTTTATTTTTTTCGGTGGCGAACCGAAAAAAACAGAAGTCCATTTTTTGCTTCGCTCACAAAAAAATGATTCTCTTCTTCCTACTCTATGCTCTCTGTGCCTCTGTGGTTTTCTTGTTAGACACCTGCAGTTTCTGGCTCAGGAGCCGTCTTCAGAAGAGCAGCATTGCCTTTGCATTTGCTGAGAATCAGTTTTTCAATTTCACTTGCCAAATCTGGGTTCTTTTTAAGTTCATCGCGCGCAGCTTCGCGTCCTTGGCCAAGACGCTGTGTTCCAAAACTAAACCAGGTTCCCTTTTTATCTAGGACACCTAATTGCGCCCCTAAATCAATAATTGAACCAAGGCGGGAAATGCCTTCATTGAAAATGATATCAAACTCTGCTGTTTGGAATGGCGCAGCCAATTTATTTTTCACGACTTTTACTTTTACACGGTTGCCAATGTCCATATTGTCTGGGCCTTTGATTCCTCCAATACGGCGGATATCCAAACGTACCGAAGAATAAAATTTAAGCGCCCGGCCGCCTGTTGTGGTCTCAGGGTTGCCAAACATCACACCAATCTTTTCTCGGATCTGGTTAATGAAAATCGCGCAGGTATTGCTTTTGGAAAGCGTTGAAGTGAGTTTGCGTAAAGCTTGCGACATCATACGTGCTTGAAGCCCCATATGGGAATCGCCGATTTCCCCTTCTAATTCATTCTTAGGAACGAGGGCTGCCACCGAGTCGATGACAATGACATCCATTGCGTTCGAACGAGCGAGCATTTCTGCAATGTTAAGAGCTTCTTCGCCAGAATCTGGTTGTGAGATCATCAGCTCATTGAGATTGACGCCAATTCTAGCCGCATAACCAGGATCAAGAGCATGTTCAGCATCAATATAAGCTGCAATGCCGCCATTTTTTTGTGCATTCGCAACAATATGCGTCGCTAAAGTGGATTTACCAGAAGATTCAGGCCCATAAATTTCTACAATTCTTCCTCTTGGAACTCCGCCGCATCCTAAAGCAATATCTAATGCAACAGAACCTGTAGAGATGACACTGATTTCATTGGTTGCTTGATGCTTTCCTAAGGTCATGATCGACCCTTCGCCAAAATTTTTTTCAATCTGCGCAATTGCGAGTTCTAGCGCCTTTCTTTTTCCATCTTCTGCTGCCATAATACCTACTCCTTTTTTGCCTTAAAGATTGAACATTGCCTATCTTCTAGTCAAGAATTAAAGATTTCTGATTGAATGGGGTTGGGGGAATAACTATGATTTTAGCTGGCGATGTGGGAGCAACAAAGACACATCTTGCCCTTTTTGAAAAGGGGGAACAAAGGAAATTCTTTGCTGATGAAAAATTTAAAAGCACCGAATTTGAAAGCCTGACTGCAATCATAAAAAAATTTCTTGAAAACCGCTCTGTAAAAATCGAAAAAGCTTGCTTCGGCGTCCCAGGGGTTGTGATCAATGGAAAATGCCATCCGACTAATTTACCTTGGCTTGTCGATGAAAAAAAAATAAGCGATTCCACCAAAATTCCCACAGTGCGCTTAATCAATGACCTAGAGGCCAATGCTTATGGGATTGGTTGTTTATATCCGCAGGAATTTTACACTCTCAATACAGGGATTGTACATGAAGGCAATCAGGCACTTATTTCTGCTGGGACAGGATTGGGAGAAGCAGGACTATTTTGGAGTGGAGAGAGACATATTCCTTTTGCGACAGAAGGCGGCCACTGTAGTTTTGCTCCGGAAAATGAGTTAGAACTTGCCTTACAAAAATATCTGAAAAGAGAATTTACACATGTTTCTTTTGAAAGGATTCTCTCTGGTCTTGGGCTTTACCGGGTCTATCAATTTCTCATCGATTCAGGACTGGAGAGTGCAAAAGAGTCAATTAAAATGGATGTCGATGCGCCCAAAAAAATCACTGAAAAAGCCTTAAATGGAACTTGCAGAGCGTGTAAAAGAGCGCTTGAAGTTTTTGTTGGAATCTATGGAAGCGAAACGGGCAATTTGGCACTTAAACATTTTGCAGTGGGCGGAATTTATATTGGTGGAGGTATTGCTCCCAAAATTTTACCTGCGCTGAAAGAAGGCGAGTTTATGAAGCGATTTAGTGCAAAGGGCCGCATGCAAGCTCTTCTTTCAACTATTCCGATCAAAATCATCTTAAATGAAAATACCGCGCTTCTTGGGGCTGCAGAATATGCACGAAAATAGATTGAGTAAGGAAGAATCTAGACTCATTGAAGAGAGATTAGAGCCAGTCCCCAAGTGGCAAAAATGGGGACCTTATATCTCGGAAAGGTCTTGGGGCTCCGTCAGAGAGGATTATAGTGAAAATGGCGACCCTTGGAATTATTTTCCTTATGAACGTGCGATTTCTAAAGCATTTCGCTGGGGGGAAGATGGAATCGCAGGATGGTGCGATCGCTATCAAGTGCTTGCGCTAGCCCCTGCCTTTTGGAACGGGCGCGACCCTTTTTTAAAAGAAAGGTTATTTGGCCTCAATAATCACGAGGGAAACCATGGCGAAGATGTGAAGGAGTACTATTACTTTCTTGATGCCACTCCTTCCCATTCTTACATGAAATATCTCTACAAATATCCACAGCAGGAATTTCCTTACCAAAAGCTGCGAGAAGAAAATCGCAAAAAGTCAACTCTAGAACCTGAATATGAACTCATCGACACGGGAATTTTTAATGAAGGAGATTATTTTGATATTTTTATTGAATATGCCAAGGAATCTCCAGAAGATCTTTGCATTCAAGTTGAAATTTTTAATCGAGGAAAAAAAGAGGCGCCACTGCATTTCCTCATGCAGCTCTGGTTCCGCAATCAATGGGCTTGGAAAGCATTGCGCGATCCGGAACCAAAAATTACGAGTGCAAGCAATGGCCATCATCTCTGCTTATGCGCGGATGATAAAGAGCTGCTATCTCCTTCTAATTTGGCCTTTGACTATCATTTGGGAAAACGTTTTCTTTACGGACCGCCCCGAGGAAAATTGTTTTTTACAAATAATGAAACCCGTTTTTCTAATGAAGAAGGTTATTATAAAGACGCTTTTCATCGTGCCATTATTCATGGAGAAAAAAAGGCAGTCAATGCAGAAGAGACAGGCACTAAGGCCTGCCTTCATTATTTCATAGAAAAAATCCCGGCGCAGCAATCCATCAAACTGCATTTCCGTTTTTCTCCAAAAGAGTTAAAGCATCCTTTGCAAGATGTAGAAGAGATTGTTAGAAAAAGAAAAAAAGAGGCAGATCAATTTTATGAGACTGTTCACCCTAAAGAAGCAACAGATGAGGAAAAACAGATCCAACGCCAAGCACTAGCTGGTCTTGTTTGGTCTAAGCAGATCTATCTTTTCGATGTGAATGTCTGGCTAAAAGGCGATAACCTAGATGCACCTCCACCCATTTCCCGCTTCAATCTGCGGAATATCCATTGGCGCCATTTAAACTCGATGCGGATTATGTTAATGCCCGATACTTGGGAATATCCCTGGTTTGCTGCCTGGGACCATGCCTTCCACTGTATCAGTTATGCCTTAATTGATCTTGAATATGCAAAAGAGCAGCTTTGGCTTCTTCTTTTTGATCAATTTCAACATCCCAATGGACAGATTCCTGCTTACGAATGGGAATTTTCCGATTTAAATCCTCCTGTGCAAGCTTGGGCAGCACTTCGTCTTTTCCATAGAGAAAAAGAGCTGAACAAGCAAGGAGATTTGGTTTTTCTGGAAAAGTGCTTTCATAAATTGCTCATGAATTTCTCCTGGTGGGTGAATAAAGTCGATAGTTCTGGAAATAACGTCTTCGAGGGTGGTTTTTTAGGCCTCGATAATATCACTGTATTGGACCGCTCTAAAAAATTCCCTGGAGGAGCTGTATTGCAACAATCCGATGGAACAGGCTGGATGGCCATGTTTTGCCTCAATCTGATGCGTATTGCCTTAGAGCTTTCTAAAAAAAACAAAGTCTATGAATCGCTTGCAACCAAGTTTTTTGAGCATTATGTCTATATTGCTCATGCGATGAAAAAAAGAGGCAATCAAAATTATGAACTATGGAGCGAGAGGGATGGTTTTTTCTATGATGTGCTCACTTACCCAGATGGCACATTTTCTAAATTCCGCGTACGCTCCCTTGTCGGTCTTATTCCTCTTTATGCCATTGAAATTCTCCATGAGGAAGAGATCAAACATTTTCCGGAATTTTACAAAAATTTCCACTGGTTCATGAAAAATCGCAGTGATCTGGTCGAAGCCTGCATTATTCCTACGCACAAAAATAATAAGACCCATTACGTGCTGACGCTAATGAATGCTCCACAACTTCAAAGTGTTTTAAAATATGTCTGGAATCCTGAGGAGTTTCGCTCCAATTATGGCTTAAGAAGCCTTTCTAAATACCATGAAAAACATCCTTTTGTCTTCCAAGAGAGATCAGTGGGCTACGAACCTGCAGAATCGCGCGATCGGCTTAAAGGCGGTAATTCTAATTGGCGAGGGCCCATTTGGATGCCGACAACTTTTCTTCTTGTAGATTCTCTTTTAAAGTTAACCGAGGCCTATGGAGATGAAATTCAGGGGCAAACAGACATGATGGCTGCTTTTTTTGCCAATCATATGATTTCCATTTTCACCAAAGATAAAAATGGCAAAAGACCCTATTTAGGGGAACATTTCCCTTTTCATGGAGATCCCTCCTGGAGTGATCATCTACTTTTTTATGAATATTTCAATCCTGAGACAGGCAAAGGCTTAGGCGCCTCCCATCAGACAGGCTGGAGCGCGCTTGTCGCCAATTTCATCGATGAATTTCGTTAATTCACTTGCCCCTGCCCTTGCGCTTGCCCTTGCCCAAAAAAACTGTTTTACAATGTTAGCTAAGATAACACGAAAACAATCTTAACTGGGCAAGGGCAAGCGCAAGGGCACGGGCAAGTTAAAGAATTATGCAAGTCTATTGAAAAAAACGGAGCTCTCGTGAGCTCCGTTTCTTGAACTGGATCTTATTTTAAGAACAATTAGAACGTGAATCTAGCAGTGAATGTCACACCTTGTGTAGACAAATCGCCACGTCTTTGATTGAATGTGTTCTCGCCATGAGTACCCAATGTTACTCCATCAGCGGATGCATCTCCAATTCTTACAACTCTCCAGAGTTGGTTTTGGTTGAAGAAATGGTGGAATTCCCAGGCAAGAGAAAGATTCATGCCCCAATTGCCATCGCGATAGAGAGTTTCATATTGAAGCCCAAGAGCTAAGTCAATGATTCCTCTAATCGAGCGGAAATGTTCATCTGTCTCTAAAACTGGCGTTTTTGCAAAGCCTGTAGATGCTAATGGAGATTGGAGATTTTCATCATGATCAACATCAAATTTTCCATAGATAAGCGATGCTGCAAAATCACCAAAGAATCCCCAGTTTGAAGGACATGGGCCTGGGCAGCAACCAAACCACCAATTCGTGTCTAACCCTGCACGCACTCCGCCGCCATCAAACTCATTTTTCAGTTTTACATCGTCTATAAATGGTCCTGGAAGAGCAGATCCATCGTACGATCCACCCAAATATTGGATGTTATATCTTTGATGGAGAGATGCATAACGAAGTCCTACGAAAGGTCTTAACGTGAGCATTTTGCTAGTATAATATTCTCTGCCGAGCTCCAAATCCACCAAATTAAGGTCTAATCTCCAGGAAGTATTGGCTTGTGTGGCATAAAGAACGGTTCCTGGGACGTTATCTGCTGTAGCAACTGGTGCAAAAGCAGACCAGAGTGGTTGTAGAGCCACATTTAGATCACTTTCATTATCATCAGAGCTTTTTGCGCGTCCATTATAATGCGTCCATATCAGTTCAATATCCCACCCATCATGTGTGGTGTTATATCCAAGACCTACTTTGAAACCAGGTTTCCATTTAAATTCTGGGTTTCTATATGAGCCATCAATGAGTGTGAGCAAAGTTCCAGTGGCAACTGGAAATGTTGGAGGATTTTCAACAACTGCAGTGCTCTCAATTGCATACTCTAATCCATCTTGAGTTGCTTGCCAATAAAAACCTGCGAGAGTGAGTGAAAATTCACCTTCATCGCAGCAGCATGCATCATCGGTAAAAGGTCTTACACTGGGGTTAACTGCCATAGGTACTTCAGGTCCGCAAATACTGATGCGGTCGCAGTGCATTGCTCTTCTATCGTCACCTCTGTTATAATCACCTCTTCTATCATGTCTGTCAGCACTAAGCAGTGTAGTGACTGCAACCATTGATAGGGCCGCTTGTGGCCATAGT
>DATIJP010000071.1:0-30666 GCA_035478495.1 Rhabdochlamydiaceae bacterium
TTGATTTTTGATGCATTTTTTAGTCAGATTTTGAGGCCGGTTCGCAGGACATACTTAAATTAAGTAGGCCAAGAACCGGGCTCGAAATCTGAAAAAAAAGGCGCGAAAAGCGAATATTAAGAATATTGGGATAGGTTCATACATGTTAAACTCAGCGCAAGAAAAAGCGGTTAAGTCCACGCAAGGAAAAGTACTCGTTTTAGCGGGAGCCGGCAGCGGCAAGACCAAAGTGATTGTCCACCGCATTGCCTATCTAATCGAGCATTTAAATGTCGATCCTTCAAAAATCTTGGGATTAACTTTTACCAATAAAGCCGCAAAAGAGATGCGCGAGCGCATCAGCCATCTTCTTTCGGCCCAAATCGCCAAAAAAATCACACTATGCACCTTTCATAGCTTTTGCATGCAGGTCTTGCGCAGCGAAATTGAAAGGCTCGGATACACCAAAGAGTTCACTCTCTATGATGAAAGAAGTATACGCAGATTGCTATTGCAAATTGGCGAGGAAGCTGTAAGCAAAAAAGAGATCTCGTCTATTGATGAAATGATGGAAAAAATTTCTCTTTCTAAAAACAGAGGCTCTCTCCCTGATGAAAAGATTTTTGGCGAGCTCTTTGGTCGTTTGCAAACCTGTTTGCGTGCCTATAACGCGGTAGATTTTGATAGTCTTCTCTCTCTAACAGCGGAACTTTTTGAAAACCATCCTGCCGCTTTAAAAAAATACCAAGAAAAGTATCACTACATCATGATCGATGAATATCAAGATACAAACCCCATTCAGTACCGCATTGCTAAAATGCTTTCTAATGAGCATCAAAATTTATGTGTGGTAGGAGATGATGATCAGTCGATTTATGGATGGAGAGGCGCTGAAATTAAAAATATTCTTGATTTTGACGCATCAACCATCATTAAATTGCAGCAAAATTACCGCTCCACACCCATGATTTTAAATGCGGCCAATGCAGTGATTGCAAATAACACTAAAAGACATCCCAAAGAGCTTTTTAGCAAACAAGAGCCCGGAGAACCCATTGTGCTTTTCCATGCTCCGACACCGGAGGAAGAGGCAGATGCTGCCATCCAGCGCCTGCTTTGGCTAAGGAAAACAAGAAATCTCAAATGGAGCGCCTTTGCGATTCTTTACCGGTCCAATTTACTTTCGCGACCCTTTGAAATGGCGCTCATGAAAGCCATGTGGGAAAGAAATGGCAGCTCTATGCGCGGCATCCCCTATCAGATTTTTGGCGGCACAGAATTTTATGAGCGCAGTGAAATCAAAGATCTTTTGGCTTATCTTAGGGCCATCGTCAATCCACTAGATGAAGAGGCGCTTCTTCGAATTATTAATGTGCCGAGGCGCGGCATTTCCGAAAAGACACTCGATCAATTAACGGCCTATAGCCGTGATCATAAAATTCCCCTTTGGGAAGTATTAAAAAAACCTGATTCTGTCAATCTTTCGCCGCGCGGTTTTAAAGCCACCCAACATTTTATTGAAATCATAGAAAGGGCCAAGACAACATTTAAAATGAGGCCCCTTGATAAAGCTTTAACAACATTTATTGATGAAGTGGGATTAAAAAGGGCCATTGAAGAAGAGGTCAAAGATGAAAAAGCGCGCCAGTTCAAATGGGAGAACATTTTAAATTATGTCGAGGCGCTAAAGCAATATGAAGAGACAACAGACCAAGAAGAAATTTCCCTGCACCACTTCTTGACTTCATCAGGACTTGATCAGTCACAATTTTCTGAAAAAGGCAAAATGCAGCACCAAGATGCAGTAAACTTAATGACTTTTCATAGTGCTAAAGGACTGGAATTCGAAGCTTGTTTTCTTGTTGCCTTAGAGGATCATCTTCTCCCGCATGAAAAAAGTCTTAAAGAGACAGGCATTGAGGAAGAGCGACGCCTCTTCTATGTTGCTTTAACAAGAGCAAAACAATATCTCACACTAAGCATGTCAAAGACGCGCAAGCGCACACGCAAAGCAGAAAACTCCAATCCTTCGCGCTTTTTATTTGAGATCCCCAAAGAGCTGATACGCGTAGTTTCGCATAGAAATCCAATTTAGGTTAAAGGAATGAGTAAAAATTTAAGAAAAAATATAGCAGGATGGCAGGATGAACAGGATAGAAGATTTAGAGAATTTTATCTGTTGGGAATGGAAGTAAAAAAGGAAGCCTTACTATTTTCTTTTCTTAATCCTGTTCTTCTATCCTGTTCATCCTGGCCATCCTGCTACTGTCTTTCTTCTACTGTTAAAAAATCAATAAGGGTGAATTAAAATGACGCAGCAAACAATTCATTATGATGACTTTGTAAAAGTCGATATTCGTGTAGGGACGATCATTCAAGCTGACTATTTTCCAGAGGCGCGAAAACCAGCCTATAAACTTCTGATTGACTTTGGACCGGAGATCGGTCAGAAAAAGTCTTCAGCGCAAATCACTGAGCATTGTCCGAATAAGGATGACCTCATTGGAAAACAAGTCCTTGCCGTTGTGAACTTTCCTCCCAAACAGATCGGTCCCTTTCGCTCAGAAGTGCTAACGCTTGGAGTCGCAGATAGCGATGGAAAAGTGATCTTAGTGGCGCCAAATAAAAATGCTCCTAATGGAGCAAAACTCTTCTAATCATTTAGCCAAAGAATTCTAAAGTCTTATTTATTTTTTGACATTTTTTAAAAAACAACATATATCATAATGGTTAGAGTTTTTTTGAAAATCTCTTCAAAAAATCCGGGAGGTAGTTATGATGCCCAGCGTTAGAGCTCGCACTGATGTAGATGTAGAGAGCAAATGTTGTAACGATTGCACATCTTCGTGCAATATTTCATGTTCTCCTTGGTCATGGTGTTGTTGTGGTCGGAGAAAAGAGGATTCGCCAGGGACAGAAATAAGACGAATTGAAAGAGTTGTTCAAGTGGTAGAGAAAGTGATAGAACGAAGAAGAGACGAAAGTAAAGAGCGTTCAATTGTTCAATAAAATCTGCTTACGAATCAGGCCAGGCAATGGCCGCTGAAAATGCGGCCTCCCTGACTGAAACATTATAAGAGAAAATAAGATGATCGAATTCTTTTTTGCTGCAATGTGTGCAAACGTGGTTGTTCCAGAAGCCACAGATCAGGCCATGCGCTATTACCAAAGCGGCAATCTCATTTGGATTTTAGAGCAGCTTTTGCAGCTTGGCATTCCCCTTCTTTTTCTTTTTACTGGTTTTTCAGGCAAATTAGGCGCCTTTGCAAAAAAGTGGGGTGAAAACTGGTATTTTTCGATTGTCCTTTATCTCGCACTCTTTATCTCTCTTTATCAGCTGCTTTCTTTTCCTTTAGATTTTTATTCAGGATACATCAGAGAGCATGACTACTATTTATCGATGCAACCACTGGGAAGATGGTTTGGCAATTATGGCAAAGGATTGGCTATAGCGATCGTTGCTGCCGCTGCTTTTCTTTGGATTTTCTACCTTCTACTGAAAAAAAGTCCGCGCAGGTGGTGGTTTTATAGTAGTCTTGTTACGGTTGCTCTTTTATTTATCTCGATGCTTATTCAACCGATCTGGATTGATCCTCTTTTCAATCAATTTGGACGCATGAAAAACAAAGAGCTGGAAGAGAAGATTTTGGCGCTTGCTTCCCGCGCAGAGATTGAAAATGGACGCGTTTTTGAAGTAGACAAAAGTAAAGACACGCAAAAATTGAATGCTTATGTCGTCGGTCTTGGGCCTGTCACGCGGATCGTGCTTTGGGACACTACGATTAAAGAGCTCGATTCAGATCAAATTCTGTTTGTGATGGGCCATGAGATGGGTCACTATGTTTTAAACCACATTTGGTGGTCTTTAATCTATTTAAGTGCGCTTTCCTTTCTGATGTTTTATCTTGTTTATCGCTCTGCAAATTTTCTCTTGCGGCGCTATCACAAACAATTTGGATTTAAACACCTCTATGATATTGCCTCCTTGCCTCTTCTCCTTTTTTTAATGGCATTTTTTATGCTTTTTGCAACGCCGCTCATCAATTGCATTTCTCGCACCATGGAGCATGAAGCAGACCGTTTTGGACTAGAAATCACACAAAACAATCAGATCGCTGGCGAAACATTTGTGATATTACAACGGGAAAATCTTGCCAATCCTCGCCCTGGAATCATCTATAAAATCTGGCGCTGCTCCCACCCACCCATTGCAGAGAGGGTTGACTTTTGCAATAGCTATTGCCCTTGGAAAGAAGGAAAGCCTTTAAAATACGAAAAGTATTTTCGATAACACAATTAACCTATTAATAATGAGTAAGTTGCGCATTAAAAAATGCAATAAAAATTGCTTTACTTTAATTCAAATATTTATTAATATTTAAAGGGTTAAAATTAAAGAACATACGGGAATTATAATGTCAGCAATAGATCTAGCATTAGACGGTATTAACGGATTAGATCACATATTAGGTGAGCTCGGTATAAGTGAGCGTGATCCATCCGTTGTGAATAACAATAGTATTTTTGCTAAATATCGAAATGGATGTTTAACAAAAAGGGCTATTGCTATTACACAAACCTTAGATGGAATTACTGGACTTAATGCTAGCAGAAAACAAAAAAAAGCTTTTATTGAAAAAATAGAGAAAGTAAGAAGTGTATTTAATGAATTTGAAAAGAACGCTAAAGATAAAGACCAACCTAGAGGTCCATTCTATCGAAGCGTATTATTTTTTTTCAGAAGAACTTCAAATACACAACTTCAAATCGAAGAGGCTTTGAAAAAATTAGAGGCTTTAAAAGAGAATATTCAAGTTGAAAAAAAGAAAGGTATTGAATTACGAGAACAATCACTCCACATTCTGATGGACATACGGTCCATTAGGAAAGGGGGCGGAAATTTTGAGAAGATACATCCAGTTGATAAGGAAGTCACCCGATTTAGTTCTGATATGATTTCAGATGATGAATTAACTCTTTTGTGTCAAATCTGCCCTAATATTAAGCATCTTAATCTTAGAGGTAGCAGTATCACCAATCGTGGGCTAGAGCATCTTACAGAGATGCCTCTTAAATCTCTTCATCTTACATGGACTCGCGTCACACATGACGGACTTGCACATCTTGAAGGGATGCCCCTTAAACGTCTTTACCTTAAGGGATTAAAAGGAGTTTCAGAGAATAGGATCGCGCCTTTCAGATTTCGACATAGCCATAGACATAAAGATATACATATCCATGTCTACACGTGACTGCCAAACTATGCAATTTCCGCCAGAGAAAAAGCCTCTCTGGGAGAGGCTTATAGATTCTCACTTTGTCATTCATCATCATAATCTAATGTGAATTTGCTTGGGCTGGCTGTGTCTGGATTTGCGAGCATCTCTGCAAATTGTGCTGCAACTTGCTCCATCTCTTCGTCGATTTTTGCTTTTTTTTCAAGCTGCTCCTTTTCAAAATCAGTATCGCTCTCACTAACGAGGCCTTCATATTCAGGAATTTCTTTTATTCTTTTAAAAAATAGCCCTGCACAAAAAGAGTCGACTTCATGAAGGTCAGACGGATCGATCATGACAATGGCAGAGGAGGGATGTAATGTATCATAACACAAAGGCATTGTTACAAGATGAGCCTGATATTGTCCTAATGTATCGGTATGTTTTTCGGGAAACAGGCTGACATCTTTGACGTCTTTTCCAGTAGGTACACCACCCGGTATTGCATCAGTGACATATTTGCCCACATCTTTCTCTTTAACTCCAATGATGTAAAACTCTCCCACTTCACGACGATTGGATTCGAGCATCATGTCTTCTAACTTTTTTTGAAATTCAGGAGTCATTTTAACCCCCATGTCTGCCGTGAATGATTTAAAACAAGAATTAACTTTGCGAAATATTGTAGCATGACGGCTAAATCCAAAATAAGCAGCGGATACCGCCTCTAATCCACTCGTCAGAGAGTAACTCATAAAAAGTTCCGCATAGGCACTTTCAACTCTTACCATATAACGGCTACTCAAAGGACGCAAATATTTAAAATAGGGTTTTTCTTGCTTTCCGTACGCTACCTCATATAAACGCGTTAGTACTTTGGATGCAGCCGGCGCTCCATGGATAAAAGAAAAATAGCCCTTTTGTTTCATGGCTGATTGAACTTGCAAAATTTGAGTGACAAGTCTTGGCATTTGATACAGCTTTCCATGGGTGATGGCGTTAAAATCTACATTCATTTTTTTCCAATGGCGTAAATAATGCGCATCTGCCGTATGGTGCAGAAATCTCTTTGCGAGAGTACACCCACTTCGAAAACCGATAGAGGTCAATTGTGCCATGTCCGCATCCTCCCTATTTTATAGTGGCTAATCTGAAATAGCACTGTTTTAAGAATTGCTTTTTTCATAAAAACTCCTTTTGTTAATTACCGATTTATTCATCGATAATTTGATTAATACTCTAATTTGTGTTGATTTTTTGTTTATTTCAGGAGAATAAGAGAGAGAATAGGTAAGCTAATTACTTTGTTTTTCATATAAATTATTTTTATTATGCGGATAATTATAGAGTAATTAACTTATTATCAGCAAATAAAATTATTTATATAATTTGAAAAACCGCCATGTTTGCGGATAAATTCTTTACCCCAGGTGCCGACCCAATGGATAATAAGTGCTTGAAAATTAATGCCTTGCGACATTCGCCAATTATATTCCGGAACAAGTTCTTTAATCTTAAATTTTTCCAAATAAATAAGTCGGGAAAGCAGCTGCTGGTCACTCCAGAAGGATCCGTTTTGCCCACTGACAGCCTCAGCCCAGCGCTGAATTAGAGGTGCGTTTTTTTGGTAGATAATGACGCCTGAATTATAAAGGATTTCACCTTCAAGGAGTTGATTCTGCTCCTTTTCATGAAGATGAGCACCTTCCGTTTCTCTTACCAAAGCAATCTGGGGACCGCAAAAGTCAAATAGTTCAGAGAGAGGGCCTAGCACCTCACAGTCAAGATCTAGCCAAAGTGTACGTTCATAAGGCGTCTGTAGCAAAGCAAAAGGCTTTTTAAACCAACTCTGACGCAATTTCCAAACCTGTTTGCCATAAACATCTTCCCATTGCCTTGCAACTTGCGAGACTATTTTAGATTTAGGAGCAATGGGAACAGTCATGTTTAAGGAAACCACAGATCCCCTTGCAGCGCACCACTTTTTCGCTTTGGGCGACATTCCAAAATCAACAAAAGTCACAGGCAGCATGTTATGCTTTTTATAATGGGACCACCAAAAACCCAGCAGCCACTCGATCTTGCGATCAGCGCCTACAATGACACCGTTCATCTGTTTGCTATTTTTTAACGCTATGCGTTTTGAAATATTCAATCGACTCTGAAACCTCTCCGCGTTTATCCTCTGGCGCTGTGTCTAAAGAAAGAGAAGCATGGAATAGGGCCTCTTTAAGCAAATCATGGCTAAAGAGAAATTGGGCCAGCATCATTTCCACCTTCCAAAGATTCTCACGATCTTGCTTCCCAAATTTTTGTGTATATTCAAGAAGAGGTTTAATCGCTTTGTGCGGCTTTGATTTTTTTGATAAGACCTGAAAATCAGTGAGGGCAATTTTCAAATGCGTCCCATGTTCATTTTTTGGATCGCGCTCTAAAATGCGTTTTCGCAGCCTCTGTATTCTACGCTCTTTTATCTTTTCTTTTTCAATGGAAGAAGCATAATGCTGCATCAAAAAAAAAGCCCCTTTATCTTTCTTTAAACCCTCTTCTAAAATCAACTCTTTAAAATGGCTGTTTTCTAGGCGCAGAGCTTTCTGAAAAAGAGTCTTCAACTGCTCAAAGGGCATCTGTCTTAAATACTGATTGCCTACAGCCATTTTGATCAGTTGAAAATCAAAAAAAAGCTCTTTGATATAGAGAGAAAAATCCCCTGCGGACAAAGGCAGATAATGCATTTTTGCCAATGTTTCCCCTTGAAAATCAGAAAGAGCAATCATCGGATATTCTTTCAGATGCAACTTTTTTGCAAACTGCACATCATGAGTCTTGAGCAAAATAAAATCTTGAGATAATCCCTCTTGAAACTCTGGAGCGCTTAGAATATCCGCATCCAATTTTTGCGACCAGGGACATTCTTCTGGGCCTAAAAAAACAATTAATAAAGGGCTGTTTTTTTCTTTAGAAAGTTCGACTGCTTTTTTATAGTCCTCGAGCCAAATAGCTTGTTGCCCTTGAACTATGATAGGAAATATAATAGCGAAGAAAAAAAGTAAAAACTGCATACATTCTCGTATATATAAAAATGTCTTTATACCCAAAGAATTTCGAAAATTGGAAATTTGACAAGAAGGCACCTCAAAATTCTGATCTGGAGCGAGTGACCCTTGCTGGGGAGCAAGGCGCGAGCGAAGATCAGAATTTTGAGATGAAACCGACGCAGTCAAAACCCAATTTTCGAAGTTCTTTGGGTATATTTCCGCCTACATATATTTTGCGTCACAGAAAAGAAAATTTAAAAAAATGTTCCTTGCGCGGTCTTGAGAAGCGTGAAGATTTTCATTTCTTCACCTACCCAATTTTAAAACTCCCCGATCTTTCTAATTATCTGATTTTGACAATGGACGGTCCGCTGCTGTCCAAAGAAGACGCGCACAAAGGATTATTCTTATTAGATGGGACTTGGCGCTATGCATCCAAGATGTTGCAAGCGCACTTCACTGAAAAGAGTTTTGAGACACGCACTCTTCCTGCTCATTTCCAAACGGCCTATCCCAGAGTGCAAAATGATTGTCCTGATCCACACCGCGGCCTGGCCTCGATCGAAGCCCTCTATATCGCCTACACCATCATGGGCAGAGACACTACAGGGCTTCTAGACCATTACTACTGGAAGGACTCTTTCTTAGAGAAAAACAATTTGAATACTTTCTAGCCGGGCAAGGGCACGGGCACGGGCAAGGGCACGTTATAGAAGAGTCAGCTGGAACTATTTTTGTTTTTCGCCGAGTTGATCTTCCCAAATGCGAATATATTCCATTAAGTTTGTCTTGTCTGGTTTGCTTTGCAGAAAATCGAGCACCTTCTGATTGCTCGAAAGATGCGCCAATTTAGCTAAAAGGTGCAAATGAATCTTATCATTTGTCGCAAAAAGGAAGAAAAGGGTATGGACAGGCTTGCCGTCCAAAGCACCATACTCAATCGGATTTTTTGGAAATACAACGGTGATAAAATCAAACGAAAGCCCTGCAACAAAATCTCTAGCATGCGGAACGGCAATTCCATGATTTAAAGCAGTCGGCATCAGTTGTTCGCGATCTAACAGAAGTTCAGAGAGCACATCAGCATCTAAAGACATCTTTTCTGCAATGCGCTTTGTTGTCCCTTCAATAATCTCTTCTTTTGTACTGCCTGGAATATCGTGATAAATTCCACCGTGATGTACTGCTCTATAGAAGCTAAACTGCTGCATGCCTCCGCTCGAAGTTGCTTGCTGTTTTTCTTCAGTTTCAGAGGAGGTAAGCTTTTCATCAAACGCCAAAAACTCTGATGCATCTGAGGATTTAAGCTTACATTTAATCATCCAATTTTCAATTTCAATGCGGCTAAAACGGTATTGATGGTTCAACCGGTAAGCCGGAATCTTTCCATCGGTGAGCCACCGACGGATTGTGGTTTCAGAAACTTTTAATAAATCAGCAACATCTTTGATTTTGAGATCCATATTTTCCTCACAGTCCTTGAAATGCTTCGATCACTTCTTCGGCCGTCTCTGCTTTTAAGAGTCGTTTTCTCCGCTGCTCATCTTTAATAGCCGAAGTAATTAGAGAGAGTATTTTTAAATACTGGGTCTGGCGATTCTCTGGACCGCCAATCATGAAAATGATCCGCACCGGTATTTCATCGATCGCATTCCATTCTAGTCCACGCTGTTTTTGAATGCCAATAGCAATAAAAAAATCTTGGTAGCCTGCAAGTTTTGCATGGGGAATAGCCACTTCGATCCCAATTCCCGTTGAGACAATTTTTTCTCTTTCTAAAATCGCATGATAAAAGGCTTGCTTATCGCTGAGTTTGCCTGCAGCTTCTAAAGTGTCCACGAGCTGTGAAAGAGCCTCGTTTCTATTTTCAACGTTTAAAAAAACGACAAGACGCGGCTCTAGATAATGGGAGATTGTCACGCTCTCTCCTTTTTTGAAAAGTTTTCTCAAATCCTCAAGCGTCGAGTGGATTTGATAATTAATGCGTGCCAGTATGGCCAAAGCCACCCTCTCCTCGCGTAGTTGCTTCTAAAGATTCTACAATGAGAAATTCAGCTTGTACAACAGGTGCAAGGACAATTTGTGCTAGCCGCATTCCTCGATTAATCGTAAATGACTTTTTTCCATGGTTGATCAATATGAGTCCTAGCTCTCCACGGTAATCAGCGTCAATTGTTCCTGGCGTATTCAGTATGGTGATCCCATGTTTTAAAGCAAGACCGCTTCTTGGCCGCACTTGAATTTCATAACCCTCAGGAATTGCAAAATGAATCCCGGTAGGAATCAGTAGGGTTGCTCCAGGCTCTAGAATGAGATCCTGCTCTATATAAGCGCGCACATCGGCCCCGGAGGCCAATTCTGAACCATATGTAGGAAGGAAAGAGGGATCTTTAATTGTGAGTAGAACTTCTTTTTTTTGCATGAACTTGTCCTATTGTTCACTTGCGTGCAAGGTCTCTTTGAAGAACTCCTCCGTTAGAACGGAGGAGATTCTCCTCGGTTAATGGGTCGCTGCTTCGCACTCCATTATAATATAGCTCGGCTGACTCGCCCCTAAAAGGAGCGAGATTGCGGCCGAGCCGCCTGTTCAAGCAGTTGCTTTAATCGAAGAGTCATAAGGTCTAAATTCTCTTCAGTTTTAAACTCTCTTTCATTTCCAGTTAAGAAATTTAAAAAAAGAGATATTTTCTCTTTTAGTTGATGGCGATTAACAATGCAATCAATCATTCCTTTTTCGATCAAAAATTCTGATTTTTGTGCATTTGGTGGCAATTTTTCACGTGTTGTTTGCTCTACAACACGAGGTCCTGCAAAACCAATGAGTGCATCAGGTTCTGCAATGATGATATCGCCTAAAGTCGCAAACGAAGCAGTCACCCCGCCTGTTGTCGGGTTAGTTAAAATAGAAATATAAGGAATATCTTGTTCTTGTAATTTCGCAATCGCCGCAGATGTTTTTGCCATTTGCATCAGAGATAATATCGATTCTTGCATACGTGCTCCGCCTGATGCAGAGACAATGATAAGCGGAAGTTTTTCACTTAAAGCAAGTTCTGCTAAAAGGGTGAGTTTTTCTCCTACAACAGAACCCATTGAGCCTGCCATAAAATTAAAATCTAATACACCTAGGGCAATGTCTCTTCCATTCATTTTACAGATTCCAACCATAGCCGCCTCATCGCGCTCTGTCTTTTCTTGCGCTTTTTTGAGCCGCTTGAAATAAGGTTCAGAATCGACAAATTCCAATGGATCCATTGGTTTTAAATTTGTAAATTTTTCAGTAAAGGTATTTGCATCCGCCAAAAGATTCACCCTTTGCAGAGCAGAAAGGCGATAGTGATAGGTACACTTAGGACAGCAATGAAGATTTTGCTCTAGCTCATTGACATGCACCATCTCATGACACTCGGTGCATTTGATCCAACCGCTATAGCCATCCTTCTTTGTAGATTGAACTTTAATCTTTGGCTTATGTAATGAAAATAAACCCATAGTGATAGTCAGATTAACAGGTCACTTTAATGAAAACAAGAGTAGTAAATATTTAATTTGACGCTTTCTTATAGCGTTCTTCTACATTCTTCCAATTAATGATCTTCCAAATATTTTTTACGTAATCAGCACGAACATTCTTATATTGCAGATAATAAGCATGTTCCCAGACATCAATGCCTAAAAGAGGAATTAAGCCTATTGTGATCAATGGGTCCTGATTGGGGCAAGAATGAATGACAAGTTTTTTATTGCTTTTATCATAGCCAAGCCATCCCCAGCCAGAGCCTTGGATCGCTGTGGTGAGTGCACTTAATTTTTCAGAAAAACTATCAAAAGATCCAAAATTTTCTTTAATGGCCTCTGCAAGATCTCCTTTAGGATGTCCGCCCCCTCCCTTCCCTTCCGGGGCCAAATTGGTCCAAAAGATAGAGTGATTGATATGACCGCCTCCGTTGAACTTGATGGCCTGCAACTGAGCCGCCATCGCAGCTAGGTCGCCTTTAGATTCAGCTTCGCGATATTTTTCCAGGGCTGCATTCAGATTCGTTACATATCCTTTATGATGTTTATTATAGTGAAGTTGCATGATCTCTTCTGAGATGACGGGCTGCAAAGCATCAAAAGCATAAGGAAGCTCAGGAAGTTCGTATGGGGCAGGTTTATTCATAAAATTCTCCTTTTTCCTTAAGGATCATAACGATCACGAGCAATTTTCACAAATTTTTATCCATTTGCGACTTATGAACCTATCCCAATATTCTTAATATTTGATTTTTGATGCATTTTTTTCCAGATTTTGAGGCCGGTTCGCAGAACATACTTAAATTAAGTAGGCCAAGAACCGGGCTCGAAATCTGGAAAAAAAGGCGCGGAAAGCGAGTATTAAGAATGTTGGGATAGGTTCATTTACCTAAAGCGGCAATTCGAGCATTAGAACGGGAGTCGCCGATCATTGTATTTCCATGTCCTGAATGGCGAGAAGGGGTAATCTTGATATAGATATCCTGACCTAGATCATTTAAGAATCTAAACAAACGTTCTAGAGAAAAGCTTTTTAAATATCCTCTAAGTAGCAAAGATACTTTGGGTTGATCAATCTTCAAAATCTTAGCTACTTTAGCTTGGGTGAGTCTTCTTTTTTTAATGATTTTGCTGATCTCCCAAGCTAGTTGTGATTTAGCTAAGGCTTCTTCTGGATTAGAGAGTCCCAAGTCGGCGAATACATTTCCACAGCTTTCTTCGTATTCGATTTTTTTGTGTTTCTTTTTTTTCATTTCTCATTCCTCATGAAACTGTTTATAAAGAGCTTTTGCATCTGCCAGGCGCTGTTTAACAAGCTCAATTTCATATTTAGGTGTAGCGATGCCGCTTTTCGATTTTTTTTGAAAAACGTGCAACACAGCTACCAAGTTCTTAAATTCCACTGTGTAAACGACCCGATAAGTACCACTTGAAGCATTTTCACGAATTTCCCAAACTTTTGCATTTCCAAAGCTTTTAAGTAGCTTTGAAGTTGGAGGGACTTCACCCTTCTGTACTCCCCATAATGCATGTCCGACAGCTCTTTGCACTCTATCAGGGAACTCCTTCAAGTCGGAGCGACTGCGCCCCATCCATATAATTCGTTTCATATCAGTACTGGGATCTCAATTCAATGTTTAAATTATACCTATATAGGCATATTTCTAGCAAATTGACTTTGATTTTGATACAGGTGGGACAAAAAGGTTCAAAAACTGCCAATCTAAAATAATACTTTTTTTTAATCGAAAATGGCAGACACTCTATTGGTTATTAGTTTGATACTGGCGCTAATTCTTCGAGTTTTTTTTGGGTGATGGGTCCAATAGGGAGAAGTTTGATATGCTTTGGTACGGTCGTGAAAAGCTTGAAGAAAGCTATCACTGTGGATGGGCTTGTAAAGACAATCTGATGAAACTCTTCTAAATTCACCGTAAAATCAGGTTTCACATGTTCCGTATCATAAAGATCCACTGCACGATATTTGATCGCCCTAAATTGAAAAAAATGGACAAGCGCCGGTCTTGAAAGGGAAGAGCGAGGCAGAAAAAAATAGCTGTTTCTTAATTCTTGCACTTTCAATAGATCAATGAGACCCTCTTGTGTCTCTTCTTCTGGGATAAACTCTGGCTGATAACCCCGTCTCATCAGAGTGTGCGCTGTAACTTTGCCAATGGCTGCAATGATTTTATGGCGAATTGGCTGAGGATATTTCGAAAAGAAAATCTCCACAGCATTTTTACTGGAAAAAATGAGATGGGTATAAAGCGGCATATCGGCAAAAGCTTTCCTAATCTCTGATCCATCACGTGGAATGGTCTTAATTACTGGAAAATGGACCAGCTGACCTTCACACTTGTAATGGCTAGGATCTGTTCCTAAATAAAGCGTTTTCATCAATAGAATTAAATATCTCCCGTAAAATTGGATTATCTTCTCGTACCACAACGGCAAGCTGCCCTTGCAAAGCAGCTGTTTCCCCTGATAAAGAAATGCGGTTACGCCAATGAAGTTTTAATCGAATCAGCGCGCATTCTGCCAAAATTATCCCATCCACCTTTTTTTGGTCCAACATTTCAAGCCGCTGTTCAATGTTTCCACGGATATCCACACAAATGAAATCGGATCTTAATTTTTTAATCGCCTCTTCTCTACGGGCAGAAGATGTCCCAATCAATGCTCCTCGAGGTAAACTATCAATGGTTTCATTTTCTCTTAAAACCAAACTATCAGACGAGTCCAAACCTTTTGTGATGGCTGCAACAACCAATCCTTTTCTTAAGGGATCAGGCAAATCTTTTGCTGAATGGACTGCAATATCAATGGTGCCATTCAAAAGCATCTCATCAATTTCTTTTGTGAAAAAATCGGTCTTATCCAATGTTTTTAAGGGAGTGAGCAGATCTTTATCCCCGGTTGTGACAACCCAATGTGGAGAAAAAAGGACCATGGGATAAAACTTTTTGATCTCTTCAAACACTTCCCAAACTTGTGCTTTTGAAAGTGCTGAGCTTCTTGCACCAACGCAGATATTACTATAAGAGGAGATTAACGGCTTGTTCAACAAATTCGATTCCATGGAGCTCTATCTTATCTGTTAAGTCTTTTGAAATCCCTTTGAGATTACGCGCAGGTAATACACAGCTTTGGAAGCCCATATGGACTGCCTCTCTAATGCGGCTTTCAATCCGCGGAATCGTACGCACTTCTCCACTAAGTCCAACCTCGCCCATCACCACTGTTTTAGAATTAAGCGGTTTATTACAAAGAGAGGAACTGATCGCCAAAATGAGTCCTAAGTCAAGGGCCGGTTCCAGAATTTTAAGTCCCCCTGCAAGCGAAACAAAGATATCATATTGATACAGATGGTAACCCATGCGTTTTTCTAGAACAGCAAGTAGCAGCGAAAGTCTATTTTGATCCAGGCCTGTTGATTTTCGTGTCGAAGTGGAAAATGACGAGTGGGCAACAAGCGCTTGTACTTCCACTAAAATCGCCCGCGTCCCTTCAATGGTAGGAATCACAGCCGAGCCAGCAGCATCTTTCATTCTTTCTTCTAAAAAAATGAGTGAAGGATTGGTCACCTCAGTTAGGCCATGATAGCCCATCTGAAAAATGGCAATATCATCGGTTGGACCAAAACGGTTTTTTACAGAGCGCAGCATCCGATATCCATGCTGCCTATCGCCTTCAAAGTCGAGCACAGTGTCCACTAAATGTTCTAGCACTTTTGGCCCCGCAATTTCACCCGATTTGGTCACATGTCCAATGAGAAATGTGGAAATCCCCGCGCCTTTTGAAAGATGCATGAATTCCATTGCAATTTCTCTCACTTGTGTGACACTTCCCGGTGCAGAAGGGATTTCGCCTTTATATAAAATCTGAATCGAGTCCACGATAAGCACATCCGGTTTTAACTGTTGGATATGGACTTTAATATTGGAAAAAAGAGTTTCAGATAATAAATAGAGAAAATCGCTCTGAACATTCAGCCGCTGTGCGCGCAGAGATGTCTGCTCGACTGATTCTTCTCCACAAATATAAAGAACAGTTAGACCTTGTTCTGCAAGACGCTGGGCCATTTGAAGCATTAAAGTCGATTTGCCAATGCCTGGATCGCCGCCAACTAAACTGAGCGAACCTAAAACAATTCCGCCACCTAACAATCGATCAAATTCTACGAGTCCTGTTGAGATGCGACGAAACTCTGTGTCTTTAATTTCTTTGATGCGAAGCGGCTTGCTGGACCCTGTGAAACCGGAATCAAATCTTTTCTCTTTGTCTTCGATTTCAACCTCTTCGACAAAGGTATTCCATTTTTGACAGACAGAGCAGCTTCCTGTCCATTTAATCTGCGTATGGCCGCACTCTTTACAACACCAGATCTGCTTTTGCTTGACTTTAGCCATTTTCAATTCTACTCAGCGCATCTTCTGCTGCAGATTGTTCAGCCTGCTTTTTAGAAGAACCTTGCCCTTTTCCAAATTCCTGATCGCCAATCAGTGTGGCGACAACAAAAAACTTATTATGATCAGGACCAGATTCTTCTACAACCTTATATGTAGGAGGCCTTTGATATTTTTTTTGGCTGTAATCTTGAAAGTCAGCTTTCCAGTTTCGGCCCGGCTCTTTAATTAAAAGCTGCAATAGATGCTCGATCTTATTTTTAAAAAATTTGATCGCAGCATCCATTTTGCCATCTAAATAAATCGCGCCTACCAGCGCTTCAAAAAGATCGGCTAAAATGGTCTCTCTTCCTTTGCCATCATTCATTTTTTCTCCACGGCCCAAAAGAACAAACTCACCGACATTCAACTTTTGAATGTATTGGGCACATGAAGCAGCATCCACAATGCGCGATCTCAAATAAGAGAGCTGGCCTTCGTCAATAGATGGAAGGTTTTCATAGAGATAATCAGAGATTAAAAGCCCGAGTACAGAGTCCCCTAGGAATTCAAGTCTTTCATTATGCTCTGAAACATGCTCTCGATTTTCATTGAAAAAAGAGCGATGGACAAATGCAAGAAGCAGAAGCTCCTTATTCTTAAAGGTATAGCCAAGCCTTTCTTCAATTAAAGAAATGTTTTGCATTAAAGGTTTTATTGTGTTCATTGTGCTCTAAAGATAACATGTTTTTTAAAAAATCTCTAGGAGAAAAATGGCACTCTTAAATCCTCATTTTGAAGAGCTAAGGACAGAGTATATCTTTCCTGTCATTGAAGAAAAGCTAGAAGCGCTTAAAACCGAATATCCCCATTGCAAGATCATCAATTTAGGGATAGGCGATATCGCGCTTCCACTTGCCTCCTCAATCATTTCTTCAATCTGTGAAGCGGTCATCGAAATGGGCAATCCGGAATCGATGCGCGGCTATGGTCCCTCAACCGGCTATCCATTCCTCAAGGAGGCGATTCGCAATCATGAATATGCCCATTTAGGGATCCAGCCCGATGAGATCTTTATTTCAGATGGAATTAATAGCGATATCGTCAATATTCAAGATCTTTTTTCTTCTGAAAATACCGTTGCAATCTGTAATCCCACCTATCCTGCCTATCTAGATGCAAGTGTGATGAATGGAAGAAAAAATAAGGTGATCTTCCTGCCCTTAAAAGAAGAAAACAATTTTTCGCCTCTTCCCCCTGATGAACTTGTCAACCTTGTTTATCTTTGTTCTCCCAATAATCCCGTTGGTCTTGCGATGACAAACAAAGAGCTTAAAATTTGGGTTGATTGGGCGAAAAAAAATGGGGCCATTCTTTTTTATGACAATGCCTATTGCTCTTTCATCACCTCCACCGACGTCCCAAAAAGCATCTTTGAAATTGAAGGCGCAAAAGAGGTTGCAATCGAGATGAAGAGCTTTTCAAAAACTGCGGGGTTTACGGGATTGCGCTGCGGCTATACTGTGCTGCCAAAATCGGTAAAAGCCTCCCTTAATGGCAATTCCATTTCTCTTCATCCTCTTTGGACACGAAGACAAAACTCTAAATTCAATGGTGTCGCCTACCCGATTCAAAAAGGAGCGCTCGCCGTTTACACTGAGGAAGGAAGAGAAGAGACGCAAAAACAGATCCTTCACTATTTAGAAGCCGGTAAAATCCTGAAAGAGGGCCTAACAAAACAGGGCTATCGCTCTTTTGGCGGCACTGATGCACCCTACATTTGGTGGAAGGTGCCCAGTGGACTTACTTCTTGGCAATTTTTTGATCTCTTGCTTAAAAAATGTCAGTTGCTGGCAATTCCTGGGGTGGGCTTTGGTTCCGAAGGAGAAGGTTATATCCGGCTCTCTTGTTTTACAACTCCCGAGATTGCGCAAGAAGCCATCCAACGCATCTTGCAAATAAATCTTTAACGCGCAAAACTGATCAAATTATGATTGTCCCGATTGATGGCGCCACATTTTTTTTAAATGATCAGAAACACTTAAGCTTCTGCTCCCATGATTATTTAGGACTTTCTGATCACTGCGAAGTCAAAAAAAATGCAATTAAGTTTTTGTTGCAATATGGCATGTGTGCCACCACATCTGAAAATCCCTCTTATGCATTCAACCATCAAAAACAATTAGAAGATAAGCTCGCAGCGCTCCTTGGAAAGGAAACAGTCCTTTTTTTCTCCTCACCACCCCCTATTTCTTCAATGAGAAAAAATGTGATTTTTGCTGAATCGATTCACAGTATTGGCGGACACTTTACAGACTTAAGCCAGATTTCAATTCCTAAGGATTCCCTTTTATGTGTCGACGACTCCCATTCGTTTGCCCTATTTGGAAAAGAAGGAATGGGACTTTCAGCTCATCGTGATGGAATCGATCTGATTACAGGGTCGCTCAGTAAAGGATGCGGAGTTTTTGGTTATTACCTTGCATGCAGCCTACAAACCGCAGATTTGATACAAAAAATCCCCGATCCTTTTCCTTCTGCGGTCATTGGCGCTTTAGAGGCTGCTCTTGAACTGATCCCGAATATGGAAGGGGAAAGAAAACAACTTGAGCAAAGATCCCATTTTTTAAGAAGTGAACTTGAAGAGATTGGCTTTAAGCCCATCTCCTCTATTTCTCCTCTGGTTGCTCTCCCCTTTGATTCAAAGGAAGAGGCAGAAGCTTTAAGGAAAAGTTTATTAGAGGCACATATCTGGGTTGCGCCCTCAAAAGAATTCCATAGGCAATTTTTGCTTCAGTTTGCGCTCACTAGCGCGCATATGCCTGATCATTTGGCCCTTCTTATGCAAGAAATTAAGGCCTGGAAAGAAGCTCTTGTTGCAAATTAAGCACAAGCTCGCTGCTGTTTGCGATGCAATCATTCACAGAGACACCTTTTAGGTAATTGCCAAGTAGCCTGCATGCGGAATATTTTTCTAGCATCTTCTGTTTTAATAATTGAATTTTTTTCCGATGGCCCAGCTCGAATTGCGGGATTGCATTTTTAAAAACCAGACTCTTCACAAAATCAGGCAATACAAAAATTTTCAAATGTTTTTTGATTTCAGAAAGTGCGGTTTGAATATCGGTATTCTCTTTCACCATCGCTGTAATCCGCGTTTCATTTGGAGCTTGGTTTTGTTGTGGAAAGATCGCAGAATCAAAAACTGCTCCATAGATCTGCTGCTGCTGAGAAGAAGGAACAAGATAGCCAAATCCTTTAAAAGGCAGGACTGCATCTTTAAAACCCAAATTCAGGCTAATGAGCCCTTGTAATTTGATTGACTGTAAAAGAGAGCCAATTTCTCGATCAGTAGAATAAAAGATTCGACCCAAGGCCTCGGCAGGTAGCGCACAAATCACTAGATCCGCTTCCAATAATCCCGACTTTGTTTGCACCTCTGCTTTGTTTTTATTAAACCGGATTTTTGTGACCTCTTCTCCAAAATGAAGATGGTCTTTCAATTTTTGAGAGAGTGCGTGAATGAGTGTTTGCACTCCTCCATGAAAAGAAAAAAGAGAGCTTTCTGGTTTTTTGTTTTTAAAACGCTCTTTTAAAAACCCTTTGATGACCGATCCATATTTTTCTTCGAGCATTTTGAAATAAGGAAAGCAGCTATTCATCGAAAGTGATCGGATGTCACCTGCATACACCCCTGTTGCAAGGGGATCAAAAAACCTCTCAGCAAGCTTTTTATTAAATCGGCGTACAGCAAACTCATAGATCGTCTCCTCCTCTTTGGTTTTTGCAGCCACAAACCATTCTTTAAAAAGAGAAAACGAGAAAAGTGGTCCAGGAAGTTTTTGCATCTTTTGATTGAGCCAAAGATAGCGTTTTGCTGCGCTCCCATCGGACTCAATCAGCTCATTTTTCAAACCTAATTCATGGGCAAGTTCCAAAAGCTCTGCTGAGCGCGAAGTTTTAAAAGTGCGCGGACCTTTCTCAAATAAAAATCCATTCTGGTTTTCTGTTTGAAGATAGCCTCCAGGTCTTTGCATCTTTTCGAGCACAATGAATTCGCATAAATGAGAAAGTTTGGATAAATACCAAGCGCAAGAAAGTCCTGAAATGCCTGCGCCTAAGATGATGATTCTTTTTTTTCTCATACTTTGGATAGAATAGTGAAAATGCAGGAAAAGATCACTGGCTTTTTAAAGAGTTTGCGCGAGACGATCATTGCCCGTTTTGAAACTTTAGAAGGAACTATACCTTTTAAAAGAACCGCCTGGGACTATAAAAATGGAGAAGGTGGAGGTGAAATGGCAGTGCTGCGAGGAAAAGTGTTTGAAAAAGCTGCTGTCAATTTTTCGGCCATCTCCGGCCCCAAATTTCCAATGCAAGATGGCGCCGGAGCTTTTTTCGCGACTGGAATCAGCTTAATCACTCATATGACCAATCCACACGCTCCTACGGTGCATATGAATATCCGCTATATCAAAACAGAAAACAAAGAGTGGTTTGGCGGCGGCTATGATTTAACGCCCATGGGTTTTCCCTACGAAGAAGATACTTCACATTTTCATCAAACTGCAAAAAAAACCCTGGATTCATTTGATACAAGTCTTTATCCGAAATTTTCACAAAATGCAAAAGACTATTTTTTTATTCCGCATCGCAACAAAGAGCGTGGCGTGGGCGGGATTTTCTTTGACCATTATAAAACTGAAAATTTTGAACACGATCTGGAGATGTGGAAACAAGTGGGAACTAGCTTTTTAGACACCATTCTTCCTATTTATGAAAGAAGAATTTTTCAACCTTTTGAAAATAAGGACAAAGAACTACAGCTTCGTCTTCGAGCCCACTACGTGGAATATAATTTACTCTATGATAGGGGCACTAAATTTGGTTTTCTCTCAGGAGGCAATCCGGAGGCGATTTTGTCTTCTCTCCCCCCTCTTGTGTCGTGGTAAGATTGAAGACTCTAGCACCTCTTTGAATCTTTCAACCGCCCAATCTATCTCTGCTTTGGTGATGGTCAGCGGGGGCATGAGTGGAATGGTCATTTCGTGGCACTCTTTGGCTAAAATTCCCCTTTCGAGCAGTTTTTCGCAAACATGAATGGCACGTGTTTTTTTAGGATTAATATCAATTCCAATCCAAAGTCCTTTGCCGCGGACATCTAAAAGGTAAGGACTTTCAATTTTTTTGAGCTCTTCTAAAAAATAACGGCCCAAGGTTTCGCTTTTTTGCGCATATTTTCCTTCGCGCATCACTTTAAGGACCTCAATTCCGACTGCTGCGGTTAAACAGTTGCCTCCAAAGGTAGAAGGGTGGTGGCTCGGCTCAACCCATTCCATGAGCTCTTGTTTTCCTAAGAAGCAGGAGGAAGGAAGAATTCCACCGCCTAGTGATTTTCCTAAAATCAGGCCATCAGGTTCCACTTTTTCATGTTGAAAAGCAAATTCTTTCCCTGTGCGGCAAAGCCCTGTCTGCACTTCATCTAAAATCAGAAGAATATCATGCTTTTTGCAAATGGCTTTTACTTTTTTTAGCCACCCCTTGGGAGCCATTTTGATTCCTGCTTGTCCTTGCATCGGTTCAACTAGAAAAGCGCAAGTATTTGGATTGATAGCAAATTCTAAAGCCTCTGCAGAACCAAAGGGAATCCGTTTAAATCCTGGAGTGAAAGGCCCATGACTTTGATGATCTGCATTCTCAGAAAGACCAAGGAGTGTGATTGTATTGCCATGGTAGTTTCCATCTGCAACGATAATTTCGGCGCGGTCCGGCTGAATTGCTTTATATTGATAGCCCCATTTTCTAGCGGTTTTAATGGCCATTTCGACAGCTTCTGAACCAGAACTCAAAGAAATGGCACGGTCCATTCCGGTGACTTTGCATATTTGCTGCAGAAAAAAAGCTAACTTGTCGTTGTATACAGACCGGTCCGTAAGGGAAAGTTTTTTTGTCTGAAGATCGAGAGCTTTTAAAAATTTAGGATGGGAGTAGCCAAAATTTAATCCTGAGCGCGCTCCGATCATGTCTAAATAACGGTTTTTTTTGTCATCCCAGACCCAAACGCCCTTGCCTTTGGTGATGACAATAGGCAAAAGAAGCGCATCTTGAGCACAATAGCGGTCTTCCAATTGGATCCATTTATCTTCCATGGTGAACTCCGATGCTTTGCAATACAATGGATACAATTTCCTTGCAAATGCCTGCTGTTTTATTATCTACATCTTGATAGGGATTATATTCAACAAGCTCGAAGGCCGAAAGTTTAGGATGAGTACAAATTTTTGGCAGTGCACTGAGAAGCTCTTGGGTCAAAATTCCCCCCTCTTCAGGAGAACCTACACCAGGGGCCTCTTTAGGGTCCAAGCAGTCTAGGTCCAAACTGACTCCAAAAGATGTTGTATTTTTAGTCACCTGATCTAAAGCCTCTTCAAATACCCGGTCCACTCCTTTTCTTTTTACTTCATCCATGAAAAAAATCCTAACACCTAATTTCTGCAAGAGGGCCGCTTCCTCTTCTTCAAAGGAGCGTACGCCGATCAGACAGACATTTTCAGGTAAAAGAATGGGACATACTCCTTTGGGCGCACTTAAAAAACTTGGCCCAAAACCAAGTAGTCCCGCAAGAGGCATTCCATGAATAGCACCCGAAGGAGTTGTTTCAGGAGTATGGCTGTCCATGTGAGCATCGATCCAAATCAACCCTAAAGGCAACTGCCCTCGTCCAAAGTAGACGCCATTCCATGTTCCAACTGCAATAGAATGATCACCGCCAATCACAATGGGAAATTCCTGATCGCGCAAACAGGAAAAAACATGATCTGCAAGTCTTAAGTTGAACTCGCCTATCAAATCAGCGTCTGTTTGTTTTACTTTCTCTTGGGGAAAGATAAAGTCCCAGGGAAGAAAAGAACAATTTGTTTTGTGCAAATACTTAGGCCCTTCCGCACACTCTCTAAGCTGCGCGCCTAAGCCAGATGCGGCTCCAATCACACGTACCATAACCTCTATTATACCCCAAGCGGGGATTTTAAATTGTGTATAAAAAAGAAAGAGCAAGAAAACTCTTGTCGACAATTAAAATCTTCTTTAAGTTCATTTAGATGTGTATGAAAATTCGCTTTCTTGAGTTTTCACACTATAAAAAAAGGAAAAAATATGAAAAAATTATTAACTCTTTTTGGTGTAAGTCTATTTTTAGTTTCTTCAGTTCATGCAGAAGATGGCTGTGAGAACCAAGAGCCTGTTGCAGTTGAACAAGATAACACATGCCCAAATGCTGAAAGCGCTGACCACGTTGCAGATACTTCTGAGACAGAAGCTAGTTCATAAATCCAGAATTAATTGGATAAAGTCCCTTTTCGAAGGGACTTTATTGTTTAACCAGATCAATAAAATATTTTACATTATCAAGCGGGGTATCAGGCAGGACACCATGACCTAGGTTCACGATAAATCCAGGGTCATCTTCCATAGAAGTTAAAAGTTTTTTGACGCTCGATTCTATGAGAGCTCGTGGCCCTTTTAAGATTTCAGGATCGATATTGCCTTGAACTGCGATGGTCGACGGGACTTTTTTGCGCAACTCTTGCATCTCCTGATGCCAATCAAAGCTAATTGCATCGGGCTGTATCGAGCTCAACTCTTCTGGAAGTAAACTGGAACCTCTGCAAAAAACGATCACAGGAATTTGTGTCTCTTTAAGTGCCCCCACTATTTTTTTTAAGTAAGGCAGGGAAAATTGCAAAAACTCTTCCCTTGTCAGTGCATTTGCCCAAGAATCAAAAATCTGCACCGCATTCACACCAGCTTTAATTTGCATTTTTAAATAATCAATCGAAGCTGCGGTGAGTTTTTCTAAGAGCAGATGAAACATTTTAGGATCTGACAAAAACCATTTTTTATCCTTTACGAGATATCTGGCGACAGTAAAAGGCCCCCCGCAAAAACCAATGAGCGGGACATTTAAAGTCGGCTTTAAAAGAGAAATCGTCTCTTTTACAATGTCTAATTCTCCTTCTGGTTTCATTTGCTGAATATCTTCTGGACGCTGGAGCAAAGGTTCAATAACGGGGCCGACTTTTTCAACAAATTTAAGTTTGAATCCAAAAAGCTTGGCAATCATCATGATATCTGTAAAAAGGATCGCAGCATCGACCCCAAGAATATCTAGAGGAAGTTTTGTTACCTCTGCAGCAAGATCGCTATTTTGAAAAAGTTCATCGAGTGTGTATTTTTCTCTTAAAGAGCGATAGGAAGGGAGAATTCGCCCTGCCTGGCGCATGAGCCAAACAGGCGGGCGATCAAAATTCTTGCACTTGAGTGCATTCTGTATAAGTGTCATGTGAGACGATGGAGTATGGCATCCACATTAAAGCCAAATTCAGTCTGAAGGTCGCTGTAGGGGGCCGACTCTCCAAATGTTTCAATACTAATTGCGATTCCTTCAGGACCGATCCACTTTTGCCAGCCAAAGCTAACACCTGCTTCGATACTGACCCTTTTTCCTAAATTGCCGCCAATCACCGAAAGTTTGTATTTTTCATTTTGAGCTTCAAAAATTTCCCAGCATGGCATGGAGATCACACGGACAGATTTACCCTGTTTGGTGAGCGCTGTGGCCACATCAAGCGCAAGCCAGACTTCAGAACCAGTTGCCATCAAAGTAAAGTCAGGAGTTCCTGTTTTTTCTTTTCTTAAAATATATGCCCCCTTGCCCACTCCAGAATCATAAGGAACATTGGTCTCGGTCAGTTCAGGCAGCGATTGCCTTGAAAGAATAAGCGCAGTAGGACCGCGATAGCGCAAAGCGGCAATCCAGGACATTTTCACTTCCCAATTGTCGGCAGGGCGAATGACTTGAAGCTGGGGCATTGCGCGCAGAGAAGCTAGATGTTCAACTGGCTGATGCGTAGGTCCATCTTCTCCTAGAAAAATGGAATCATGTGTGAATTGGTAGATGACTTGAACTTTAGATAAAGCAGCTAGGCGGATGGCATTGCGCATATAATCTGAAAAGGTCAAAAAAGTTCCTACAAAAGGAATAAACATATCGGTCTGTGCAAGTCCTGCCGCTTCTGCTGCCATGGAAAATTCACGCACTCCAAATTTAATATTGCGCCCTAAAAATTTCTCTGGAGAGACCAAGGGGTATTTTTTCATCATTGTGCGGTCAGAACCGGAAAGATCTGCGGATCCTCCAATCAGAAAGGGAAGCATTTCCCCAAGAAGGTCCAAACATTGTTGAGAGGCTGCTCTTCCCGCTAAAGGATTTTTCATTGAAATCCCATGCAACTTTTGCTCTAAGTCTTCAGGCAATCTTTTTTCTACCATTTTCATAAAATTTTGGTAGAGATCGGGGTGGGCTTCAGAAAAAGCGCGGAACATCTCTTTCCACTTTTTCTCGAGCTGCGCATCTTTTTCTAATTTATTTTCAAAAAATGTCTTTACTGAATTAGGGATATAAAAATCTTCTTCAGAGAGTCCAAGTGCGCGCCTTGTCTCTTCCACCTCATCATGCCCGAGAGGGGCGCCATGTGCTGCGCTTGTTCCTGCTTTGTGAGGAGATCCTTTTCCGATTACCGTGTGCATCAGGACCAAGCAGGGCCGCTTCTGATTTTGGCGAATTTCACTGAATATGCGCTCCATCGCATCAAAATCATAGCCATCAACTTCGTATGTGTCCCAGTTATAGGCCTGATAACGCAATTTCGTATTTTCCGAGCAGCATTCCGGTAAAGGGCCATCAAGACAGACTTTATTGGAGTCATAAACAAGAATAAGATTATCAAGACCAAGATGCCCGGCAAACGACGAGGCCTCAGAAGAAATTCCTTCCATGATGCAGCCATCGCCAGCAAGGCAAATCACTTTGCTATTAAACAGAGGATATTCGGGCGAATTAAATTCAGCGCCTAAAATTTTGAGCCCTAGAGCTTGTCCTACAGCATTTGCAATGCCCTGTCCTAATGGGCCGGTTGTCGCTTCCACACCTTCGGTGATATGATATTCAGGATGGCCCGGAGTTTTTGAGTGGAGTTGTCTAAATTTTTTGACATCGTCCAGTGTTAGCGGATAGCCACTTAAATGAAGACAGGAATAAAGCAACATGGAGCCATGGCCTGCAGACAGAACAAATCGATCGCGGCCTAGCCATTTTGGGTTTTTCGGGTTATACTTTAAGAATGTCCCCCAGAGGAAAGCTCCAAATTCGGCGCATCCCATCGGCAGGCCAGGGTGGCCTGAATCTGCTTTTTCTACTGCGTCAATTGAGAGTTGCCGGATTGTATTTGCAATTTTGCCAAGCTGCTTCTTAAGTTCATCGTCCATGATCGATTCTCTCCTAATATTTTTCAGAAAAATTTATCTGGGATCCCTATAAGATTCAAGGAGCAATTTCGAAGGGCGATAAGATTAAGAAAAGAGAAAAGTAGCAGGATAAGCAGGATAAATAGGATAGAAGATTTAAAGAATATCATTAACTCTTCATCATGTCCATCCTGTTATCCTGCTGCTCTTAATCTTGTTGATCTTGTTGCGTTTTTAACAGAACCAGGATTATACCCGCTATTTTATCAAAGTTTACTTTTCCTGCTCGAAATTTCTTGTTTTTCCAATCTTGGTTCATTGACTTATATTTAGATATTGTATTAAAATTTAGCCCTAAATTTGAGGAAATCATGGACGAATTGAAATCGGATTCAGCTAGTCAAATTTCTAATAATACTCCCGCCAAAACGTCTCCAAGCACCTATAGGAGCCTACCCACGTTTAATATAGAAAGTTCTATCTCTCCAAAGGTTATTGAAGCAAAAAGTTTATTAACTACTTTAAGCGGATCGTTTCTCTCCTTCAAAAGGTTCGGAATTTTTTTAAAGAAAAAATTTTAAAATAAGGAAACCCATGGACGCACTAAAATTCGATCCCAGCAGTCCACTTTATAATACCACTCGCACTCCGTCAGCCGCTCCTACATCTACGCGCTCGCCTGCCTTAAATACGGAAAGCTCGATTTCTTCAATGGGCGGTAAAACAAAAAGATCGTTGTTCGATGACTTATTTGATCCGATGGGGGGTGAAACAGAAAGTTCATTGTACGATGACATAATTGATTTAATGGTCTCAAAAGAAGGAGTACGAATTAAATATCATGGGCGCCCTCTAGATGATTGGGAGGGTTCTAAGGGGTTTGTAGTAACTGTCAAAAAGCAAGATCACAGTGGATTTTTGCAAGGTATTGTAAAACATTTTTTAGATCAGCCAGAAGACTACTTAAAAAAAGCTGCCATCGCTTCTTGCGGCAACTACCCCCCCGATTCTGAAGAACTTAAAATCGCAACTTTTTTTCAATCGATAGGAAAAAAGTTAGGTGAAACCGGGCGGCTTGATGAGGATCTTGCTGAGGAACTTTTTTCAAAAGAAAGCCTTAAAGAAGGCAACCCAAGAGCAATGAGTGTGTGGCAAAGTATCCAATTAATCAACCTCGATCTCGCCTCTGATAAAAATAAGGAAAAAATTAAAGCGGCTCAAAATGTATATCAGGAAAGAGAAAAGAATCGCGCTAGAGCAGAAGAGGTTGATTGAAATTTCGAGAAAATCATGGAAGAAATGAAATTAGATCCCAGCAATCCACTTTATAATACCACTCGCACTCCGTCATCCGCTCCTACATCTACGCGCTCACCTGCCTTAAATACGGAAAGCTCGATTTCTCCAATGGAAGATGAAACAAATAGTTCATTGATTGCTAAGATGCTTAGTTTGCTTAGCCTAAATGAAAAAGTACCAGCCGCATTTGAATACTGTGGTTACCCTCTAGTTGATTGGGATGATTCTAAGGAGCGTGTAATAAAAGCCGCAAAGGAAGATTACGCAGGATTTTTGCAAGGAATTGTAGATCATTTTTTTAATGAGCCAGAAGACTTCTTTAAAAAAGCTGCCTTACTCCCTTTCGGCAAATATTCCCCCGGTTCTAAAGAGCTAAATATCGCACATTTCTTTGTACTGATAGCAACGTGGTTAGGCGAAACAGGACAGCTTAATGAGCACCTTGTTAGGAATTTTTTCTCAAAAGACTTCCATGCAAAAGAAATGGATATATTGCAGAGGGTCCAAGTAATGAACGGTATTCTCTCTGAAAATAAGCAAAAGACTAAAGCTGCCCAGGATGAATATAAGCGCATTAAAGCAAAAGGCGTCGACTTAAAATTCCATTGACAGCCTCTCTTATTCTGCTAAACTCTTTGCATGCTTTCCCAAGAAACTCGTAGAAAATTTCTCCATTATTTTAAACAGAAGGGCCATGCGATTGTTCCCTCTTCTCCGGTTGTCCCCCATGACGACCCCACTCTTCTATTTACCAATGCCGGGATGAATCAATTTAAAGATGTTTTCTTAGGAAAAAGTGTACGCGATTATAAACGCGCAACAACAAGTCAAAAATGCATTCGTGTGGGTGGCAAACATAATGATTTGGACAATGTAGGGCACACGAGCCGCCATTTGACTTTTTTCGAAATGTTAGGGAATTTTTCCTTTGGCGATTATTTCAAAGAAAAAGCCATCGAATACGCTTGGGAAGTCGCGACCGAAATTTTTGAATTCCCGGCCGAAAAAATCTGGCCCACTGTCTTTGAGAAAGATGAAGAGGCCTATGTCCTCTGGCAAAAATATGTTCCCGAAAAGCGCATCATGCGCATGGGAGAAAAAGACAATTTCTGGGCCATGGGCGACACAGGACCTTGCGGGCCTAGCTCGGAGCTGCTTTTCGATCGTGGAGAAAAATATGGAAAAGCAAAAAATCCAAAAGAAGATCTAACCGGAGAAAGGTTTTTAGAGTTCTGGAACCTTGTCTTCATGCAATTTAACCGTGATGCAACAGGCAAATTCACTCCCCTTCCTAATCAATCGATTGACACCGGCGCGGGATTAGAGAGAATTATTTCCCTTAAAATGCATGTGGACAATGTTTTTCTGATCGATATTTTTCAACATATCATCCGCTCAATCGAAAAGGTCTCCCATAAAAAATATAGTCCTGAAAATCAGCAAACAGCTCCTGCTTTCCACGTGATCGCAGACCATTTGCGCTCACTTGCATTTGCCATTGCTGATGGAGCGCAGCCAAGCAATGTTGAAAGAGGATATGTCCTGCGCAAATTACTAAGACGCGCAGTGCGTTATGGAAAAGTGTTAGAACTGGGTGACCCATTTCTAGCCCGCATCCTTCCAGCGCTTGTTGAAACCATGGGGGATGATTATCCTGAACTGGTCAGCGCGGGTGACCGCATTGCTGAAGTATTAACTCTGGAAGAAGAGCAGTTTTATCGCACTCTCAAACGTGGCGGTAATATTTTAAATGGCATCATTGAGAAATCGTTAAAGAGCTCGTTGAAACAAATCACCGGTGAGGATGCCTTTAAACTCAAAGACACCTATGGCTTTCCACTTGAGGAGATTCTGCTGATCGCTAAAGATACCGGTCTACAAGTGAACATGGAAACCTTTCAGCTTTTAGAAGAAAAGGCTAAAGAAACTTCGCGCGGTGCGCATTCTGTACACGGTCAAGAGGCAGAGGAAAATCTATTTAAAAGCTTTGCCGCAAAAAATGGGCCTTCCAAATTTGTTGGTTATACAGACACCGAATCTGAAAGCCGGGTGATTGGGATCGTTAAAAATAATCAATTTGTCCAATCTTTAAATGAACATGAAGAAGGAATGATCCTTCTAGACAAGACTCCCTTTTATGCTGAAAAAGGAGGTCAGATTGCAGACATTGGCACGCTTACGCACGAAAAGGCACGTTTTAAAGTCACCCAGTGTCAAAACCCACTCCCTGGTGTCATTGTCCACATAGGAAAGATGGAACATGGTTTTCTTTCTCTTGGAGAAACTGTCTTAGCGCGTATTGATGAAAAAAGAAGACAGGGCATCGCTAATCATCACACAGCGACCCATCTTCTTCATCTTGCCCTGCAAAAGATTTTGGGAAGCCATATACGCCAAGCGGGATCGCTGGTTGAAGAAAAAAGGTTGCGTTTTGATTTTAACCATCATAAAGCTCTTTCCCTTGAAGAGATTCGCCAGATTGAAGACTTTGTCAATGACAAAATCCGAGAAGATCGCACGATCAAAACTTATGAGCTCTCTTTTGAAGAAGCGCAAAAAAAACCGGAGATCAAACAGTTTTTTGGGGAAAAGTATGGCAAATCTGTAAGGGTTGTTGACATCGAGGATTCCAAAGAGCTTTGTGGAGGCACACACACAGCTCATACAGGCACTATAGGTTATTTCCGGATCACGAAAGAAATGAGCGTTGCTGCTGGTGTGAGACGCATTGAAGCTGTTTCTGGAAAAGCAGCAGAAGAATTCGCGCGAAAACATGAAGATCTATTAAATGAGTCTGCTGCAATTTTAAAAACCACCCCTTCCAAACTTGTGGAAAGGGCGGCTCTTTTGCTTGAAGAAAATGAAAAAACCAAAAAAGAGATGCGCGCACTTAAGAGCGCAGGCATTGAATTGCTCGCAAAAGAGCTT
>DATIJP010000072.1:0-34312 GCA_035478495.1 Rhabdochlamydiaceae bacterium
CTTAAATAATATGCCCGGTCCACTTGAGCCATTAGAGCCTACTGAGAGTACAAGAATCCTTCGCCAAGAACAGACCGATGCGCAAAAATCCAATGTGATACAAGTTGCAGTTGAAGAGGCCTTTACTCAATGGAGTGATGAAGCTGCGTTTAATCCGCTCACAATGGCCCGCCGTTTTGAATCTCTTGATGAAAAAAGAAAAAAAGCTCGAGAAGAAGCGCTCGAGAAAAAAGAAGGCGAGCAAGTCATCGAGCGTATCCAAGAGATCTCTGAAGATTATTCACGTAAAAATCCCGAATTCCAACCACGCGGTCTTCTTGGTTTGCTGACGCGGCTTTCCGCTCGCGATACTCCCGAAGATATATTGAGAAAGGTCCTGGAAAGTTACCCCGACCATTCGCTCGCTGATGAAGCCTTAGATTTCTTGATGGAGACAAGCAGCGGAGAGCTTTTAGAGCGCGTCAGAAAAGCAAAAGAAGATCTGAATGCATCCTATGGAAGGCAGGTGCGTGCAGGGCGCAATATGGGCGCGCAAGCACGTGAATTTGCAACACAAGGTTTGGGAAGTCCAACAGGACTGCGCGATATTTATCGGGATATCACGGGCAATCCGCGAGAAGCTTCCAATCTCTTTTCCGAACTTTCCGATAAGTTCACTTATGGGAAAATGAAAACAGTCATTAATTTCCTTCTTCATGCACTGGGCGCAGATTTGAAATCCAAAGGCCCGTCCATTGCAACTGGAGAGCTCCATCGCCTCATGACCGAAGCGCGCAATCTGCAAGCAATATTATGGGTCTATCGTTTCTTTGCATCACGCATGAAACTCATCGAAAACTCTTTTCAAAATTCCGGACTGCAATTGCGCCTTGATTTTGAAATTCTTGCAAAAACTTTTGTTCAATTCTTAAAAGAGCGTTATCCCTCGATGGATAAGATTTTGGCCCTTGCAGCCAAATTGGGCATTTCAGATGAGCTTCTTGCACAAATCATTATTTTCACCCAGATGCGCGATGCCATCCGTGGAGTCGCCCCTAAATTATTTAAATCAGAGCAACACAGGCAAGATGTACTCATGTCATTTCTTGAGACACTCGAAGAGCTTGAAGAAGAATTAGAAGAAAAAGAGGAAAAAGAAGAAGACGAAAAAGAAAAAGAAAAAGAAAAAGAAAAAGAAGAATAATTAACCACAGAGAGCACAGAGAACACAGAGTTCGGAAGAGAATTCATTTTTTTGCGAGCGAAGCAAAAAAATAGACTTCTATTTTTTTCGGTTCGCACCCGAAAAAAAATAAAAACTACTCCTCTTTACTCGGTGCTCTCTGTGCCTCTGTGGTTATCTTTGGATTTAGGATTTATATGGAAAAATTTGCAGATCTACTCTTTGATTTAGGAAAAATCTTAGGCGTTAATCTCTATGCTGAAAAAGGGATCTATTGCCGGATCAACTATGCCTATGGATTTGATGTCCAACTCGAATTAGAAGATGCAAAAGAAAGAATTTTAATCGCTTCATTTTTATGCGACGTGCCGCCTGGGGCTTATCGAGAAATGCTCTTTAAATCTGCCCTCAAAGCAAATGGCACTTACCCTAATGAGGGCAGTTTGGCATATTCTGAGCGCAACAATAAACTTGTTCTCTTCACTTATGCCTACCTGATTCAGCTAAAAGCAGAAAAATTCGCCGCCGCCCTTGAAAAATTTACTAAAAAAGCCCATGACTGGAAAGAAGCAGTAGAAAAAAATAGGCCTCTTCCCGTCTCGTTGGAAGAGCCTAAAAAGGGCTCAATCTTTGACCTCGGACCTAAATAGCTTTTTAAGTACTACCCCCGTTGCGGATGCTTGGAAAAAAATCGGCATTTATCCGCACCATGGCATTAATCTCCTCCTCTCTGCATTGCACACAAAAAATAGCTCTGGGATCGGTGAGTTTTATGATTTATTACCGCTCATTGATTGGTGCAATGAGGTCAACTTAGACACATTGCAGCTTCTTCCCTTAAATGACACAGGCGATGATCCTAGTCCTTATTATTCTATTTCCTCTTGCGCGCTAAACCCTCTTTTTATTTCTCTTTATGCATTGCCTTATCTCAAGCAGACCGATGAACTGCAAAAATTGCAGCTGCTCAGCAGAGAAGCTTCTCACCTTTCCTATTCCGATGTACAAAGCCATAAATTTTTTTTTCTGCGACACTATTTTCATCAGGAAGGTCAAACCCTTATCCAATCTAAAGAATTTGAGCAGTTTGTTTCACAAAGTCCTTGGCTTTTGCCTTATGCTCTTTTTAAAACGATTAAGACCATTGTCTCAAAAAACCATTGGATGACATGGCCAGAAAATCTAAAGAAGCTCACTTCTCTGGAAAAAGAAAATCTCCTCAAAAACCATGGAGAAGAAATCGCCTTTTTCATGCTTCTTCAATATCTTTGTTTTTCTCAACTTGCAGAAGTTAAAAAATATGCTCAAAAGAAAAAGGTCCATCTTTTTGGAGATCTTCCTATTTTGATCAGCCCGGATAGCGCTGATGTTTGGCACCACCGAGAACTCTTTGATCTTAATCTGCAAGCCGGCTCTCCTCCTGATATTTATTCCACTCTAGGACAAGCCTGGGGATTTCCCATCATGCGCTGGGATATGATGGAAAAAGAGAATTATTCCTGGTGGAAAGAGCGCCTTCTTCATGCCTCTAACTTTTATGATATTTACCGTTTAGACCATGTGATCGGTCTTTTTCGCATCTGGGCAGTTCCGTTAAACAAGACAGCAAACGAAGGTTTTTATATCCCATCTAATGAAAACCTTTGGAATGATCAAGGCAAGAAAAATCTTATGAAGCTCGTCAGCCACTCCCAGATGCTACCTATTGCTGAAGACTTAGGAGTTGTCCGTCCCTCAATGCGAGAAGTTTTAAAAAGTCTTGGAATTTGCGGGACAAAAGTGATGCGTTGGGAAAGAAAATGGGAAGAAGATAAAAGCTTCATTCCATTCAATGAATATCCCCCCTTAAGTTTAACAACTGTTTCAACACACGATTCAGAAACTCTTGAGCTTTGGTGGAGAGATGAACCAGAAGAGGCTAAGGTTTTTGCCCAGTTTAAAGGATGGCAATACAGTCCGAAATTAACATTTGACCAGCGAAAAGAAATCCTATGGGACAGCCATCATACTCCAAGTCTTTTTCATGTGAATTTATTGCAGGAATATCTTTCCCTATTTCCTAATTTTGATTGGAACTCACCTGAAGAAGAGCGCATTAATGTTCCTGGAAAAGTCATGCCAACAAACTGGACCTATCGCTTTAAGCCGAGCGTCGAAGAAATTCTGCAGCACGACGACCTAAAAAAAGAAATGAAGAACATCCTTGATCTCTGATGCTAATCATCCTCTTGTATAGGTGACTCATCTGATTCGATTAGGCCAGAAAATTGGGGTTCCCACGGCGATCGGGGGGATAGTGATCGAAATGACCGCTCTGATTCATGAGAGACATTCGACCGTGGCGATGAGGGCGGGCTTGGCGATGAAGGGGGACTTTGATCATAAAGAGCAGGGTCATTTAACTTTTTTTCTTCCTCGATCTGACGCTGCCCTCGTCTAGCTACTTGGGGCTGCCGCGGGTTCTGGATTACTAGAGGCGAAGCAAAATTCACGCCCCTTACTTGTCGATTATTGATGTCATTGCGGCATAATGGACAGCTACCACCTCTTTTTTCCCATTCTGTAATACACGATGCGTGAAATGTATGATGGCACTGTAACTCGCGAAGAGGATTGTTCAGATCAGTCTGCTGCATAGGATCTAAGCAAATAGTACAATTATCTGATTGATCGGAACCTAATGCTGATGAAGCTGCAGATGGTGAACTAGAACTTGATACAGGTCGCGCCTGATTTTGATTTGGAGCAGCGGGTAAATTTCTTTGCGGGCGCCCTCTATTTTGTTGCGTGTCAAGAAAAGCTTGGTGCAGATATTTTTGTTCGGAATCGACGAGTTTGATCACACAAGCAGAAAGAACACAAACTGCTACAGGAATAGCTTTGAAGATGATGATCGATACAAAAAGGAAGCAAGCCGCTGCGATCACGGCATCATCAGAATGATTCCATTTTTGAAATCTAACTCTAGCCGGATCAATTTCGACGAAATAATGATGCTCTCTATTAAAAGTGAGTGTAATGGGAAGTAAAAAAAGGTCCGCAATTTTTACGAAATCACTTTTTCTTGGATGGTGATAACAGTTCAAAATTCGACCAGGATAATCACTTACAACTCTATCCAGAGCCATAACTTCCCTACTTTGATCGATTTTGAACCATTCAAAACTAAAAATCTATTCTATTTTAAGAACTGTAATGACTATATGAACCTATCCCAATATTCTTAATACTCGCTTTTCGCGCCTTTTTTTTCACATTTCGAGCCCGGTTCTTGGCCTACTTAATTTAAGTATGTCCTGCGAACCGGCCTCAAAATCTGAAAAACAATGCATCAAAAATCAAATATTAAGAATATTGGGATAGGTTCATCTGAGCTTATAGGTGGGAAATCGGAAATCTCCCCCGTCGATATTGATTCGGCGATAAGCTTTGTTGCCGTCTTTCTCTACGCTCTCTTGAATGTTGATTATTTGCATCGACTTGATTTCTTCGTCCCCGTTCCAGTCTTTCTATAAGCTGGACATTTTCTGCATGGCGATTGTGAAAAATACCTCCATGCAAGTGTGATCTCCCTCCTGCCCTACTTGAAGGGAGATGCTGATCTCTAATACTACCTATTCTGGAGTCATTGGATGACTCTCTAGTGGGAATAGTCTTACATATTGGACAGCTCTTATGTTGAATGTCCACCCACGGTGAAATACAGTCTGTGTGAAATCTATGGAAACATTCTAAATGGCGAATGATGCTGCGATTTCCAAGATCTTCTTTCTTCATAGGCTCCAAGCAAATGGCGCACTTATCTAGTTGCTTGGAAGCTGGTGCCGATGGAGCTGCAGAGGGTGAACTAGAACTTGATGCAGGCCGCGCTTGATTTTGCGGTGAAGCAGCGAAAGAAGGAGGCTGGGCTCCGCTATTTTCTCTTGAGACAAAGCCCTGAAAGTCTTGATGAATGCGTCTATGTTCAGGATGGATGAGTTTTATGATACAAGCAGCTGAAAGAATACAGAGTGACGCAACAATAGAAAACTGGCAAATAATGACGATAGAGACAAAAACAGCTGTAATGTTTCTTATGATAAATTCAGTCTCATCGATTTCGATTTTTTCAAAGATTCTAGATCTTTCCGAATGAATAGAATGATAGATATAATGCTTCTCATCGAAAAGCCATGAAATTGGAACTAAAAACTGCTCGACAGTGATCAATAGCTTATCTTTTTCTGGATAGTGATAAACATTTGAAATTCCATCCAAAAAATTTGGATTTCTATCAACTGCACTAATCGACATATAGTTTTTTAATTTTTCAGGTTGCTAATTTTAACGGACTCAAAGCCAAAAATCTATTCTAATTTCGAGAACAAGCAGAATAACAGGATAAACAGGCATACGCATCAACCTAATTCCCTTTTTGAGTAAATTTACTGTTTTCAAAAAGCAGCAACAGGATCAACAAGATTAAAGGCATACTAGCAGGATGGCAGGATGGACAAGATGAAGAGTTATGGTCCTCTTTAAATCTTCTATCCTGTTCATCCTGCCATCCTGCTACTTTTCTTTTTTCTTAGCCTCATTCTAATTTTTTCAGTACATTATCTAGTTCCTTCGTAAAATTTTCCTGCCTATCTTGTTTTCAATCCTGCATATCTTGTTTTTCGATTATATCTTCAAAAAGCAAGTTAGGTTGATCCCTATGGGATAAACAGGATAGAACTAGAGCGCATTCTTGTAGACATTTTCTAAAATTCTTGACCCAAGCTCACTGACTATCGAAAATCAAAGAAACGTACCGAGCTAAAGTTAGGATCGAAGAATACCATCGGAAATTGAAGAGATGAGTTCGATGGGAAGTTTTGTTGCTGGGGCTGACGTTGCATAAATTCTCTTAACCTTCGAATACCTCTAATTTCTGAATCTTCTTGGGCAGGATGTGCAGCATGAGCTTGTCTTTGTCGCTCTTGTTCTGCCAGCTGTCTTTCTATATGACTGTCTGATCGGGATGTATCAAAAATAAGTGATGCCCAATTTGAAGGGATATGCTGATCTCTAATACTACCTATTCTAGAGTCATTGACTGGCTGGCCATCACGATGTCGACATATTGGACAGCTCTTATGTTGAATGTCCACCCATGGTGAAATACAACTTGTGTGAAATTTATGAAAACACTCTAAGATGCGAATGATTTGGCGATTTCCCATATCAGCCTTCTCCATCGGTTCCAAGCAAATGGCGCACTTATCTGGTTGATCGGAAGCTGGTGCCGCTGAAGCTGCAGAGGGTGAACTAGAGCTTGATACAGGCCGCGCCTGATTTTGGGGTGCAGCAGCAGGTGCATTTCTTTGCGGTATAGCAGCGAGCTGAGAAACAAATGGCGATGGAGGCGATGGAGGCGATGGAGGCGATGGAGGTGAATGTTCTACCCTATCGTCATCGTCAGTGTCGATGTGTCTGACTCTTAAAAATTCTGGCCTTATAGTTGGGAGCCGTAATGCAGCAAATGGATCCCGCGGTAAGTTTCCATTTTGTAGCCGTCTTTGTTCTTCTAATCGCTGCAGACGCATAAGTTCTCTAAGCTGTTGAATATGTGCATCTCCTTCGGCACGAAATGCAGCGTAGGCTTGTCTTTCTCGCTCTTGTTCTAACGGTCCCACTCTTCCGAAAAGACGGTGATCTCCTGAAAAGAACCTGTGAAAAATATTCCCAATCGAGTTTGATCCCCATCCCACCCCAAAATTTGGAGGGATAAGCTGATCTCTAATATTACCTATTCGGGAGTCATTGACTGGCTGGCCATCGCGATGTCGACATATTGGACAGCCATGCTCTTGAGTGTCCCATCCTGAAATACAGTTTGTGTGGAATATATGAAAACATTCTAACCTGCGAATGATTTGGCGATTTCCCATATCAGCCTTTTCCATAGGTTCCAAGCAAATAGTGCAATTTTCTAGTGGATTAGAAGCTGAGGCCAAAGAAGCTGCAGATGGTGAACTAGAACTTGATACAGGCCGCGCCTGATTTTGGTTTACAGCAACAGGTGGATTTCTTTGCGGGGCAGCTGCGAGCTGAGAAGCAAGAACAAATGGAGATGAAGGCGATGGAGGTGAACTTTCTAAATATGGATTCGGTGGTAAGAAATGTTGTCGCTCTCTTTCTAATCGCTGTCGTGCCATATGCTCCAGCCTTAGACGCTCTCTTCGCTCTCGAGCATTTCTCATCCACTCACCCGCATTGGGACTTCGACACATTGGACAGTCACGGCGTCGAATGTCCCTGTCTGGAGGACTACACAGTGTGTGAAATACATGAGAACATCTAATGAAAAAGTTGCGATCTACAAAACCAGCCATCGTCGTAGGTTCCAAACAAACGACACAATTATCTGGTAGATCGGAAGCTGGTGCCGCTGAAGCTGCAGATGGGGAAGTAGAGCTTGATGCGGGCGGCGCCTGATTTTGGGGTGCAGCAACTGCTGGATTTCTTTGGGGAGCAGCTGCGACAGCAGATCGAGCTTGTATAAAATCCTGAAACAATCGATGTATGCGTCTCTGCTGAGGATGGATAAGTTTTATGATACAAGCAGCTGAAAGAATAGTAACTACCGGAACAATTGGGAAAATCGTAATGATTATTGTAGTTAGAAAAACACCAGTAATTAATCTAATAACAGATGTTTTAAAATCGTGATTCTGTTTAATAAAAGAAAATCTTCCAGAATCAATAGGGACGACGTCATAAGACTTTCCATCGAAAATAAACCAAATTGGAAGTAAAAAATCTTCGGCTATTCCCACCACTTTACTTTTTTCTGGATAGTAGTAAACATCTAAAATTCTCTCCGAAAAATTTGGATTGCTATCAACTGCACCAATTGACATATATAAATATTATTTATATTTTGATTATTAGTAGTTAATTTTAACAAATTCAAAGCAAAAAATCTATTTTTAAAAATATATTTTAATATTCTATATGTTAAGTTTAAATCATGCGTAGACTGCTACCCTTCTTGATCATTTTAGCCTTTTTTAGTCCTCTCTCAGCAAAGAAAAAGGAAAATCGGCCTCCAGTAGAAAAAAATAATTTGAAATCCATCTTTAATAGTCTTGATCCCCATTCTTTGGCGCAACATTTAGCTTTTTACGAGCTCTATAAAGAGACGGTAGAAGGAAAAAAGGCATTAGAACATGCTTGGAAATTACTCAGCCATGGCAACCAAAGTCAATATGTAGAAGACTTCCCTTTCCCGCAAATAGATATCCAGGCCATTGTCTCCCTTGTAACACGGCAAAGTTTTGATCCCCCTATATCACTATCTGAAGAACAGCTAAATATAGTGAGCTCTCTTTCTAGCCATTTTGCCAATCGAAAATTAAAGGGCTGCTCCATTTGGACAAAAGAAGAGCTTTTCAATCTTCCTTCAGAGGAAACCGATTTAGGCCGCGCCCTTCTGATCAATCAATTTGATGAAGAGGAAAATATCCGAGATAAAATCTTGCAGTATGAGGCAAGCTTAGATCTCATGGCGCTTCAAGTCTCAGTACGCCTGCCTAAAAATGCAACTCCAATTGATAAAATACGAGAGATCAACCGTTTTATTTTTCAAGAAATGCGCTTTCGCTTCCCGCCACATGCTCTCTATGCAAAAGACATCGATCTTTACACATTTTTACCATCCGTGCTTGATAACCGCCAAGGGGTCTGCTTGGGAGTTTCCATTCTTTATCTTTGCCTCGCGCAACGCTTAGATCTGCCTCTTGAAATCATCACCCCGCCGGGCCACATTTTTGTGCGCTGGGAAAATGGGGATGAGGTCATCAATATTGAAACCACCGCGCGCGGCATCAATCCATCCGATGAGACCTATCTTGGTATTAATACCCGCCTACTTCAAAGACGAACATTAAAAGAAGTGGTCGGAATGGCCTTTGTCAACCAGGCCTCTGTCTATTGGGCAAAAGAAGAATATCAAAAAACAGTCACTCTCTACGAAAAAGCACTTCCCTATCTTCCAGATGACCCTCTCATTAAGATGTTTTTAGGTTTTAATTACCTCTTTATAGGAAAAATAGAAAAAGGCAGCGAACTCTTAAGTCAGATCCGCAACCTCGTCTTCGATCATGCAGTCGTTGCAGAATCACTTCCACAGGACTATTTAAATGGTGCAATCGAGATCGAAGGGTTAAAATCTGTTTTTTTACCTGTGGATGAAACGCGCGAATCAGTCCTTGAAAAACAAAAAAGTCTTCAAGACATTGTGAAAAAATACCCGCGCTTTAGAGGAGGCATTCTTCAGCTGGCTGTCACCTATCTCCAACTCAATCGCGCCAGCGAGGCGCTAAACATCTTAAAATCTTATCACAAAATCGATCCCAATGATCCCACAGTAGAATATTATCTCGCAGTGCTTTGTGTTGAAAGATTGGATTACAATGGAGCTTGGGAATACCTTAAGCGAGCAGAAAACATTACACGCACAAGAAACCACTCTCCCAAGGCTTTAAAGGGCTTGCGTCACCATCTGCGGACGATTTCTCCCCTTATTTAGATTAAAATTGAAAAATATCCTTGCCTCTTTTAAGTAAAGTTTAAGAGGGGTATATGATTTCTCAGAAAGTTCTTTTGTTTGGTGCAATCTTTGCATTTGCACTGGTCCTATTCCTTGGCTTCCCTACGCGGCTGCCATTTAATCTCAGTTCTTCGCTCTCAAATGTCCTTCCCTCTGGATCTTTATCCGAGCCAAAATCACTTTCTGAGCAATCCTCTGTAAAAAAAATCAATTCTGATACCAACCTTTATATTTCTCAGAATCTGGGCAAAGGACAATACTTCCAAGTCTCTGACGGATTTTATTATAAGATTGCACCGGATGATGTGCGTCTTGCAGCTTATTGGCTAGGTCCTGCACCCATTTGCTGTTGCATCGGTGATGATGATGACTATCCCATTCAAATTACCAACACCTATTCAGGGACGACTGTTCGGGCTAGGCTCTCATCTTATGATGAAATTATCTCTCAAATGAAGGAATTACAAGCACCCGCGCCACAGGAGCCTGTAGAACCTGTTGCACCAGAGCAGCCGGCGCAACCTGCTGCTCCAACTGCTCCGCCCGAAGAACCCGAACCAGCGCCGCAAAGACCTTTGAACCAAGCTAAAAAACCAGCACCTAATCCAAATAAACCGGTTGCACCGCCGACAAGAAGCCAACCATCACCAAGGGGGGGAGGATGAGCGTGATTAAAAAAAATGGGCTTTATTTTGCTTGGATACTTGCTTGTTTAGCCACTTTGGGCAGCCTCTATTTTGGTGAAATTAAGAATCACGAGCCCTGCTCGCTTTGCTGGTATCAGCGTATCGCTGTTTTTCCTCTTGCAGTCATTTTAGGAATCGCTGCATTTCGAAGAGACTATAAGATCATTCCTTATGCACTTCCTCTAGCGCTTATCGGTTTATGCCTCGCCCTTTTCCATGTGGTGCTGCAATATGCTCCTGATAGCTTTTTGGAAATTTTTTGTACTGGCAGTGAAGCTTGCACTGTGAAAACAAGTCTTTTTGGCCCACACTATCTCTCTTTTCTTTCTTTATTCGGCTTTATTCTCATTAGTAGCATTCTAATTATCACAGAGGATGATTAGGGTTCTTTCGAATCGATCACCACTGTGGAGGCGAGCTTGTCGTGAAGAGCCTGTTTTTTTTCTGTCATGAGAACTAAAAGGTAACCGAGTGTGATTTGAGAAAGAAATTTTCCAAAATAGCGCCCTGTTGCCTTTGCAAAATTGATGCGCTCTCCAGATAGAGAAGCGACTTTTAATCCAAGAATCCGCTTTCCTATTGTTGCCTGCATCCGAGAACACTCATAAAACGCATAGTACAGCCAAGGAAGTACTAACATCCCTCCGTACCACCATAATCCAATGATCGGCAACTGAAAAATGAGTTTGTTAACGATCGTCAGACTAAATAAGATGCCAAAGCCCATATAACAAAATAAAATGATTAAGCTATCTATGCAGAAAGCTAAAACACGTTTGGTGGCGCCAGCATAAACAAATTTAGGAGAGCTCATTTGATTTAAAAATATCTTTAAACTGATCCTGTAATGAGTTAGGAATCACCTCTTCAATTCCTGCTTTATCGTACATTAGAAAATAGGTACAGGCGACCATAATTCCAAATGCAGGACTAAAAAATCCGACAAAAAGTGAGAGTGCACAAATGGCAACACGTCTGACCATCAAAAAGGCTTTGGAAAAAAGAGATTTAAAAGAGCGTGCGCGGAAGAGTGTGACAAAACCAATCGCTAAACTTAGCGTGAAAAGGAGCACCGCATAGACTCCCCAAATGAGATCTGCAATGAGAAGCAAGAAGAAGAAAAAACGGGTGACTACGGATGAAAAAAGGGAATCTCGTTTTTTTTCTTCAGGGGCCTCTTTCAGCTCCAAAATAGGAAGCTCTAACTGTTTTTTTTCATTTTTTTCTTGATGAAGCTGAAAAATGGTCATACAAAGATATGTCCTTGCAACGGGGTCATAAACATTCCTGGATCATTACCAATATTCTGATTTCTTGCAACCCCCTTAATCGGATAACCGGGCAGGGGCAGGGGCACGTTAAAAAAGAATTTTGTCAAATTTAAAGTTTATAGTGCCATTCTACTTGTCCAATAAGGATTCAGCTGCTATGATTCTGGCTTCAATTAGGAGAGGAATATGACTAAGAAATGTCAAGTCACAGGAAGAAGGCCAGTCTCTGGCAACCGTTACACGACACGTGGTATCGCAAAAAAGAAAAAGGGCATCGGTCTTAAAATCACTGGGATTAAAAGAAGAAGATTCTTACCTAATTTAGTTAAAAAACGCTTTTTCTTCCCTGAAGAAAACCGCTTTGTCACCTTGCGCCTTTCAATGCAAGCAATGCGTACGATTGATAAATTGGGAATTGGCCCTGTGATCCAGGAGCTTCGCGCTGCTGGCCAAAAAATCTAAATTTATCCTTCTTTTCTTGGGCATTGGAGGGGGCCTTTTTTGGCTTCATTTCATTGCCTTAGAAATTAAACTTCCCTCTATCACACACCCGATTATTTTTTATTCCAACCAAAAACGCGATGATTTAAAGCTGATCATTTGCGAGGCGCTAAAAAAAGCAAAATCCTCCATCTTAATTCATATTTATGGTCTCACTGATCCGGATATCATTGCGATTCTAAAAGAAAAAAAGCTGCAGGGGCTTGAGATCACCATTTTCTATGATGAGAAGGCATCGCCCAATCTAAAGTCAGAATTTCAAGAGAAGCTTGAGGTTTTCCCAATCCATTCTTCTGGCCTAATGCATCGTAAAATATTGGTGATTGACAATCAATTGACCTATCTCGGGACAGCGAATTTCACTCCAGAATCACTCCGCATACATGATAATTTAATCATTGGCATTATGCATGCTACTTTGGCGAGCCATTTGAAGTGCTGCCCTACCTTAGATTTTTCCTTCCAATTAAATGACCAAAGCGTAGAACTCTATTTTTTGCCTGATTTTGAAAAAAAAGCACTGGATAGATTGGTCCATCTCATTGATACCGCAAAAGAGAGCATTTCAATCGCCATGTTTACTTTGACCCATCCCCTTCTCACGCAAAAGTTGATCGAAGCCCATAAACGGGGCGTTGAAGTGAAGATCGCGGTTGATTTTTTTACGGGGCACGGCAGCAGCTGCAAAACTTTGGAAGAACTTCAAAATGAAGGCATAAAAATTTATTTAAGCCAGGGAGATGCGCTCTTGCATCACAAATGGGCCCTAGTCGATGGAAATACTTTAGCCATGGGGTCGGCCAATTGGACGGCAGCCGCCTTCAAAAACAACCAAGATTGTCTTCTGGTCCTATTTAATTTAAATAAAGCGCAGAAAAAATTCCTGGCAGATCTCTGGAATATTATTGAGTCTGACTGTATATCAAATTAATATGAGGATCTTCTCTCTCTCTTTTGCACTTTTCATCCTGATGGACCCCATTGGCAATATCCCGATCTTTATTGCTGTTTTAAAAGGCGTAGACCCTAAAAAGCAGACGCGCATTATCTTTCGTGAACTGATCATTGCGCTTTTCGTCATGGTTTTTTTCTATTATATTGGGGATTACCTGCTCAGTATTTTAAATATCTCCCATGGAGCGGTCATGATGTCTGGGGGGATTATTCTTTTCATTATTGCACTTAAATTGATCTTCCCGAGCATGAATGGTGAAAGAAAAGTTTTACATGATAAAGCACCCTTTATTGTTCCCCTTGCCATTCCACTTGTCGCCGGGCCTGCCGTTTTAGCAGCTATTATGCTCTATTCAAAACAAGGGGTAAGCTCCGTAATTGTCCTTTCTTCTATTCTTATTGCATGGGTATTCACAACAGCCATCCTTCTTTCCTCATCATTTTTAAAAAATGTTTTGGGAAAACGGGGTATTCTTGCCTGTGAAAAGCTCATGGGTCTTGTGCTGATCATGATCGCGATCCAAATGTTTGTCGACGGCCTCAATAACTGCTGCCTTCTTCCCCACCAAGTGATAAAATAGTCTCCATGAAAAATATAAAAGCCACCGTGGCCTATGCTGGGACGCATTATTTAGGCTTTCAAAAAACCAAAGAGGGCCCCAGTATAGAAGAATCTTTAGAAAAAGCGCTTGCACAGATCCTTCGGAAGGAAGTGCGGATCCAAGCTGCCAGCAGGACAGACCGCGGCGTCCATGCCCAGGGGCAAGTGATTCATTTTTTTACGGAGGTCGAAAACTTAAGCGCACTTAAAAAAAGCGTCCAAGCGGTCCTTCCCAAAGATATTGCCCTGCTCTCTTTAGAATTTGCCAGCGCCGATTTTCATCCCACTTTAGATTGCCATTCAAAGGAATACCATTACTTTATTTGTAATTCCCCTTTCCAACTCCCTTTTTATCGAGACCTCTCTTGGCATTATCCTTATTCATTAGATCTTGAACTCATAAGAAAAGCGGCAAAAATGCTGCATGGCGCGCACGATTTTTCAGCCTTTTCCAATCAGAAATTAGAGGATCCAGAAAGTGGTGTGCGTGAAATCTATTCTTTGACTGCCGAGGCTTTGCCGCAAAGCCGCATGCAAATTTCTGTCATTGGCAATCGTTTTCTCTATAAAATGGTGCGAACTATAGTGGGTACTTTAGTTTATATTGGCCAGGGCAAAATTCCCCTTGAAAGCCTTCCTCTCATTCTACAAAGCAGGGACCGGACCCAAGCTGGGGTGACTGCGCCTGCGAAAGGACTTTTTCTTCACAAAGTAAACTATTGAATTTTGCTCTATCTTGTATATAATCTTCGTACCAAAAAACAGGAAAAACTATGTATCTTATTTTAGCCTTTTTACTCTTCATCAGTGGGAGCGCCTTCGCTAAAGAATTGGGAGGTTTAAATGCTTTGGTCACGGGAGGATCGCGTGGAATTGGAGAAGCTTGTGCCCTCTCTTTTGCAAGAGAAGGGGCCAATGTGGCCATTTTAGTGAATAAAAGCACGGAAGAGGCAGAAAAAGTGGCCAAAAAAATTAAAGATGATTATGGGGTCGATGCTTTTGTCTGTGCATGCGATGTCGCAAACCCAAAACAGGTAGAAACAGCGGTTGAATCTGTAGTGGGCCGCTGGGGCCGCATTGATATTTTAGTAAACAATGCAGGAATCGCCGGTGCAGCCCCTTGCGAAGAGATGGCCTATGATGACTGGCACAGGATGATTGAAGTGAACCTCACTGGCGTCTTTCTCTGCTCTCAAGCTGCAGGAAAAAAAATGATCGAACACGGAAATGGGGGATCAATTATTAATATCTCTTCCATTTGCGGACATATTGTGGTCCTCCCGCAAAAACAGTGCCATTACAATGCGGCAAAAGGAGGTGTTGGGATGCTGACTAAAAGTTTGGCCGTCGAATGGGCAAAATATGGCATTCGAGTGAATGCAATTTCTCCGGGCTATATTAAGACAGGGCTTTTAGAGCCATCCATTGCGCTCCACTCGACTTGGATCGATAAAACACCTCAAAAAACCCTGGGCGAACCAGGTGATATCGCTGAAGCTGTTTTATATTTAGCCAGCCCAAAATCAAAATTTGTGACTGGAGCTGATTGGATTATTGACGGCGGCTATGTTTGCCCTTAATATTAACCTGAATTTCGTGTTTCTTTCATAGTGTCTTACTACACCTTTCGGGCAAATTTTGCAAATTTTAGCACGTCCATAGGTGCTTTCAGCTATTGAACGTGCAAAAATTTACAAAATTTTCCTCGAAATCTGTAGCAACCCACTATAAAATAAACCCGAAACTCAGGTTATGGTAGGAATATCATGAATATCTCGCGAAATGATCCTTGCTGGTGCGGTAGTGGAAAAAAATGGAAGAAATGCCATTTCCCTCAGCCTCCCCTTAATATGGGAGATTTAGCCCGTGATTACAAAAAAAAATATGGCATTATTTTAAAAACTGAGCAAGAAATTAAAGGGATTCGCAAAGCTTGCCAGCTTGCAGCAGATATTCTAGATAAAGTGTGCAAAATGGCCAAAGAAGGCGTCACTACCCTGGAATTGGACCAATATGCGCACCGGTTGCATGAAGAAGCAGGCGCTATCCCGGCCCCACTCGGTTATGGCTCTCCCCCATATCCCTATAATACGTGCACCTCTTTAAATGATGTGATCTGCCATGGCTTCCCTGATGATATCCCCCTCAAAGAGGGCGATATTGTCAATATTGATGTGAGCACAATTTTAAATGACTATTTTGGCGACTGCAGCAAGATGGTGATGATCGGCAAAATTGACAAAGAAAAACAAAATGTGGTGGACGTTTCATATCAGTGTCTCATGCGCTCCATTGAAATCTTAAAACCAGGGATCCTGCTTAATGAAATCGGAAATGTGATTGAGACTTATGCAAGAGAGCACGGCTGCTCTGTTGTAAATCAATTTGTCGGACATGGAATCGGTATTTCGTTCCATGAGCCTCCTCAAGTCCCGCATCACTATAATAACCTAAAAATCCCACTTGTTCCAGGAATGACCTTTACCATTGAGCCGATGATCAATGCAGGTGTGCGCGATGCCATTTTTGATTCCAATGAATGGACAGCCCGCACAGCTGACGGCAAACCAAGCGCTCAATGGGAGCATACTCTGCTCATCACCGAGACTGGCCACGAGATCCTAACTATTCCCACGGGTGGTTAGCATTAAAAAGATAACCACAGAGGCACAGAGAGCACAGAGTTCGGAGGAGTTCATTTTTTTCGCGAGCGAAGCGAAAAAAATGGACTTCTATTTTTTTCGGTTCACCCCCGAAAAAAATAAAAAAGCTCCTCTTCACTCTGTTTCTCTGTGCCTCTGTGGTTGACCGTAAGCTGTGCCTCTGTGGTTATCTTTCAGTGCTTTTGAAAATTTCTTCTAAGAGATTAGGCTCTGGAGAGGGTTTGGGTTTTTTAGGACGAGCGGTTTTCTTTTCTGTGAGAACTTTAGAAATGATCCCATGCAACACCACCACTTCTTGCTCAAGAGAGACAAGTTCTTCATCCATTTGTTGAATATGCTCGAAAACAGCAGTATCAGGCTCGATGGTTTCTTTGGGCTCTTGATTAGACTTTATCTCTTTCAGTAAATACTCTAGTTGTCTTGTTTTGCCCAGCTCTTCTAAAGCAGCTTCTAAAGAGGCTTGCAGAGAGTGGGCTTTATTTTTAAATTCTGTATTTTCTCCAAAGAGTTTTTCATAAGCTCTGGAGAGTTCCTTGAGTTCTTCATCAAAATTTTGCCTCATCAGCTGGTTTTCATTTTGCAGAGTTTCTTTTTCTTCCAGCTTACTCACTTGCGCCTGGCGAAGTGCACTTTGTAAATGGGCCATCTCTTCTTTATAAGCTTGCATCTGTTCTTTTTTTTCTAAAAAAAGTGCATCTATCTCCATCATCGAAACAACGGTGATAAAAAGGCCGATCAGATAGGAACTGACAAATCCAATCCAAGTAGAAGGGGTTGGAATAGCAAAGGAAGCTTGCACAATAAAGACAATAAAAGTGAGAAGCAAGAGTAGCGGGCCAAGAGTGCCCCAGAAAATAAAAGATTTTAAGATTTTTTCTTTGAGTCCTTTAAGCATGCTGAAAATGATGTAAAATCCGTGCCATTGTCAAAAAACCTTGTTCAAATCGATCGACGCCAAAATGTTCATTGGGCGCATGGATTTCATCATCATCTAATCCATATCCCATGACAACCACTGCAGCGCCGCTTGCCTTCGCTAAATCCCCTACAATCGGTATAGAACCGCCCATCACTAAAAAGCGGCAAGGCTTCTCTAACACTTCCTCATAAGCTTTCGAGACCATTTTTACAATAGGAGAATCAAAGGTACTACTGAAAGCAGCTGCCCCATGAACATCACTGATTTTAAAATCGAGCCCTTTGGGTAGATGCGAAAGTAGAAACTCTGAAATCAATTTGACAATTTTATCTGGATCTTGATTAGGGACAAGCCGGCAAGAAATCTTTGCGATCGCAGTCGAAGGAATCACTGTTTTAAATCCTTTGCCCGTATAGCCGCCGCTAATTCCATTGATCTCTATTGTTGGACGAATAAAATTGCTCTCACGCGGTGAAAATCCCGGTTCGATCGCATAAGCCTTGACTCCAAATTTCCTTTCATAATCCTCTTTATCAAACGTCATGACTAGCTTTGCAAGTTCTTCTTTTGAATACTTTTTGACATCATCGTAAAAATGGGGAACGGCTATTTTTCCACTTGCATCCCATAATTTGGCAAGGAGCTGTACCAAAGCGCGGTTAGGATTTAAAGCAACGCCTCCATGTGAACCTGAGTGAAGGTCCATGAAGGAGTTTTTTATTGTGGCCTCCATGGTCACTATCCCTCGTAATCCCATTGTAATGGCAGGCATTCTAGGTCCTGGTATTCCCGAATCAACCACTAGAAGATAATCCGCAGAGAGAAGATCGCCATGTTCTTTAATAAATTCTGCAGTGCCGACACTGCCCGATTCTTCTTCGCCTTCAATAAAGACTTTGAGATTGACTTTTGCATCCTTGCAAAGAGTTAAAAAAGCTTCCATGGCGGTCAGCGAATAAAAACATTGGCCTTTATTATCTTGCGCCCCTCTTGCATAGACCGCTCCATCTCTAAGTGTTGGTTCAAAGGGTTTTGATTGCCATAGTTCCAAAGGATCTACGGGCTGCACATCGTAATGATGATAAATGAGAAGTGTTGGTCGATCTTTACCTGCATGAAGATAAGTGGCAAAAACAATGGGATGTACTGAGGTTTCATGAAGATCTGCCTTAAATCCGATTTGATTCAAGTAGTCCACTAGCCACTCTGCACAATGTTTTGTTTCCTCATGATATGCAGGATCAGTTCCGATGCTAGCGAACTTCAAGAAAGTAAAGAATCGAGAGAAAATCTCTTCTTTATGGGCGTCGTACCACTTTTTCAAATTAAGCAGTTCTATTGACATAAAGAAAAGTATAGCAAAATCGGGAATTCGTTACGAATTACTTACGAACTCATGTTACGCAGCCGCTGAAAGGCGGCATAACATGAGTTAATATAATCGAAAAACAAGATATGGAAGATTGATAACAAGATAGGCAGGAAAATTTAATGTCATATGCTTATTAATGGATTTTGGACTAAAGAAAAGAGAAAAGTAGCAGGATGGCAAGATGAACAGGATAGAAGAATAGGATTAAGAAACAAAATAGCAAGATGGATGAATAGGATAGAAAATTTAAAGTTAACTCTTCATCTTGGCCATCCTGCCATCCTGCTGCTATGCTCTTAAATCTTGTTGATCCTGTGCCTGTTTGAAAACAATAAATTTATTCATGTTATGCCACCGCATTCAGCGGCTGCGTAACATGAGTTACGAATTACAGATTTTATCGTCGAGAATAGATTGAGCATTTTCCAGAAGATATGCAGCTAAGATAGGCTCGCCTTCATAAGTCATTTCCACATCCATTTTTTCTTCTGCGTTTGGCTCGCCGCAGGTGATGAGGACGTAGCAGGATGCTTTCTTTTTATTATGATTTAATTTTTGGATGCGCGATTTAGAGAAACTATTTCTTTTAAATTTTTTAATTGGTGTAAAAGATTTCATTTTCATCTCTCTTTTCTTTAATTTGATACATGTCAGACGCCTGATTTATATGCAAATAAAAATCTGACGTGCTAAAATAGGCCATTAACAGTGAGACAATTATGCATTTTGCAAAAAGAATCTTTCTTTTTTTAGCGATCAACTTTTTGGTTGTGATCGCCATTTCAGCCATCTTGAGCATTTTCAATATACGTCCTTACCTAACACAAGTTGGGCTTGACTACCAATCTTTGATGATTTTCTGCCTGATTTGGGGAATGGGAGGCGCGCTCATCTCTCTTTCTCTCTCAAGAGTGATGGCAAAGATGATCATGGGAGTAAAGCTCATTGATCCTGACACAAAAAATCAAGCAGAGCGCTATCTTCTTAACACTGTTTATGCCTTATCACGAAAAGCACATCTTCCAGAAATGCCGCAAGTAGGCATTTACGAATCTCCTGAAGTGAATGCTTTTGCAACTGGGCCCACCCAACGACGCTCTCTAGTTGCAGTCTCACGTGGTCTATTAAATAAAATGAATCAAGGAGAAATTGAAGGCATCCTCGGGCATGAGATCACACATATTACAAACGGCGATATGGTCACGATGACTTTGGTTCAAGGCGTGGTCAATGCTTTTGTCATGTTCTTAGCACGCGTTTTAGCTTACATTGTTTCCGGTCTTGGTAAAGATAGGCGATCTGGCGGCGGCTCCTACGCCACTTACATGATCATGGTTTTTATTTTTGAAATTGCCTTTATGCTTTTGGGAGCGATTGTGATTGCCTTCTACTCTCGTTTTAGAGAGTTCCGCGCTGATCGCGGCGGAGCTGAACTTGCGGGCAAAGAAAAGATGATCTCAGCTTTGAAATCTTTGCAGCACACAATGAATCAGAGAGACCAAAGAGCAGAGCAGCCAGCTTTTCAAGCTTTTAAAATTTCCACACCCAAAAAACAGGGCCTTCTTTTTCTCTTTGCATCGCACCCTCCTCTTGAAGAGCGCATTAAACGATTAGAGGAAAATATTTAACACCGGAAAGACTTGTATTGGATTTGAGTGATAGTGGTATCTTTGTCTGTAGTAATAAAAGAAAATTTCGTTCCTTCTTTGTGATGCACTTTATCGATTGACTTTCGCCCGTTACTATCAGTGTACGATTTTCCTTTGCGTGCTACAACTTCTGCAAAAATGCCTTTGGAAGCAAGTGATTTGCTTAATTTTTCTGCAAAGCTCTTTTTGCCCTTGTCTCCATCTGTAGCGCCATCGCATACCACAAGACTAATTTTGACTCTTTGATTATCCTTTGGCTCTTCCTTTAATTTGGATGAGAGTGAAAAGATGTCCGCGAAATTTTGGAAAGTCTTTTTTATTCTTTTATTATCCATAAGAAAATCATCTCCAGGGGCTCCGTGTGCAATGATATAAACTCTCGAGCGGTGAGTCACAGGTTTCATTTGTTCTTTATCAATAGCTGCTGACACAGGAAGAATGCAACTGGATATGCCTTTATGGGCTCCTTTTTCAGCCAGTGCTCTGGCCTGGGACGTATCTTGCCGCATATCAAAAATGAGCTGATAATCATATTTTTTCTGATCCCCTGGGTCTTTTATCACTACAAGTCTTGTGAAACGAACAGAGTGTTTTTGCTCTCCTTCCCACTCACGATGAGCTTTTGATTCATCTTCTGATCGTGCCGAAGGACTACCCCAAATCTCCTGAACAGGACAAAATTCCACTTTTTGTGAACACATAGCCTTTCCCCGTTTTTGGGAAGATAATGCTAATCAAAAATTGAAATTTTGTCTATTTAAGAAGGCCCGTATCTGATTGGGGTGATAATGGTATCTTTGTCTGTAGTGATAAAAGAAAATTTCGTTCCTTCTTTGTGATGCGCTTCATCGATTAGCTTTCGCATCTTGTCCACATCAGTTGATGACCCTCCTTTGCGGGCAACAACGACTGCTTTAATGTCTTTGGAATAAAGAGATCCGCTTAATTTTTCCGCAAAACTCTTTTCGCCCTTCTTTCCAGGTGTGGCACCCTCGCATACTACAAGACTGATTTTGACTCTTTGCTTAATGGTTGGCTCTTCTTTTAATTTGGGTGCCAATAAAAAGAGATTAGCGAATCTCTCGAAGGTGATTGTTATTTTTTTCATGCGAGATCCACCACTTAAATGATCAGTTCCCTCGAATCCATGTGCAATGATATAAACTCTTGAGCGATGAGTCACACGTTCCATTTGTTCTTTAGTAGGATCTCTCTCTAAATAAAGAATGTTAGTGGGAATGCCTTTCTTGATTGCTTTTTCAGCCAGTGCTTCAGCCTGATCAGTTTTTGGCCGCATATCAAAAATGAGCTGATAATCATATTTTGGCTCGTCCAGAGAGTCTGTCATCTCTATAAGTTTTCTTTTTTTATGAACAATTTGTCTTTGCTCTTCTGCCCTTTTCTCACAATGAGCCAATAATTTTTCACGCCACTGACAGTTAGCCTGCGTGACCAAATCAATAATTGCTCGAGAAGCATTTAAACCCTCGGCCATCATCACACAAACAGACTCGCATGGAGCTCCAGCGTCTATAAGCAATTTAATGATTTCAAAAGAATTTTTGGTGCGGATGGCATCTGAAATAGCTGATTCCAAGTGAGACCCGTTCATTTGCTTAATAAGGAGTTCAAGCACTTCTTTTGTATTTTTATATTCCAGCGCCGTCTTTAAATCTGCAGCGGTGGGTTTTATTCCCGTATCGAGGAGAAATCTTATCGTTTCTTTAGAATTTTTATATTTTAGGGCCACTGCTAATGAAGTCGCGTCTAGAGCCTTTACTTTTTTTCTCAATCTTTCGATTTCTTTGGTAGACGCACAATCTTTTAGAGCTTGCAATATCTCACTATTCGAATGTACCAAAGGAAATTTCCAAAAGTCCAGAACAGGACAAAATGACAATTTTTGTGTATACATGGTCTTATCTTCCATTTTTGAGAAGAAAGATTATTCAATGATCAAAATTTAGGCAAAGTTTTCATTAGAGACAATCTTAGAAGAAAATATTTAAGACGGCCCGTATGTGATTGGAGTGATAGTGGTATCTTTGTCTGTAGTGATAAAAGAAAATTTCGATCCTTCTACGTGATGCACTTTATCGATTAATTTTCGCCCGTCACTCGTCTGAGCAAACGATTTTCCTTTGCGTGCAACAACTTCTGCAAAAATGCCTTTGGAAGCAAGAGTTTTGCTTAATTTTTCTGCAAAGCTCTTTTTGTCCTTGTCTCCGTCTGTAGCGCCATAGCATACCACAAGGCTAATCTTGACTCTTTGATTATTCTTCGGCACTTCCTTTAATTTGGGTACCAATGAAAAGATGTCAGCGAAACTTTGGAAAGTCTTTTTCATTCCCTTATCATCAGTAAGAATATCAGCTCCAGGGGATCCATGTGCAATGATATAAACTCTCGAGCGATGAGTCACAGGACCCATTCGTGCTTGATTAATATCTCCAGAGACAGGAAGAATGCGCGTTGGGATGCCTTTACCCCCTGCTTTTTCAGCCAGTGCTCGGGACTGCTCCGTATCTGGCCGCATATCAAAAATAAGCTGATAATCATATTTGGGCTGGCTCTTAGGAGGTTCCATCTCAATAGATTTTCTTTTTCTAGAAGTAGATTGTTTTAGCTCTTCTACCCTTTTCTCAACATGGGCTTTTGATTTTTCTACCCATTGCTTGTTAGCTTGTTTAACCAAATCAATAATTGCTTGAGAAGCGTCTAGACGCTCTGCTGCCTCCAGACAAGAGTGCTCGCATGGAGCGTCCGAATTAATAAGTAATTGAATGATTTCAAAAGAACTCTTGGATTCAATTGCAGTTAAAATAGCTGATTCTAAATCAGACTCGTGCATTTGATTTATAAGGAGTTCGACCACTTCTTTTGCATTTTGGTGTTCTAGAGCCGTCTTTAAATCTTCAGAGGTGGGTTTTATTCCAGTATTGAGCAGAAATCTGATGGTTTCTCTAGGATTTTTATATTTTAGGGCCGCTTCTAATAAAGTTTCGGCAGTTAAAGTTATTGTCTTCTTCAATGTTTCGATTTTCTTGGTAGGCGCACACTCTTTTAAAGCTTGCAATATCTCATGATCGGATTTTACAACAGGAATATCCCAAATTTTACTAGCAGATAACAACAATTTTTGTGTACACATGGCCTTTCTCAATTTTTGCGAGGAAAGGGTAATCAAAAATTGAAATTTAGTAAAACATTTAAGGCGAATTGTACTTAATTGGCGTGCTAATAGTACCTTTTCTTGTCGTGATGAAAGAAAATTTCGTTCCTTCTGCATGATGCTTATCACCCACTAGCTTTCGCCTCTTCACCGTATCAACAGATGAGAGTCCTTTACGGGCAACCACTTCCGCTAGAATTCCTTTGGAATAAAGAGATTTGCTTAAATTTTCTGCAAAGCTCTTTTGCCCCTTGTCCCCCTCTGTAGCGCCATTGCATACAACAAGGCTGATTTTGACTCTTTGTTTATTCTTTGGCACTTTTCTTAATCTGTGCGCCATTAAAAAGAGATTAGCTAAATTCTCGGAAGTGATCTGTTTTCCGCTTTGCGATTCATCAGTAAGAAAATCAAGTCCAGGGCCTCCATGTGCAATGATGTAAACTCTTGAGCGATGCGACACACATTCCATTTGTTTTTGAATCATATTTTCAGAGAAAGGAAACATGTAAGTTAGTCTGCCTTTCTCGAATGCTTTTCTTTCTAATGCTTTAGCCTGGGCCATAGCTGGCTCTATATAAATAATATGCTGATTATCATATTTTGGCCGGCTTCCAGAAGCTTCTTTCGGTATTATTTTTCTCTGAAAGGCTTGTTTTTGCTCTTCTTCCCTTTTCTTACGCTGAGCTTCTAATTTTTTTTCATACTGAAGATTAGCGGCAGTGACCAAGTCAATAATTGCTTGAGAAGCCGATAGTCGTTTTGCCTCCAGCACACAGCACTGATGGCAGTGAACTCCAGAGTCTATAAGCAATTTAATGACTTCGTAAGAATTACCATGTTTAATGGCGATGTAAATAGCGCTATCTAGATGAGATGAGTCCATGTGATTATTTATAAGGAGTTTAATCACTTCTTTTGCACTTTGCCCTTCCAGTGCTAGTATTAAATGATCAAAGGTGGGATTTTCTCCAGTATCAAGAAGAAATCTGATGGTTTCGGCGGGATTTTTAAATAATATGGCCAGTTCTAATAAAGTTCCATTAGATACATAGGTTACTTTTTCCCTCAATGTTTCGATTTTTTTTGTAGGCGCACAATCTCTTAAAGCTTCCAATAACTCTTGATCCGGTGATCGTAAAGAGGAAGCCACAGTTCCTCGAATAGGACAAAATTCCAATCTGCACGAACACATAGCTGCTTTCTCCTATTTGTTGGAAAAAAAGATTAATCAAAAATTGAAATTTTGGCTATTTAAGAAGGCCCGTATTTGATTGGCGTGATAATAATACCTTTTCTTCTCGTGATGAAAGAAAATTTCGTTCCTTCTGCGTGATATTTCGAATTGACTCGTTTACGCATTTCCGCCCGGTTAATTGAGGACAATCCTTTACGGGCAATAACTTCTGCTCGAATGCCTTCAAAATAAAGAGAATTGCTTAATTTTTCTGCAAAGCTCTTTTGGCCCTTATCCCCATCTGTAGCGCCATAGCATACAACAAGGCTGATTTTGACTCTTTGATGATTCATTGGCGCTTCTTTTAATTTGGATGCCATTAAAAAGATGTTAATTAAATTCTGGAAAGTAATGCTTATTCTTCCATTTTCCGATTCACCCCAAAGCTTATTAGTTCCGGGGGATCCATGTGCAATGATATACACTCTTGAGCGATGAGTCACTCGTTTCATGTCTTCTTTAGTAATAGCTTTAAATAAAGAAAGAATGTCAGTTGGAATGCCACTGTTGTTTGCCTTTTTAGCAAGTGTTGCAGCCTGATGGGTTGTTGGCCGCATATCTAAAATGAGCTGATAATCATATTTTGGCCTCTGTTTATGCTCCTCTTCTTTTTCCTCATGAGGAGCTTTGAATTTTTCAAACCATTGCCGGTTAGCTTCTTTAACCAAATCAATAATTGTTTGAGACGCCTTTAGATCGACTGCTGCTAGCACACAAACGTACTTGCATGGAGCGCCAGAGTCTATAAGCAATTTAATAACATCAAAAGAATTTTTGGAGCGGATGGCATAAAAAATAGCTGATTCAAGATCAGGATTATCTATCTGTTTAATGAGGAGTTCGACCACTTCTTTTGTATTTTGATGCTCTAGTGCGTTTTTTAAATCCGCTGTGGTAGGTTTTTTTATTCCACTATTGAGCAGAAATCCGATGGTTTCTTCAGGGTTTTTATACTTCAGAGCGACTTCTAGTAAAGTTGCGTCAGATACCTCTTCAACTCCCTTCTTCAATCTTACAATTTCTTTGGTAGGCGCACGATCTTTTAAAGCCTGCAATATATCTTGATCTGATTGTACCGTAGAATAAGTCCAATTTCCCCAAAAAAAACAACATGACAATCTGAGCGAACACATATCTGTTCCTCCCCTTTCTGGAAAGAAAGATTAATCAAAAATTAAAATTTAGACAAAGTTTCTATTAGAGACAATCTCTTAAGAAAATATTTAATGCGAATGGTATTTGATTGGGGTGATAAGGGTACCTTTTTCTGTAGTGATAAAAGAAAATTTCGTTCCCTCTGCGTGATGCTTTTCACCCACTAGCTTTCGCATATAAATCTTATCAGTTGACGATTCTCCTTTGCGAGCAACCACTTCCGCTAGAATTCCTTTGGAATAAAGAGAGTTGCTTAATTTTTCTGCAAAACTTTTTTCGCCCTTATCCCCATCTGTAGCACCCTCGCATATAACAAGGCTGATTTTGACTCTTTGATTATTCTTTGGCTCTTCGTTTAATTTGGGTGAGAGTGAAAAGATGTCAGCGAAATTTTGGAAAGTCTTTTCTATTTTTCCTTGCCGTAGACTATCAACCCCCTCGGATCCATGTGCAATGATATAAACCCTTGAGCGATGAGTCACTCGTTCCATTTGTTCTTTAGTAGGGTCTTTCTTTAAATTAAGAATGTCAGTTGGAATGCCATTATTTTTTGCTTTTTGAGCCAATGCTTCAGCCTGCTTCGAGCCTTCCCGCATGTCAAAAATGAGCTGATAATCATATTTTGGCGGCTTTTTATGCTCTTCTTCTCTTTTCTCACGATGAGCTCTTAATTTTTCGACCCACTTTTGGCAAGCATCTGTAACCAAATCAACAATTGCTGGAGAAGGCTTTAGGTATATTACCCGCAACACACAAATGTGTTCGCATGGAGCTCCGGCCTCTATCAGCAATTTAAGAATTTCAAAAGACTTTCCACATTCAATGGCAAGTAAAAGAGCCACTTCTAAATCTGACTTGTCCATTTGATGAACAAGGAGTGCAATCACTTCTTTTGTATATTGACCTTGCAGTGCTTGCTTTAAATGCCCCCAGGCGGGTTTTGCCCCGGCATTAAGGAGAAATCTTATGGTTTCTGCAGGATTATTATATTTTACGGCCTCGTCTAATAAAATTGCGTCAGTTATAGTCACTTCCTTTCTCAAAGTTTCGATTTCTTTGGTAGGCGCATGTTTTTTTAAAGCCTCCAATATCTCGTGATCCGATTTTACCAAAGGATAAGCCAAAATCTCCTTAGCAAACGATGACACTTTTTGCGTACACATGGTCTTTTCCCCTATTTTTTTAGGAGGAAAGGTTAATCAATGATTATAATTCCTACAAGTTTTTTAGAGTCTGTCGTTTAAATTGAGTCAATCGATTTTTGATGTATTTTTTTGATAAATTTAAAACAAATGCGCAGAGCATAGTTTAATTAACTAGATCAAGAATCGCTTTTAAATTTATCAAAAAAAGGCACGAAAAGCGATCACTCGATTTGAACGACAGACTCTAAACACGCAGAAGTACTTCTTTTGCCGATTCGATAGGAACAAGTTGATTCTCTTCGATCATGAATGCCTCAACGGGATGAAGGATTTCACAGAGATTTTTTAAACTTTCACATTTTAAAATGATAAAATCAACCTCTGAAAGAGAGGAGAGAAGAGAAACAAATTCGCTATCAGGATTTTGATCACGAATAAAGATAATTAATTTATGGTCTGTTTTGCGGTAAGAAAGGGTGCGGATGCTTCGAAATAGTGTGGTGGACATCCCTAACGAACTTTCTAGAACGAGCATAAAACAGCGCTTGCCTTTTAAGGATTGCTGCAAGGCAAAAAGATGCTCTTCATCAAAAATTTTATTTTCCACATCAAATTCGAGCAAGCGTTGGGCCAGTTCAGAAAGATTGATCCGTGCGCAGCCTAATCTTTCAATCGCCATGCCGGCTGCAATATTTGCCAGTTGCGCCGTATATTTGACATCTAGGCCATTGGCAAGCGCGATGCCAATTGTCGCTAGTACTGTGTCACCTGCTCCTGTCACATCTTTGACTTCTTTAGAGCGCACAGGGAAATCAAAACGCTCTCCTGATTTATGAAAAAGAGTGATCCCCGCTTCTGAACGCGTAATGAGGAGCTCATCCACACTGCATTTTTTTAAAATGACCTTTGCCACTTCATCTAGTGGCACCTCTTGCGGTAATCTGGCTGCCGCATAGGCCTCAGAAAGATTCGGTTTGAGGATCGTAGCCCCTTGATATTTGCTGAAGTCGTCCCCTTTGGGGTCGACAATCACAGGAATTTCCCTTTGTTTTGCCATTTCGATCACAGTTGTAAGAAGAGAGCGGGTCAAGAAGCCCTTTCCGTAATCGGAAATAGCCACAGTCTGACACTCATTTAAAAGATCAGGGAGTTTTTCAACGATGGTTTGTTCAAGTGTCTCCGGCATCGGGGTAATACTTTCGAAATCGACGCGCAATACTTGCTGAGCATCTGCAATAAGTCGATTTTTTACAGGAGTTTTAAACCCTTTTTGAAATAAAAGACCTTCAATATTGGCCCCTTCTTTTTCTAGAAATGAGCGAAGCTCTTCTCCAGCAAAATCATATCCTACGCGTCCAACTGCTGTGATTTGTGCGCCAAGTGAAATCAGATTAAGGACCACATTGCCTGCGCCACCGGGACGGCTTTCTTCTTTCTGAACGTGTAAAACAGAAACGGGCGCTTCGGGAGAAATTCTTTTCACTTTGCCGGTTGTATAAGTGTCGAGCATGAAATCGCCGATCACGCAGACTTTAACGGCGTTAAATCTGCTAAGCATTCCAATAAGTTTCACAGTCTTTATCCTTGTCTACCACAGAGTAACAAATTCGAAAAAATAAGACTACGAGATCTTTCAGGTAGCTAAGATAAAGAGAAAAATAGCAGGGTGGCCAGGATGAACAGGATAGAAGAACAGGATTAAGAAAAGAGAAGAGTAGCAGGATAGCAGGATGAATAGGATAGAAGATTTAAAGAGTATCATTAACTCTTCATCTTGTCCATCCTGCCATCCTGCTGTTTTTCTTAAATTGGAATTACCAGCGCTGATTGGTTAAAAGATAACCCTGGACGTAATCCATCACTGCATTTTCTAGATTATACTCACAGATAGAGTGAGACCGGTGCCGCTTTTGATAATGCGTCATATCAGCACAGGTATAGTTTTGATATTGCCCGGCAAGCTGTTTGGGCATTTCAATATATTCGATATTAGCTGGGCGATTTAAAGCATTGAAGAGCGCCCCTGCAAGTGCATTCCAAGTGGATGGCTCTCCTCTGCCGATATTAAAAAGTCCGCAAACATCATTATCTAAAAATTGGCAAGTCATTCTAACAGCATCTTTAACATAGATAAAGTCACGGCATTGATCGCCATCAGAAAACCGGTCGGGTTCCGATGATTTGAATAAGCGTACAAGCCCTTGATCTTTCACAATGGGGAACATTTTAAAGACCATGGATGCCATATGATTTTTGTGATTTTCATTGGGTCCAAAAACATTAAAGTATTTAAGTCCCACAATTTGATTAAAAACATTTTCTTTTTTTGCCCAAAGGTCAAAAAGATGTTTAGAGTCACCATACAAATTCAATGGCTTTAACTGCTCTAGCATTTCTAAATTGTCAGAAAATCCCAAAGAGCCGTCACCATAAGTGGCCGCGGAAGAGGCGTAGATAAAACGCATCTGATGCTTTAAAGCAATCTCTGCCAATTTGAGGGTGTAGTTGTAATTATTCTCCAAAAGATAGTCCCAATCTTTCATGGTGGTATCGCTGCAGGCGCCTAAATGGATGATTGCTTTGACCTCATGGGCATGTTCATTCAGCCAGGGGAATAGTTCTTGTTTATGAAGAAATCTATCATATTTTTTATTGGCAAGATTGGCCGTTTGGGAGTCTTCATCGACTAAAACAAGGTGATGAAACCCTTTATCATTCAAATAACGCACGACGCATGATCCAATAAATCCTGCGGCGCCAGTGACAACGATTATACCCTCTTTATTTAGTACCATTTTTCCTCTTGTCTTTGAATAAATTCCACGGGATAAAAATTAATCTCTTTAAGGGATGGGTTTGAGGCAGCGCCAAAACAGAAAAATGCTGTGCCGCTCCCTGACAACACTACTGTTTTAAATCCTAGATTGTAGAGCTGCTCGCGCAAAAGTTGCAGTGAAGGGCATAACTGAAAAGCAGGAATTTCCAGATCATTAAAATAGTGGTCCTTTTCCCAATCTTTTAGTGGGGCGCGCTCAGGAAGAAGCTTGAGGTTTAGGGCTCTGTAGACATCTGGTGTTGCAAGTTTTTCTTTGGGCTTTGCAATCCAAAAGGAATGATTTTTTGATGCAGGTCTCTCCTGAATCAATTCCCCCTTGCCAGTGCAGTAGGCTGTTCCTTTTGAAAGGAAAAAAGGTACATCTGCCCCAAGAAAAGAGGCCCATTTTTTTAAAGTTTCAACGTCGATTTTTTGACCTGATATTTGATTCATAGCCCAGAGTGTTGTCGCAGCGTTGCTGCTTCCGCCTCCAAGTCCAGCTTGGATAGGCGTTCTTTTAACCAGATGAAATTCGCCCTTGATATTGCACCCTGTTTTTTCTCTAAATAAGTGGGCTGCCTTTAAAATGAGATTGGAAGAGTCGCAAGGCAGTGTGGGATCAGTACAAGTTAAACTCTCCTTTTCACCCGCTTGAACAAAGAGAGTATCCCCTAAACTAATGGCCTGCATAAGAGTCGCGACCTCATGGTATCCATCGGGTCGCGATCCCAAAACACGAAAAAATAGATTAATTTTCGCGGGAGAAAAAAGCCGCAGCATGCCTATTACGCAGAAGGAGGACTTTCTAGAGATTCCACCACTTCAGGCTTTCCTTCAGCTAATATTTTGAGTGTAAATTTGCTTGGTACACCCTCATTTAACTTCAGGTTAATTTCTTTCACTCCAAGTTCTTTGATTGGAGTAGGAAAGATCATATTGCGTTTTTCCAGTTCAATCCCCTCTTTCTTCAAAAGATCGAGGACGTCGAATACAGTGACCGACCCATACATATGCCCTTCAGGATCGACCTTCACTGTTGTAGTGAGGACCATTCCTTCGATGCGAGCAGCAAGATCTTCAGCCTCTTTTTTATCGATGACGGCCTTTTTAGCCCTTTCTTCTTTGAGCCTTTCTTGCATTCTAAGCGTGCCTTTTGTCGCAAAGACTGCTTTTTTCTGTGGGATCAGAAAATTGCGGGCAAAGCCAGGTTTTACTCTGACTACATCTCCGCTTCTTCCCAAATCATTGACATCTTCTATTAGAAGTAATTGATTATTCATAAATTTTCCTTACTCTGTACCTACAAAGGGCAAAAGAGCCATGTGTCTTGCTCTTTTGATGGCTTTGGCAAGCATTTTTTGATGATAAAAAGAAACACCCGTAATCCTGCGGGGAATGATCTTTCCTCGTTCGGTAATAAACTGAGAAAGAGTATTCACATCTTTGTAATCGATGTGGCGAATTCCGGCCGCTGTAAATGGACAGCTTTTTTTCTTTTTAACAAAGATATTTTCAGGCGCTGTTTTTAATTGATTCATCTTTTTTCCTCATTGTGAGTTCTAAGCTTTCTCTATAACTAAAGGTTTAAATTCCATGTTTTCTGGAACTGTTTCTGCTCTCATCGTCACGAAACGAATGAGATCCTCATTCAAATGATATTCTTTCCACAAGTCCGCTACGATAGAAGTGGGAGCACTAAAATAAATGATATAATAATACCCTTCTCTACGGCCATTGATCTCATAGGCCATTTTTCGTCGTCCTTGTTCAAAAACTCTATCAATCTCCCCTTTCTTGCTTGAAATACTAGAGGTGATTTTATCTAAAGCTTTCTTGCGTGCCTCCTCACTTAAGGTAGCACTTAAGATATACATCCCTTCATAGAGGTGTCTTCTTTCTTTTTTTGCCATTTTTCCTCTCTACTCCCTACTTATTTAATCTCATTGCCGCCTCTGGACCTAAAGTGATCCATGTTTCTACAACAATCACGGCATTTCCAAAAATGTCGCCTAAAGCGCCCTTTTCTTCTTTTGTAAATGGTCCAAGCACATAGCTTGCCAATTCACTTTGCGGATCGTGCCCTACGCCAATACGTAGTCGCGGATAGTCTTGAGTGCCTAAATATTCTTCGACACTCTTTAACCCATTGTGTCCGCCTGCACTGCCGCCCGTCCTAAATCTTAAGTGTCCAAATGGCAGCGCCACATCATCCACAATCACAAGCGCATGCTCAAAAGGGACTTTAAAATAATCACAACAAAGCCGTACAGCATAACCGCTGCTGTTCATATAAGTGAGAGGCTGCAGCAATAGGACATCTTTACCAAGCATCTCACCTTCGGCCAAATTCCCTTTGGCGATATCTAAACGGGGCTTTAAACTAAGGCCTCTTTTTTCAGCTAGCAGCTGGACAACTCTAAATCCCACATTGTGGCGAGTCTCTTCATATGCTTTGCCCGGATTTCCAAGCCCTACGATCAGATATCTTTCTTTCATTCATTATTTCTTCGATACAAGTACCATGACTTGATCCGATTTGTAGATCCCTTTTACTCCAGCAGGCAGTGTCAGATCAGATAATTTTAATGTTTTTCCTACGGCTAAATCTCTCACATCGATTTCAAAGTGAGTGGGGATATGTTTGGGCAAGCACTCCACTTTTATCGTGCGCAGCACCTGTCTTAAAAACCCGCCTAATTTTACGCCGATGCAATCCATCACGCCTGTAAGAATGATAGGCACATTAATTCTTACCGGAACATCCTCGCTCAATTCTTCAAAATCCAAGTGGAGAACTTTATAATTCGTCGGATGATATTGCACATCTTTTACAATCGCCTTCTTTTTCCCTTTGTCTAAATTCAATTTAAAGACAGAAGTAGAAAGCATGCCCTCTTTGATTTTACGAAAAGCTGTTTCAAGCTCAACACGCTCGATTGTGAGCGATTGCGCTTCATTGTTTGGCGAATAGAGTACAGCAGGAATGGTCCCGGCACGACGCATCTGTTTAAGCCCGCCTTTAGTTTCTTCCGCTCTTGGTTTTGCGGTTAATTGCATTGTTTTTTTCTCCGCTAAAAGAAATTAATAAAAAACTCACTTAATTATAGAGGGAGGAAATGGACTTGGCTTCCGCGATGAATTCAATCGCTTTGCCAAAAAGAGGGGCCACAGAGACCACTTCGATTCGACTTTTTTTGTCTTTTTTCGAAGATGGAACTGTATTGGTCACCAACATTTTTTCAATCGCACTTTCCTCAAAGCCATGCCCTACAAAGAGTCCGTGAGTGGCAACCGCAAAAATGCGTTTTGCTCCTGCTTTTTTGCACACTCTTGACGCAATGTTTAGCGTGACCCCTGTTGAAACCATGTCATCTACAAGAAGGATATTTCTATTCTCTACCTTCCCAATGAGCGCTTCAGCTTCAACACGCTCTGCGCTTACTCGACGCTTATCCACAATGGCCAAATCAGTTTTCACAGCTCCGGCAAAAGCCCTAGCAAGTTTAATACTGCCAAGGTCAGGGGCTACGACAACATAGTCTTCAAGTCCCGCTTTTTCAACTGCTTCTACAAGAACAGGTCTTGCTAGAAGATTGTCGATAGGGATATCGAAAAAACCTTCGACCTGCGCAGCATGCAGGTCCATTGTCAGCCCACGCGTGGCCCCTGCTCTTTCGAGCACATTTGCCACTAGCTTTGCCGTAATTGGCACACGGCCTTTGTCCCTTCGATCCTGCCGCGCATACCCATAATAGGGAAGCACAACACCAATCGAACGCGCAGAGGCCCGTTTCAAAGCATCGATAATGATTAACAATTCCATGAGATAGTGGTTGGGACGTTGTGCGATGGACTGCAGAACAAAAACGTCTCGACCTCGGACATTCTCTAAAATTTGAATGCCTATCTCGCCATCTGGAAAAGTATCAATCGCGATATTTCCTAACTTCACGCCTAGCCAATCAGCTACTTGCCCAGCTAACTCAGGATGCGAACTCCCAGCAAATAGAACAAACGAGCGGTCACGCGGCATTAGGCTTATCCAACTTTGGGGTGGAAGGATTCGAACCTCCGAATGGCGGTACCAAAAACCGCTGCCTTACCACTTGGCGACACCCCAGCTAATAAAAGAAAAGATGCTAACCTTCAAAAGATTAAAATGCAATCCCATACACCAAGTGATTCAAAAATTGGGAATTTAACAAGGAGATTTCTCAAAATTTTAATTTGGAGCGAGTGGCCATTGTACGCGAACAAGGCTCTAAGCGAAGATTAAAATTTTGAGAGAAAATCGACATAAAATTCTCGAAATAGACAAAATATTGACTTTAATAGAATTATTTTTAATCAGATTATCTAATAAATTAAAATCAAAACTAATTGAATTTATTGGTATATTTATATATAATTTATGTATATTAGAATTTTTTTAAAAAAG
>DATIJP010000073.1:0-4679 GCA_035478495.1 Rhabdochlamydiaceae bacterium
CGGGAATTTGACAAGGAGGCGGCGCAGTTTTTTGCGTCTGGAGCGAGCGACCATTGCCTCTGGCAAGGCGCGAGCGAAGACCAAAAAAATGCTGCCAAGCCGACGTCGTCAAAAACCGATTCTTCAGGTTGTTTCGGTATAGAAGGAATCCTTGTCAATACTCCTCGAGAAACAATTGCTCGAGCCTTTCAGCTTAACTGGATTAAGAATGAAAAATTATGGCTCTCTATGTTAGAGGATCGGAATTTGACCTCTCATATTTATAGTGAGACGGAAGCAAACCAAATTTTTGATCGGATTCACGATCTTTATGTAGGAGAGTTGAAAAATTTATTCCAGCTCCTGAAAAAGAGAAGAGACTCAAGTTATGATGGCTCAAAATAATCCCCAAAATCGACAGAAGCTGAGTTTTAGGACAGCTTCTTAGTCCCTGAAAAATAGGAAAAATTCATTATAGGAAATTGAGATGGATCGTAAGAGTTTAGTAAAAGATCGAATGGTATTTATCACGGGTGCGTCCAGTGGTATAGGCAGGGCTTGTGCAGAACAGTTCGCCCACCTGGGAGCCAACCTTATCATAACAGCAAGAAGGTTTGATCGACTAAACGCTACAGCAACAGAGCTCTCCTCAAAATATGGCATTAAATGCATTCCGTTCCAACTTGACGTTCGTGATAATGAGCAAGTTGAAGGTGTCTTTAAAAACCTTGAAAAAGAGCATATCGAAGTAGATATTCTGGTCAATAATGCCGGATTAGCACTCTCTTCTGATAAGTTGCAGGAAGGGAAGGTTAGCAATTGGGATGCGATGATTGATACCAATCTCAAAGGGCTTCTCTATGTAACAAAAGCAACGCTACCATCTATGCTTAAGAAAAACGGCGGTCACATCATTAACATTGGTTCTATTGCTGGGCATGGATGTTACCCCTCTGGTAATGTTTACTGTGCCACAAAGTATGCAGTAAGGGCCATTAGCAAGTCATTGCGCCTTGATCTATTCGGAACTGCGATTCGAGTCAGCGAAGTTGATCCAGGTGCCGTTGAAACAGAGTTTAGTGAAGTCCGTTGGAATGATAAGGAAAAAGCAAAAAAATTATACCAAGGATTTAAGCCTCTAATTGCCGAAGATATTGCCGACGCTGTCATCTATTGTGCAACAAGGCCATTACATATGAATGTGGCTGAGCTTATAGTTTTTCCACAATCTCAAGCGTCTCTTACTGATATTTATCGACAAGAAGATGTTACCAATTAGATGAATTCAAAGATGAGCCAGCACAAGATCCACCATCTTATGAAGAGGATTTAACAAAAGTTGCCCCATGACATCGCTTGTGATATCATGGCCCATGTGAAAGAGCTGCTCGATGTTGGCATCCATATTCTGCACACGAATCCTTAAAAATATGAATATCTCAATATTTGTTTCCATGCTTTTCTGTCTTCAGTTTTTTTATTGGCTTGTGGGTCGACGTGCCTCTAGAAATTTAAAAGGGAAAGAGGACTACTTTTTAGCGGGGAAAAGCGTTCGGCTTTTCCCCTTGATGATGACTTTTCTTGCTACCCAAGTAGGAGGGGGAGTAATCCTTGGAGCTGCAGATGAAGCCTATCAATTTGGATGGCCAGTCCTGCTTTATCCAATGGGAGCAGCTTTAGGTTTGATTTTACTTGGTTCTGGCATTGGTCGTAAGTTAGCGGGATTTCAGGTTTCCACCGTGGCTCAAATTTTTGAGGTCGCTTACGGTTCTGTTAGACTAAGAAAGATAGTCTCTGCTCTTTCGATAATCTCTTTATTTATGATTCTGGTCGCTCAAATCATAGCCTCGAATAAGTTTTTAATAAGTTTAGGATTTAATAATGTCCCCTTGTTCGTCTTATTTTGGTCTATTGTGATTATCTATACAACTCAAGGAGGCTTAAGAGCCGTTATCTCTACTGATATGGTTCAAGCGGCCTTTTTTTCTAGCATTTTTCTGCTATGTTTTGGATTTGTACTTTTCTTTGAACCCACCATCTCACTCATTCAAATGCCACACCTGGAAAGTTTTGCCAATGTCTCTTCAAAGTTATGTGGATGGTTATTAATGCCACTTCTTTTCATGGTGATAGAACAGGATATGGGACAACGCTGCTTTGCTGGAGCTTCGCCTGGAATAGTCTCAAAGGCTTCTTTTTTAGCAGGGGTTTGTACGATGGTTATTTGTGTAGTTCCTGTATTTTTTGGTTTTTTGGCAAATGTTACAGGTCTTGAAGTACCTGAAGGAAGTAGTGTTTTAATGGCAATGATTGCAAAGACAACCAGTCCCTGGATAACTGCTTTAGTCGGGTGTGCTGTTCTCGCTGCAATTATTTCTACTTCCACTTCCCTTATTAATGCAATAAGTTCAAATTTATCGAGTGATTTTCAACTCTCTTTTCTTCAAAACGTAGATTCTATGAGGGTAGTAAAAGGAATTACGTGCATCATCTCCATTGGAGCCATATTTTTTGCATTCTATTTTGATAACATTGTCGATTTATTAATTCAAAGCTATGAGCTTTCAGTCAGCTGTCTGTTTGTCCCTGTGATAATGGCCTTATTCAAAAGAAAAGGTAACTTTATCTCTGCTTGCACTGCTATCATTTTAGGTGCCATAGGCTTTGTTCTATTCCGAATCTACCCCATTGATTTCCCCAAAGAGATCCTCAGTCTCTTGTTATCGACGCTGGGATATGGTGTCGGAGAAGTTGTAAGCAAATATCGTTATCTCGCAAATTACAAAACAATTATCCAATGAATGCAGTTTCCTATAGAGAGCTAATTGGGTTTTTGTGGAAGTTTATCCGTCTTCAAAAATGGAGATTTCTTGGAGTATTTTTGTTAGATAGTCTGGCCTGGCCCTTGGATGTCCTACTGTGGCCCTATATTTTGAGCTTAGCGATAGGGGTGTTTACCCACTTTGAAGGGGATCGTTTAGGTGCATGGCAAGCGTTACAGGGACTCATTTTCAGTGGGGTTGCTTTAATGCTCTTTATCGAGGTTGCATCTCGTACGATGGGATTTTGGATTGGCAGGGCTATCCCCAAGTTTCAAGCCGATATCCGAATGGAAATGTTTGACCATGTCCAACGTCATTCGCCTCGTTATTTTAATGAGCGGTTCGCTGGAAGTTTGGCTAACAAAATCACGGATATGACAACGCAGGCAGAATTTATCATCCAACAGTTATTTTGGCCTATTTTCCCCGCATTTGTCGCTTGTGTGGCGGGAACGGTAGTTCTTGGGTTTATCAACCCAGCTTTTGGGTGGTTCCTTGGTTTATGGATTGTGATTCATTTGGGGACGGTTCTAAAATTTACTCGTTCAGTAGATGCGTATGAGCATCGGCATGGAGAAGCTCGCAGCTCTTTGCTTGGTAAAATTGTCGATAGTCTCACGAATAACTTCGCTGTGAACCTCTTTTATCGTTTCAAATACGAAAAGCACATCCTTCTCCCTCATCAGAATGTAGAGGAACAAACAAATGTTCAGTCCAGGCGATATGCTGAGAAGATGAATTGCTTTACCTCTCTCTTCTTTTTTGTCGGGAACTTTTTGCTTTTAAATGGAGCTTTGATTTACCTGTGGCTCCATGGAAAAATCACTACAAGTCAAGTGATCCAGGTATTCAATACAGTATGGAATATCGCTGGTATCATGTGGATGATCGGGAGATCCTTACCTCTTGTTTTTCAGTCTTTTGGAAATGCAAAACAAGCTTACTCAGTGATGCTCGACCCTCAAGATATGCGAGATCAGGCAGGCGCAAGCGAATTGAAAGTTCATAAAGGGCAAATCGTTTTTGAGCATGTTTCATTTTACTATGGAGAGAAGAGGCTCTTTGAAAATACGCAAGCTCACATTCAGGGGGGAGAAAAAGTAGGATTGGTTGGCTTCACAGGAGCCGGAAAATCTACTTTTATCAATTTGATTCTTCGCTTTTTTCCCTTGCATAAGGGGAAAATTCTCATAGATGGGCAAGATATAGCTCGCGTCACTTTAGAGTCGCTGAGACGTCAAATAGCATTAATCCCACAAGATCCCGTTCTCTTCCATCGCTCTTTGAAAGAGAACATCTCTTATGGAAAACCTGAGGCAACAGAAGCTGAGATTTTTACAGCTGCTAAATGGGCCCATTGTGACGAATTTATTCGCAATATTCCGGCTGGCTACGAAGCAAAGGTTGGAGAAAGAGGTACGAAACTGTCGGGCGGAGAAAAACAAAGAATCGCTATTGCGCGAGCGATGCTCGTGGGCGCCCCTATCCTCATTTTAGACGAAGCTACCTCATCTTTGGACTCTGTCACTGAAAGATACATTCAAGACAGCCTGGAAAAGCTCATGCAAAACCGAACAACTATTGTGATCGCACACCGCCTTTCAACCCTCTCTCGCATGGATCGAATTTTGGTGTTTGATCATGGAAAAATCGTCGAAGAGGGGACTCATGCCTCATTGAGAAATAAGCAAGGTCTATATGCTCGCATGTGGAACATGCAAGTAGGCGGTTTTTTACCAGAAATATACCCAAATTGATTCAGAGGGTGTCTACAAAGTGAGGCTTCGTCGATTTTTGGGATTATTTTGGCCGATTTTCGATTCAAATTGTGGGGGTCATATACGAAAGTTGATATTACCCCCACAATTTGAATCGAAA
>DATIJP010000074.1:0-10403 GCA_035478495.1 Rhabdochlamydiaceae bacterium
CTTTTTTAAAAAAATTCTAATATACATAAATTATATATAAATATACCAATAAATTCAATTAGTTTTGATTTTAATTTATTAGATAATCTGATTAAAAATAATTCTATTAAAGTCAATATTTTGTCTATTTCGAGAATTTTACGTAAGAAAATCCGATCTTAAGATTGAACAGGCAGCCTGTTTAAACTAAATTTTTAAATTTTCTAGAAGCTTGATAGTGCTCTATGATCGGGTTGGACACTTCAAGAAGATCGTGAGGATGATCAAAAATTTTTGCATAGGCAAGGGGAAGCGGGTGAACAATGGCCTGATGCGCTGTAGAAAATAGGACATCGCGCAGGGCAATCTGATCCCAAAATTCTTCAGTTTGATCAGAATCTAAAAGCTGTTTTTGACATTCCATTGCCCAAAGACGGACCAGCTGCACCCCTTGGCTATTAGGGCGCACAAAAATGGTTGAAGAGATCACCTTTGAGGGATGCCCATTAGCAAGATTCGGGTGAATACGCGTTGAAAAATCAGCATCAAAAGCATCGATCCACCGTGGAAAATTCACAAATGCCCCATCGGCGTCGACCCAAAGGACGGGTTTCTTAAGTTCATCTAATTTTTTTAAAATAAAAAATGGTTTAAAGGCGCAATTCAATTCCCAGGAACCAAAAGACTCAATTCCCTCGATTTCCAGTGGCACGCCAAAAGACTTGCAGGAGTCAACCAGCCGCGTCACTTCCTTCTCATAGGGAGTGCCTTTCGTAAAAAAAGAGATGACAGTAGGGAATTCCTTCATTTACTTAATCTATCATAATAATAATATTACACAAAAGGGTCAAAATGATGAACCTATCCCATTATTCGCAAAATATGCTTTCCGTGTCTTTTTTCACATCTTTTAAACCCGCTTCTTGTCCTACTTATTTAAGTATGTACTGCGAAGCGGGTTTAAAACCTGTGAAAAAATCCTTCAAAAATCAAAATTTTGGAATAATGGGATAGGTTCATGCGCATCCTTCATATCAGCACGGAAATGGCTCCTTTTGCTAAGGTTGGCGGTCTCGGCGACGTTGTCAGCGGCCTTGCACGTGCTGTAAAAGCAAAAGGCCATGAAGTTGAAATTTTACTCCCGAAGTACAATTCAATTGATAACACCTATCTCAAAAATTTAAAAAGTGAGTCCGAATCCTTCCAAGTTGAAGAAAATCAGCAAAAATATTCCTGCACCATTTGGTCGGCTGAATACAATGGCCTAAAGATATGGCTTCTTGAAGCGAATCATCCTGCTCATTATTTCGAAAGAAAAGAGATCTATGGATTTCAAGATGACAATGACCGATTTCTTTTCTTTTGCAAAGCCGCGCTTGAATATTTAGCAAAAATTAAAAAACAGGCCGATGTGCTCCATTTGCATGACTGGCCAGTTGCCCTTGTGCCCATTCTCTATAAAGACATTTACAAAGATTTAGGAATGAAAATAGGGAAAATCGTTTTCACCATCCATAATCTTGAGTATCAAGGACGCTGTTCAATTTTTAATCTCACAAAAATTGGATTCAAGCAGCAGCGCTATTTTCTTGAAATGCAAGATCCGGTTTTTCCAGGTGTGATCAATCTTTTAAAAGGAGCCATTAAATATGCCGATGCGCTCACCACAGTCTCCCCTACTTATGAAAGAGAAATTAAAACGCAGGAAGGCGGAGGCGCCCTCCATTCAGTTATCCTTGAAAATGAGCAGAAACTCAAAGGCATTTTAAATGGCATCGATGTTGAGTATTGGAATCCAGAAAGTGACTGCTTTTTAAAGGCTCATTTCTCTGCAAATGATCCCGTCACAAAAATAACTGCTGCGAAACAGGAAAATAGAGCCCATTTAAGAAAACAACTGAAGCTTCAAGAAAGCAAGGGCCCGCTTGTGATTTCTATTTCACGGCTTGTGCCGCAAAAAAGTCCCGAGCTGATTAAATATGCTTTGATTGAAACTCTTCAAAAAGAGGCGCAATTTGTGCTGCTTGGCTCGACTAATATCAAAGAGATCGCGCAAGATTTTCAGAACTTAAAAAATCAGTTTGCAAGCAATCATAATAGCGCCATTTTTCTCGACTATAATGAGCCTTTTTCTCATCTCCTTTACGCAGCAGCCGACATGATCATTATCCCCTCGGTTTTTGAACCTTGCGGGCTCACACAAATGATTGCCATGCGCTATGGCACGATTCCTCTTGCAAGGCGGACAGGCGGTCTTGCCGATACCGTTTTCGACATTGATACGTCCAAAGAGCCCGATGATCGACGTAATGGATTTACATTTGACTATCTTGATACTAAAGGCGTCGACTGGGTTTTAGACCGTGCCTTAAAATATTATCAAACTGATTCCAAAAAGTGGCAAAGACTCATTCAGAATGCCATGCATACAGATCACAGCTGGAACAAGTATGCTGCTGAGTATCTAAAAATCTACCAATACTGATCTTTTTAAATTTACTTTTAGTACAACTTTACGTATACTTGTCTAGTACGTAAGTGAGGTATTTAATGAAAAAACATAAAAAAGCTCGACTAAGCATTGATTGTACAACCGAAGAAAGACGTTACATTAAAATGCTGGCAGCAAAAGAGGATAAAACAATAAGCGAATACCTTATTGGCCTGGCTCGCCCAAACATGCCCTATTGTAATCGCAGCCACATTCCAAATAAAAAAACACTAAGATCACTTAAAGAGACTAAAAAGGGTGCAGGTCTTGAGCAATATGAATCCCTAGCAAAATTTTGGGAATCTTTTGGGGAAAAATAAATGTTCTGCATCGTCATATCTAAGCAATTTAAAAAAGACCAAAAAAAATTAATGAAACAAAGAAAAAATCTTGAGAGACTCAGAAAAGTTCTTGAACTTTTAGAGCAAAATAAACAATTACCTGCAGTTTATAAAGATCATCCGCTTCATGGAGAATTAAATGGGTACAGAGACTGTCATATTGAAGGCGATTTGGTTTTAATCTATAAAATTGATCGAAAAGAGAAGATGCTTCTTCTACAAAGAATTGGTACCCACTCCGAACTTTTTTAATAATTTATTTTTTATCTGGAGCTTTTTGACTCGTTTGAAAAGCAGCTTTAATATGCGAAAGGTTAGCAATGATATATTCAACCCCGGAAAAGACAGTATAGAGTGCAGCTGCTAGGACAATATAGAAAGAAATATCTCTGAAAAGCTGCAAATCCAGCATGCCAAAAACATAAGGCACCATCAGCGCTAAGACTAAAATCGCAGCAGTTCCTTGAACAGCAGCTTTGATCTTGCCACTCATGCGAGCCGCAAGTGCGATCCCCCGCAGTGCGCATACTGTGCGCAAAATACTGACAACTGAATCGCGATAAAAGAAGAAAAGCACAAGCCAAAGCGGCAGTTTTACAAAACCTTGGGTCAATGCAAAGAAAAACGAGAGTCTGAAAATGCTATCTGCCATTGGATCTAAGATCTTACCTAGTTCGGTCACCTCATTGTTTCGTCTTGCGGCGATGCCATCTAAAAGATCGGAAAGCTCAGCAAGGATCACAACAAAAAGAAGAAGAAAAGGAAGCACGACGAAACTGATCCCCATGTCTTGATAAAAGAGGTACAGAGACAGAAAAATGGGACTAAGTAAAATTCGTCCAATGGTTAAATAAAGCGCGAGATTCAAACTACAACCTAAATGTTTAGAATTTTACTTATATCTATTTTTCGGAATTCTTTCTATGTATTTATAAAGATCCACATGGATCCAAGGAAATTTTTGATCTATTATAGGCTAATGATTAAATTATAACAGTTTTTAAAAAAATTATTTAATAGAAAATAATAGAAAAATCACTGTACACTTAAATTTCATGATTACATTTCAACAACTTATACAACGGCTGACCGCCTTTTGGGAAAAAAGGGGCTGCATAATCCATCAGGGCCACGACATTGAGACAGGGGCCGGGACCTTCAACCCTGCCACTTTTTTGCGCTGCCTTGGGCCTGAGCCTTATAAAACGGCTTATGTAGAACCTTCAAGACGCCCAAAAGACGGACGTTTTGGAGAAAATCCCAATCGCATCCAATTATTCCATCAATTTCAAGTCATCATCAAACCATCTCCACCTGACATACAGAAACTGTATCTCCAATCTTTGGAAGCCATTGGACTGAAATTAAAACAGCACGATGTGCGCTTTGTTCATGATGATTGGGAAAGTCCAACCCTTGGCGCTTTTGGTCTGGGGTGGGAAGTTTGGGTTGACGGCATGGAAATTTCTCAATTCACCTATTTTCAATCAGTGGCCAGTTTGCCCCTAAAACCAGTCTCTGTCGAGCTGACTTATGGATTAGAAAGACTGGCCATGTATGTTCAAAATGTAAAGAGCATGTTTGACGTACACTGGAATGAAAAATACACGCTTGGCGATATCATTCATCGTAATGAAGTGGAATGGAGCGCCTACAATTTTACTGAGGCCTCTACAAAAATGTGGTTTACCCACTTTGAGGATTTTGAAAGGGAAGCGAAAGATTTAATCGGCAAACATCTCCCCATACCTGCTTATGACTTTGTGATTAAAGCCTCGCATGCTTTTAATATGCTTGATGCAAGAGGTGCCATTTCAACAACTGAAAGGGCCCGTTATATTGGACGGATCCGCGATCTTGCCCGTCTCATTGCGATGGAGTATCTATCAGTGCGGGAAGCTTTGGGTTTTCCTCTTTTGCAAAAAGGAAAAAAAACAGCCAAAAAAGCTCCACTAAAAAAGTTGCCTAAAACGTTTGATCCTTATCGAAAACAGGACTTTCTTTTAGAAATTGGATCTGAACAACTCCCAGCTACTTTTGTTCCTATTGGCCTACACAGCTTAGAAAATAAAATGAAAGAGCTCTTAAAAAAAAGCGGCTTAGAATACGACGCTATTTTCGTCTATGGAACTCCGCGCAGGATTGCTATTTCCGTGAGAGGCCTAAATGAAGGGGTTCCAGAAAAAGAAGAAAAGCGCCGCGGCCCTGCTCTCTCCTCTGCATTTGATTCACATGGAAACCTTACGCCCCAAGGGCAAGGCTTTATTAAATCTCTTGGAATGGAACATGTCTCCTTAGAAAAAGTCCGTGCTAATAAAGTCAAAGGATTAGAAGTCCAAATGCTCAAAGAGCAAGAATATCTTTTTGCCACTTATAAAGAAAAAGGGCTTTCGATTTACCAGATTTTTTCCGAAGAATTACCTAAGCTCATCTTAAATCTTGATTTTCCGAAAAAAATGCGCTGGGGAAATTTAGAGATTAGCTACCCGCGTCCTATCCATTGGATCCTCTGTCTTTATGGTGAAAAAGAGGTCCCTTTTGAATTAGGAGATGTCATTTCAGGGCGTACGACTTATGGCCATGCACAACTTTCTGATAAGAAGATCCTGATAAAAAAAGCTAGCGACTATCTCCCTGCCTTAAAAAAGAATAAAGTTTTGGCCGATGTGGAAAAAAGAAAACAATTCATCTTAGATCAGCTGGCAAAACTCGAAAAAACTCTTAAAGGCAAAGCACTCATGCAAGAAAGAGTGCTGCAAGAAGTGCTTTTTCTTACCGAATGGCCGCAATTGACCTATGGCACATTTAGCACAGAATTTTTAAAGGCGCCTCAGGAAGTGCTCATGCTGGAGATGGTCCAACATCAACGCTATTTTCCACTCGCTAACGCCCAAGGAAAATTAAAAAATCAGTTCATTATTACAGCAGACAACAAACCAAACCCGCTCATCTGCCATGGAAACGAAAAAGTCCTCTCAGCAAGATTGACAGATGGGGTTTTCCTTTATCAGCAAGATTTAAAAACCCCTTTAGAGGATTTTAATGAAAAACTCAAAAACATGACCTTTCAAAAAGAGTTAGGTTCCATGTTTGAAAAAGTGCTCCGTCTTGTCTTTCATGTCCAGACAGTCAATGAAGCGCTACTGATTGCAAGTGAAAAAAAAGTGGCGCGTGCAGCCCTTCTTTGCAAAGCAGACCTTGCCTCAGAACTCGTCGGCGAATTTCCAGAGCTACAGGGCACCATTGGCAAATATTATGCGCTGCATCAAAAAGAAGATCCAGAAGTAGCAGCAGCCATTGAAGAACATTGGTGGCCCAAGTCAGAAGCAGGGCAGCTTCCGAAAACACCCTGCAGTATTGTCCTTAGTCTTGCAGACAAAATAGACAATCTTCTTGCCTATTTCAGCGTAGGGCTTAAGCCCACCTCTTCATCCGATCCCTTTTCTTTGCGCCGTCAAAGCATTGGCATCATTAAAATTCTTCTTGAAAATGGGAGAAGCATCAATCTGAAATCTCTTTTCGAAACCTGTAGTCTACGTTTCGAAAATATGAAAAAAGATCCGACTTTTCAAGCAGAGATAATTGAGGAAATTTTGCGGTACATCACAAGTCGAGCAAAAGGGGTATTTGAGGAAAAAGGCTTTAAAAAAGATGAAATTGAGGCATCGCTTGCAGGAAATTGCGTCGACCCTTACGAACAATTTTGTAAATTAGAAGCTCTTCACCAGTTCAGAAAATCTTCTGATCAATTCCAAAAACTCTTTGAGGTCTACAAAAGGGCCAAAGGACAGCTTGAAAAAAGGGTCACTGTAGCCTTTAATCCTGCCCTTGCGCAAGAAGTAGCAGAAAAAGAACTTGTTGCCGCTCTTAACCATTTAGAAAAGCAATGGAAGGGGCTGATTGCAGATCGCAATTATGCTAGAGCTTTTAACGAAATTGCCAAGTTGCAGCCCCCTCTTGCCCATCTTTTCGATACAGTACTGATCCTTGCAGAAGATCCCAAAATCAAAGACAACCGCATTGCACTCTTACAAAAAGTATTTTCTTATTTTGTTCAGTTGTTAGACTTCAGCAAGATACAGGGCTAAAAACCGAATGTTAGACCTACCTGCAGACCTGATAAACCAAGGTTTCCACGGTCCCTTCTTGTATGGCTTCCTGAACTGGTACTAACGGTCGCAGCTATAAGCGCGTTGAACCGTTGGGTCTGATTGACATCCAGCCATAGAATTTCTTCCCATCCAGCATGGATATTAACAAAGAACCGGTCACAACAAAAAGATCTTTCCCACGCCAATCCTAAGGAGAGTTCGAACACAGGGGTGATCGAGTTGACCACCTCTCTGAGGTTAGTTCTAAGAAATCCCGAATTTAACTTTTCCTTATGACTCACTTTGAGCTGAGAATATAGAAAAGAGGCTGAAAAATTAGAATAAATGAAAAACTGTGAACCTAAAATCCAGTTAAGATCAAAACCGGCGCGAAGTCCGTAGCCGCTAAAATCCCACCCAGCCTTCATTAAAATAGCTGGGGCAAATAGATTAAAAGGTTCAGGTCCAATATAATAGGCCGGTAAAAGGTATTGAACTTTAAAACTTTGGCTTATCCATCCTCCTCGCACCCCAATGAGCGGTGTAAAAGAAAAACAGTCGGAAGGACACAAAGTGCGTCCCAATTCAAGATCGACTACATTATAATGCAAATTCCAATGCGCTTTAGCTGCCTGTTCAACAGCAAATAAAGTGCCACTTTTATCTAATAAATCTTCAATAATAATTACTCCAAGAGAAGGGACCTGCGGTAGCTCTCCAATCACTGGATCAATAGTGGGTAAGGCGCTTTTTTTGCTATTTTGATAACGCATCCATTGAGCCTGTAGTTTCCACTCATTTCTAGGAATCAAATACCCAAGACCGACGCTGAATCCTGAGCTGTAACCTGGTTTCACTGTTTTTTCTTTTCCAGTTTGACCAATTCCTAAAAGGCTATTTCTGGCGTTGATAACTCCTGATCTTGTTTCATATCCAAAACCAAGGCCCTCTTCTCTTGTTTGCAAATAAAGATAATCTCCAAAAAAGGAAAAAGTACCTCTATTGCAATAGCTGGTAATTGGAATCTCATATTGAGGATTTGTTGTTAAGGCTTCATCCTCACCTTCGATTTCATGTTCAACTATTTGAAGAACTCCTCCGTCAGAACGGAGGAGATTCTCCTCGGTTAATGGGTCGCTGCTTCGCGCTCCATTATAATATAGCTCGGCTGACTCGCCCCTGTTTCGCTTATTAAAGCGCCACTGGCGCTTTAATAAGTCTTCAACAGAGGAGCGAGATTGCGCCCGAGCCGCCTGTTCATCTCCATCTTCTTCATCGGAATCTTCGTAGTAAAAATCCAATGGTGAAGCTGCTAAGAAATGATTTGGCATTGCGCAAATCAACAAGGTGGCGATCGAAATAAGAAGGCGGGTATAATGTAACATGTTTTTTTAAAAACCTAATCTGAGTCCCGCCTGCAGGCCTGATAAACCAAGATTTCCACGGTCTCTTCTTGTATGATTTCCTGATAAGGTTGCAGTTTCAGCAGATACCATTGCGTTATAACGTTGGGTCTGATTGATATCCATCCATAGAATTTCTTCCCATCCAACATGGATATTCAGTAAGAACCGGTCACAGAAAAAAGATCTTTCCCAAGCTAGTCCCAAGGAGACTTCAAATACGGGAGTGATTGAGTTGACCACTTCTCTGACATTAGTCCTGCGAAATCCTGAGTCAAATTTTTCCCTATGGCTCAGCTTGAGTTGAGAAGATAATAAAGAGGCAGAAAAATTCGAATAAAAAGAAAACTGTGAACCTAAAATCCAGTTAATGTCAAAACCGGCGCGAAGACCATAGCCACTAAAATCCCATTTAGCATTCATTAAAATATTTGTGTCAGGCACATCAAAAATTAAACCTTCGGAATAATTAACCGGTTCAAAATAATGAACTTTAAAACTTTGACTTATCCAACCTCCGCGCACACCAATGAGCGGTGTAAAAGAAAAACAGTCAGAAGGACAAAAAGTGCGTCCCAATTCAAGATCGACTACATTATAATGCAAATTCCAATGCGCTTTAGCAGCCTGTTGAACAGCGAATAAAGTGCCACTTTTATCTAACAAGTCTTCAGAAATTCTGACTCCAAGAGAAGGGACTTGCGGTAGTTGAGAAAGCGTGGGATCAATAGTAGGCAATGAACTTTTCTTGCTATTACGATAGCGCATCCACCTTGCGTCTACTTCCCACTGATTTTTAGGTATAAGATATCCAAGTCCGACGCGGAATCCTGAACTGTAACCTGGTTTCACTGTTTTTTCTTTTCCAGTTTGGCCAATATTTAAAAGGGTGTTGAGGCTATTGACAACCCCTGTTCTTGATTCATATCCAAAACCAAGCCCCTCTTCTCTTGTTTGCAAATAAAGGTAATCTCCAAAGAGAGAAAAAATGCCACTATTGCAACAGTTGATAGTGGGTATTTCATATAGAGAATTTGTGGTTACAGCGTCATCCTCCATTTCATTTTCAGCGATATCAATCACTATTTCATCAATCTCTTCTTCATCTGAATCTTCGAAGTCATTTGGATATAACGTAGAAGAAAACAATAAGGAAAGAACTAAAATAAAAAAAATATTGTTCATACATTTCATTCTTTCTATCCTAAAATATCAATTATTTTAACAGAACTAGAAATCAAATCTTGCTCTAAGTGTCAGCCCCTGCAAAGTTAAATCGCCGTCGCATTTGGGAGAGCCAGAAACGCGGACAAATTTGTTCTGTGAAAACCAGTTCTGCATTTCCCAACCCACATCGAAGGAGATGTGATAAGTATCGCAAGAAAACCAGCTTTCCCATCTTAATCCCAGCATCCATTCAATCACAGGAGTTAATTTATCTAATTTGCTCGATACGTTTAGAAAACTAATATTCGCATTCAATGCAGGGATAAATTCATTATCTACACGCTCTATTTTAAAACGCTGCCAAAGGCAAGAGAGGGCTAACTTTCCTAGAAAACTGAAATTTCTTGTAAGATGCCAAGCTCCGTCCACTCCTGCTAATATCCCAATTCCCCAATCCCTTATCTTGTTAGTCATTGAACTGGTGACTGAAAAAGAGGGCACAGCGTCTAGAATGCCTTGAAAATTCACATCCAGCTTTTGAGTTTGCCAAGTGCCTTTAAGACCAAAATAGGGCCGGAACATTACGCGCCTGCTGATATAGAAATTACGGCCCAATTCTAGATCGATCACATTGAACGATAAATGCCATTTTTCTGTCGCGGATGACCCGGGCAAAATATAAATAGGAACAGCAGAGTCTGTCCCTGAAGAAAAAGTGAGATCTGCGTTACTGATCAACCAATAACTATCATTGAGCTGCAAGCTACTGTTTAGGGAATTCGATGTTGAGCGGTGTGTAGTTGAGCGAAACCAGGTATATTCGGCGTAAAGGTCCCATCCATCAAAGCATAAGTCATAACCAACACCGACTTTAAATCCTGGTCTCCAATTTGAATTAGGCTGATAGACTTTTCCTTTAGGCGCTGTAGCT
>DATIJP010000075.1:0-24650 GCA_035478495.1 Rhabdochlamydiaceae bacterium
ATCTTTTAATTCACTTTGGTGTATATGAAAAATATGACTTTCCATTCAATCACACCTTTCATTGAGATTTTGATCATCGCCATCATGCTTAACTATGTGCTTTCTTTTATCTGGAAAACAAAATCCAAAGATCTCATTTTAGGTTTGCTGGCATTTCTTTTAATTCTTGCTGCCTCGTCCTTCTTAAATTTGCCGATTTTGCATCAAATTCTTGTTCTTGTGTCCAATGTGGCCTTGATCGCGATCATCATCATTTTTCAACCGGAATTGCGCGCTGCCCTCTCCAAATTGACCCTCAAAGGAAAACGGTCCAAGGAAATTTCAGAATTTGACAAATTTTTAGATGATTTAGCTACCTCCATTTATCGACTCGCTGAAAAAAGAACAGGCGCGCTGATCGTGCTTGAACATGAAGATTTATTGGATGAATATGCGCAAGCTGGAGTGATCCTTAATGCTGACTTTTCTTCTGAACTATTAGAATCGATTTTTGCAACGACAACACCGCTGCATGACGGCGCTGTGATTATTAGAAATTTAACGATTGTTGCTGCTTCGGTGATCCTTCCTCTTGCAGAAGAATCAACGGAGCTCTCCCGCTCGATGGGAACACGCCATCGGGCAGCTTTAGGGTTAAGTGAACAAACAGATGCGATTGTCATTGTGATTTCTGAAGAAACAGGAAAAATTTCTATCGCGCGCGAAGGAATCATGACAAGAGGCGTGAAAATCGATCGGTTTAAAGGGGTCATCCGTAGTATATTTTCACCACAAGAAGAAAAAGAGTCAAAAACTGGCTTCAATATAATGAAATGGGCAAGCAAAAAATAACAACACTTCTTCAAAAACTCTTTATTGATAATTGGCAAAGAAAAACGATCTCTCTTGTCCTTGCTGTCATTATCTGGTTTTTAGTCAACCAGTCGCTGACCACTTCAAAGACGATTGGAAATATTCCTGTCCGCATTATTAATATCCAACCGGGAAAGACGATTTCTAACCTCCAGGCAAATGGAATTTTAAATAAACGTGTGACGCTGACTTTAATTGGAAATAAGACGGTTTTGGAGGAGATGACGCCAAGCGATCTGGAAGTCGTGATTGATGCGGAAAACAAAGAGGGAGAATGGATTGCCACGATCACTAAAAGAAATCTGATTTCGCTGAATCCTGAACTTGATATTTCTAAAGGCATTAGCCGCGTTTCTAATGCTAACGTGATCATTCGGCTTGTCAAGCTTGTCACCGATAAAGTCCCTGTCGTTTTAGTCCTCCCTACAGGCGAGGGTCCAAAAGATTATCAATATCTCGATATCTGGCCTTATCAATTTGATCTCACAGTTTCAGGTCCGGAAGAGGTGATTAAAAGACTCAAATCCAAAGGGGTCAAACTCACACTGAATCTAAATGATATTTCAAAAGAAGATCTAGATCGGATCCAAACGAAAAAAGATTCTCTAAAAGGAGATGAGGTCAGCTTTTTTGTCCCCGATTCATGGAAAAAGGTGGTGATCCCAAGTTTGTCAGACATTCCATTTGAAATTGATGACCCCAAAGCGAAAGAGCTGCGCATCGATTTTGTCAGAGTGGCGCTTTTGCCCTTAACAAAACCCTTCCCCATCTCTCTTTATTTTCCGATGGATTCTATCGCTTCTTTAAATTCTAAAACGATTTCGAGCGCCTCGAATGAAATGATACAAAAAACAACCGGGACGGATATTTTTGCCATGCCGCTTTATGCAAAGGGTGTGAGCCAGCAATTTGTCCGCGTTGTGGAAAGCATGATTCAGATGATGATCATTGTCGAGCCCACCTCAGAAAAACCATTTTTGGACTGGAGTGTTCAGTTCATTAACCCCACTCTTCTTGAAAACCGCTATGTTTCTTTGATGATGGCCGATTCATCCAATGAAGAGATTGGAGACCTTCAGAGCAATCATAGAGAAGAATATTTGCGCAACCGCTTCCGCCGTTATATGAGCAGGTTTCAACTGTATAAAGAGGATGACCGCAAACTCGAGCTCAATATTACTTTAGAACAAAATGAAGTCGTTATCCGGGAAACAGGCCAAAGTTCTTTTAGTCATTATGAATGAAATCGTTATCCTCAAGAAGAATTTGGCACACCGTGGCGGCCTAGAAAATCAAACTTTTCAAATTGCACAGGCCTTCCAAAAAAAGGGTTTTAATGTCACCTTTTTAACAAGTGGCAAGATCGATCCACACTTTCAAAATAGCGCATTACAATTTCACTCTTTTTTTCTTAAAAGCTGGATGAATTTTTTGAAGGTTGGTGAATTTGATCGCCTCTGCCAAAAGCATTTGAAAAATCATCCTGCGAAGATCATTTTTGGAATGGAGCGCAACTGCTTTCAAACCCATCTCCGTCTTGGAAATGGCATCCATCGAGCTTATTTAACCCATCTGTCACAATTTGAAACGCCCGCTCAGCGCTTTGCTCATTTTTTTAATCCTGGACATCGCACTTTCTTAAAGCTTGAAAAAGCTGCCCTAGAACATCCAGATTTAAGGATCATCATTGCCAATTCTGCAATGGTCAAAGAGGAAATTCTTCACTATTACAAAGTGGACCCCTCTAAAATCCATGTGCTCCATAATGGCGTCGATTGGAAAGGGATGCAAACCGATTTCGAGAGACAACCAGATTTTGCCCGTTTTGGTCTAGACTCTTCAAAGTTTCAGTTTCTTTTTGTAGGTCACAATTACAAAAGGAAAGGGCTCGATCTCCTTTTAAAAGCTCTCTCTAAGTTAAAAGACTACCAGCTTTCTGTCGTAGGTCAGGATAGAAATATCGGATTTTATAAACAGCTGGCCAAAAGCTTAAAAATGGATCAAAACATCTTTTTCTTTGGCCCGCAAGCAAATGTCCGCCCTTTTTATCAGATCGCAGATTGCTTGGTAATTCCTTCCATCTATGATCCTTTTTCAAATGCGACGCTTGAAGCTTTAGGAATGGGGGTTTATGTTGTCTCTTCGAAAACAAATGGAGGGCATGAAGTCTTAAGTAAATTTAGCGGGAGTACAATTGCAGACCTCCGCTCTTTAGACAGCTTTGTAGAGTCGTTGCAATTAGCGCAGAAACAGAAAAAAACTGCTGGGAGCGCACAAAGGATCCGTGATTCCATTAAACATTTGGACTTTTCTATCCAATTAGAAGAATTAATAAGGATTTGTGTTTAGCTATCTATTTATCCGATTTATTACACTCCCCTTGATGTTTTTTCCTTATAGCTGGATTAATGCGCTCGGAAACCGGCTAGGGATTATCGCTTATCATCTATTGCCCAAATTCCGTAAAAGGGCGCTGAGCAATCTTGCACTAGCTACAACCTTGCACCTAACAGATTCTGATCTTATTCGCATCGCAAAAGAATCCTTTCAAAATCTGATGATCACCTGTTTGCAATACCCAAAACTCTCAAGGGAAAAAGAGATCAGTCGCATTGCGACATGCGAAAATCCCAAAGAGGCCGAAGAGCTTTTGAAAAAAACAGGCATTATCTTCTTTTGCGGCCACCAGGCAAATTGGGAAATTCTTTTTTTAGAAGGAACCAAACGCATGCCTGGAGTCTGTATTGGAAGGCCCATCAAAAACAGCTTCTTGTATCGATGGGTTTTATCGATTAGGGAAAAGTATGGCGGCAAAGTCATTCCTCCAAAAAATGCGATCAAAGAAGGAATGCGGGCCCTTAAAAACAAAAGCTTTTTAGGCATTGTTGGCGACCAAGGAATGCCCGATAGCGGCTTTTGCTCTCTTTTTTTAGGCAGAATGGCATGGACCTCCCCTATCCCTGCAATGCTCTCCTATAAAATGGATTGTCCCATCATCGTAGCCACTACTCGCCGGATTAGAGGAAGCTATTCCATCCATTATTCGGATCCCATTTATCCCATGCCAAACGAGCCCATTGAAGAAGAGATCAAGAGATTGATGATGGACGCATTAAGAATTTTGGAAGAGAGCATCCAGGAGTTTCCAGGGCAATGGTTATGGCAGCATAACCGCTGGAAACAGCAAACTCTTGATAAAATCAGAAGACCTTTTAGAGAAGATGCTATGGCAATCATCCTACCAGATGAAGAAAAGCTCTTTGACCAGCTTTTGCCCCACCTTGGGACTTTCCGTGAAATTTATCCGACTGAATTTATCGAGTTTTTTATTCCAGAACTCTTTGCCTATAAAGTTCAACTTCATGCTGTGGAATTGACAACGTATGAAAAGGAAGGCGATCTGCTAGTAGAAGACTACCGCCCTAAGCTGATCTTCAATTTCAGCAAATATGGAGAAGCAAGCTCCCACTTCCGTTATTTAAGCGCCCTCAAAATTGTCACACTTTATGATTTAGAAAGACTTTCGGGAATAAAGGACAATCTTTCTGAGATGCTCAAAAGGAGTATCCTAAATGCCTGAAAATAGATTCTTCACAGAAGCTAAATTAGAAAAAGCGGAGCAAATAGAATTAACCAGCGAAGAATTCCGCCATTTGCAAGTCATGCGACGAGGCAAAAATGATGAAATAGAACTTGTCGATGGAAAAGGATGCCTTGCAAAAGGAACTATTGCTGAGCTTTCTAAACATGCTGCAACCATTCAAATTAATGAGGTCTACAAAGAACCGCTGAGGAGCAAAAGAATCATTCTCATCCAAGCATTAGTGCGCCAAAGCTCCCTTGACTATATCATTGAAAAAGGGACAGAACTGGGCGCCTCTGAATTCTGGTTATTTCCTGCTGTTTTTAGTGAAAAAAAAGAGCTTAGTTCTGGGCAAAAGCAACGTCTTAAGAACCTCACTATAAGCGCTTTAAAACAATGCGGAACTCTTTATCTTCCAGCTATTTATGAAAAAGAAGCGCTTCAAAAATGGGCCCCTTTTTCAGGTCAAAAATTCTTTGGAGACGTGAGGTTTTCTGCCCCTTCTTTTTCAAAGAGCACTATCGACCCTAAAGAAGAGATTTACTTCTTTATTGGCCCTGAAAAAGGGTTTGCAGACCCTGAATTAAAGCTATTTGAAACGACCCTCAAAGCCCATGGGGTAAAGCTCCATGATAACATTCTAAGAGTGGATACCGCTGCCCTTGCGGCAATCTATCTAAGCTACTTATTATAAGTAGTTTATAATTTAAATAAAATTAAAGATTTTATTTGTTTAATAATAAAAATTTTGTTATAATTTAAGTATTATGAACTTAATTACTGCTTTAACTACTTCTGCCACAAGTCTCCCAAGTGCGGCTTCACACTATTTAAAAGCTGCTGGTACCACTCTTGTTGAATCAGCACACGGTTTAGCAAACGCAGCTACAAGTCGTGCAAAAGCTGCTGGTAACACTCTTGTTGAAACAGTACAAGCAGTACAAGGTGTTGCTAACTCTGCGATCAATTCTGTAGGTGCAGCTGGAGCAAGCGTCCAAGGGCTTTGTCAAAGAGTTTCTGCGAGATTAATAGGAGACCCCACAATGGAATCACCTATTCATGATGAAGAGAGCATCAATAACGCAGTTTATGAAGGACTTGATAATGATGAATCTTCTCTATATGATTCTCTAAACGATGCTGCAAAAGCAATAGATATGGGTTTTATTGAGACTCCAGAAGAAGCCACAGCACGGATTAAACAAGCTCAGTTAGCTAGAGCTCGGTTAATTAAATCACTGAGTGAAAAAACAACACCTACTTCTAAAGTCAAAAAAGCTGCTCCTTCAAAAATGACAGCTGGCAAGGTAGCACTTGTAGCACTCTCTCCAATACTTCTGATTTTAGGCGCCATTGGCTTGCTTGCGATCTTTCTAATTGCCGGACCTGAGGAAATGCGCAAAATGTACCAAAAGGCCAAACACAATATCGTTGCTGTTGCTGTCCACATGGTTGCTCCAGAAAAAGTCCTCTCTAATCTCTTGGATCAGTAATTGCAGGAATCATTTCCTCTTCGTGATTGCTATGAAAGCCTTTGTATACAATTCCCTTTTCAGGATCTAGAATCACAGTCACACCTTCTTTTAATCGGCTTAAGGCGCCATCTGCGCGTATGAGGATAGGAAGATGAAGCTTCTTTGCCATTAAAACTGCCTTTGTCTCAGAGTCCACATCCTCTGGATGGTTCTGCAAAATTACGGCACGCGCTTTCTTTAAATGGCCTTCATAAGAGTCATCAAAGCGTGTAATGACCAGGATGCGGTCTTTGACCTTCTCTGGAGGTTTTTCTTCAGGGGAAAGAAGAAGCGTGATTTTTCCTTGTACTTTCTCCCCTTTGCCTTGATGGCCCCTGACAAGCACATCGCCGATGCTCTCTACGAGCATCATATTTGTCGCGCCGCAAGTCCCCAGCGGTGTCCCTGCAGTGAGCACAATCAGATCCCCATATTCCACAAGTTTTTTACTTCTTGCAAAATTGCTAAGGACCGTTAAGGCCTCATCGATACTATTAATATCAGCAGGAGTTGCAGAAATAACTCCCCAATCAAAAGCAAGTTGATTGTAGGTCTTATAATCTGAACTTAATGCAATAATCGGCATTTTAGGTCGAAACCGAGAAATCATCCGTGCTGTATAGCCACTACTTGTTGAAGCAAAAATTGCCTTTGCCCCAGAGGCATAAGCAGTTTTCACAGCAGCGAGCGAAATGGAAGAAGAGACATCGTGGGACTCTAATCGAGAATGTTGATTGAAAAAATCGAGATAATTGAAATCTTCTTCCGCTACCTCAACAATACTTTTCATCAAAGCAACTGTCTCAATAGGATAAGCCCCAATGGCAGTCTCTCCAGACAACATCACAGCAGAGGTACTATCATAAATTGCATTAGCGACATCGGAAGCTTCAGCTCTGGTCGGCCTTGGATTTTTAATCATCGATTCCAACATCTGCGTAGCAGTGACGACAGGTTTTGCTGCTTCAATACATTTGCGGATCATCATTTTTTGAAGCATAGGCACGTTTTTTAGAGGGAGTTCGACTCCTAGATCACCTCTAGCGACCATAATGCCGTCAGCAACTTGCAAAATCGCATCAAAATTCTGGACTCCTAAACTATTTTCAATTTTGGCCAAGACAAGAATATTCGGACACTTCTGCTTGATGAGCAGATTTTTAATTTCTCGTACATGTTCAGCTGAGCGAATAAAAGAGGCTGCAATGATATCAATGTCCTGCTGGCATCCAAAAAGAATATCAGAAATATCCTGTTTGGTCATGGCAGGAAGGCCCACATCAACCCCCGGGATATTGACCCCTTTTTTGGATTTTAAAATGCCGTCGTTTTGAACTTCAACAGTGATGCCTTTACTATTTTTCTCTAGGACAATTGTTGTGATATAGCCATCATCAAATAAAACAACATGACCGGGTTTCAAAGCTTTTAATGCCATTTCTGGATGGATCGGGATATGTTTTTCATCCCCTACTACATCTTCTTCAACTAAATGAATTTTTTGCTTTGCTCGCAAGCTGACGCTATCATTTTTGAGCTTGCCAACACGGATTTCAGGTCCCTTAGTATCCATCATAATCGCAAGAGGGACTTTGCGTTTTTCCCTAGCTTTTTTAAGGTTTTCTATCGTCTTTTCATGTTCAGCTTGCGTTCCATGGCTAAAATTTAACCTTGCTACATTCATCCCTGCATCAATCAGCTGGATCATCTTATCAAGGCCAGCCACAGCTGGGCCCATGGTACAAATAATTTTTGTGCGTGTGCGCATAGATTTATTTAACCTGAATTTCGGGTTTCTTTCATAGTGCCTTACTACATCTTTCGGGCAAATTTTGTAAATTTTAGCACGTCCATAGGTGCTTCCAGCTATTGAACGTGCAAAAATTTACAAAATTTTCCTCGAAACCTGCAGCAATTCATTATAAAATAAACCCGAAACTCAGGTTTTTTTAACTTCTTTCGTTTATCATAGCTTCGTCCATGAAGAATGAAAAGTCAAAAATTATTTTAAAAGGTGTAAAAGTCCACAATCTAAAGAATGTGGATGTTGATCTTGATCGCGGAAAATTCATCGTTTTTACAGGAGTTTCCGGTTCAGGAAAATCGTCGCTTGCCTTTGACACAATCTATGTTGAAGGGCAAAGACGCTATATCGAATCGCTTTCTGCGTATGCAAGACGTCATTTAGGCGAAATGCCCAAACCTGATGCAGAGCTCATTTCAGGTCTTTCTCCCACAATTGCCATTGAACAAAAAACGGCCGGAAAAAACCCACGTTCAACTGTCGGCACAATGACAGGCATCTATGATTTTTTACGCGTGCTTTATGCGCGTGTGGGCATCCCCCATTGCCCGATTAGCGGCGAGGTTGTTTCTCCCCAAAGTGCGCAATCGATTATTCGCAAGATTCTTGCTCTACCAGAAAAAAGCAAATTAATCCTCCTAGCTCCTTATGCAAAAAATCGAAAAGGCGAATTTAAAGACGATTTTGCAGAATTATTGCGTAAAGGTTACACACGCGCCCGTGTCGATGGGCAGATATTAGAAATCACAGATCAGATCCGTTTAGATGGCAAAATCACGCATGATATCGATCTTGTCATCGACAGAATTGTGTTAAAAAAAGACGAGCATAAGCGCGTGGGAGAAGCGGTCACCCAAGCATTAGAAGCTGGACAAGGAGTAATGAGTGTTTTAAATAGTGACACTCTTGATGAGACTCTTTACTCTGAACATGCCTATAGCGCGAAATCGGGATGTTCTTATGGCCCTTTAAATCCCCAAGATTTTTCTTTTAATCATCCGACAGGAATGTGTCCCAAATGCCATGGTTTGGGAAGGGTTGCTGAATTTGCCCTAGAGAAGATCATTGATCCCAACTTAAGCATTGCAGAAGACTGCTGTAAAATTGGCAGTTCTTATACGACAGTGCGCTACGGAAATATCTATGATAATTTGGCCAGGATTTATGGATTTGATATCCATACGCCTTGGAAAAAACTGCCTAAAAAAGCACAAGACGTATTTCTCTATGGGACCAAAGAGAAATGGACAAAAATGATCTTTGTCCATCCTCACAAAAAGAAAAAGTGGACCGACTTTGTGCAGTGGAGAGGCATTCTTTTTGAAGCGCATAAAAGGCTCCAAGAGGCAACAAGTGACTTTTATCGTCAAAACATGAAAGAGCTCATGGAAGAATCACTATGCACAGAGTGCCATGGTGCGCGCATCCGCCCTTATCCGGCTGCGACAATTTTAGGTGGAAAGCGGATCCATGAGCTGACCGCGCTTTCCACTCATAAATGTCTGCAATTTTTCGAAACACTTGCCCTATTTGAAAATGATGCTGTCATCGCAGAAGAGCTCCTTAAAGAAATCAAACAACGGCTTGTTTTTCTTAAAGAAGTGGGCCTTCACTATCTGACTTTGGACAGAACGGCTCCCACATTATCAGGAGGAGAATCCCAGAGGGTGCGCCTTGCATCACAGATTGGTTCAGGACTTTCCTATGCCACCTACATTTTAGATGAACCCTCTATCGGGCTTCACCCTAGAGACAATGTGAAACTTCTCAATTCTTTAAGCCGGTTATGTGCAAAAGGAAGTACAGTGATCGTGGTGGAGCATGATGAAGAAACCATCCGGCATGCAGATCAAATTGTGGATGTTGGTCCCCTTGCAGGACGTGATGGCGGCGAAATTCTTTTCCAAGGAAATGCAAAAGATCTTCTCCACTGCGAGCGCTCACTTACAGCTGCCTACTTATCTGGAAAACTATCCATTCCTATTCCGGAAAAAAGACGGCCTCTGCCAAAGCAATTTCTCACCATTGAAAATGCCATCCATCATAATTTAAAAAATGTGACGGTGAAAATCCCGCTTGGGCTTTTTATTGCAATTACTGGCGTTTCAGGCTCTGGAAAATCCTCTTTAATGCTGGATATTTTATATCCAGCCCTCTCCAATGCGCTCATGGGCTCGCAGCTTCCAGTGGGCAAACATAAAGCAGTGGATGGCATCAAACAGCTAGAAAAAGTGATCGCCATTGATCAAAGCCCCATTGGGCGCACGCCACGGTCAAACCCTGCGACCTACATCAAAATCTTTGATGAGATCCGCGATCTTTTCGCCTCGTTGCCAGAAAGTCAGGCGCAAGGCTACCTGCCCGGACGTTTTAGTTTTAATGTCAAAGAGGGCTCCTGTCCTTTTTGCGGCGGAATGGGCATGGTCAAAATCGACATGGATTTTATGGAAGATGAGTGGGTGAAATGTGAACATTGCGAAGGAAAAAGATTTGATACTAAAACACTCTCTGTGCGCTATAAAAATAAAAATATTTTCGACGTGCTTGAAATGACAATTGCAGAAGCTTATGAGTTCTTTGAAGCGCATCCTAAAATCAAGCAAAAATTAGATATTCTCCTTAAAGTAGGTTTAGATTATCTGACACTCGGTCAAGCTTCTCCTACCCTATCTGGCGGAGAAGCACAAAGAATTAAACTGGCCAAAGAGCTTTCTCGCCCCTCTCACGGCGATTGCATCTATATTTTAGATGAACCGACAACAGGCCTCCATTTCCATGATATTCGAAAACTCATTGATGTGCTTCAGCAGCTTGTGAATCTTGGCAATACGGTTGCTGTGATTGAACACAACATGGACCTTGTCAAAACAACCGATTGGATCATCGATCTAGGTCCAGAAGGCGGCGATGAAGGCGGTGAGATCCTTGCAGAAGGAAGACCAGAAAAAATCGCGCAAATGAAAAGTCCTACTGGCAGAGCTTTAAAGAGTGTTTTCCAGCATGAGTTTGTTCCCATTAAAAAAGAAAAGCTCTCTACTGCGATAGATAAAGGAGCCATCATCATTGAAGGCGCCAGCCAAAATAATTTAAAAGCTGTTGATGCCCATATTCCTCATGGAAAAATGACCGTTTGCACGGGTCCCTCCGGCTCAGGTAAGACCTCGCTTGCCTTTGAAACAGTGTATGCAGAGGGACAAAGACGCTACATTGAGACCCTCTCTGCCTATTTCAGACAATATGTCAAACAGATGCCAAAACCCAAAGTGGAACATATTGACGGCCTAATGGCCCCCATTGCGATCGAACAGAAATCTCACGCAGGGAACCCTCGAAGCACGGTGGGAACCATTACAGAAGCTTATGATTATTTAAGAGTGCTTTTTGCCCATTTGGGGACGCCCTATGATCCAGAAACAGGCGAAAAAATTGTCTCCATCAGCAAAGACTATGTTCTAGATGAAATCATGCAGCTGCCTGAAAAAACTAAGCTCTTCATCCTATCGCCTATCGCGTTTGGATCCCATGAGGATTTTGAGGAATTAAAAAAACGGCTCTTGAAAGAAGGATTTTTGCGCATTCGTCTGAATGGCACCTATTATGAACTGGAAGAAGAAATCCCTTTTGATAAACGCAGGAAAAATGAGCTCTTATTAGTCATAGACAGGCTCACAGTTTCCCAAAGCAGCAAAAAACGGATTTACGATGCTTTAGACCTTGCTGCAGGGCTTTCAAAAGGGCGAATGCTAATTTCTGATGGTCAAAAAGACCGCTTTTTCAATCTCTCTTTTGCGGTGCCAAGTACGGGAAAATCCTATCCCCCTATTACGCCGCACAGCTTTTCTTTCAATACCGGTTCCGGAATGTGTTTGAGCTGTTTGGGACTTGGATTTCAATATGGCGCTAATTTAAAGAAACATCGCTCGCTCATGAAATTAACGGCCTATGAGCTTGCCATCTCACTTTGGAAAGAAAATGCGACACTTTTTGCTACCGATTGCTTTGAGGCATTTTTAAAAGCAGAAAAAATCCCCCTCCATATTCCTCTTTCAGATCTTTCTGAATCGCAACTGGAAACACTTCTGCAAGGCTCTAAAGAGGATGGATGGATCGAAAAAAAGGGTTTTCGTTTCCGCTTCAATGGACTTAATGACGCCTTTGAAAAATTGGCCAAATCCGCTTTGGGCCACATTCAGGAAGAACTTGCCTTTTTATTTGACCAGCACACATGCCCTTCTTGCAAAGGCAGCCGCTTAAATCCTCTTGCACGGAGTGTGCGCATTGGCGCTCTTTCCATCGCAGATCTTTGCCAGCTCCCCATCGATCAGACCTATGCATTTGTCACCTCTTTAAAACTTAAAAAAGCAGACCATCACTTTTTAGAAGATACATTGGATCAAGTGATCACCAAGCTGAAGTTTTTAATGGCAATTGGCCTGAGCTATATCTCTCTTGACCGTTCGGCCCCAACGTTAAGCGGCGGTGAAATGCAGCGTATCCGCCTTGCCCGCCAATTAGGAAGCGGGCTTACAGGCTGTCTCTATGTTTTAGATGAGCCCACAATTGGACTTCATCCCCATAACAACTATCTTCTAAATGAATCCTTAAAACATCTGCGTGATCTAGGAAATACACTTCTGCTTGTAGAACATGATCCTTTGACCATTGAAATGGCTGATTATATCTTAGATTTTGGCCCAAAAGCCGGAAAAGCAGGCGGAGAGATTGTAGCCAGAGGAACACTGGCGCAGATTAAAAAAGATCCAAACTCACTCACCGGCGCTTATCTTAGCGGCAGGAAAAAAATCCCCATCCCTGCCAAAAGACGCTCAACAGATGAAAAAATCACCATTACAAATGGAGCGATCCATAATTTAAAACAGATCAACGTAGCATTTCCGATCCACTGCTTAAGTTGTATCACAGGAGTTTCTGGGTCCGGCAAATCCAGTTTAATGAGTGATCTTTTAGCTCCTGCTGCTCAAATCGCTCTTTCTTCTAGGACGCCACCTGCATCGATTGAATATGCTGGGGCAACAATTACAGGGCTTGATCATTTTGATAAACTGCTCATTTTAGAGCAAAATCCGATTGGCCAAACTATTCGCGCGGATGTGAGCACTTATACAGACCTGCTCCCCTCCTTGCGCCTCTTTTTTTCACAGCTTCCTGAAGCAAAGGCGCGCGGACTAGAGCCCAAACATTTTAGCTTTAACCATCGTAAAGGGATGTGCAAAACCTGTTTTGGCCTTGGCTTTCGCAACATCCCCATGCAATTTCTTCCCCCTGTCAAAGTCACTTGCGAATCCTGTCATGGCTTTCGTTTTAATCCAGTGAGTTTACAAGTGAAATATAAAGACAAACATCTCGGTGAAATTTTACAAATGACGGTGGTAGAAGCCAAAGAGTTCCTCTCTTTCCATCCCAAAATAGTGCGCATTCTAGATACCTTGATCTCCGTTGGTCTAGATTATTTGCAGCTTTGTCAGGAGATTGCCTCCCTTTCAGGTGGCGAGGCCCAGCGTCTTCGTTTAAGCCGCGAGCTTTCAAAGCGCTCCAGCGGCAAAACACTTTATCTTTTGGATGAGCCTACCATTGGTTTACATAGTGAAGACATTTTGAAATTGCTGACCATCTTCCATGCACTTGTCAATAAAGGCAATACGATCATTTTGATTGAGCATAATCTCGATATCATTGCCAATTGCGATTATGTTCTTGATCTTGGCCCTGAGGCAGGCGCCAAAGGCGGCGAGGTTGTTGTCTTTGGGACACCAGAGGTCGTCGCAAAGCATCCCACCTCCTACACGGCAAAATATCTGAAGCCATATCTTACCCCATAAAACAAAAATTCGAAGACTATTATGATAGTACCAATTTGAGGTCAACTAGATGCACAAGATACGCATTAACTTCTTCAATCACAATCGAAATATCTTTGGGCAAATCAAAATCCTGAGCATTATCTCCGAGATCACGAAGATGAGCTGCCCAAAGTCTTTGTATGGTTTTCAGAGAGACCTTGTCGAATTCGATTGTACGAAGAATAGTTCCCCGCTGGGAAAAAGTAGTTGCAAGTGCTTCTCTTAGCTGATCTACTTTCAGGATTCTCTCATTACGGATAAGGAGTATAAGATCATGATAGTCCTTCATCCGGCTATTGTTTGATCCCTTCGAAAGGATTGTCTCTAGTTTTTCTGAGAAAATAGTTTCAGTGGGATATATGAGGAGTGAAACGGCGCTTTCATAAAATGGTTTACCTCGATATTGGATAAATGGGATTTCGTAAATCAAAGGCTTTACAATATCACCTACTCCGACATCGACTTGTATTTTATCTCTCATTTTTGCAAAAGCTGTATTCAAGACAATACGATACCCAGGATAATCCATGTGTGGCTGGTTGAGCAGTTCAATAGAATCGAAGGAAAAAGTAAATCCATCTCTTGAATGAACAGAGATGATCTGTTCAAATGTCTTCTGCAATTCTTTCTTTTCAGTCTTCATGCGCGTAAGCAAGAAATCCAAATCCGTCGTTTCCCGACCAATTTTCATTAAATAAGCAAGGAGAAATCCACCTTTAAAGATAAACTTATTTGCATGAGCTGACTGAGCTAAACGAGCCAGAAATCTTTCTAAAAGGAATTGTTTCCAACACGCATTGAAATGGATATTCCTATCTCGAGCAACTGATTGAAGTCGATCTTTTAGCGCCTGTTGATTAATCATATCGTTAAGCTCAGCAGATAAGGAGTAATATCAAATCGAAGTTTTTTAGCATATGCCTGAAGCTTCACAAGATCAATTCTATTTTTACCTTTCTTGGCCAGACCAGCTTTGAGCGCTTTAATCGCGGTTTCACGGCTTAGCAGACGAAAGGCATCAATAATCGTGCGCTCACGGTCAAAAATAGGAATCTTGATTCCCTCAAGCTCTATTTCTGTTTTTCCAAGCTGTATATTACGATAACGGGCAACCTTTATCCCTCTGATTCTCTTGGTTGATGTTCCATGTCGAATAGCAATCCAATGCTGGCGAGGAATTTCTTCAGTTAGATCATAAATAGCTAGTGCGGAAATAAGACAAACCACCCCCCCCTTAATCGAATGAACAGCTTCTATAAGATCTTCCCAAAGAAAGGCAGAGGGATTTTGATAGTTTACTTTCTGATAAACCCCCCTTTGCACTCGTCTGATACAGCCAGTTTTGACATAATGAGTAAGAATAGCAGGGTGTACCCCAATATCTCTTACCTCTTTAGAAGTGAAATAAGGTTTTTTTAGAAGAGGAACAAGCTTAACTAGTGCGGATGCTGGTCTCATTAATTTTACCCCCTTACCTATAACTTAACAAAAACACCCAATTATGTCATCTGGGTGTTTTTATTAAATTACATCCTTAAGATATAAAAATTTATAGTTGACTAAGGGAATGGGGTGAAGACATTGTAGGCATTGGAGGGTTTGGAAATGGCAAAGCCGCAGGTATCTAAAAAACGAGCAAAAGTCTTTTCATTTGTACTCTTTTTGGTAGGGATGGCCATCATCACCTATTTTAGACAATTTTGGCCTGGGATCATGCTTGTGATCGGCATTCCGCTTGCACTGCGCCAGCATTTACTCGGGCACCAGTACGATATGTGGATCACCCTTTTTGTTTTTATCGGAGTATTTGTCACTGTCCAGTTTGATATTTCTTGGCAAATTTTCCTTCCCGTACTTTTTACTCTAGGGGGAATCTATATTTTCTTTAGAGAATTCATTGAAAACAAAACCGCGCCTGAAGAGGAAGAAGAAGAGAGTCTCAATGAAGAGATCGAAGAAGAATCAGACGAAAAGAAAAAGTAACACGCTATTGGATGCGTAAACCCTTAAGAATTTCCTCCCCAAAAGTTGTTTGACCTTGAAGACCTTCCACTACTTTTGCTTGCGCTGCAATGAGACGTTTAAAACTTACATAGCAAAAGAGAGTAACAGCTATAAAAGTTCCTGCAAAGATTGCCACGGCAGCTGAATGAGGGAAAGCAACTACAGCTACAATACAAAGAGCGATGGTAAGAAGTCTACGCTTTTGTCCTTCTTCATAAAAATGAGTTCTAAGTTCAATTAAACGAGTTAATTCATGGATTCTTACTGTCGGTTTAGGTGTCTCTCTCTTTTCGGCATCGATCAAATTTTTAATTTTGTCTACTACGAGCTGTTGATTGCTAGCTTCAAAATAAAGACCAACTACAGGCACATAATAGGAAGGTGTAACGACTGGGTCCCCAGCATCGCTGGTTCTTAGAACTGCTGACATATTAAATCTCCTCTTTTTTATTATTATTTCCCGTAGACGTGTGCCAAAAAATCTTTAAAGCTCTTGGATGTGCAAACCCTCAAGAATTTCATCCCCGAAAGTTGTTTTATCCTTGAGATGTGTCAATACTTTTGCTTGCTCGCTAATAAGACATTCTATAGCTATATAGGCTAAAAGAGTAACACCTATAAAAGTTCCTGCAAAGATTCCCACAGCAAGTGAATGAGGGAAAGCAACTACAGCTACGATACAAAGAGCGATAGAAAGAAGACTACGCTTTTGTCCTTCTTCATGAAAATGAGTTCTAAGTTCAATTAAATGAGTTAATTCACGGGTTCTTAATATCTGTTTATCTGTATCTTTCTTTTCATCAGCGACCAAATTTTTAATTTTGCCTACTATGCTCAGGGTACTCATGGCTTCTAAACCAAAACCAACTACAGGCACGTAATATAAAGGCGTAACTATAGGGTCCCCAGCATCGCTGGTTCTTAGAACTGCTGACATATTAAATCTCCTGTTTTTTTATTATTTCCCGTCGACGTACGGCAAAAAATCTTTAATGCCTTTGGATGCGTAAACCCCTAAGAATTTCATCCCCGAAAGTTGTTTTACCCTTAAGATCTTGCAGTACTTTTGCTTGTGCCGCAATAATGCGTCTTGTATCTATACAGGCTAAGATAGTAATAGCTAGAAAAGTTCCTGCAAAGATTGCCACGGCAAATGAATGAGGGAAAGCAACTAAAGCTACAATACAAAGAGCGATAGAAAGAAGACTACGTTTTTGTCCTTCTTCCCAAAAATGGGTACTAAGTCCAATTAAATGAGTTAATTCAGGGGTTCTTACTATCTGCTTAGCTGAATCTTCTTTTTCGGCAGAGACCAAATTTTTAATTTTGCCAAAAATGAGCATTTGATTGGCGGCTTCTAAACCAAAACCAACTACAGGCACATAATGGAAAGGCGTAACTATAGGGTCCCCGGCATCGTTCATTCTTAGAACTGCTGACATATTAAATCTCCTGTTTTTTTATTATTTCCCGTCTACGTGCGCCAAAAAGTCTTTAACTACTGGATATAAAACCCTTAAGGATTTCATCCCCGAAAGTTGTTTTACCCTCAAGATCTCTCAATACTTTTGCTCGCGCTGCAATGCTATTTCTGTCACCTACATAGATTGAAAGACTAGTAACTATAAAAAATCCTGCAATGAATCCCACGGCAAGTGAATGAGGGAAAGCAACTAGAGCTACAATACAAAGAGCGATGGAAAAAAGACTACGCTTTTGTCCTTGTTCAGAAAAATGGATACTAAGTTCAATTAAATGAGTTAATTCACCCATTCTTGATCTCTGTTTAGCAGTATCTTCCTTTTCATCATCGACCAAATTTATAATTCTGCTCATAATGAACCTCTGATTGGTGAGTTCATAAAAATAACCAACTACAGGCACATAATGGAAGGGCGTAACTACTGGGTCTGAAGGCGCAACTGCTGGAACTGCTGACATATTAAATCTCCTGTTTTTTTATTATTATTTACCGTCGACGTGCGCCAAAAAGTCTTTAACGCGCTCTCTGATTTTTTCTTCCGTCTCATTCTTAGGTGTAACTTTCCCTGCTGCAAGATCCTTTAAATAGGCAAATTCACTGCGCGCTTCATAAGAATTCACAAAAGCTTCCTTTGCAGTTTGAACCAGAGATTTCCATTTTGGATCTTCAAATTGTGCAGCTGCTTCTTCCATCTTTTTGAACTTTTCTAAGGTGAGAACGATTTTTTTCTTTGCATCAAGCACGGCTTGTTTATCTTTGCGCGCAAGGGCCAATTTCAAAAGAGTGGCTTTCAAATCATATTCGGCTTGAATGGCCACCAGTTTATTTTCTGGGGTATTGCTCTTCTTATCAGGCATCCTATTTTTTAAAGAGTTAATGAACTTCACCGCTTCTATCTGTTTGTCACTCAGTGAAAGACTCGCAACGGCATCGATCTTTTTGCAAATCTCATCATCGCTATGCTCACCGCAAATCTCTTTAACGCGAAAATCTTGAAACAGGTCTGCTTCATTGACTGAATTCCACTTTTTCAATTCTTTAAAAACAGTGCTGAGCATCCCCGCTTTTCCCGCTTTGCGGTACTCTTCGTCCAGTGATTTTAAAAATCTATTATATTCTCCAGCTTGGTAGCTCATTTCTACTGACTTTAGGTAGCTATTGCTGTCATCAGCATATAGAAGAAGGCCGCCTGCTGGGATTAAACTTAAAAATACTAAACAAATCTTGACGAGCTGCTTTTTCATAGAGAAATATTTTAACTGATGGGGCAAAAAAGATCAAAGATAAAGAAAATTTTCAATTTTGAATCTTGGGCACGGGCACGGGCAGGGGCAGGTTTAGAAATAATCTAGATGCATGGCTTTGCGGACCTCTAGAAGAGTTTGGGCAGCGACTTGTTCCGCTTTCTCGGTTCCTTTTTTAACAATCTCCATGACAGCGTGTGGATCCTTCGCATATTCCTCACGCCTTTTTCGGATGGGTTCAAGAAAAGTTTGAAGGACATCATTCAAATGTTTTTTTACGACTGAATCTCCTAATCCGCCTCTTTGATAGTGGGCCTTCAATTCTTCAACTTTTCCTTTGTCAGGATCAAAAACATCGAGATAAATAAACACCGGATTGCCTTCGACTTTTCCTGGATCTTCTACGCGGATGTGACCCGGATCGGTGAACATCCCTTTTACCTTTTTTGCTACGGTTTCTGCAGAATCTGAAAGATAGATGGCATTGCCAAGGGTTTTGCCCATTTTAGGCTTGCCATCAGTGCCAGGAAGACGCGCGATTTTGGGGATCACCGCTTCGGGCCTAACTAAAACATCGCAATGATAAGTTTGATTAAAATGACGCACAATTTCATGGGTCTGTTCAATCATGGGCAGTTGATCTTCGCCTACAGGAACAAGATCAGCTTTAAAAGCCGTGATATCGGCTGCCTGGCTCACTGGATAGATCATAAAGCCGGCAGGGACGGTTTCTTCAAGCCCTTTATCTTTGATCTCTTGTTTAACGGTGGGGTTATGTTTGAGCCGGTTCCAGGTCACTATATTAAGATAATATAGCGTGAGCTCAGGGAGCTGCGGAATCAGAGATTGTATAAAAATCGTGGTTTTATGCGGATCAATGCCGACGGCCAAATAATCAAGCGTCACTTGGAGGACATTTTCACGCACCTTTTGCGGCTCTTTAGCATGGTCGGTGAGAGCCTGGGCATCTGCGATCATCACATACTGAATGCAACTCTCCTGGAGCTCGACACGGGCCTTTAAAGAGCCTACATAATGGCCTAAATGAAGCGGCCCTGTGGGGCGGTCGCCTGTTAAAATTACTTTTTTTTGGGTCATTTCTCGATTCCTCTTGATTATATTAATCACATGTGGAATTTATTGTTAGTCGCAAAAAGAAGATTAACCACAGAGGCACAAAGACACAGAGTTTCGGAAAGAGAAATAAGATCTTTTTTTTCGCGAGCGAACCGAAAAAAATAGAAGTCCATTTTTTTGCTTCGCTCGCAAAAAAATGAACTCTTCTTCTTTACTCTGTGCCCTCCGTGTCTCTGTGGTTGATTTATCTTTATAATAATATTTATGCAAAATAGCATCGGAAACTATCAGATTCTTCGCAGTCTTGGCCAAGGTGGTATGGGAGAGGTTTTACTTGCCCATGATCCCATCTGTGGAAGGGATGTTGCCCTAAAAAAAATTAGAGCCGATTGGGTGAATAATAAAACAATGCAAGAGAGGTTCTTGCGTGAAGCAAAAATCGCCTCGCAGCTCACACATCCCTCGATTATTCCGATCTATGCCATCCAACAAGACAAAGAAATCACCTTTTACACAATGCCTTATATCGAAGGAGAGACTTTAAAATCGATTTTGCGCACCACCCGCCACGAGGAAAAAAAAGGAGAGATCACACACCCGATCGGATCTTCTATTCCTGCCTTGATCCGTATTTTTTTAAATGTGTGCAGTGCGATTGCTTATACCCATTCCAAAGGGATTTTGCACCGCGATCTGAAACCAGAAAATATCATTGTTGGCAAATATGGCGAAGTGATCATTTTGGACTGGGGCCTTGCAGATTATATTGCCAGCCCTGAAATCAAATCAGAAGCAGCCAAACCGATGATTCCGGGCACTTTGGCCTATATGGCCCCTGAACGTGCCTTTGGCGAGCCTTCTTCTATCCACTCAGATATCTATTCTTTGGGCGTCATCCTCTATCAACTCTTAACGCTGCAACTTCCCTTCCATAGAACCAGCTTGAGGGAATTTCGTAAATATTCCAAACATGAGAAGCTACTTGATCCAGAAGAGATCGCACCTGATCGCGATATCGCGCCGCAACTTTCAGATATTGTTCGAAAATGTCTTAATCCTGATAAGTTCAAACGGCTGCAGACGATGCAAGAGCTCATCTCTGATTTGGAAAAATATATCGAAGGGTTGCCGGAATGGATCCTCTCTTCCGTTTTACATATTGAAAATAAAAACGATTGGGAATTTCAAGAAAATATCCTTCTTGCAAAGCATATGGCCATTACAAGGCAACCTGACCAGATGGAATGGGTCAGTTTTATGGTCTCAAAAGCGCTTTTTACAGAAAATGTGATGCTAGAAACAACCATTCAATTGAGCAATGCAGGCACCGGAATTGGATTTTTATTTGGCAGAACCCTTGAAGATGGTTATGCCCTTTGGATTGGTTCAGAAAACCATCCAGGCGCAAGGCTTTATCGCGGTAATGTCGAAGTGCTCTGCCATCCTGAAACCGCTCTAAAAACGCAGCATCCCCAACATGTCCGCATTGAAAAAATTGGCAATCATATCCGTTTTTCATTAGATGGTGTGTTGCAATTTGGCTATTTAAGCCATCTTCCCATTTTGGGAAAACATGTGGGACTCTTTTATCGCGATGCGGATTTTAAAATGGACGGACTCAAAGTTTTCATAGGAAGCCAAAATGTGATGGTCAACTGCCTTTCCATCCCAGATGCTTTCTTGGCCAGAAAAAATTTCCCTCAGGCACTCGCAGAATATCGGCGTATTGCAAACGCATTTCCGGGGCGGCGTGAAGGAAGGGAAGCTATTTTTCGCACGGGGATCACCCTTCTAGAAGAAGCTGAAAACCGAAAAAAGAAAAAAGAGAAAGAGACTTTTTATACGCGCGCTTTGGAAGAGTTTGAAAAACTGCATGGCACCCCTGGCGCTCCACTGGAATATTTAGGAAAATCACTGGTCTACAAAGCAACAGGCGAAACGGAGGAAGAGGTAAAATGTTTAGAACTTGCCTTAAGAAGATTCCCCAAACATCCTTTGAAGCCTCTGATTGAGGAAAATCTCCTTTCTCGCTTGCATGAGAGCGCGCGCACAAATCGAAAAGCCGCTTTCCATTTTGCTCTTTTAGCGCTTCGCTATCTCCCTCAAATTTATTCGAATCCTGATCATCAAACGTTGATTACAAGTTTAAAAAAACATCTAGAACCGCTCTATTTTTTAAAGCGTTCTAACAAGCCTTTTTCGGAAATGGCCATTGAACTTGCTTTTTGGTTGAATAAACCAATGGCGCTTGTAGAGCTTTGTGATAAAAATCCTGAAGAGGGAGAATGCTGCCTTTTTGCCCTTCTTCAACTGCGTTATCTTAAACTGGCTCAAAAAAAATCTAATGAACTCGACATCTATTGCCAGACTGCTCCGCTGCCAAAAGCCGTTAAAGCTGCCATAGAGCAAAAAGCAAGTCATCGCACTGTCATTGCCCTGATTGAAAGAGGCATTGATGAGCAGCAAACTAAACCTCTTGAGCCCCTTTTTTCCCATTTTAAAGATTTAGAGTTATACCGAATTTGGACCTATCTGCTTCAAAATAAATTTGCCAGTGTTGCTAAGTGTTTTAAAAAAGTCCCACCCGAAACAGACCCTCTATTTTTTCTCTATGGCTGTTTTCTAGCAGCGCGAAAAGGAGAAGAAAAAGGGACTCAGTTTTTAACAGATATTATGGTCAGCCGCTATCCTCCCCTTTCCTTGCTGCTTTCCCATTATCTGCTTGAAAGGATCAATTTGAAAAAAAATGAGCTATTTTATTGGGAAAAGCTGCAGCTATTTAGAGAGTTGCAACTCTTTTATCACTGCAGTAAAAAGAAAAAATTAAAACTCTTTTTTTCAAAAAAAATCCGAAGGTTGAGAGCAAAGCGCCGCTATGAGATACTGTAGTCTATGTCTGAACAATCGAAATCCTACGATCCAAAATTAGTGGAAGAAAAGTGGTACTCCTTTTGGGAAAGCAACGATTTTTTCAAAGCAGATAACAAATCCCCCAAACCGGCCTATTGCATTTCCATTCCGCCTCCTAATGTGACCAGCGTGCTCCATATTGGCCATGCCCTGGATGATACTCTGCAAGACACACTCATTCGCTTTAAACGCATGAAAGGGTATGAAGCACTTTGGGTCCCTGGGACAGACCATGCTGGAATTGCGACGCAAACAGTTGTCGAACGCGATCTGATTGCAAAAAAAGGAAAGCGACGCAAAGACTTTTCGCGCGAGGAATTTATAAAAATATGTTGGGAATGGAAAGAAGAAAGAGAAAAAGGAATCTTATACCAGCTTAAAAAACTGGGCTGCTCCTGCGACTGGAGCCGTCTTAGTTTCACCATGGATGAAAAACGCAGTAAAGCAGTCAAGACAGTCTTTAAAAAGATGTTCGATGAAAAGCTGATCTATTTAGGCGATTACCTTGTCAATTGGGATCCTGTCACACAAACAGCTCTTGCCGATGATGAAGTTGAATTCGAAGAAAAAGATTCTTTTTTGTGGTCGATCAAATACCCTCTGGAAGACCACTCTGGCTTTGCAACTATTGCCACAACACGTCCAGAAACAATGCTCGGTGATGTGGCCATCGCGGTGAATCCAGAAGATGAGCGCTACAAATCACTCATTGGCAAAAAAGCAATCCTCCCGTTCCTGCACAGACATATTCCTATTCTGGCAGATCCTTTTGTTGATCCTGCCTTTGGCACTGGAATGGTCAAAATCACTCCTGCGCATGACACCAATGATTATGAAATGGCAAGACGCCACAATCTTCCTATGATCAATATCATGACCCCTGATGGAAAAATCAATGAAAATGGCCTTGAGTTCCAAGGTTTGACAATGGAAGAGGCTCGGGTCGATATTGTAGAAAAATTAAAAGCATTGCAGCTCATTGATAAAATTGAAAAACATACCAAGCGCGTAGGTGTTTCTTACCGTTCAAAAGCAGTCATTGAGCCTTACCTTTCTAAACAATGGTTTGTTCGCCTCAGCAGCTTTAAAGATGAGTTAAAGCGCGCGATCACAGAAAAAAAAGTGAAAATGATTCCAAGTCATTGGGAAAGCACCTATTTCCATTGGATTGAAAATTTGCGCGACTGGTGTATTTCAAGGCAGCTTTGGTGGGGCCACCGCATTCCAATCTGGTACAATATAGACGATCCTGAGAAAATGATTTGTTACAGTGGCGATGATCTGCCTCCTGAGGTAAAAGCAGAACCTGGAAAATGGAGACAAGATGAAGATGTCTTGGATACCTGGTTTTCTTCTTCTCTTTGGCCTTTTAGCATCCTAGGCTGGCCTGAAAACACCCCCGATCTTAAAAAGTTCTATCCCAATGCCACTCTTGTCACCGGTTATGACATTCTCTTTTTCTGGGTCGCGCGCATGATCCTCATGGGTGAATATGTCCTTGATCAAGTCCCCTTTCATGAAACATTCATCCATGGCCTCATCTTTGGCAAATCTTATTGGCGCACGCATAAAGATGGATCGATTAGTTACATCACAGGCAAAGAGAAAATGGAGCTTGATTTAGGCAAATCCCCGGCTGGGGACGTTCAGTCCAAATGGGAAAAAATGTCTAAGTCCAAAGGAAATATTATCGATCCCATTGAGATTATTGAAACTTATGGCACCGATGCCATGCGCCTTGGCCTTCTTTCCTGCGGGAGCCAAGCAAGACAGATTGATTTAGACCGTCGCCGCTTTGAAGAATATCGCAATTTCATCAACAAGATCTGGAATGGCGCCCGGTTTGTCTTTATGAATATCGATTCCCTTTCCCCAGAATCTTTTGCGGAGGGAATCAATCCTAATCTTCTCACATTAGAAGACCGATGGATTCTTTCCCGTCTCAATAAAACAGCAGAAGAAATTAATCAGCATTTAGACAGCTACACATTTGATCTAGCTACTCTCCAGGCCTATCGCTTTTTCTGGGATGAATTCTGCGCCTATTATTTGGAACTTGTAAAACCCACTCTATTTGGAAAAGTAGGCAGCCCTGAAGAAAAAGAGAATAAACAGCGCATTTTAACCATTCTTTTATGCCAGACCCTCCGGCTTATACATCCCATGGCTCCCTTTATCACGGAAGAGCTCCTTCAACAGCTTAAAGCTAAATTTGGAAAGGTCCCGCAAACAAAAGAACCTTATACTTCTGAATCAATAAAAGCCTTGCAAGCCCCTGCTTGCATTGTCGCACCTTACCCGCAAATTACGAGTCCAAA
>DATIJP010000076.1:0-12388 GCA_035478495.1 Rhabdochlamydiaceae bacterium
CTTTGCAGAGGTAGACATCTTGAATGGCATGCAAAAGCTGAATTCCATCCTTTAGAGGCCTTTGGAAAGCTTTACGGCCTGAAATGAGCCCCATGCCGCCAGCTCGCTTATTAATCACAGCTGTAGCAACAGCTTCTTGCAGATCATTTTCTCCAGAAGCTCCGCCAGAATTAATCAGCCCTGCCCTTCCCAGATATTGATTGATGACCTGATAGCGGGTGAGATCAATAGGATGATCACTGCAAAGCTCTGTATACATCTTATCGGTGAATTTGCTGTAGTTAAGCGCTTTAAAGCCCCCATTATTCTCAGGAAGCTTTTGTTTGATAATATCCGCTTCGATTGTCACGCCTAAATGGTTGGCCTGACCTGTTAAGTCTGCAGCTAGATGATAGTCTTTTTCTTTGGTTTTAAAAGCGCTATTGCGTAAATAGCACCAAAGGACTGTGACCATACCCAATTCATGCGCTTGCGCAAAGGCTTTGCTAACTTCAATGATTTGACGGTCACTTTCTTCAGATCCAAAATAAATGGTAGCTCCAACTGCAACACAGCCCATTTCATAGGCCTGCTGGATTGATCCAAACATAATCTGATTATATTTATTGGGATAGGTCAGAAGCTCATTATGATTAAACTTGAGTAAGAAAGGGATCTTGTGGGCATATTTTCTAGCCACACTTCCTAATACACCTAAAGTAGAGGCAACGGCATTGCAACCGCCTTCAATGGCTAGTTTCACAATGTTTTCAGAATCAAAATAGTCAGGGTTTTTTGCAAAAGACGCACCAGCCGTATGCTCAATCCCTTGGTCTACAGGTAAAATGGAAAGATATCCCGTATTGGCAAGCCGACCATGCCCTAGCATCATTTGGAGATTTCTTAAAACGCGGATATTGCGATCTGTTGGAGCAAAAATACGGTCTACCCAATCTGGTCCTGGAATATGCAATTTTTCTTTTGGAATCGTTTTGCAAACATGGCCAAGCAAATCTTTGGATTTGGCCCCAAGCAACTTTTCGATTTGAGCAAGTGACATATTTTTTCTCCTTATTAAAAGAGACATAATACTCCTTAGCAAAGATTTAGACAAATCCATAGTGATGAAAATACAACCACAGAGGCGCAGAGAGCACAGAGTTCGGAGAAGAGGTCATTTTTTTGCGAGCGAAGCAAAAAAATGGACTTCTATTTTTTTCGGTTCGCCCCCGAAAAAAATAAAAACTCCTCTTTACTCCTGACCTCTGTGTCTCTGTGGTTAAAAAAAATTATTCTACGTACAAGAAAAGACTTTTTAAGTAGGCGCCTTCTGGGTGCGCAAGCGAGACAGGATGGTCTAAAGCTTGTCTATGACAAGAAAGAATTTTGACCCTGCGATTCGCACGCAATGCAGACTGAAAAATCAGATTTTTAAATAAAAGCTCATCAATGTGCTGCGAGCAAGAACAGGTGAGTAAATAACTCCGCGGCGGCATTTTTGCAAACACACTTTGGTTTAGATTGATGTAGCCCGCGCAGGCTGCATCAGCATCTTTGCGTTTTTTTGCAAACGCCGGAGGATCTAAAATAATCAGATCATAATCAAGCGGGCTTTTTGCGATAAATTCAAAGACCTCTTCTTGGATCACATGGTGGTTTTTTAATCCATTTAAAGCGGTGATCTTTGTTGCCAAAGCAGTACTATTTTTGCAAATTTCAATGCTATCTACCTGTGTAGCTCCTCCGGCTAGTGCATAGATGCCAAAACCGCCTGTATAAGCAAAGCAATTCAACACTTTTTTACCTAAAGAATAGGAAGAGATGAAGGTGCGCATTTCTCGTTGATCAAAGAAATAACCAGTTTTCTGCCCTGTTTTCGGGGCGACTAAAAATTTCAGTCCATTTTCGCGGATTTCAATTTCATCAAAATCTGTTCCATAAAGAAGTTCTTTTTTTTCCTCTAATCCTTCTTCTTTTCTAGACTGAGAAGTTGATTTTTCATAGATGGCCTTTGGTTGTACAATCTGGACCAAAAGAGAGACAATGAGAGGTTTTAGCCGTTCAATGCCGCAAGTATGGGCCTGGAGTACTAAAATCCCGTCATAGTCATCAACCACTAGTCCTGAAATCCCATCCCCTTCGCCATTAATGAGTCGAAATCCATTTGTCCTATTTAAATCGAATAAACGGTTGCGAAGAGCAAATGCATCTAAAATTCGGCTCTTTAATTCTTCCTCGATGCTTTTTTGATTAAAACTGATCACTCTTCCAATTAAGGAATGGGTAGGATGGAAGTAGGCTTGCGCAAGAAATTGACCAGAGCTGCTATAGACAGGCAAAATTTCACCGGGTTCACACTCTTGAGGGAGTGAGGAAATGGCCCCTGAAAAGATCCAAGGATGGCCTTTTAAAAGTGACCTTTCTTTTCCTTCTTTTAAAACGGCTTTTTTAAGCATGTACGAGGGAGAGAGAGTTTTTATTAGATTTTACTTTTTTAATGGCTCCGCCAATCAGATCATAGTCAGCAACGTCTGTGATTTCGACCTCATAAAGCTGTCCAAAGTCGCTCACACAGGCAAAATCATTAATGATCACTTGCCCATCGATCTCAGGACATTGTCCGTAAAAGCGCCCACGCATTAAAAAAGTCGAGTCGGGGTGATAGCCTTCTATCATGACTTGCAGCTTTTGACCGATGTATTTGCGATTTAGGCGCTGGGCGACTTTCATTTGAGCCTGCATGAGCCTATTGTAGCGCTCTTCTTTAACTTCTTCAGAAACCTGATTAGGCAAGGTAGAAGCATGGGCCTCTTTTTCTGCAGAAAATTTAAAGACTCCAATATTATCGATAGGATAATCATTGATAAATTGGAGAAGTTCTTCAAACTGCTCATCGGTCTCCCCAGGAAAACCTACCATAAGACTAGTACGGATCACGATATTTGGGATTTTTGCGCGTAGCTGGGTAACTGTTTTGATAATATCATCTCGCGAGGTTTTACGACGCATCGCTTTCAAGATCTGATCGTTGATATGTTGCAGCGGCATATCCAAGTAAGGGCAGATACGCTTATCTTGCGCCATCAGATCAATCAGCTCGTCTGAAATCTCATCGGGATAGAGATATAAAAAGCGGAGCCAGAATTTTTGATCTACTTTTAGTAACTCGGAAACAAGAGTTTCAAAGCCTTTTTTCTCCTTTCGCTCTTTTCCATAATCGCCTAAATCTTGCGCAATTAAAATAATTTCAAAGACACCCTGTTTTAATAGAGCTTGGAACTCTTTTAAGACCTGCTCCACAGATTTGCTTTTGAGCGGCCCTTTAATACTAGGGATAATGCAAAAGCTGCAACGCTTTGCGCAGCCTTCCGCTATTTTTAAATAGGCATAATGTTTTGGAGTGGAAATCTGACGAGGCACTTCGCCCCATTCTAAATAACTGCGAGCAGTAGTGACAGATTGGCCTTTTTCTTCTGATTGGATGGCTTCCAAAATTTTTTCTGTATCGCCAGACCCAAGCAGATAATGCACTTCAGGGAACTCTGTACGGATTTCTTGGGCCTTTTTCTGGACCATACAACCAGTTACAATCAATTTTGCATCGCCTTTTTTTGCACCTAAAAGTTCTTTGATCGTATCGCGTGCTTCTTGTCGCGATTTTTCCAAAAATCCGCATGTATTGACGACAAGATAATCGGCGTCAGAGAGTTGCTGCGCAATTTCATAGCCTGCTTTAAGCACAATACCAAGCATGACCTCTGTATCCACTAAGTTGCGGGCGCAGCCAAGACTTGTAAAATGAATTTTATTTCCACCATTCAGCATGCGTAAAGCATAAACAATTCTTGTTTAAGTGAAAAGGAAAGATAAATTATGATATCTGGAGATGAAAACGGTTTTTATCCTTCTCATTTGTCTCGTTAGTCTCTGCAGCTGTCAAAAAAAATCTACTACAATTAAGCAGACCATTCGTTTAAATATTGCCACTGAACCGCCGACGATGGATGCACGAAAAGCTAGCGACACCACCTCTATTGCCTTAATCAAAATGTGTTTTGAAGGACTTATGCGAAGAACGCAAGATGGCAGCTTTGAAAATGGCATGGCGGAAAGGGTGGAAGTTTCAGATGACCAAAAAACATATACTTTTTTCTTAAGGAATGCAAAGTGGTCGGATGGCCATCCTGTAAGAGCCCAAGATTTCGAAGAAACGTGGAAACTCATTTTAAGTCCAGAGTTCCCCTCTCCTTTTTCAAATGATCTTTATATTTTAAAAAATGGCGAGGGTGCCAAACAAGGCAGATGTTCACTAGATGAGGTGGGAGTAAAATCTTTAGATGCAAAAACCCTACAAGTCACACTTGAGCATCCTTCTCCCTATATTTACGATCTCATTTCGATGCATGCTTTTCTAGCTGTGCCCTCGCATATTACAAAAGATCACCCCAACTGGGCAGAGGATGCTACTGGCCATTTTGTATGCAATGGCCCATTTAACCTGACAAATTGGCGCCATCATAATCAAATGTTACTAGAAAAGAATGATCTTTATTGGGACAAAGGTGTTGTTTCTATTGAGAAAATTGATTTTACGATCATTCCCGATGAAAACACTGAGCTTAATATGTTTGAATCTGGTCAATTGGATTGGGCAGGTTACCCACTTTCTACTCTTCCGATAGATGCCTTTGAAGCCTTGAAAAATCGCATGAATATCTTTCCCCTTGCAGGCGTCTATTATTATATTTTTAATGTTAAAGAGCCGCCATTTGACAATGTGAATTTGCGTCGCGCATTCACACTTGCAATCAATCGTCAAGAGATCATCGAGAATATTACTCAGATGGGACAAACAGCTGCTACCGCTTTTGTTCCTACGACCATTAGTCATTCTCAAGTTTCTTACTTTAAAGACAATGATTATGAAGAGGCAAGTCGACTCTTCGAATTGGCATTAAAAGAGATGAATCTCTCAAAAGAAACACTTCCCCCTATTGTTTTAACTTATAATACTATGGCCGCGCATCACCGGATCGCTCAAGCGATCGCCCAGCAATGGCGCAAAATTTTCGGAATCAAAGTAGAGCTCAAGAATATGGAATGGAAAGTTTTCTTAGATGAACTTACCCATAAACAGTTCACAGTGGCGCGCATGGGAGGAGTGGCCGCCTATAATGACCCCATCGCTTTTTTACATCTTTTTCGCTATGCCGATAGTACGCATAATTTGTCTGGATGGACAAATGAGACTTTTTCCGCTCTTTTAAATGAGGCTGATTTAATTACAGATCAAAAGCAGCGCAAAGAGCTTTTGGAACAAGCAGAGAAGATTTTTTTAGAGGAAATGCCTATTGCCCCCATCTATTTTTATACGGGAAGTTATATGCAAAAACCTTATCTAAAGAATGTCGCTCTTTCTGAATTTGCCGAGATCGATTTTAAATATGCTTATTTGGAGAAAGGCAGTGACTAAATATCTGATTAAAAAGGCGATTATTCTTTTACTTTCTCTTTTCATCGTTGCCTCGATGACCTTTTTCTTGATGCACGCAATTCCCGGAGATCCTTTTACGCAAGAGCAGGCAATTCCAGAGGAGATTTTAAAAGCTCTCTATAAACATTATGGATTAGATCAAAGTTGGTATGTGCAATATTTCCGTTTTTTAAAAGGACTCATCACTTTTGACCTCGGGCCTTCTTTTAAGTACCAAGGACGGACTGTGAGCGAAATCATTAGTGATGGTTTTCCTGTTTCATTATCACTTGGGATAGAGGCTATAGCCATTGCAGTGATTTCTGGGGTCACTATTGGGTCCATCGCCGCCTTAAAGCATTTAAAATGGCAAGATCAGCTCACAATGGCTGTGGCTGTTTTAGGAATTTCTGTGCCAAGTTTTATTTTGGCCACATTTTTGCAGTATCTCTTTTCGATGAAATTAGACCTACTTCCAGTGGCAAGATGGGGAACGTTTGCCCATTCGATTTTGCCTGCACTTGCCCTTTCTGCTTTGCCTTCGGCCTTTATTGCACGGATGACGCGTGCGAGTATGGTAGAAATTCTTCACCAAGATTACGTTTTGACGGCGAGGTCCAAAGGATTAAATAGCTTTCAAATTATTTTTTTTCATGTTCTGCGAAATAGCTTGCTTCCAATCGTCAGCTATTTGGGCCCGCTGACATCAGCGATCCTAACAGGAAGCTTTGCCGTAGAGAAAATTTTTGGCATTCCAGGCTTGGGACAGTGGTTTGTACTCAGCATCACCAATCGTGATTATACCGTCATCATGGGAACCACCATTTTCTATAGCGCCTTCTTAATGCTCTGTATTTTTTTAGTGGACCTCCTTTATTGTTTCATAGATCCACGTATTCAACTTATTGAAAAAAATGTATGACCCTTTACGAGCCTCTTGATAAAAAAAAGTATCTTCTTCAACAAGAAACCCTCTCTCCTTCATTAGATTTTTGGAGCGATGGATGGAGACGATTGAGAAAGAGCCCGACTGCCATGTGCGGCCTTGTCTGTCTTATTTTTTTATTCATTATGGCCATTATTGGCCCCTGGCTCACGCCCTACACTTACTATGAGACCCATCTTCACCTTAAAAATCTCTCCCCATCTTCTGAATTTTGGTTTGGAACAGATGAGCTCGGTAGAGATCTTTTCACACGCGTCTGGTGGGGGGCTAGAATTTCCCTTTTTGTTGGAGTTACCGCCTCTTTAGTCGATCTTGTCATTGGTGTTTTTTATGGCGCGCTTAGTGGAGCACTAGGGGGGAAAAGTGATGAGGTGATGATGCGCGTTTGCGATGTGCTTTATTCCATCCCCTATCTTCTAGTAGTTATCCTTTTAATGGTGATCATTGGCTCTGGCATCACCACCATCATCATTGCTCTTACTATGACAGGTTGGATCAGCATGGCACGCATCGTACGCGGTCAGATTTTGCAAATTAAAGAGTTAGATTTTGTGAAAGCAGCAGAAGTGGCAGGCGCAAACCGATTTAGGATCTTGTGGCGCCACCTCATCCCCAATAGCATGGGGCCTATTATTATCACTCTTACATTGACTATCCCAAGTGCCATTTTCGCAGAAGCTTTCTTGAGTTTTTTAGGATTAGGCGTACAAGCGCCGATTGCAAGTTGGGGGACTATGGCAAATGATGGGCTTCCAGCGCTTCGTTACTATCCCTGGAGACTATTTTTCCCTGCTACTTTTATTAGTTTAACAATGCTCAGTTTCAATCTTCTTGGAGATGGCCTCCGAGATGCTTTTGATCCCAAATTAAGAATATGAACCTATTAACTGTAAATCATCTTCAAGTCTCTTTCAAATTGCAAAAGAAATTATTGCATGCAGTGCGCGGGGCTACATTTACTCTTAATGAAGGAGAGATTTTAGGGATTGTCGGCGAATCCGGCTGCGGCAAAAGCGCCATGGCAAAAGCGCTTGTTAAACTCCTTCACTATTCAGCTTTAGTTTCCGGCGAAGTGCTCTATCAAGAAAACAACTTGATTGAATTCACTGAAAAAGAGATGCAGAGAGTGCGAGGAAAAGAGATCGCAAGCATCTTCCAAGATCCGATGACCTCTTTAAATCCCACGATTAAAATCGGGGCACAAATTGTTGAAGGCTATTTGCGCCATCATCATCATATTTCGCAAAAAGAGGCAAAAGAGTACGCGCTCGAGCTTTTAAATCTTGTGGGGATTCCTCATGCAGAAGAGCGCATCGATGAATATCCGCACACTTTAAGCGGCGGAATGCGGCAAAGGGTCATGATTGCGCTTGCACTCGCCTCAAAACCCAAAATTCTGATTGCAGATGAGCCGACAACAGCCCTTGATGTGACGATACAGGCCCAAATTCTTGACTTGATGAAAAAAATCAAAGAAAAAACTGGCACAAGCATCATTCTCATTACACATGATATGAGCGTTGTGGCAGGATTTTGCGATAGAGTTCTTGTCATGTATGCGGGCAGAATTGTGGAAAGCGCCCGTGTTGATCAGCTCTTTGAAAATCCTGAGCACCCTTACACAAAACGGCTATTAGAATCGATTCCGCGCCTTGATATGCAAAGAGACAAACCTCTAGTGCCGATTGAAGGAGCCCCTCCTGATCTCACTCAGATTATCAGTGGATGTGCTTTTTGCAGCCGTTGTACTCATGCCATGAATATATGTGCCATGAATGATCCACCTTTAAAAGAAGTTGAAGCAGAACATAAAATCGCTTGTTGGCAGCAGTTGAGGGATAATGAAGAATCTTCCTCTATTTGAAGTAAAAAACATCAAAAAATATTTCTATAAAGGTGAGCAGCTTTTAAAAGCTGTAAATGATGTTTCGTTTGAAATATTTCAAGGAGAAACATTAGGTCTTGTGGGAGAGAGTGGATGCGGAAAATCCACACTTGGGCGCATTTTATTGCGTGTTTATGAGCCTAGTTCGGGCGAAATCTTTTTTGATCAAAAAAATCTTCTGACTTTAAATAAAACTCAGCTGAAGCAGTTTCGCAAAGAGACAGGATTTATTTTCCAAGATCCTTATGCCTCTTTAAATCCCCGCATGACAGCAGCGGAAATCGTTGGGGAACCGCTTGAGATCCATCGCATTTGCAAAGGAAAAGAGCGCGAAGAAAGAATCAGAGAGTTGCTCCATTTAGTAGGACTTAACGATAATGCCCTCTCTCGTTTCCCTCATGAGTTTAGTGGAGGCCAAAGACAAAGGATCGGCATTGCAAGAGCTATCTCCGCTAATCCTAGATTTGTTATTTGCGATGAAGCAATTTCAGCTTTAGATGTTTCTGTGCAGGCACAGATCATCAATCTTCTTAAAAAGTTGCAAAATGAGATGGGACTGACTTTTTTATTTATTGCGCATGATTTACGCGTTGTGAAATATCTTTCCAATCGTGTCGCGGTGATGTATTTGGGCCATATTGTAGAGCTTGCAGATTCCGTTTCTCTCTATCAAACCCCGCTGCATCCCTATACTGAAGCGCTGCTTTCAGCGATCCCCATTCCCGATCCAAAGGTTGAACAGAAACGAACACGGATTGTGTTAAAAGGAGAGGTCCCTAGCCCTTTAAATCCCCCGAAGGGATGTGTTTTCTCTACTCGTTGTCCGAAAGCAATGGCGATCTGCAGTCAAATTGCCCCTTCCTGGAAAGAGGTGAAGAAAGACCATTTCGCAGCTTGTCATTTACTTTAGCTGAATCTACTTAAGTTATCGCCAAATATTAGCACAAGTTCCTAAAAGAACGCCTAAAGCAGCTGTAGTTATCAGACATCTACAATTTCCTTTGCTTCTTAAAGGCGAGAAAGAGCGAGCGACCTCTGCGAGGTCATTTTCTCTGGCCATTTGAAGAAATCTTATGCGACTAGCTTCAGAGAGAGGGCCATGCGCTAATAATTCACGGATGACATATGCTCTGTTCCAATCGGTATCTAAGGAGCTCAGTCCATTGCGGATGATGGTTTCTATGAGCTCGTCTCGCTCTTGATTTGAAAGAGCAAGAAATTCGAGGAGCCTGCTAAGTATACCGCAATTACCTGACAGAGCGCAGTTGCGAAGCAGACTTACCCTTCTTTCCGCTGATAATTCACCTATGCCGATCAGGTAGTAATCGCGCAGTACCTCTAGCATATCATAATTTCTATGCTGGAACGCGCTAAAGAGCGCAATGCCAATAGATTCGCGGGATAAGCCTTCTATGCGATTATAATTGAGTAGTTCTCCAAGGTTATCTTCCTGTGCAAGACCAGTGAGTTCTTCTTCTGTGAGGCCTGTGATAAGCCTGGCTGGGGCGATCTGGAGGTGCGCTCCATCTATAGTTGTGATTCTTAGTCTATCGAGGGGACAATAATCATGAAGATTGAGCCAGGGAGTGAGACAGCTTTGGTGAAAATAGTGGGGGATATCTTTTACTCCTTGTTTCTGCTTGTGTCTTAGCTCAACAAGTTTTTCACCCGTTTCATTTGATCCTAAACAAATATTGCATGTAGTAGCCATTTTTTCCTCCTATGTGAATGTTTAATCATCAATCCCCCCTGCCGAGCCTCCCATTAAAACGAGAATACCTAATCCAGTTCCCCAGAGTACCGGCATGTCTAGAAAGACACCAGCAATGGTTAATCCGATGAGAGCGAGTATGATAATACTGAAAGCAATTGCCAGTATCGTGTTCCAATAATCCGCCAATTTTTTGTCATGACCTTTGTAGTATAATATGTTTAAGTTTACAACGAACCACAAGGCATCACTATAAGGTTGTGGCGTTGGCTGTCCTAGGCTGCGGTCTATCATTTCCTGTCCCCCGTCCCAAGACTTAACTTTCTTTATCACATGATTATAAAGTCGAGTCACTTTTTGAGATGGGCTATCACCTGGATGGTCCCTTTCTATTTCTTTTATCAAAGGCTTAAGGGGATATCCTTGGTAAGCTAGACATTCCTTCCAGATAGCAGCAGCCTTTTTATTCGTAAGTCGCTCACAAACGGTACTCAAGTCTTTTTGCCTTTTATGAGAAGTTTGCATCCATGCAAAAGCGGATTTATCATCCAAAAATGAGGCGGTATGCTCAATGAGCGTGACTGGCACACCATCCATTGTCATTGGGGTATTGTTCATCTTAATAACTTGACTTGTCTCATTCATAATGGTTCAATTATATAGAAAAAATTTACTCTAAAATCCAAAGCTTCGGATTAATTAAACGCGGAGGAATGAAAATGCGTGGAGGCGGCGGAGGTGGGGGCGGAGGATCTTTATGTATTTTAGGATAGCGCCTTGTGCTAAATATTTTCTGACTCTCTATTTTCCATCTGGCCTCATTGTGCAACGTAGTTAATACCTTATCCCGATCATAATCATGCTTTCCACACCAACTGAGAATTCTTGTAAAAACCGTTTGAATCAGCCCCAATTTACCCTGTGTTGCATGATCTACACAGCGGATGGTTTCCACTAATTTTATCACTAGAGATAGATCGCAGGAGCGTTGTGTTGATCGGTAGACAAATGAAAACCGCTTAACAAAATCATTTAAACAAATCGCACCAGAAAGACCCTTTGCATAAGCTTTTCTACCGGTAAATCCATGTGTCCAAGCCAGTTCCTTGAAAAATGCATTCAAGCCTTCAATCGTCTTATATTGATTTAATTTAATTAAAATATCCATATAATAATATAATTATAATTTTATATTAATAATATGTAAAGATTAAAATTATTTTTATATACTATTTAGACTCAGTGCAAATCCAGACGCGGCAGGGAGCTGCTTTTACAATTTTTTCTGTTCTAGATCCAAAACGCCCCCCTGTTTTGGAACTGATTGTCCCCAGAATGAGAAGATCATAGTTTTTCTCTTTTAGAGATGGCACAATCGACTCGATCAATCCCCTAGAACTGATGATTTCCAGGTTGGCCGTAACATCGAGATCGCGGGCAATCGCCTCCGCCTTTTGAAGCAAACTTTCCCCAATAGTGACCCGGTAAGGCAAGGGAGCTGAAAATGGTACGCTCGCTGGGACCTCAATGACATGAAGCATGGTTAAATCAGCATCGTGAAGCTTTGCAATCTCGCAGGCCATTTGAATGGTTTCTGCCTCTGTTTTACTATTGATTGGGACCAGTATTTTCTTGATCTCAAAAGGTTTAAATTTGGGGATTTTGATTTTCTCAATCGAGAGCTGTACTCCTGCCGCAATTTTTTTCTTTTTCCTATAGAGCAAGTACATTAAAGTGCCGCCTATCATCCAAAGAAAACCTAAATTGCGCCCTGCTGGTTTGGTGATAATCACTTGGCACCAAACTGCAAAAGTCCCTAGAACACCTAATAAGGCCGTGATTGGAAAATAATAGCCTTTGATTTTGAGATTAAGCGGGGCTCTAAAAGGCCTTTCAAGATCAGGTTTTTTGACTCTAAGTACAAGAAGGGATAAATGGGCAAAGAAAAAGGCCAGCATAGCGCCGAAATTATAGAGATCGCCTAAAAAAACCAGTTTTCCTTTGCTCCAAATAACAACGACAGAGGCCAGGATTGCAAAAAAAGCAAGGGAAACAAAGGGAGTGCGGAACTTTGTATGGATTTGATAGAAAAAGCGTGGAAGCTGGTAATATTCTCCCATATTGAAGGCAAGGCGCGAGGCTCCAATGAGTCCCGCATTGGAAGCTACAAAAAGTAGCGCAGCTGCGATGATGCCGACCCAAGGGACTAAAAAGGCTTTTCCAAAGGAAAGATTTTCTGCGATGCCGCCAATTGGATTATTCAAATAGGTTGTCCCAAGCTCTTTTGGAGGCAGAGATGCCAGTGCAGCCATAGAAAGGCCCAAATACATAAAAAGTAAAACAAATAGGGCCAGAATCGCTGCGCGAGGCAAAGATTTAGAAGGCTCTTTTGTT
>DATIJP010000077.1:0-1932 GCA_035478495.1 Rhabdochlamydiaceae bacterium
ATGGAGCAAAGTCCCTATTTGGAAACGGCTGATCTTCTTTTGTTTAAATGCAAGTAGCGCAATATAGGGCATATCGGGATGCGCAATGATTGGATCTTCAATCCCCCATTTTTTATTTAATGCTTTTACAAGCTCATTGACCAAATGTTCGCCGTCTCTAAGGGCTGCCATTTTGCGTTCGATTTCTTGGCGCTCTGTCGGAGAGGTCCGCCTCATGAACTCGGTATATTCGGGGTGATATTCCTCATCTCGACTTGCAATATTGAGATTATTTGCAATGATAAATTGTGTTGCATGGGAAATAGTCGTCATTAGTTCCTCTTTAGTATTAGGTATTTGAGACCCTTCAATAGCTTAAATCCATTGTCTAGCAATAACCGATAAAGTTCTTTATTACCTTTACCAGCTGCAACAAGGGCTGTCGGCTTTGCTTTCGAATTAGGAAGAGGATTAGGATCTGCCTTTTTTGCTAAAAGGATTTTAACCAATTCGATATCTTCAGCCTCTACTGCATAATCAAGCAGTGTAAATCCAGCATCATCTAATTGATTGATTTGATCGGTCTTTATTCGACCCGCCGCAACGTGTACAAGTGAAAGTCTTGCTTTCTGAAACTCTTTAAATTCAGGTTTTTTAAATATTTCGAAGAAATTCTTCGCAAAAAAGTCCATGCATATATCTTTTAAATCTTCGCACTTTTTCCTATTTTCCTTTTCTGTTGAAAACTTAAGCAGATCAAGCACATTTTTTGAACTTATGAAGGGAGTTGCTTGTTTGACCATTTCTTTTCTAGCTTCTGCATTCTCCTCAGCTAAAAGCCCTCTTTTAAGTCCTCTTAGCCATTCTGGGTCTATCCCTTTTTGTTCTTTCCAAAGAGTGGAAATCTGCTTAGCAACGGGCGAAGAGAGAAATCTAAACGTTTTAGGAAAATCTTCACTCATTTTTGATTCATCAAATTTACCTTCAGGCCATGCTCCAATTTCCGAATCTTTGACTAATCTTGAAAAAATTTGTCTTAATACCATCTCTTGTGTTGTTTTTGATAGAGGGGTAAGTCCCATTAGGCCGCTTGTAAGGTCTTCAACTGTCATCGTAAAATTTGACCAAAATGCGATTTCCCGTGGTAATTTACTTATAAACGCAGGCGCATCAAGATCATTTAAAATTTCTTTTACACGTCTTTGTGTTGCTTGCTCTTTCTCAGTACCTACAAAAGGAAGATTATGCCATGTCTTTACAATACGTAATGCCCAGTGCTGTCCAATCGCATCTTCGGCTTTTGTATGAAATAAATCATGTTTGGTGAAATAAATCCAAGGAGCATTGTATCCATCCGCAACTGGAAGCAACTTTACCCCGGGAAAATGAACAGCCACATCGCGTGTATAATCAAAACCATTTTTTTCAATATCTTCAGGAGAAGAAAGTCCGATTACAATATTGATCTTAGCGCTCTGATCTGATCCTCTTTTTGTTGCATTGATAAAAGCCTGAGCCATCCCCATCGTTTCAAGAAGGATATGTTTGTCATCTTGCAAGAGACCAAAAGCTGTATATCCAGCACGGAATGCTAATCCCTCTAGAATTGTCCTTCCATGTTTATGATACCCACGCGGACCAAAGTCGAGCAGACAGGGAAGTTTAAAAAATTGTTGTTCTGAGCGTGGCAATTTTCCCATTTCTACTATGAAATGATCCCACTCTTCTCTTGTGTTTAATTTTAAATGTTCATGACTCTCACCTCTATCAAATGTTTCCTGCAGCGGAAGAGCTTTCGGATTGACGGTTATTCCATCTTCCATAAAAAAATCGATCGCTTCAGGGGCAAAAGCTCCTTTCCCTGCTTCATTATGGTGTTGAATGGCTGCCCAAAAATGGAGCAAAGTCCCTATTTGGAAACGGCTGATCTTCTTTTGTTTAAATGCAAGTAGC
>DATIJP010000078.1:0-8342 GCA_035478495.1 Rhabdochlamydiaceae bacterium
GCTACTTGCATTTAAACAAAAGAAGATCAGCCGTTTCCAAATAGGGACTTTGCTCCATTTTTGGGCAGCCATTCAACACCATAATGAAGCAGGGAAAGGAGCTTTTGCCCCTGAAGCGATCGATTTTTTTATGGAAGATGGTAGAACTGTCAATCCCAGAGCTGTTCTGCTGCTTAGGGAAACATTTGAAAATGGTCATGAGAATTTTGGATTAAGAACAAAAGAAGAATGGGACTGTTTTATTGCAGAAATAGGAAAATTACCCCGCTCAGAGCAACAATTTTTTAAAATCCCCTGTCTCCTTGATTTTGGTCCGCCTGGATATCACAAATCGGGCAAAACAATTTTAGAAAGAGTAGAATTCAGCGGTGGATATGCTGCCTTTGGTCTACTGCGGGATGAGAAACATGTCCTTCTTGAAACGATGGGAATGGCCCAGGCTTATATCAATGCAACCAAAAAAGGGTCGGAAAAGAGCGCTCAAATCAATATTGTTATTGGTCATTCTTCCCCTGAAGATATTGAGAAAAATGGCTTTGATCATATACGCGATGTGGCTGTTCATTTTCCGGGAATAAAGGAGTTGCCTCGATACCCGGATGGATTCTACGGTCCTTGGATTTATTTTACCAAACACGATTTCTTCCATGCAAAAGCCTTAGATGCAATTGGTCAGCAATGGGCGAGACGTATTGTAAAGACATGGCACAATCTTCCTTTTTTAGGCACTGAGGAAGAGCAGGCAGTGCAAAAACAAATAAAAGAATTTATTATTGATCTTGATGCACCTGAATTTAGAGACAAATACCCTCCTGAAATAGCGTTTTGGTGTCATTTTGCATTCGCATTTAACCACTATGCGACAAATTGTTTATCTGAAAAAACAGAAGAGCTGGTATTAAGACAAATTTTTTCAAGATTAGTCAAAGGTTATTCAGGGATTGGGGCATGGCCTGAAGGGAAACTTGAAAAATATAAACCGATGATGAGAGATGAAAGATATCCTATTATATATAACTTACTTTATTCAACGCCTACTGGCAAGCTGATCCCGGTTCTTTGGAGAGAGCAAAAAGGGATTGATCCAGAATGGCTCAGGGGATTTAAAGCGGAGCTTTTAGCTGAGGAAAGTGCAGAGGCTAGAAAAAAAATGGTCGAACAGGCAAGGCCCTTCTTAAGTTCAAAAAACGTTGTCGATCTCCTTAAGTTTTCAACAGAAGAGGGAAACGAAATAAAATGTGCAGAATTAAAAGAGGTCTGCGAGGCCTTTGCTAAGGACTATTCTGCTGATATTTAAAACTTCCCATAATCACTTAATAATCAAGGCATTAAAAATGCTAAATTCTTCTTTTAAATAATTGCTTAACTATATATAATTTAATTGATTAATAACTATTTTAAAGCTATATAATTATGGATCATTTAATTCCTTCATTAACAATTAGTGCGCACAACGATACATTCACGTGGGATAATACGGAACCCCGAAACTACGCTGATATTTCAGACACCGATTGGGAAAGTAGCGCTGAAAGGGTCGATGCTTTGAGTCGAAAAAGAAAATATGAAGAGGCTGTCGACCAGTCAAAAATATTCTTAGCTCAAGACAGCTCTCCAATGACACCTGTATTAGAGAATGACCAAAAAGTAGAGGAATCAGACCATGCTCCCCTAGAATCAGTCACATTACCCGTTTTATTTGAAGGTCTTGCGAACACAGAAAACAGATTAGGTGATGATGACTTAGCGAGTTTTTCAAGTTCGGAAAATTCAAGTTCTAACCCAACCAATCAGCTACTTGTTTCAGAGGCAGCAGTTGAAGGCTCGGAAAAGGTCGAAGAAGAATCGAAAACTAGTAGGGAGCAGCATACAACGATCAGGACTCCTAGAAGTAAATCTCGAAGAGGTAAATTTCGAAGACGGTCATATGCTGAACTAAATAAATCTCAAAGGCGTTCAGCTGCTGAATTAGATCGGATTTATACGCTAGCATTTGATGAATTTTATGAAAAAGGAACAGAACATGAAGTACAAATAGCAAAGAAATATGACTTATTTAAAAACAACTCTTTTGGGAAATACAAAAACGCCCTTACAAAATGTATTCTACAAAAAGAAACTTTATCGGAAGAAATGGTCGAAAAAATATGTGTTTCAAAGAAAGTAAGCTATGAGAGAGTAATGGACTTATTGCCAAAGGCAAAAAAGCATCCAGAATTATTTTACTATTATTAAATGAAGTCCAAAAACCTAAATCTTCATCTAAAATCTTAAGTTCTCTTCTTCTAAACCTAATGAACCTATCCCAATATTCTTAATACCCGCTTTCCGTGCCTTTTTTTTCAGATTTCGAGCCCGGTTCTTGGCCTACTTAATTTAAGTATGTCCTGCGAACCGGCCTCAAAATCCGACTAAAAAATGCATCAAAAATCAAATATTAAGAATATTGGGATAGGTTCATCAGTGGTTTAAAACTATTAATTCTCCTTTAAAATAATTATTTATCTGTGTATAATTTCTCAACTAGATAGGTTCTAATAACTATTTTAAAAATATATCATTATGGGTCCAGTCTTTACTCCTTATCCTTCATTACCAATAAGAGATTCGAATGCCGATATTTTCACATCGAAAGATGGGCCCCAAAATTTCGATGCTATTTCGGACGCTGATTGGGAAATTAGCGCTGAAAGGGTCGATACTTTAAGTCCGAATAAAAGAAAATATAAAGAGGATGTTAACGCATTTAAACTATTTTTAGCTCAACCCAGCTCTCCAAAGGTAGTTGAAAAACTAGAAAATGACCAAATAGTCAAGGAACCAGGCCGAACTCTTCTAGAAACAGACACATTACCCGTTTTATTTGAAGGGCTTCCGAACCCAGAAAAAAGATTAGGTGATGATGACTTAGCGAGTTTGGAAAATTCAAGTTCCAACCCAAGCAATCAGCCACTTGTTCTAGAGGCAGCATTGAAAACCTCTAATACGGAAGAAAAGACCAAAGAAGAATCAAAAATAGGTGCAAATCAGCATATAATAATCGAAGCTCCTAAAAGAAAAAGACGCCGGAAAGATGAACTAGACGATATTTACTCGGTAGCATTTGACTTGTTTTATGCAGCCAATGGACGAAAAGGACAACAAACACTAATAGCAACAAAATATAACCTATGTGGAAACAACTGTTTTGCGAAATACAAATGTGCCCTTAGAAAATGTCTTCAAGAAAAAGAACCTTTATCGAAAAAAAAGATCAGAGAAATATGTAAATCAGTGAAAGTAAAGTATGAGAGAGTAATGGATTTATTGCCAGGGGCAGAAAAGCATAAAGAATTGTTTTACTATTAACCCTTATTCTAACCCCTTAGTAATCAGCGCCTTAAAAAACATTAATTCTACTTTAAAATAATTATTTATCTATGTATAATTTACTTTGTTAATAACTATTTTAAAACTATATATTTATGAACTCAATACCAGAAAAATCTACATTAAAAGTAAGCGAACACAACGATACATTCACGTGGGATAATACGGAACCTCGAAATTACGCTGATATTTCAGACACTGATTGGGAAAGTAGCGCTGAAAAGGTCGCTTCTTTAAATCCGATCAGAAAAAGAAAACATGCAGGTGAGGATCCTGACCCATTAGTAGAATTAGATCAATCCGGCTCTCCTTTAAAAACACTTGTAAACCTAGAGAATGTTGGAAGGGACCAAGGCGAGGAACTACGCCGTGCTCTCTTAGAAACAGACAAACCAGTTTTAATTGAAGGTCTTGCGGAAGAAAGCTCAGATGATGGTAACATAGAGAGTTTTTCAAGTTCGGAAAGGTCTAGTTCAAGTCCGAGCGCTCTTGTTTCAGAGGCAGCAGCTGAAGCCTCTAATACGGAAGAAGAGGCCGAGGAAGAATCAAAAACTAGTAGGGAGCAGCATACAACTATCAAGGCTCCTAAAAGAGCTAGAGGAGAAAAATTCCTTAAAAAAGATCGTATAAACGAAATCTTATCTGAAGCTTTTGAAATGTTTTATGAAAATGGAGGAAAAAGAAAAAAAGGGCTCATAAAACAAATAGACGAAAAATATGAGTTAAATGGCCTTTTCAGCAGATACGTAGCCACCCTTCAAAAATGTGTTAAAAAAGATCTAACGAGAGCACAGATCAACGAAATATCTAGAAAACGCAAGGTAAGCTACAAGCGGGTAATAGACTATTTGCCAAAGGCTAAACTTAATAGAGAAAGTTTTTTAAATAAGAAAGAAAGGAAGAAAATGAAAGCTAATTTTTAAATCAGCGTTTCAACAAGTAAGGAAGTATAATAAATAAAAATATAAATTATAGATTTGTCATTATGAGTTTATACCCCACTAACATCGAGTGCGCGAAGATTTTAGTTGACCCAGGATCCCCATTGATTTTTGATCCCAAAAATCTCTCTGATTTTCCAGATATTACTAGTTGTGAAGGCATCGCTGAAAGGGTCAATTGTCTAATCAGAAAGAGAAAACATGAAGGGGATAATGACCAACAAGTAGGCTTTTTACCTCAACCCAGCTCACCTCTAAAGCTACCAAAAACACCTAATGGTTTTGGAAGGGACCAAATAGTCGAGGAGCTACCCCGTCTCCCGGAAATTGATGACATAGACACAGAGAGTTTTTCAAGTTCAGAAAGTTTTAGTTCTAGTCCCAGCCCAAGTAATCCACTACCTGTTTCAGGGGAAGCAGTTAATGCTTCTGGTAAAGAAGAAGAGGTCGAAGAAGAATCAAAAATCCATGCAGAGCAGTATGCAGCAGTTAAGACTCCTAAAAGAAAAGCCCCTGCAAAAGACCAAAATTATCTGAAAGCATTTGTCCAAATTAAGAATGAAAAAAAGATCGAAATAGAGAGAATAGCAATAGAAAATGGAATAGGTCTTGTTCCATTTAGTAACATGCTTAGAATGATTATTCAGTGCCTGATTGCAGAATCTGCATCTGGAAAAAAGACCTCAGATAAAGAAATCGGACAATTTAAGTATGGAGTAGATATAAGCAGGCGCATTAAGGAACTACTTGATGTAGCCAGAGAAGATAAAGAAATCTATTTAGAGTCAGAGTTCGCAAAAAAAGTTTTGCACCCAAACGAAAAAAAAACAAAAGAAAAACGCATACCAGTAAATCAACGAGACCATGTTTATTCGCAAGCATTTGAAAAGTTTTACAAAACAGGAACGCATAAAGAGCTTGGAATGGCACTGAGAACTTTTCGAACCTACAAAGCCGCCCTTAGGCAATGCCTTGAAGAAGAGAAAAAGGCAACTCTGTCAAAAGAAAAGATTAAGGAAATATCAAATCGGCATATGGCAAACCAAGAACAATTAGAGAGACTCTTGCCAGGTGCTAGAGAGCATAGAAATAATTTCTTCCCGAAGATTAAGGAAGATCTAAAAAAAGAGCTAAGCGACGCTAGAGCTAATCGTGTTTACTTAGATAAAAAAAGTAAAAAGAAGCGTTAATTAATAATATATAAATTATGGATTCATTAGGAGTTTCTACTTTATCGGTCTTAGCTGATCTCCAATTGATTTGGGGGCCCGAAGAATCCTTTGATCTTCCAGACACTCCTTCAGATGCTGCAACTACTGCTAAAAAGATCGATTCTTTAAAGCTTCTCAAAAAAAGAAAAAGCCAAGGTGAAGATAGCGGGCGTCCAAAAGCATTAAAAATAGGTCAACTCAGTTCTTCTTTCAAGCCACCTAAAAGTTCTGAAGGGGACAAAAGAGCTGAAAGAGTAAGCTGTGAAGAATCTTTCCTAGAAATTGGCAGTTTAACAGTTGATACTGCAGAAGTAGAAGATAGCTCAAGCCAAGTGAGCAATGCAGAAAGTTATAGCTCAAGTTCGAGCACAAGTGCTCATTCACCTATTTCAGAGACAGCAGTTCAAATCTCTACTAGAGGAGAAGAATCAAAAACTAATGCGAAGCAGGATACAACGGTCAAGACTTTTAAAAAACTTCCAGCAGATAAAGTAGACCAAAATTACCTGAAAGCATTTACCAAAATTAAGGAAGAAAAAAAGATCGAAATAGAGAGAATAGCAACGGAGAATGGAATAGGTCTTGTTCCATTTCGTAACATGCTTAAAATGATTATTCGGTGCCTAATTGCAGAATCTACGTCTGGGGAAAAGACCTCAGATAAAGAAATCGAACAATTTAACTATGGATTAGATGTAAGCAGGCGAATTAAGGAATTACTTGATGTAGCGAGAGAAGATAAAGAAATCTATTTAGAGTCAAAGTTCGCAAAAAGACTTTTGAAAGAAAGAAAACCTCCAAAGGAAAGAAAACTTGTATTACTAAGTTCCAGCCCAAGCAACCCGCCACCTGTTTCAGAGGCAGCGGTTCAAATCTCTACTAGAGAAGAAGAATCAAAAACCAATGGGAAGCAGAATAGAACGGTCAAAGCTTTTAAAAAATTTTCAGAAGATAAACTACGCCAAAATTACCTGAAAGCATTTGTCCAAATTAAGAATGAAAAAAAGATCGAAATAGAGAGAATAGCAACGGAGAATGGAATAGGTCCTGTTCCATTTCGTAACATGCTTAAAATGATTGTTCAGCGTCTAATTGCAGAATCTGTGTCTGGGAAAAAGACCTCAGATAAAGAAATCGGACAATTTAACTATGGACTAGATGTAAGCAGGCGAATTAAGGAACTACTTGATGTAGCGAGAGAAGATAAAGAAATCTATTTAGAGCCAGAGTTCGCAAAAACACTTTTGCACTCAAACGAAAAAAAACCAAAAGGAAAACGCATACCAGTAACTCAACGAGACCACGTTTATTCGCAAGCATTTGAAAAGTTTTACAAAACAGGAAGTCAAAAAGAGCTTGGAATGTCACAGAGAACTTTTCAAACCTACAAAAACGCCCTTAAGCAATGCCTTGAAGAAGAGAAAAAGGCAACGCTATCAGATGAAAAGGTTGGGGAAATATCTCAACGGTGTAGGGTAGACAAAAACCAAATAGAGAGACTCTTGCCAGGTGCTCGAGAGCATAGAAATAATTTCTTCCCTAAGAAAGGAAGATCTAAAAAAAGAGCTAGGCGACCCTAAAATGCGAAGCAAGCCGGTCGAATGGCTTCTTATTAATCTTCTTTCTTCGCAAAGTTTTCGAGAAGAAGATTTCGCTTTGATTCTGGAATAGTCCTAAGCTGAGCAATTAATGCACGAAGCTGTAGGGGGACCTTATCATACTTTTGAGCACATTTACGATGAAAACCGCGCAAAATCCTCGTGTTATTCAAATTAGGTCTTTTCTCACAATTAAAATACAATTCTACTCCATACATATGTACATCCCACTCTTCTGGGAGAATTTCTAAACCTTCTAAAATCGATTCTATCGAATCTTTGGAACTAATTGGTGCCAATGTTGCCGAGGAATCGCTTTCCTCAGAATCGCTAGGGTAAGAAGGTGAGCTGGACTGCGTATGGGTTTCTTGGGATGGGCCGGATTGCAAAGATGATGATGCACTTACAGGTGTCACTGTTGTTAATGTATTTTTTTCTATCAGATAACTTTTGAGGAAGTGCTCTCGCTTTTGTTTTGAAAGCCGCTCAAGTCGTTTAATCAATGGATAAAGTGATGCATGAGACCTGCCATACTCTTCAATACATGCAGCTTGCGCATAAGAAAAACGCGAGCCCACCTCTTCTTTCTTCGGATCTCCTTTTACAAAAAACCATTTTGCGCCATATACACACTTATCCCAATCTTGATCGGGAATATTTAAACGTTTTAAAATCGATTCTATTGAACGTGGCAATCTTTTATATTTCTTATGCCTAATCGAAGAACTGTTTAGGAGACGCTCTCGATCCGAGTCTGAAATCTGCTCAAGCTGTGCAACCAATGCATGAAGCAAGCTAGGGACCTTTTGATTCTTTATTAGACATTCAATCTGCATGTTGTAAACTCGCGCTTCCATCTTTTCTTTCGTCTGGTCTTTTGATTCATAAAACAGTCTTGCGCCATGGATATGATTTTCCCAATCTTCTCTAGGAATTTTTAAATCTTCTAAAATTGATTCTATCGAAACTGCTCTTGAACGGATTGGCGCCGCATTTACTAAAGGCGTAGAAAGGCTATTAGTAGTAGAAGTTACAGGTCTAAATTCACTCATTTTTCACTCTATTGGTTTTATTTATTATTAAAATAGATCCAGTACGAAAGCAAGCCAATCTATCGGCTTGCTCCCTTCAGAAAATTAAGATTCTATTTACTGCCTTTTTCTTCTTCTGGTCCCTTCGAAAGATTTTTGAGGAAAAGCTCTCGCTCTGATTCGGGAATAATA
>DATIJP010000079.1:0-3160 GCA_035478495.1 Rhabdochlamydiaceae bacterium
CAGATGCCCGGTGAAAATATTGGTGTTTTGCTTCCTTCAGCAACTGCTGCTTATGCAGTTATTTTGGCCACGTTACTCGCAAAAAAAATTCCTATTATGCTGAATTGGACAGCGGGAAGCAGGGCAATCGAACATTGCGCCTCGATCACTGAATTGAAAACGGTCTTAAGCTCCTTTCGTTTCTTAGACCATTTGGAAACAGCGGACCTTGGAAATGTCGATGATTTTCTACTTCTTTTAGAAGATCTTAGAGGAGAAATAGGACTGGGATTAAAACTTAAAGGCCTATTTTTGAGTTTTTTACCCGCTAAGAGGCTATTAAAAACTCTGCATCTAAATACGCTAAGGCCAGAGGACAGGGCTGTCGTTATTTTTACAAGCGGGACAGAGACACTGCCCAAAGGCGTTCCTCTGACCCACCACAATCTACTCAGTAATCAGCGCTCTGCCTTTTCCTGTATTGCTTTAAATGAGACTGATCTGATCTATTCTGTACTGCCTCCTTTCCACTCCTTTGGTTTTTCTGTCACAGGCATGCTGCCTCTTTTAATTGGGCTTAAAACATTTTTTGCCCCCGATCCGACAAATAGCAGAGGAATGGCAAACGATCTTGTAAAGTGGAAACCAACCATGTTTTGCTGCGCGCCAAGTTTCATTCGCTCTCTTTTTCGTGCCGCTTCCGATAAAGAGCTGGAAAGCGTCCGTTTATTTGTCTCAGGTGCCGAGAAAGCGCCGCAAGAGTTATTTGATCGTGTAAAACAACTGGGACCTAATAAAAAAATGATCGAAGGTTATGGCATTTCAGAATGCTCTCCGATTGTCACTATGACAAGATCAGAGCGCCCGCCTAAAGGAGTAGGCCAGCCCATACCGGGAGTTGAACTTTGTATCATTGATCCCGAAACAAAAGAGATACTTCCTCAAGGAAAAGAAGGCGAGATCTGCATCCATGGGCCCAATGTCTTTGAAGGGTATTTGGGATATCCAAAATCTCCTTTTATCACGCTTCAAGACAAAAGATGGTACCGTTCAGGCGATAGAGGCTATTTAGATGTGGATGGAACCTTATTTATCACTGGAAGATTAAAGAGATTTTTTAAAATTGGTGGGGAAATGGTGAGCTTAGGCGGTTTAGAAGAGGAGCTCATTAAAATCTGCGAAGAAAGAAAGTGGGCTCCAGGAAAACAAGAAGGACCAAAACTCGCCGTTGTTGGTGTTGGCCTTGAAAGTGACAAGCCACTCATCGTGCTATTCACTACTTTTGATATTAGCCCAGAAGAGGTCAATAGCATCTTAAGAGAGAGAGGAACCAGCCGCATTGTTAAGATCTCGCGCGTTCAAAAATTAGATGAGATTCCCTTGACGGGAACCGGCAAGACCCATTATCGTCTCCTCGAGGAGAAAGTTTTGAGTGAAACTAAAACTATATAATACAGAAACGCGTGAAAAGGAGGAGATCACTCCTTTAGATGGCAAGGCGATTCGCTATTATACATGCGGGCCGACTGTATATGATTATGCTCACATCGGCAACTTTCGCACCTATGTTTTTGAGGATCTTTTAAGACGCACCTTGGAATTTTTTGGGTTGAAAGTGACCCAAGTGATGAACTTGACCGATGTCGAAGACAAAACGTTGAATGGCGCTCTTAAAAAAGGCATTCCGCTGGGTGAATATACAAAGCCCTATATTGATGCTTTTTTTGAAGATCTAAAAACGTTAAACATTGAACCTGCTGAATATTATCCGCGCGCAACAGAGTGCATCCCCGATATGATTCGTTTAATTCAAGGACTTCTTGATAAAGGGATCGCCTATCAAGGCGATGATAAGAGCATCTATTACTCCATTGAAAAATTTCCTCCTTACGGCCGCCTTTCTCACCTGCATTTAGAAGATCTTCAAGAAGGAGCATCGGAGAGAGAAACTGCAGATGAATATGATAAAGAAAATGCTTCTGATTTTGTGCTCTGGAAAGCTTATGATCCGAAACGTGATGGCGCTACTTTTTGGGAGAGTCCTTTTGGCAAAGGGCGCCCCGGTTGGCATATTGAGTGTTCTGCAATGGCCATGAAAATTTTAGGCCCTTCGATTGATATTCATGCAGGTGGTGTAGATCTCATCTTTCCACATCATGAAAATGAAATTGCCCAATCTGAGGCTTTTTCCGAGCAGCTCTTTGTTCAGCACTGGGTTCACTCTGAGCATTTGCTGGTCGACCATAAAAAAATGTCCAAACGGTCAGGCAATTTTTATACATTGCGCGACTTGCTTAAAAAAGGCTATAGCGGCCTTGCAGTGCGCTATTTGCTTTTGCACATCCATTATCGCATGCAGCTCAATTTTACTTTTCCCAGTTTAGATGGGGCAGTTGCTGCTATACAGCGCCTTTCTGACTTTATCGAACGCATGAAAGAAATCGAAGGGGAGAGTAACTTTTCGATTGACTCGATCTTGCTTGATATTGAAAAAGAATTTTCAGAATCACTCTCTGATGATTTGAATATTTCCATGGCGCTTGCCGCGCTATTTGAGCTTGTTCGCCGGGTGAATCAATTATGCGATGAGAAGAAAATTGGAAGGTCGCAGGCAGATCAAATCCTTAGCTTGCTTAAAGAGTTCGATCGCGTATTAGGAGTGTTGCCATTTGAGCGGGAAGAAATTGCCATTCCACCAGAGCTTCAGGAAGCTCTTGAGAAGCGCAATCGCGCGCGCGCAGAAAAAAATTGGGCTGAGGCTGATAAACAGCGCGCATTTATCCAATCGCATGGCTACATGATCGAAGACACGCCAAAAGGCTCTAAACTGAAGAAAGTTTAAATGCGCAAGGTAGAACGTTTGGAGAAGCCAGAGATGAACCTATCCCAATATTCTTAATATTTGATTTTTGATGCATTTTTTAGTCAGATTTTGAGGCCGATTCGCAGGACATACTTAAATTAAGTAGGCCAAGAACCGGGCTCGAAATCTGAAAAAAAAGGCGCGAAAAGCGAGAATTAAGAATATCGGGATAGGTTCATAGGAAAAGACAAAGGTTTAACTGGTTTTGGATGAGTTTTTTGTGCTTTTCCAATTCGTTGAATATCAAATTCACGGAAAACATTTCTAAAAATCTCATTATTAATTTTTAGTTTTTCAAGAATAAAAAGCCGAATGCAA
>DATIJP010000080.1:0-36553 GCA_035478495.1 Rhabdochlamydiaceae bacterium
CCAAGCTAAAACTAAAAAAGCTTCTAAAAGAAAACAACCTGAAGCTCCAAAAAGCACAAAAGGAAAAAGAGAAAAATCGACCTCTTCAATAGCAGCAGCTAGTTCACCTGAGACAGAAGATCCACTTTTGCCAGCAATTCAAGCTTTTCAAAACGCAAAGAACGTCAAAAAAGGTTGCATAGTAAAGGCACTAAGAAACTGTGGTATGAATACTAGGCATACGGAAAGAAATAAACTAAGAAACTATATTCATGCTATCAAAGCTTGCTTACATTACAAAGAGATTCATGGAACAATTTCAGACAAAGCTTTACGAGACATTTGCCTTAAGTGGAGTGTTAGTCAATCAAGAATCGCAAAATTATTGTTAGTAGCCGAGCCAAAGAAAGAAGTTTATTTTAAATATCAGAAAGATAATCTTCCAAAAATTGCAGAAAGAAAAAAATCGACCTCTGCAAAATCAGTAGGAGCTTCTATAGAAGAAGAAGATCCACTTGTGGCAGCAATGATAGCTTTTCAAAATGACAGAGGAATAAATAGCATAGCAAAAATACTAAGCGATAATGGGTTGACTAGTAGTTCAACTCGTTGCGAACTCGTAAGAAGATATATTTATGCTATTGGAGAGTGTTTTCTTCATGAATCTGATGGAACAATTTCAGATGAAACTTTAAAAAAAAATTTACGCTGAGCACGTAGTTAAAGCATCCAGAATCGAACCTTTATTAGGAGAAGCTAGGCAACATAAACAAGTTTATGTTAACTATTTTCAAAAGTCTCAAAAGAGAAAGCAACGGCTGCTTCAAAATTAGCAATAACTTGACCATTCGATCCAACTCAGTCTAAGTTATTTAATTTCAATGAATTAAATGATCATTTTTCTACTTTACACAAATAAAAAATTAAAATATAATATTCATATTAATAATAATTAAATATTATAAATATGACAGGAAAATTTAATCCCATTTTAGATGTTAATTCTCAACCCTATTATGAAAATAATATGGGCTTTTTAGACCAAGCCTCAATAGGTACTAACTCTATTCATTCTGCCCAGCAAGCAATTACCGATCCTTTTGAAATAGATTTGCCCCTCTTACTAGATGGTATAGCTGAGTTCCCCCCAAGCGTAAGCATCTTGCCCGTAGCAGAGTCTGTGCGCGAGCAAATAGCGCAGCCTTTCTTTGGGGTTGCACATGACGCTCTAGTTAGCACACAAGATATGACTGCTGTAGCCCAAAGTAGCGCAATTTCAAGTCAGATACAGCCATCTTTTGCAAGTTCGTCTATCTCTCCTACATCTGAAAACCTCCAAGCTAAAACTAAAAAAGCTTCTAAAAGAAAACAACCTGAAGCTCCAAAAAGCACAAAAGGAAAAAGAGAAAAATCGACCTCATCAAAATCAGTAAGAGCTAGACCAATTCCTACAGAAGATAAAGATCCACTTCCTAGATTAATGATAGCTTTTCAAAACAATACAGCACACTCTACTCTACCAACATTAATAAGAAATTTGCGATTGAATGTAAGATTTCCTAGTTTAGAAGGGCTAGCAAGAAGATATCTTTATGCTATTGGAGAACGTTTTTTGGGTGAAAAACCTGATGGAACAATTTCAGATGAAGCTTTAAAAGAAATTTATGATAAGTACAACATTAAACGATCCAGAATTGACCGATTACTACCAACAGCTAGGCAAAATAAAGCACCTTTTCTCGAATATCTAGGAATTAAACAAGAAAAACAGTCTACTATTCCCGCTGCAGTTACTCAATCTTCTGCTGCAGGAGTTGCAAAAGAGACAGCGCCTGATCCACTTTTGCCGGCAATCCAAGAGTTTCAAAGCTGTAATGGAGAATGTACCATAAAATCCTTACTAAACGGGGGTAAAGAATTTAGCGAGACGACCTTATGGTCTTATATTAATGCTATTGCAGAATATCACTTTTATAAAGAGATTAATGGATCAGATGTTGCTTTAAACAAAGCCTGCAAAAATACTCGAAGTGTTTCTAGAACAAGATTACAAACATTATTGTCTGAAACTGAAAATTATACACAAGTTTATCTTAACCATTTTCAAAAGACTCAAAAGAGAAAGCATCGCAAAAAGCCTAAATGATTGAAGAACCTACTCGATGGAGGAGTTCTTCAAATTAAAAAAACTAAGACATTTAACTTCAGATACTTAAGCTTATATTTTTTCTTTACAATAAATAAAATTTAAGTTATACTGTTCGTATTATTAATATAATTAACAGAATATTATAAAATATGGACAGTCTTAATCCCTCTTTAAATCAGATAGAAAGTGCCTACCCCTATTCTGCCCAGCAGACTTTTGGTGATTTTGATCCAGCTGCTAATGCTCCACATGTTGGCGACATACCGCCTCTTCTCCAAGAAATAGTGGACCCTATCTTTGAAGAGTTCGCACAGGGCGCGTTACTTAGCGCACCTGATGCTAAGGCTGCAGCAGTCCAAAGCGGCGCAACTTCAGGCCATTTACCGTCATCTTCTGTATCTAAAGATCAACAGCAAGATTTTAGTTCGTCTATCCCTCCTATATCTGAAGAGAATCAACCTGTATCTCAAAAAGTTTCTAAAAGAAAACAACCTGCAGCTTCACAAAGTAGACAAGAAAAAAGAAAAAAAACGACCTCTTCAAATAGAGCAGCAGCAAGTACACCTTCTACAGAACCTGATCCACTTTTGCCAGCAATCCTAGCTTTTCAAAACGGGAAAGACATCGGACACGGTTGCATTGTAAACGCATTAGAAAGTTGTGGGATGAGTAAGTCGGTTGCGGAAATCAATAAACTAAGAAGGTGTATTAGTGCTATTTCAGATTGCATACATTATGCAGGGATTCATGGAGAAATTTCAGACGAAGCTTTTAAAAAAATTCACGCTGAGCGTAAGTGGCAAGTTAAACAAGAAAGAATCGCAAAATTATTGTTAGTAGTAACTAAGCCTGAAGATAGGGCAGTTTATCTTAAGTATTATCACAAACATAAAGAAAGAGAAAAATCGATAATCCCTTTAGTAAGTGCTCCCACAGAAGAAGTAGAAAATTCACTTTTGGCAGCAATCAGAGCTTTTCAAGAAGATAAGGGAAAAACCAGCCTGGATCTCTTAATGAAAAATCATGGTGTTGACGCATCAATGGTCGATATAATAAAAAAGCATATTGATGTTATTGCAGAATGTTTTGCTTTTGAAGAGAAGATGATTAATAGAAAAATTACTAAAAGTACTTTAAAAAACATTTGCGCTGGGCGCGTTAATGAAGAAAGTATCAGAAAAATGTTAAAAATAGCTAGGTCAGCGAGAGAAGTTTATCTTAAGTATCTAAACAAACAACCTTCACGTTTAAATACTGCACCTTCCGTTAGTCCTAAACCACCCACTGTATCTGCAGATCCTTTGTCTGCTCCACAAGTTGCAAGACCTTCTCCAAGCCCAGAAACAACTTTTCCACAATCTCCAAATTTTGCAGCAAATTGGTCATCTATGATGTCTTTATATCCTAGCCTATTTCGAAACCCAGGATCTTCCGCTGGTCCTAACCCATCTGCCGCTTCTACAAATCCTTTATTTTTTGCTCCACAAGTTCCAAGAACTTCTCTAAGCCCAGCAACAACTTTTCCACAAGCTTCACAATCACCAAGCTTTGCAGCAAATTGGGCATCAGTGATGTCATATCCTAACCTATTTCAAGGTTCAGGTAATGCTTCTTCCGTTAGTCCGAAACTACCCGCTCTGTCTGCAAATCCTTTATTTTCTGCTCCACAAGTTACACAAAGACCTTCTCCAAGCCCAGCAACAACTATTCCACAATCTCCAAACTTCGCAGCAAATTGGGCACCAGTGATGTCATATCCTAGCCCATTTCAAGGTTCAGGTAATGCTTCTTCCGCTGGTCCGAAACTACCCGCTGTATCTCCAAATCCTTTATCTTCTGCTCTACAACCAGTGCGCTCTTATGATGATGAATATTTGCCAGTCATCTTAGAGTTTCAAAAAAGTAATGGAAAAGTAGATCTGCATCACATATTAAAAAAATGTGGTTTTCGTCCTTCGCAGATCGGTGTAATAAGAAGATATCTTGATGTTATAGCAGAATGTGTGCGTCATAAAGTGCTTTATGGATCAATCCCACCGGAAGCTTTAGAAAAAATTTGCTCATCGCGCGCTGATCGGGGAAGAATCAACCAGTTATTAAAGAAAACTGAAGGGTGTGAACATATTTATCTTAAATATTTAGAATAGCTCTTTCTTCTAAAATTTCTCACAGTATAAGCCATTTAACTTCAATGGATTACGCATCTATTTTTTTCTTTACAATATATAAAAATTTAAACTATAATATTCGTATTATTAATTATAACTAACCGAATATTATAAAATATGAATGGACTTGAACCAAGTAATTCTAACCCCTTTTCTGCCCACCAACCATTTGACTCAAATCCTTCTGCTCCCACCTTAGTCGGACGCAGTACCTCTCATACTCTGAACCAAGACCCTCTCTTAGCAGAAGCAGAAAAAACAAACTCTTTCATTACTTCTAGAAATCTAGGCGGTGCCGTCAATCAGGAAGCAGTTGTTAATACGCAACCCTCTAGAGCAGCTGCTCCAACACCAGCAACAACAGGATCATCTTCTGCTTCACAGCCTAATCCACTTCTTGCTCAATTTTTTAACGTAATCAAGGAGTTTCACAAAAAAATTCCCTTAAGCGACATACTAATAAAATACAATATAAGTGCTGCGGAGCGTAGTGAAATAGAAAAATATATTTATGCTATTGGAGATTATTTTCATCATGAACGTCATGGGCCTGTTTCAATATGGACGTTAACAGAAATCTGCGATAGTTGGAAAGTTGATCAAACAAATCTCAAACCAATAATAGAGCTTGTACACGCTAGACAATTTAAACTAATTTATCGTAGACATCTAGAAAATCATAAAGCAGAACAAGAAAAAAGATCGGCTTCCTCAAAACCTATATCTCAAAAAGCAGCTACTCCATCAACTTTAGTGCCTCAATCTTCTGCTCCAGAAGTTTCTAAAAAACAAAAGTCGGATTTTTGGGCTGATGAAGTAACCATATATGAGCCAATACTCGTAGAGTTTGAAGAAAAAGATGGAAAAAAAGAGGTAAGCGACATTGTAGAAGAGTTTGGTTTGCTAGAGAAGGTCGACCCAAATGAAATAAGAAATTATATTTGTGCTATGGCAGATTATTGGGATAATAAACGATTTAAAAAGGGTCGCTCTCCAGAAGAAATTTGTAATGACTGGCAAGTTGATCAAACAAAACTCAAAGAATTACTAAAACAAGCAAAAGCTAGATTCAGAGTTAAATCATGTAAACGAATTTATTCTAGATATCTAGAAGAATATAAAAGTAAATTAGAACAAGCAAAAGCGGCTTCACCAGCATTAGTAACAACTGAGCGAGATTCATCTCATAGAGAATCTGGTCCAACTGATGTTGCAAACCTTGTTTCGCTAGTAAATTCGGCTGATACAAATCCAAACCTACCTGCAGATTTAAGTATAGCAGCCCAAATTACAACTTCGACAAGCTCAAGTTCCTCTTCAATAGCTTCCTCTGCGACAGTTAGTCACCCTAGACCTCAACAAGCTTCTAAAGGAAAAAGAAAAGCACCAGCAACAGCTACTCCAGTGGCACAATCTTCTCTAGAAGTTTCTAAAAAACGTAGACAGACCGTTCCATTTGAGAAAATAATCATAACTTTTCGAGAAAACGGGGGAAAGGAAGAACTAAGTGACATCGTCATAAGGTTTGGTGGATATCCACAGAGAGCGATCTACCAAGCAAAAGACTTTATTTCAGTTATGGTAGCTTGTGTGGTTGATGAGCGTACTAATGGTGGCAGAGAAATTTCAGATATATCAGATGAAAAATTGAGAAAACATTGTAGTGAGAAGAACTTATCTCCCAAAAGAATTCTCAACTTATTACCAGAAGCTAGGCTTCACCTAGCCTTTTACGAAAATTATACATTAGGAAAAAGAGCTACTTCATCAACAGTGACTCAATCTTCAGAAGTTTCTCAAAGACAAACATTGGATGATCGAGCAGATCTTGTTGCTCTAGCAAATTTGGCTGCTGCAGCTCCAAATCTACCTGCAGTTCCAGTTTTAGTAGCCCAAAGTACTACTTCGTCAAGCTCCTCTTCAATAGCTTCTTCTGCGCTAGATAGACAACCTAGGTCTCAACAACTTTCTAAAAGACAAAAATTAGAAGAAGAAGAAAAGAAAGTAATCATAGCTTTTCAAGAAAGTAATGGGGAAGAAGAGCTAAGCGACATTATAAAAAAGTTTCCTTCGTTGAAGCCAACGAAGATCATCCCAATAAGAAGAAATATTAATGTTATTGCAGCTTGTCTGCATCATGAGAATACTCATAATATAATATTTTCAAATGAATCAGATGCAGATTTGCAAAACTTTTGTCCTGGGCAGACATCTGCAAAAAAAATTCTCCGTTTTTTACTAGTAGCAAGACCCAGCAAAGACTTTTATGTTAACCTTCATAAATCAAACCTTGAAAAAAACCTTAAGAAAAAATCTAAGAAAAAAAATATTATTAATAATTAAATGTTATAAAATATGACTGTACCTACTTTAACAAATAACCCCCTTCTTTCTGCCTATGTAAGCCCACTTGATAATCAGCAAGAGAAAGAATCCTCTAGCGCACCTGCTCCAACATCAGCAACAACAGAATCATCTTCTGATCCACAGGCTGATCCACAGCCTGATCAATTTTCGCAGGCAGTCCAGAATTTTCAGCTTCAACAAAATTTCTCAAGAAACATGCAGTTTGGAATGTATGGGATGAGTCTTGCTCAGTTGGGTGCTGCGAATCTTTTTTTGGCAGCTACAGATCCAAATCCACTTGTAACCCAAAGAGCAACTTCGACAAGCGCCTCTTCAATCACTTCTTCTACAGAAGATAGCCAATCAATACCTCAAAATGTTTCTAAACCAGTAGCTACTCCATCATCCCAAGCAACTCCAGCAACTCAATCTTCTGCTCCGAAAGTTTCTCAAAGACAAAGATCGGATTTTTGGACCGATGAATTTAAGGAAGTAACCATATATCAGCAAGTACTTGTAGCTTTTGAAATGAGTAATGGAGAAAAAGAGATAAGCGACATTCTGGAAGAGTTTAATTTGCCGTTAGAAAAATTCGACCCAATAAGAATAAAAAATTATATTTATGCTATGGCAGACTATTGGGATCGTATACGTTGTAAAAGAGCCTGCTCTTTAGAAGAAATTTCTAATAAGTGGAAAGTTGATCAAACAATACTCGAAAAATTACTGATAAAAGCAGCAGTTAGATCATGTAAACAAATTTATTATAGCTATCTACAAAAAAAGACATTGGCACAAAAAGAAAGATCGACTTCTTCGACACTACAAACAACTTCGACAAGCTCCTCTTCAATAACTTCTTCTACACCAAATAGTCAATCTAGGTCTCAAAAAGCGCCTAAAGGAAAAAGAAAAGAACCAGCAACAGCTATTCCTGTAGTTATTCGTCCAGAAGTTTCTAAAAAACAAAAATCAGGTCCTAGAAACACGCTTCCATATGAGCGAATAATCTTAGACTTTCGAAAAAGCGAGGGACTGAGACCGCTAAGTGACATCCTAAAAGAAGATTTTGACTTGGACAGAGAAGAGATCACCCGAGCATACTACCGAACAAGAAGCTATATTAGGGCTATGGTAGCTTGTGTGCATGAAGAGCAAGATAACATAATTTCAAAAAGATCAGATAGAGTTTTGAGAAAATATTGTACTAACTCGTCATTGGCTGCACAAAGACTTTTAGATTTATTACCAGAAGCTAGGCAACACATAACCTTTTACAAAAATTATTTGCAAGAATTAGGAGAACTAGTTCCTTTATTGACTCAATCTTCTGCTCCAGAAGTTGCTCAAAGACAAACATCGGATTTTACAGATCTTTTTGCTCTAGCAGATGCAGCTGTGGCTACGGATCCAAATCTAGACCGAAGCACTACTTCGATAACTTCTCCTCCACAAGATAGTCAATCTAAACCTCAACAACTTTCTAAAAAACAAAAATTGGCTATTAAAGAAGAAAAATTTAAGAAAGTAATCAAAGCTTTTCAAGAAAGTGGTGGGAAAAGAGACCTTTGCGAGATTATAGAAACGTTTGGGTTGGGGGCAAGGATGAACGGCCCAATAACAAGAAATATTAAGGCTATTGCAGCTTGTATGCATCATGAGGATACTCATCCAATAATTTCAGATGAATCAGATGCAGATTTGAAAAAGTTTTGTAGTCCACCGACATCTCCAAAAAAAGTTTTCAGTTTATTACCAATGGCTAGACCCTGCAAAGCCTTTTATGTTGAATATTATAAATCAAACAACCTTGAGAAAAAATCTATTACTAATAATTAAATATTATAAAATATGACTGTACCTACTTTAACAAATAACCCCCTTCTTTCTGCCCAGCAAGCAATGGATCGTTCTTTTGGTGATGTTGATCCCGCCGAGTTAAGCAAATGGGTATCCAATGATTTACTTTCAGCAGAAAAAACAGATTCTTTAGCTTCTTCTATTTTTGAAGAAAATGCCGTTCATCAGCAAGAGTTTGATATTCTAAATGATGCAATACCTACTAGAACAACGGCTCCAATACCAACAACAACTGCACCATCTTTTACGGATCAACTTGCTCTACTAATCGAGGCTTTTCCTTCCCGAAAAAAAAATAGAAGTATAGAACACTTTGTCAAAAATTGCGGTGTGAATGTTGCAAGGGCGGATGAAGCAAGAAGATTTTTTCATGCTATTGCAACTTATTTTGCTCGTGAAGATAAGTATGGAACAGCGGATATGCGTGTAAAAGGAATCTGCAAACGGAGAGGCGTTGATCAATTAATATTCAAAGAATTATTGCCAAAAGCTAGAGCACATAAAGCGGCTTTTCTTGAATATCGAAGAATTAAAAAAGAGCAATACTCTGCTTCTACTGCTGTTGGAGTTACTCAATCCTCTATTGCCGATGTTTCTAAAAGAGAAAAATCGAATGCTACAGAAGCTGATCCATATGAGAAAGTAATTAGAGCTTTTCAAGATAGTAATGGACAAAAAGAGCTGAAAACCGTTCTAGCAGAATGTGGCGAGCGGCCTAGAATGGCCGCCCCGATAAGAAAATATCTTAATGTTCTCGCAGTTTGTTTGCATCATGAACACATGCATGGAGAAATTCGAGATGAGCAGGTAGCAAGATTATGTGAACGTAAAGCTGAGCCAGGGAAAATTGAACAGTTACTAGCTATAGCTAGGCTCAACAGACCTTTTTACCTTAACTATTATAATACAGAACTTAAACGAAAATAATTTAGCTATTTAAAACTGCTTCGTTTTTATATCTACAAGTCTTTTAAAATCAGTAAATTACAATATGATTTTTTTACTTTACAGAAAGTAAAAACTTAAATTATAATATTTATATTATTTATTATTAATAAGGATTATAAAATATGGATAGATTTGATCCCCGTTTAGTAGATTTCGATCCTAATACACATCATGATGCCACAAGCCTTTTAAACCAAAGCACAGGAAGCAATACCCCCATTTCTTGCGCCCTTAAAGCAATTGCGGACTTAACTTCTTCTGATAATTCCGCTGATTTAGGAACCGATCATACTTATACGGGCTTTAGTTTAGCAGAAGAGGCATCTTTTACTACTAAGGTTGCAGATTGTTTCGATTATGAAAATAGTAATGAAACAATAGATATACCAGATGAAGCTTTAATAGAAATTCTCGATAGACAAAGAATGTTAAGTTTATTCGCAGCATCTATGCCGCATAAAGAAATATCTCTTGACGCCCCCGAAAGAAAAGAGTCTGAATCTTTTGAAGATCCTCAACCTATTTCTCAAGTTGTTGCTAAAAGAAAAAGAAAAAAACCAGCAGAAAATGCTCACTCTCTTTCTGCAACAGCTGCAAGAGAAAAAATGAGAACAAAGGCATCTACAAGTGAATCTACAAGAGCAGTGAAAACTTCTAAAGAAGCTGCACCTCCTAGAGTTGCTAAAACCACTTGGCCGCCTGATGAACTTTACAAGGAAATTTTGGCGGTCGTCTTGAATTTTCAAATTAATAGAGAAAGAGGAAATCTTCAGTGGACACTTACAGACTCTATAAATTACCTTGGTTTATCTTCTCAAAAAGGGGGAGCAATAGTAAAAAACCTTAATATTGTTGCAATGTGTAGTTTGTACGAAAAAGAAAAGCAAGAAAAAGTTCCAGCTCGTATTTTAAGAGCACTTTGTTCGGAGATTGCTAAGCCAAATAGAATCTTAAAATTGTTAAATGGGCCTGAGTATTGTAAAGAGTTTTGTCTTGCATATTTTGAAAAAAATTTTGACATGTTTTCAAGACGTCTTCAGAAAGTGATCGACGAGCTAAAATGACTTAAATCTTCAATGGAATTTTAGCACTTCTTAAAGCTGCTTCATTTTTTTAACACCTACATAGAACAGTGGAAGCGAAATCAGCCAATAAAGGAACCAATAGCTTCCATCCCATTCGAACTTTAAAAGTGGTCAGTTCAAGTCATTTAATATTAGTGATTTAAAAAATTCTTATACATAAATCAAAATTTAAGATATAATATTTATATTATTAATAAATTAAATATAATAAAATATGACTATTTTTGACCCCAATTTAGCAAATAGCCCTCTTCTTTCTGCCCAAGAAGTAATGGATCGTTCTTTTAGTGATGTTGATCCCGCCGACTTAGTTAAATGGGTAACCAATGGTTTCCTTACAACAGAAAAAACTGAATCTTTCATTTCTTCTAGAGAACCTTTTTTTGTAGGAGAGGCTCAGCAGGAAGTTGATTTTCTTTTGGACGATAAAAAGGAAGTTGGCACATTTATCCAAAGTAGTGCAACTTCAAGTGATTTTACATTTTCGGGATCTCAACAACAAGATACTGATTTGACAAGCTCCCTTTCAATAACTTCTGAAGATAAGCAACAAAAAGTTTCCAGAAAGCGAAAAGAACCAACTCAAAATACTCCATCTTCTGTTCCTGAAGTTGCTCAAATTCCAAGCCCAGCAATAACTTTTCCACAAGTTCCAACTCAAAGTACAAATGGTGACTTTGTGGACGTAGAAAGTTTGGCAGCTGAATATTCAAGATTATCTCAAGCGCCAAATAGTGTAACCCAAAGCGAGGCAACTCCGACAAGCTCCACTTCAATAACTTCTCCTACATCAACTAGATCTAAAAAAGTTGCTAAAAGAAAAAAATCTGCTTTTACAGAACAAGTAAGAGCTAAACGACCTTCTACAACGTCTGATGAATATGAGCCAATAATCAGAGCTTTTCAAGAAAGTAATGGAAACCTAAATTTGCTTGTCTTAGTAAAAAGCTATTATCCAGGGCGTCCTAAGATGGTGGGTCCAATAAGAAGATATATTAATGTTATTTCAACTTGTATGAATTATGAATATACTAATCAAAGAATAATTTCAAATCGATCAGATCCAGCTTTGGAAGCCATTTGTAGAGGCAACGCTGATTTAACTAGAATTTTCTCTTTATTGGCAGTAGCGAGAGATTATACAAAATTTTATGTTGATTATTATAATAATGAATTAACGCAATCGTTTCATTAACAAATTAAATGTTATAAAAATATGAATAGATTTGAGCCCAGTTTACCAAGTAATTCTAATCCCCTTTTTTCTGCCCAGGAAGAATCTACCAGTGATTTTGATGGCGACTTCGCTAGGTCGGAAACCAACAGTTTTCTTTTCGCAGAAAAAACTGAATCTTTCGTTTCTTCTTTTTTTGTAGGAGATGACCTTCCTCAGCAGGAAGATGGCACAGTATGTCAAAGTAGTGCAACTTCAAGTGATTTAAGTAGACACACATTTTCAGATAGTGATTTGACAAGCTCTTCTTCAATACCTGCTGAAGATAAACAATCAATAATTTTAGATATTCCCGATGAAGCTTTAATAGAAATTCTCGATAGAGAAAGAATGTTAAGTTTATTCGCAGCATCTAGGCCGCATGCAGAAATATCTCTTGACACTCCCGAAAGAAAAGAGTCTGAATCTTTTGAAGATCCTCAACCTATTTCTCAAGTTGTTGCTAAAAGAAAAAGAAAAAAACCAGCAGCCCCAGAAAATGCTCACTCTCTTTCTGCAACGGGCGCAAGAGAAGGAATGAGAAGACGGGCATCTACAAGATCAGTGAAAACTCCTAAAGAAGCTGCACCTCCTAAAGTTGCTCAAACCGCTTTGAAAACTGATGAACTTTACGAGGAAATTTTGTTAGTCGTCCGAACAATTCAAAATAATAGGAAAAAAGGGAATCTTGGATGGAACCTTAAAGACTTTTTAGTCGAAAAGGATCTATCTCACAGGGGTGGACCAATAACAAGAAATTTTGACATTCTTGCAATTTGTCATTTTTATGAAGAAAAAAATAAAGCAATAATTCCACTCACTATTTTAGAAAAAATTTGTTTTGGGTTTGTTAAGTTACCAAGAATCTTAAAACTTTTTAATAAAACTATTGGTTTTAAACAGATTTATCTTGAATATTATAAAAGTAACTCTATCATATTAACACGTCGCCTCGAGCAGGCAACGGCGGCCCTAAGAATAAATTGAACTTTAGCACGTCTTAAAGCTGCTTCATTTTTTTAACACCTACATAAACTTTAAAAGTCCATCTTCGGAGAAAAAAAGCTGCAAAAGTCCCAAAATAAAAAAATTGCTTGCGGCGACCATAAAAATGGTCGGCCAAGTCATTTAATATCAGTGGATTAAGTTCATTTTACAGAAATTAAAATTTAAGGTATAATTACTCATATTATTAATGATAATTAACAGGATATTATAAAACATGGATAGATTTGATCCCCGTTTATTACATTTCGATCCTAATACACATTATGATGCCACAAGCCTTTTAAACCAAAGCACAGGAAGGAATAATTCCATTCCTTGGGCCCTGCAAGCAATTGCCGACTTAAATTCTGTTCAAAACATTGGCGCCCAAGCTTCTCTCGTAGGTGGGCCTGTTCAGCAAGAAATTGATTTTCTTTTGGACGATGCGTCACCCTCTAGCACACCGGCTCCAATACCAGCAGCAACACCATCTTCTGCTCCACAGGCTGATCCACTTCCTGATCAATTTGTGCGGGTAATCCAGGATTTTCAACTCGATAAAGGTTTCGTAACAGACTTACTAATAAAACATGGTATTAAAGAACGCGCGGAAAGTGAAGAAGTAAGGAGATATCTTTATGCTATTGGAGATTATTTGCATCATGAAGACACTCATGATGGAAAAGTCTCAGAAGAGTTTTTAAAAAAAATCTGCAAGAAGTGGGAAGTTGATCAAAGAAAACTCGAAAGATTACTGATACAAGTACAAGCTAAACAATATAAAGCTATTCATCTTCGTTATCGAGACGAATGTAACAAAAGAAGATTAGAAAAAAAAGCAAAATTAGCTTCTTCAAAACCAGTAACAACTGAGCAAGCTTCAACTCAAAATAGAGAATCGCTCCCAAGTAATGGCCTTTCTCGAGTTCCAGTTGTAATAGCCCAAAATACAACTTCGAGTAGCTCCTCTTCAATAGCTTCTCCTACACTAGATAGTCAATCTACATCTCAAAAAGCTTCTAAAGGAAAAAGAAAAGAACGCGCAACAGCTGCACCAGCTATAATTCTTCAATCTTCTGCTCTAGAACTTTCTAAAAGACAAAAATCGGATTCTACAGAAAGAGTAAGGGCTGAACCAACTTCTACAAAGCCTTACAACTATGAGCGAGTAATCATAGCTTTTCAAAAAAGTAAAGGAGAAAGAGAACTAGAAGAGATCGTAAAAGAGTGTCAATTAGGTCCGACGATGGTCCCCCCAATAAGAAGATATATTAATGTGATTGCAACTTGTATGCATTTTGAACACTCTCATGGAAGGAAAATTCTACGTGAAGAGTTGGAAAACTTTTGCAAAAGCTTTAACACTAACTCAGATAGAATTAAAAAATTATTACCAGCAGCTAGACCCTATATACTCTTTTATGTTGAATATTATAATTCAGAATTAAAATAATAACATTTGGTATATTAATCCCTAAGAACCTATCCCAATATTCTTAATATTTGATTTTTGATGCATTTTTTAGTCAGATTTTGAGGCGGTTCGCAGGACATACTTAAATTAAGTAGGCCAAGAACCGGGCTCGAAATCTGAAAAAAAAGGCGCGAAAAGCGAATATTAAGAATATTGGGATAAGTTCAAAGCTGCTTCATTTTTTTAACACCTACATAGAACAGTGGAAGCGAAATCAGGCAATAAAGGAACCAATAGCTTCCATCCCACTCCAACTTTAAAAGTCCATCTTCGGAGAAAAAAAGCTGCAAAAGTCCCAAAATAAAAAAATTGCTTGCGGCAACCATAAAAATGGTTGGCCAAAGACTGCTTTCGCCCTCTTTTTGATCACTATCGACAGCAGCCGCATTTGAAATTGCTTGCAATGGGTCTTGGAATTTCTCATCGGTGACATTTTTGTACATGGCATTTTCCTTCACAGGGTGTGTTGATTGGGTTTCATTTTGAGAGAATAAAGGACGTTTTCCGGAATAGGGAGGTGTATAAAGCGATGTTAAACTCTCTTGTAGAGATTGATTTTGAAAAAGTGGCGTTTGAAAGGAATGACTTACCTTTTCAGCCACTTGCTCCTGCGCGCAATAAGGGCAAATTTCTGCTTCATAAGGGATTCTGCCTTCGCAATGGGGACACATTTTTTGTTTATCAACTGGCTTCATAAACTCACCTCCCGTACCTTCTCTCTATCGTGTCACAAATAGAATAAAACTTTCTATGTTTTTTCTCCTATCTGATATACTAAATGAGATATGGCTAAAAGAAAATTTGACATTGCTGTCATTGGCGCGGGCACAGGCGGATATGTCACTGCTATCAAAGCATCTCAAAGTGGCCGCTCTGTCTGTTTGATCGAGAAAAAACTTCTTGGCGGCACCTGCCTTAATGTGGGCTGCATCCCAACAAAAACACTCATCGCAAATGCGCAGATCATGCACAAAATTCAAATGGCAGCTGATTATGGCATTCACACTGGAGCTGTTTCATTCGACTTTGCAAAAATGAAAGAGCGCAAAGACAAGGTGGTGAGCGGCATTCGTAAAAATTTAGAGGGGCTAATCCTCTCTAATAAGATCACGATTATTCATGGAAGTGCTGAATTTTTATCTCCTAGGGAAATTAAAATTAAAGGCGAGCATGGCGAAATCATTACAGCTGAAAATATTGTCATCGCCACTGGCTCGGAGCCTTTAGATATCCCTGCATTTCCTTGCGATCACAAAAAGGTATTCAACTCCACATCCATTTTAGAGCTTACGCATCTTCCAAAAAAATTAGCTATCATCGGCGGCGGATACATTGGCTGTGAATTTGCCTCTTTATACGCGGAATTTGGGGTCCAGGTGACGATTTTGGAAGCGCTTCCTTCTATTTTATCCCTCCAAGGAAAAGAAATTGCTGAGTTCATGACGCAAGCTTTTATCAAAAAAGGGATAGAAGTAAAAACGAATGTCTTTGTACAGGGAATTGATAAAACAGAGAAAGAGATTTCGATCAAAATGAAAGATCAAGCTTCTGAGTCCTTTGACATGGCGCTTGTTGCTGTCGGCAGAAAGGTGATCTCTAGTGCGCTTGGCCTTGAAAAAGCAGGCGTCAAAGTGGGCGAGAAGGGTGAAATTTTAGTCAATGACAAGATGCAAACAAATGTGCCGGGTATTTATGCGGTAGGCGACGTGACGGGAAAATTGTTGCTTGCCCATGTTGCCTCGCATCAAGGTCTTGTCGCTGCTGCAAATATTCTTGGCCATGAGACAGTCATGCACTATGAAGCTGTTCCAGCTGTGATTTTTACCTATCCCGAAGTGGCGACAGTCGGCATGACTTTAGAACAGGCCAAAGCAGCGGGGTATGCAGCAAAAGTGGGAAAATTCCCTTTCCAATTTTTGGGCAAATCGATAGCCACTATTGATCCTGAAGGTTATGCAGAGGTGATCATCGATCAAAAAACAGGCCAAATTTTGGGAGCTTATGTCATTGGCCATGAAGCCTCCTCGCTCATTGCTGAAATGGCCCTTGCGATAGATAATGAACTCACTGTTGAATGTGTGATTGACACGATCCATGCTCATCCGACAATTCCTGAGGCTTGGCTGGAATCTGCCCTTGTTGCAAGTGGTACTCCAATCCATCTTCCGCCAAAAAAGAGATAAAGCATGGCAAAGGAAAAACTCAATATTCTTCCTGAGAATCATGAGCCCAATACGGGAAGGTTCCCCTCTTGGCTGCATTATCAATTGCCAAGAGGCGGCAATCTATTTAAAACAAATGAGATTTTAAAAAAATATCGGCTTAATACAGTCTGTGAAGAGGCCAAATGTCCCAACCGTTTGGAATGTTACTCGAAAAAAACAGCTACCTTTCTTGCATTAGGTAAAGAGTGCACGCGCAGTTGCGGGTTTTGTTCGATCGATTTTTCTAAAGCGCCAAAAGCCCCGGAAAAAGATGAACCACAAAGAATTGCAGAGTCTGCAAAAGAGCTAGGCCTCAAACATCTTGTGATCACTATGGTAGCGCGTGATGATTTGCCGGATGGCGGCGCTGCCCATCTTGCCTCTATTATCCAAGAGGCGCGTAAAATCAACCCAGAGACCACAATTGAAGTGCTCACCTCAGATTTTTCAGGGAATTTTGCAGCAATTGACCTGGTTTTAAATGAGCGGCCAGATGTGTTTAATCATAATATAGAGACTGTCCGCAGTTTAACGCCGCGCATTCGCCACAAAGCAACGTATGATCGCACTTTGAGTGTCCTTGCCTATGTCAAGCAGCAAGAAAAGGCAGGTTTTGTGAAATCGGGAATTATGGTCGGCCTTGGAGAAACCAAGGAAGAGGTGAAAGAAACATTGCGCGATCTCCACCAGGTGGGATGCTCGATTATCACCATTGGCCACTATCTTCAGTCCACCTCCCACAATGTACGCGTCAAAAGTTTTGTCACCCCAGAAGAATTCAAATTCTACGAAGAGTATGGCTACTCACTGGGCATTAAGCATATGTACTGCGGTCCCTTTGTAAGATCAAGTTATAATGCGAGGGAAGTGCAAGAGATTGTCTCAGCCTAAAATTGCCATTATTATTCTTAATTGGAATCGTCCTACAGATACTTTAGAATGTTTAGAATCCCTCCAAAAAATCCATTATTCCAATTATGAAATAGTCGTTGTCGACAATGGTTCTACGGATGACTCTGTGGCGCTAATCAAGCAAAGCTATCCTACACTTTGCATGATTGAAAATGGCGAAAATCTTGGCTTTGCCGAAGGAAATAACCGCGGCATTGAGGCAGCGCTTGCGAAAAATGCAGATTATATCCTTCTTTTAAACAATGACACTGTCGTGCATCCCGACATTTTGCAAGCTTTTGCAGCGGCAGCAACGGAGCATCCAAACGCAGGGGCCTTTGGTGCGAAAATCTATTTTTATGATGAACCTACGCTCATTTGGCATGCCGGAGGCGATATCGATAAGCATGGACGTTGTGTCCATATTGGCTGTGGAGAATGCGATTTGGAGAAAAAAAGAGAGACCATTGCAAAGATTGGTTATGCCTGCGGCTGCGCCATTTTGATTAAATCTGAGGTGGTGCGCAGAGTCGGCATGCTCTGCCCTAAATTCTTTCTGATTTGGGAAGAGATCGATTTTTGCTGGCGAGTTAGAAATGCCGGTTATGACTGTCTTTTTGTCCCGAAAGCTAAACTGTGGCATAAGATTTCGACTTCTTTTGAAGGAGGCAATCACGGACCTATCTGGCAATATTTCTATTGGAGAAATCGGCTTCTTTTCTTAGAAAAACATTTAAGTCCAAAAAAAAGGTTCAAATTTTATCTCATGGTGTTCCCTCGAGAGTTCTTTTTTATTCTCATGCGCTCTTTTAAAGAAAAATCAGAGCAAAATCGCGCTCTCTACAAATGTGCTCTCAAAGGCATTCGAGACTATGCTTTCAGGAAATTCGGGCCTGGCACCATTTTTAATAGAAGAAGAGGACAAGAAAAAAAATAGCAGGATGGCAGGATGAACAGGATAGAAGAACAGGATAAGAAAAAAGAAATAGCAGAATGAGTTCGCATGCAAATACTCTTCCTTCCTCATCCTGCCCATCCTGCTATTTTTTCTTTGTTCATTGCATTTGAATTCAAAACCTTGTAATAAAATATTTTAAGACCACCAATGGCCCGATTAGAATGTCTTCTAAAAAAGAAGATTATCTTGATATTGTCGAAAAGTCAGCCACAATTGTCCTCGCAGGAGGTCAAGGAACGCGACTTTTTCCGCTCACTGCCACGCGGTGCAAACCATCCGTTTCTTTTGGTGGACGCTACCGGCTCATCGATATCCCTATTTCTAATTCCCTAAATGCCGGCATAGCACAAATCTTTGTGATCTCGCAATATTTTGCCGTTGAACTCCATCAGCATATTCTTGCAACGTACCACATGGACCAGTTTCGTCTAAGTGGCGGCATTGAGCTCATCTCCCCCCAAGATACTCCGCATGGCAAGACCTGGTTCAGAGGAACAGCGGATGCTGTCAGACAGAACCTTGATTTCATCATGAAAAATGCAAATGAATATTTCCTCATTCTTTCTGGCGACCAACTCTATAATATGAACTTAATTGAAATGATTGAACTTTCCAAAAAAGAAGATGCAGATCTTGTTATCGCCTCTTTGCCTGTTGAAGAAGCTGAGGCGAAAAGAATGGGGTTATTAAAGCTTGATCCTTCAGGTCGAATTGTCGATTTTGTTGAAAAGCCTCAAGAGGAAAAAATTTTAAATGATTTCCGCATGCCGAAAAACAATAGCCACTGGCTCGGATCCATGGGAATCTATGTCTTTAAACGAAGTGCGCTGCAAGCAATCTTAAAAGAAGAAGGAGATGATTTTGGAAAGGATTTAATCCCGAAATTTATTCGAAAGAGCAAAACGGTCGCATTTACTTACAAAGGATATTGGGAAGACATTGGAACAGTGCTATCTTATTACCGAGCAAACCTGATCCTCACAGAAAAAGATATTGGTCTCAATACTTATGATCTTAGAAATCCCATTTATGCAGCGCCACAGCATGTTCCAAGTCCACTGATTAATGGAACACTCATCAAAAATTCGCTCATCAGCCAAGGATCGATCATTGAGGCCGAAGAGATCACTCACAGTGTGATCGGCCTCAGATGCATCATCAAGAAAAAGACCATCATCAGAGATTCAATTCTGATGGGAAACCGCTGTTATTTCCCTGCGCAAGCAGGCGATCAAGAGATGAAAGAGTATTCGATCGGTGAAAATTGTTTCATCCAAAAGGCGATCATTGATGAGCACACACATATCGGGAACAATGTCCAATTGACCAATAAGAAAAAGATTCAAACAATGGACGGCGATGGCGTTTTTATCCGTGATGGAATTATCATCATAGCACCTGGAACAACTTTACCTGATGGATACGTGTTGTGACTATTTGGGCCCTTTCTGATCCACATCTTTCCTTTGGCGCTCCCGGTAAGAGTATGGAAGCTTTTGGATGGAAAAATTATCAGGAAAGAATCAAAAGTGCATGGGAGAAAGAAGTTTCTCCTGATGATTTAGTCCTTCTTCCCGGCGATATTTCTTGGGCGATGAAACTACAAGATGCCCTGATTGATTTAATGTGGATCGATGCGCTTCCGGGCACTAAATTGCTCCTCAAAGGCAATCATGATTATTGGTGGCCCACTTCGCAAAAACTATCGAGTGCACTCCCTCCTTCCATCAAATTTGTCTATAATAATGCTTTTAAGTGGAAAGATGTTGCCATTGGAGGCAGCAGACTTTGGGATACCGATGAATATCATTTTGACGCCTTTGTTGAATATGCTTTTAACCCTATGGCAACAAAAGAGCCTATTGACGTAGAGAAAAGCATGGAAGAGGACCGAAAAATTTTTGATCGTGAATTAGAAAGATTAAAGCTCAGCCTTTCCCAAATGGACCCTAAAGCTAAATTCCGCATTGCCATGACCCATTATCCGCCCATTGGAGCAGATTTGAGACCCTCTCGGGCCTCAAAGATTTTAGAAGATGCAGGGATAGAGATTTGTGTTTTCGGCCATTTGCACAATGTGCGCAAAGGGGAATTGCCTTTTGGGGAGGCGCGTGGAGTGCGCTATATTTTTGCCTCGTGCGACTATATCGATTTTAATCCTGTAAAAATTCTTTAAAAAGATAGTTCAGATCCGGGTCTGATGGTGAGAAAGCTTCATCCAGCGGAATTGAAGCTCTTTTTGAGATTAAAGATTGCAATGCATCTTCGCGCTCCGCTTGATCGCTTAAGCGATAGAATTCGGTGGCCGCAAGCAGCATCTCTTGAAAGTCCGCCTCTGTTTGAATGAGCGGTTTTGCCAAAAGCAGTGTTCGTAAAAGAAATTCAAAGGCATCTTGATGCGCTAAAAAATGGGCAATTTGCATTAGAAGTTCAAAATCTGGATTCTCACCAAGATCATCTAAAATACGGCTGAGCATTAACATGCCCTCATCATGATCGGTCATGGTCAAAAGGCGCATGCGCTCAAAATCAAGCCAGCGTTTATTTTGCACATAAGCATAAAACCCATCGATTAGCTCAGAAGCATAGAGGCCATTTTCTTGCTCAATTTGATCGGAAATGTAGTCATGGAGAAAGCTTTCAATATCATGCGCAGAATGGTCTAAAACGGTTTGAAACAATTGGGCGGGATTTGCGCCCTGGTCCACATTTTCATCTAAAATTGTTTCTAATTGCTGCAGCGCTTCTTGCAAGGGCTGCTGATCCTCCAGCTTATCGCGATCATAAAGAAAAATTAGGTGGTCCAGGTCATTGCAAAAAAGGGACAATGTTTGTTTGCCAGGCAGCAACCTTCTCCAAAGTTCAAAAATGAGAAGATAAGACTGATCGAAATCTTTTGAATACTCTTCCTGCGTCCAAAGCATTTCTGCCATTTGCTCCGGAGAGTCGCAATTTTCGGCATAGTGTAAAAAAGTTTGTTCATTCAGTGGAATAGCCAGTTTTTTTAGGCGCAGAAAGAGTTCTTCTGTAGGAATCTCACGGTACTCCTCAATCGCCCACGGCTCTACCTCTAAGTTGGGATCCTCTAGAGAGTTAATCCTTAATAAATTGTATAGGGCTTTCCCTTCCATGTTGCCTTCAATGCTAGATAATTACATAATAATCGCAATGAAATTAAAAAAACATCCTTTTATTCTTTTAGAATTGTTAATTGCAATTGCTCTTGTATCTTTTACAACGCTTCCATTTGTTCATTATCCTTTTATTTACTTAAATGATGAAGTGGATTCTTTAGTCAGAATGGAACTAGAAAGAGCTGCAGAAGTTGCACTCATAGAAACAAAAGCGGACCTCTATCAAAATCTTATTCCTTGGGAAGTGCTTACACGAAATGGTTCCACCTCCGTCCCAGACATTGAAAAAAAAATCCATATTTCCCTGCCGCACAATATTGAAAAAACCTACATTCAAAGAGTTTATTTTTCACTTTCAAAACAGAAAAAAGGCCAAGGTGAAGAAGAGCTCTTCCTAATACATGTTAAAACCACTTTTGATCCCCCTAAAAAAAAGAGGGCAGTTTTGACTATCAATAGAGAAATATTAATCAAACAGATGCCAAAAACCATATGAAGCTAACACGACGCGCTTTTACTCTCTTGGAAATGGTCATTGGAATTGCGCTTGCTTCGATTTTGCTGATGGTCCTTTTTTCAAGTTTGCGGCAGACAGCGGTTGCCAGTTCTAAGATGAAAACAGCGCAAAAGATCGTACATCAGCGGCTCTGCATGCAGCTGCGTCTTTCCTCTCTCTTTGATGCGCTGCAATTTGAACGGAAAAAAGTGGTATTTTACACAGGACAGCACCCAGAATCTATCAGCGATGCTCTTTATTTTTCTTATAAACAAGAGGTGGATGCAGATCCTGATTATATCGGCACTTTGAATGCCGCGATTTTCTTAAAATATCCTGAAAAACAGCTCTGCTTACAAACATATTCTGTCAGTGGGGGCTCACGCAGAGAAATTTTTCTTGAGGAGTTAAAAGATCTCTCTTTTCAGTTCCTTGATGCGCAAAAAGGCAAATGGGAATCTCATTGGTCAAAAGGGGCTGATTTTTCCCCTGCGCTACTTAAAATTGCCGTTACCGAGAAAAATAAAAATCTGCTCAAAGACTCTATAGAGTTTGCCTTTTCATTAAACGGGAACACCAATGAAATCATCTATTTAAAAGAGGTTAAGTGAATACTCTTCCCCTTGTATTTGCCTTTGTCATTATGCTTGCTTTAGGCTCATATGCTATTTTCCAAGATTTTGCTTCGTGCAAAAGCGAAGAGAAAAATTATACCGGTTTTATGAGGGCGCACCGCACTCTCCAAACAAATCTAGAAAAAAAACAATTTGCGGCTTTTAAAGGTAAATTGACTCGAATGTCCCACAATAAGAAGAGCAAAATCAATCCCAATGCCGCATATTCCAATCCCCGCAATAAGATCACTTTGCATCCCTTGTCGAAGTTGAACATTCTTCCTCTTGTTGCAACGGGTCCATTTCCGCATTCAGCTGAATACTATGAGATCGCCGCTGAAATGATCCGTCTTTTGTATCAACATACCTTGGTTTATCAGCCTAATTTAGAATACAAAATTCTTGATCTTCTGATTGAAGAAGGAAAAAAAGAAGAGAATATTTCGTTTGAAGCTTTAACGTCCCGTTTATTAAAAAAAGACAAGTCGCTCTATAAAATTTTCAAAGGAACAAAAAAATATCAGCTTTTTACGAAGAAGGGTTATCCTCCGCTTTCTGACTTTCTCTCCGCTGAAATAAATAAGAGCAAAAAACCGATCAATTTTCACTATGCTACGACTCCTATTTTGCTTGCCCTTTTTGGGGATAAAGTCACAGCAGTGATTGAGAAAACGGAAAAAGAAAAATGGGAAAAAGATCATAAACAGCACACACTAACTGCCCAAGAGCTAGAGGCGATACTTGTGAAAGAGCAATCAACGGGAAAGCCTCCAAAGGTGGAATTTTTCGTCGACTTCACCCAAAAAACCGAAGCCAACCCTCATGTCACCATTATCGATCCCGCATCCGGCATTGTGCTAAAATCTAAGATTTAGAAAAAAAGAAAATGATTATTAGATATTAGGCTTCACTTTTCTTTTTATAGCGCTCAAGCTTTCATCTTCTGCCATAAGAGCATTGAGGCCCTGATTATCATTAGCTTTGCTCAATTCTAATTCAACATTAGAGTAAGCAAAAGTATTTAATGTGCGATACTGATCGTGCAGGTATTCTAAGACTATAGAAACCGAAGAAATGTCTAAAAACCGCGGCAATGTCTCCAAGACAGTCCAAGTCCGTAAATGTTTACAAATGGAATTTTGAAAATGTTCTACAAACAGATTCTGTGCATTTTCTTTTGCCGCTTCAGGAGAGCCACTACCTTCCAAAGCGACCCATACAGTCTTTCTTTGATCTTGAAGTTGCAGCAAATAATTTTCATTCTTAGGATGATATCGTTCCTTTATTTGACATGAATTACAAGCTTTCACAAACGTTTCAAGTGCAGTGTAATTTTCTGCAGCTTTTACCAATTCTTTTGCTGTGAAATTAAAAGTTAGGCTTGAGACCCTAGTAGTTTTCTCTTCCTGAGTTTCATCTTTTTCACTTAAATTTACATTAAAGCATTGGCGAAATAGAGTTTCTTCTTTTTGAATAAATGCGTGTAATTCCCCTTTAAAGGTTTTTGCAGTTTCCTCAGTAAGGAGAAAAGGATCTGTTCGATCAGGCCTGAAACTTATTGCCATAATTACCTCATTTTTATAAAAATCATTAATAATTTGATTAGTTAATTATACATAATTTGATCTTTAAAATAAAGAAAATACCGACTGAATTTAAAAAAAGCTATATAAAAAATTAAAAAAAACTCGACTCGTCTTTTTAATTTTCCCTTAGCTTTTAAAATAGAAGTTTTTTAAGGGAGGGAGCTTTTCGTAACTCATTTGTTTTGAATAGTTTGATGCTAATATTTACATAAAAGTTATCAAAATGAACACATTCATGTATGGGTAATAAAGATAATATTGCTATTTTTTAAACAAATCAGAATGTGTGCCTGTTCTAACAAAGACGATGATATCTTTCTCGATTTTATAGATCAGAAGCCAATCAGGTTCAATATGACACTCTCGATGATTTACATAATCGCCACTTAGCTTGTGATCTCTATGCTTTGGTTCAAGTGTTTCTCCTTTGGCCAATTTCGTCATGATTGCCATTATAGTTTTTATATTTTTACCACGTTTTGAAGCTTGTTTAACATCCCGTTTAAATTGCGTGGTTCTTGTAGGATTAAACATCAAACGCCAAGATCTTTAAAAAGCTCATCGAGGTTTTTGAATTTTTTAAGATTTTTGCCAGACATCGATTGTTTTAGAGCTTTTTCTGTTACCTTATTTGGTTTTTTTTGCAAAAACTCTTCCACACTCATTAATACGAGATCTTTCATAGAAAGATCCATCAACGAGGCGAGAGCTTTCCATTTTTTGTGTATGGGTGATGGCAAGTCTACAGTAAGCCTAGAAACTCGTGTATGCATATATTTTCTCCAAAATTTGATTGATTATCCTTTATATCAAAAATACACAAATACAGAAATCAGTAAAATATTACTTTGACAAAATAGCAAAAATTACCACCTTTTTCTCTTAGCTTTTTAAGATATGTCGTTTTTTAGGGAGGATAATGGTGAATGTTGTCCCTGTGCCAATAGTGGATTCGGCGGAAATGCTCCCATCATGCTTGTCGATGATTGTTTTGACGATGGAAAGCCCGAGGCCCGCACCACCAAGCCGCCGAGAGCGCGCCTTATCAACAGTGTAAAAACGCTCAAAAATATGTTCTAAATCTTGCTCCTCTATACCAATGCCTTGATCGCTGATTTTGAGTTCTATTTCTTCTTCATTTAAGCTTCTCATCGAAATGGTGATTTTAGCCGGCGGCTTAGAATATTTTACGGCATTATTCAGTAAATTCAAGATGGCAAGCTCTAAAATATCGGGGTCAGCATAAAGACGAAGCTCCTCATCGCTTTTACTGATTTTTATCTTCGTTTCAGGATTCAAAGAAAGCAAAACATGCTTGCAAGCTTCTACAATCAGGGCAAGATCACACTCTTTGAAACGGCTCTCAGGAATATTTTCTAAATCTGCAAGCGTAAGCAAATTTTTAACCAAGGTTTCCATCCGCTCGCAGTTGCGCAGGATTTTTGCAGTAATGTCTGTGAGCATTTGTTTGGACATTTCAGGCATATCATGGAGGGTTTCTGCAAATCCCTTAATGATCGTAATTGGGGTTTTGAGCTCATGTGAAGCATTGGCTATAAAATCTTTGCCCATCTCAAGAACTTTGTAATGGGAAGATTTGTCCTGGAGAACGATGATCGCCCCGCTACTATGTCCTTTTGGAACTGCGATCAAATCGATATAGCTCTTCTTTTCATGACCAAAGATCACAAAATCTGTCAGGACAATAGCCTGCTTTTGACATTTTTGAAGGAGGTCATGGCATTTTTTAACCAAAATCGGCGGCGCCCTATCAGAGCTTGCAGGAAAAGTTTCATTGAGTACGGTTTTTTTTGAAAGCCCAAGCATTTTGCAACCAATGTAATTGATATAGGTCACCTTTAAATGCGGATCGACAGCAACGACCCCTTCTCCTAAAGATTCCAAAATCGCTTCTTTTTCATTGCGCTCTTCAGTAATGCTCTTGATTTGTGTGCGGACTTTTTCAGAAAGGGAATTTAGCGTGATGGCAAGGCGATTAAATTCATCGTTTTTGTTTGCTGATTTATCTAGAGTAATTTCGGGAATATCTTCCCTTTGTCCTGTTTGGTAAGGTCTAATCGCATCAATGATCTTTCTAATCGGCCGGCTGAATCGATGGAAAATCAGCCAGGTAAGCGCCATGAAAAAGAGCAATGTGGCAAAAGAAAAAATCAAAAATCCGATTTCGAAATTTTTGGTGAGGTCTTGGATCTGATTGAAGGGGAAAGCTGTGCGTAAAATGTAGCTGCGGCCCTGAAAATCAAATTTTATTGCTACGTAGGCAAATTTTCCTGCAAAGGTTTTGGACTGTTCGATCACATATCCCACTTCGCCTTTGCGTGCTTGTTGTACTTCAGGGTGATCTTCAATACGAAACGGGGGAAGTTCTTCTTTAAATAAACGGCCGAGATGCGAATCGTAGATCATCTCATTTTTTTCATTTAACAGGCTGATGCGGAAAAAAACGAAAAACTCTTGGTTTTTTAAATATTCGATCAGCTCTTCTTCATTACGCGCATCTTCAATTAAATCAATCAGGTCAGTGGTGCTCTCTTCAAGCGATTCACGGACAAGCTCGCCAACAGTTTTTTCAATCAAAGGAAATAGGGCTGATATGAAGAGGACAAATAAGAGAAGTTGGCTAAAAATGATTTTCTTACGAAAGGTCATGATTTGCCTTCGGGGTAAAGATTTTCATATCCATTTGCCGTGATGATGATGGTATCTTCCCAACGCACCCCTCCTTTCCCGGGCAAATAAAGTCCTGGTTCGATCGTGACTACCATTCCTTTTTTTAAGCGAACATCTCTATCTTCTCCAGTTTTTATAATCCGAGGAAATTCATGGATCTCAAGTCCCACTCCATGGCCAAGACTGTGTACAAAATAGGATTCCAAGTCATGTTTTTTCATCTCTTTGCGTGCTGCAATATCTAAATCTTTAAGCAGGACGCCTGGACGACATAGTTTTAAAGCAGCAGCATGGGCAGCGCGCACTACTTGATAGAATTTTTTCAATAGGGGATGGGCGGGGCCAAAAAAAACGACACGCGTCATATCCGAATGATATTGGTCAACAACTAGGCCAAGGTCCATAAGGACTAGATCGCCCTTTTTTAATTTGACTTTGCCTGAGCGATAATGAGGGAAAGCTGAATTCGCGCCAAAAGCAATAATGGGCTCAAAACCAATACTCTCCGCTCCATGTTTTAAACCAAAAAGCTTAAATTCAAGGGCCACTTCCTCTTCTGTAATTCCAGGCTTTAATAGCTTTTTTATATGTTGGTAGGCTTCCCAAAGATGGCGAGCGCTATTCCTAATCTTGTTTAGTTCATGCTCATCTTTGATGGCGCGCAGCTCTTTTAGAGGATTGGAATCTGGTTTTAAATTCACTTTCAACGCTTTCAAACGCAAAAACTGCTCGTAACTTGTATTTTCGCTATCAAAAGCGAGCGTTTTAATTTTGGCGCTTTTAAAAAATTTTACTTTTGCTTCAGAACTAAAAAGAGAGGCTGGAATGGGCGCCTTTTCTTTCGCGGCTTGGATGTAGCGTCCATCGACAAATAGATGGCAGCTTTTTTTACCTACGAGAAGTTCTCCTTTTGAAAGCTTAAGCCCTGTGAGAAAAAAAAGATTTAAAGGCTGGTCAATGAGATAGGCGTCCGCTTTAATGCGGCCTAATCGCTGCTGCAACTTTTTGATTCTTTGTTTATTTGTTGAAGAGCCTGCTAATTTCATAAGAATTTAAATGCACCATAGTTGGGTTTCCTTTGGGACACTGCTGTGGCGAAGAAGAGCCCAATAATTCCTTAAATAGCAGAAGCGCCTCTTGTCTGGAATATTGTTTTTGTAATTTCGCGCGGCAAGAGGCAATATAGGCAAGCTGTTTTCTCTTTTTTTCGTCTTGCGGCTGTTTCCCAATAAATGCTTGCAGCTCTAAGGCCATTTCCACAATGGCCTCTTTTGCATCTTTTTCATTTAAAAATGGAGGAATGGCATCAATCATAAAGATATCTTTCCCAATAGGATGCAAAGAAAATCCAATGGACTCAATGGCGGGAAGATGCGTCATCACCATTGCTGCATCAATGGAAGAGAGCATTAAAGTATAGGGAATAATTAATCCTTGTTTTTCCTTTTGCAAGTGATCGTTTCTTAAATATTCTTCAAAAGCGACGCGCCGTAGGGCCAATTGCAAATCCACTATCAGCACTCCATCATACTCAGGATTGACACTCCACCCTTCAAGAAATAGATAATGTGCAAAAAGGCCTATTTCGCGAGGTTCCCCAGTTTTCGCAGAAAGCTCTGTGACAGCACTACTTTTTTCTTCTTGAAATTTCATCGAAAGAAAGGCCCCTTGAATTTTCGAGGGCTCAAAAGGCGCTTCATCAATAAAATCATGCGATGGCTGAAAAGAGAGGCTGACAGAATCTTTGAGGGTTCTTTGCATCGCTTCCCCAATTTTTTCTCTAAAAAATCGCTCATCTCTTAACCGAACTTCTCTTTTTTGAGGATGCACATTGACATCAACAAGATCCGGAGGGATCGAAAAATGAAGTAAAAAAATGGGGTGGCGCTGCGCAGCAATTCGAGTTCCATAAGACTCTTTAATGGTTTCTTGAATGAGCGGACAAGTGATAGCCCGACGATTAATAAAAAGATATTGGCCGGTCTTAGTTGGGCGCGCAAGCGAGGGAGAGCCTAAAACTCCTTGAAAAGTGAGAGCGCCTTGAGAAAACTGCATTTTGTAATTGGAAGAAGCATAATCTTCGCCTAGAAGCGCAAGCAAGCGATTGCTTAACGCTTTTTCAAAATCTTGACCACTTAAAGAGGGGGCAGAGATTGTTTTTTTTCCATTAGAAATGAGCTCAAAGCTCACTTCGGGGTGGCTCAGTCCGAAAATAGTAGCCAATTTAAATATTTCAGAGGCTGAAACTGTTGTGCTTTTTTGAAACTTTTTTCTCGCAGGAACGTTATAAAATAAAGAGCGCACTTCGATTGTCGTCCCTTTTGTCCGTGCAAAAGGCTCAAACAGCTTCTCTTCGCCTCCTTCAACTTCGATCTTGGTGCCTTCTCGATCCTCTTTGGCAGTCATTAGAGTGAATTTTGAAATTGCAGCAATGGAAGCAAGTGCCTCACCACGAAAACCTAAAGAGCGCAGTTCGAAAAGATCTTTGGCCTCGGTCAACTTCGAAGTTGCGTGCCGTTTAATCGAAAGAAGAGCATCTTCGCGGTCCATTCCACTGCCATTATCTGAAACGCGGATCAGTTGCATGCCTCCTGCGCTGATTTCAATTGTGATGTAGTTTGCACCCGCATCTAAGGCATTTTCGACCAGCTCTTTCACAACAGAGGTGGGATTTTCAATCACCTCGCCCGCTGCAATTTGATTAATAGTTTGTTCAGAAAGAATATGAATCATGAACCTATCCCACTATTCGCAAAATATGCTTTTCGTGCCTTTTTCCACATCTTTTAAACCCGCTTCGCAGTCCTACTTAATTTAAGTATGTACTGCGAAGCGGGTTTAAAACCTGTGAAAAAATCCTTCAAAAATCAAAATTTTGGAATAATGCGATAGGTTCATATCCAGTTTATACTATAACATTGATAAAATTGCTCGACTTTCTATATTTAAAAAGGGATAAATAAACCACGGAGGCACGGAGAACCAGAATTCGGATGAGTTTTTATTTTTTTTCGGGAGCGAACCGAAAAAAATAGAAATCCATTTTTTTGCTACGCGCGCAAAAAAATGACCTCTTCTTCTCTCTGTGCTCACTGCGTCTCTGTGGTTAAATTTCTTCAAAAATTATGCCGGCTATTCAACATGCAACAGCTGTAGTGAAAAAACTTGTCGAACATGGCTTTATCGCTTACTTCGCTGGCGGCTGGGTGCGTGATTTTCTCATGCAACGTCCCTCTGATGACATTGACATTGCAACAAGCGCCACAACGGATGATATTCAGAGGATTTTTCCGAAGACCATTCCTGTCGGTGTTGCATTTGGAATTGTGATTGTTGTGCAAGACCATTTCCAATTTGAAGTGGCCACTTTTCGTAAAGACAGAGGCTATGTAGACGGGAGACGGCCGACGGGTATCGATCCTGCCACACCTGAAGAAGATGCGCAAAGGCGAGATTTCACCATCAACGGCATGTTTTATGACCCTCTTAAAGAAAAGCTCTATGATTATGTTGACGGTGAAAAAGATATCGAGTTAGGAATCATCCGTGCCATTGGAAGTCCTCATGAGCGATTTGCTGAAGACCGACTGCGCATGATGCGTGCCGTGCGCTATTCAACACGCTTTAATTTTCCTATAGAAATTGCAACCTTGCAGGCAATTTTAGCCCATTCGGGTGAACTGCTCTCTGCCGTTGCCATTGAACGCATCTGGCAAGAATTTAAAAAAATGTCTCAATTTGCCCATTTCAATAGAGGACTGATCAGCCTCCACCATTTAAATCTTCTTCCCACTATTTTTCCTGCCTTAAAAGAAATTTCTATAGAAGAGGTACAAAGACTTGTACAATTTATTCCGCGATTCCCTAAAAATTCTCCGACTTTTGCAGAGCTTTTAGATCTTTTTCCCCACTATTCCCTAGAGCAAGTTTTGGACCTTTGCGACTATTTAAAATTATCTAATAGCGAAAAAGAGTTTGCTCGCTTTTATCATCACGCAAAAAATCTTTTAAATATGCCTGAGGAGTGGTTGAAAAAATTAGAAAAGGCCGAATGGGCTCAATTTTATGCAAATCCTCATGCAGAGCTCTGTATTAAAATTATCGCCTGCCATTATCCTATAGAGAAAGAGCAGCAGTTTGTAAAAGCCCATGAAAAGAGGCGGCAATCGCTTGAAAAGGCAATTCTGCGCATTCAAACAAAAAATCCTGTTGTGAGGGCAGAACATTTAATGAAAGAGGGCATTACACCCGGTGAAAAAATGGGCAAACTTTTAAAAGAGGCTGAGCGACTTTCTGTGAATGAAAATCTCGAAGATCCTCTAGCTGCAATAAAACTGCTTAAACAATCATCTTTCTGGCATTTAAAATGATACTCATTGAAGTTATCGGTCTTTCAAAACGTTATTATCACAAAAAAATTGCAGACTTCCATGCACTCCGCCATGTGAATTTAACCGTTGAAAAAGGAGATGTTTTTGGAATCATTGGACAAAGCGGGGCTGGAAAATCGACCTTGATCCGCTCTCTTGCACGGCTGGAAAAACCCTCCTTCGGTGAAATCATCATTCACGGAAAAGATATCTGTCTCTTCGAAGGAAAAGCATTAAGAAATTATTACAAAAGCATTGGAATGATCTTTCAACATTTCAATTTGCTAAGCAGTCGTACAGTGGCAGAAAACATCGCCTATCCTCTAGAGATTAATGGGGTCCATCCCGACTTGATCCGGAAAAAAGTCCATGAACTCATTCTACTTGTCGGCTTAGAAGAACAAAAAGATCAGTACCCAGCGCAACTCAGTGGAGGGCAAAAACAGCGCGTGGGAATTGCAAGGGCTCTGGCCACTGATCCGGAAATCCTCTTCTGCGATGAGGCCACCTCTTCTCTTGACCCAAAAACCACGAAAGAGATCCTAGCTCTTCTTAAAAAAATTCAAAAAAAATTGGGCCTTACCATAGTCCTCATTACACATGAAATGGAAGTGATCAAACAGGTTTGCAATAAAGTCGCTGTCCTAGAAAAAGGGGAACTCGTCGAAGCGGGAACTTTGGCTCAAATCTTTACCAATCCATTTCATCCCATTACAAAGAATTTTGTCCAAAATACGGTCCATGAAATTCCTCCCCATTTTTTCAAAGAAATTGCGCCCAATAACCAGCTCGTGCATCTCTATTTTAAAGGCGAAAAAGCAGATCAGCCGATTATTTCGCAGCTGGTTAGAAAATTTAATGTGGATGCCAATATTTTACTTGGCTGGATTGACTCTTTACAAACTGTGACTGTGGGAAATCTGATCATTCAACTCACTGGCGAGCCTGCAAATATAGAACAAGCACTGAGTTATTTAAAAAAATTAGAAATCCAATATGAGATCCTAAAAGCATGACACCTCTTTTGAATCTTTTACTTCCGGCCTTTGGCGAAACACTTTACATGGTCTTTGCTGCCGCTTTCTTTGCAAGCCTCATTGGGCTGCCGCTAGGAATTATTCTTTTTTTAACAAAAAAAGGACATTTAAAAGAAAATCTCTTCCTGCATAAATGTTTAGGAGCGCTCGTTAATCTTGGACGCTCCTTCCCCTTTGCTATTTTGATGGTCGCCCTAATTCCCTTTACCCGTTGGATCATTGGCACAAGTTTAGGGACAACTGCCTCTATTGTTCCTCTTTCGATCGCTGCTGCGCCATTTATCGCGCGTCAAGTTGAAAATTGCTTAAATGAAATTGGCAAAGAGATTCTAGAGGCGACAGTCGTTATGGGATCTACAACATGGCAAATCATCACTAAAGTTCTTTTGGTCGAAGCGTTGCCCGCACTTATTCAGGCCCTGACCTTGACAATCATTAATTTAATCGGTTATAGCGCAATGGCAGGTCTTGTTGGCGGGGGCGGCCTTGGAACTGTTGCCATCCAATACGGCTATCAAAGATTTAATGGGAGTGTGATGTTTTGGACAGTTGTTCTTTTGATCTTGCTTGTCGAAGTTGTACAGACGATTGGCACTCGTTTGACCATTAAATTGCTTAAGAAAAGAGGAAAGGTAGTCCATGAATAAGATAGCTTCTTTTTTTATCTGCTGCCTTTTTGCACTTACAACCGGCTGCAATAAGAAAAATGAAAACCAGCTTAAAGTGGCAGCCTCTCCCGTACCGCACGCGCAGCTTTTAAAAGAAATTCAACCTGACCTGAAAACGCAAGGGATCGATCTTAAAATCATCGAAGTCGATGATTATCAGATTCCGAACCGCTCTCTTGCTGAAAAAGAGGTGGATGCCAATTTCTTTCAACATATCCCCTTTCTAGAACAGCAAAAAACAGATTTTCACTATCCCCTTGTTTGTTTTGCGAAAATCCATTTAGAGCCCATGGGCTTATATTCAAAAAAAATCACTAAACTTGATGAGCTCAAAGAGAGAGATCTGGTTGCGCTCCCTAATGATCCTACCAATGAATTTCGGGCCCTTACACTCTTACAAGATGCTAAGCTGATCACTTTATCTTCGAATGCACAACCTGAAAAGGCGACAGTGGCCGATATTGAAGATAATCCCATGCAGCTTCGATTTAAAGAGGTGGACGCAGCGCTTCTTCCACGCACACTAGATGATGTCACACTTGCTGCCATTCCGACAAATTTTGCACTTCAAGCCGACCTAGATCCCAAAAATGCGCTTGAATTAGAAAGCGCTCATTCTCCTTATGTCAATATTTTGGCGATTCGTGCAGGCGATGAAAATAATGAAAAGTTAATCGCACTTAAAAAAGCGATGCTTTCAGAGAAGATGCGGCAATATATCGAAACTAAATATAAAGGAGCGATTATTCCAGTCTTGAGCGAGTGTAATGAGTGATGAGTGAGTTTAAAAAAGGCGCCTTTTACATTCTGCTGGCGTGGTTCTTCTTCACTCTTGTCATCACACTGTCTCGCTTTACTAGCAGAGAGTCCTCTGTTGCTATCGTGCTTTTTTCGCAAAACTTGATCAGTCTGCTGTTCATGCTTCCTTTTATGCTCAAGGAAGGAAAAGGGGCTTTTGCCTCCTCTAAGTTCAAAGTGATCCTGCTACGCGGTGCTGCAGGCTATTTAAGCTTCGCTTTCGCCTTTTTTGCCGTGCAATATACCTCTCTTGTCAACACAGTCCTCTTAAGCAATGCTTCGCCTCTTTTTATTCCTTTGATTATTTTTGCATGGAGAGGGATCCATATTGGCTACAAACTTTGGATCGGGATCATTACTGGATTCATCGGCATTGGCTTCATTCTAAAGCCAGATATTCATTTACTCACGAACCTGGGCGCCATTCTTGCTCTAAGCTCGGCACTCTGTTTTGCCATTTCCATGATTTGCATGAGACGCCTTATTAAGACCGAGCCTGTACACACCATTTTATTTTATCATTTTCTAATCGGCACGCTGATTTCTTTGCCCTTTGCCATCTACACTTGGAATTTTCCAACGTGCACTGTCCTGCTACAACTGATTCTCATTGGAATTCTCTCTTTTATTGGACAATACTTTATCTTAAGCGCTTTTAGATTTGGAAAGCCCTCTGCATTAAGTCCATTTACTTACTCTTCAGTTGTCTATGCGACGATTCTACAGTGGTTCATTTTTAAGACATTTCCCGATCTGCTCTCTATCATTGGCATTATTTTCATCTGTGCAGGCAGCATTGTCTGCATCATTTACGCAGAATCTGCGGAAAAAAAGATACGTTAGCAAACCAAGAATATTCCGATTTCCTCTATGAAAAAAAAGAGGATGGAAAAAAAACTTGTACAAATTCAAGAAAGTTCATTATGCTGAGACTTAATTGATTTTTAATTAACTTTTGCAAATGGAGAAAATGCAATGAAGTACTTAATTCCAAGTTCCCTTTTGCTGTTGATGAGCTCTTTGTCTTTATGCGCAGATGAAGTAGCCCAAACACAGTCACAATCTTCTTCGCAACCCTCAGGTCCATATGGGACAAGAGACAGAGACGGAGTAAGAGACAGAGACCCATGCTGTCCAGCACCAAAACCTTGCTGTCCACCAAGACCAGATTGTATTCCACCAAAATGCGCGCAAATCATGGGCGGCCCTAAAGGAGAAATTCTCCCTAATGCTGGTCCATGCATAGCTTGCGGCGCAGATCTTTATTTCACAGCTGATTTCATTTATTGGACTGTGCGCGAAGAGCATCTTGGTTATGCGCTCACACTTGGAAATCAAACAGCTGCAACTGCTAGTGCTCCAGCACATGGGAAGATTTCTCAGCTTGATTTCAAAATGAAGCCAGGATTCAAAGTTGGCGTTGGCATGTTATTCGATCATGATGGATGGGATGTATTTGCTGAATATACTTGGATCCGTGCAAGAAACATCACTGGTAGCGTTACAAATACTCCTGGCACCACTTATATCATTGACACTTTACTTTGGGAAGTAACTGGCGCTGAAACTACTGTAACAACTGCGGGTGTTGGCGGTATCACTTCAGTTTCTGGTGCTTGGCAATTGCATTATTTCAATGTGATCGATTTAGAATTGGGACGTAATTTCTATGTGAGCCGTTATTTAATGTTGAGACCCCATTTTGGATTTAAAGGAACATGGCAAAAACAATTCTTCGACGTCACAGTGAACGGCCTTGCTAATGGAACTACAGCTGGTAGTTTTACAACTGGTAATAGTATAACCTCGACAATGAAACAAGAGCAATTCTACTGGGGATTTGGAATCAGAGCAGGGCTTGATGCTGCGTTCCATTTTTCAAGAAGCTTTAGTACCTTTGGCGAAATTGCTGTTGCAGGACTCTATGGACAGTTTGAAGAAAATCGATTAGGAAGAGAGTTTAACAACTCAACCGGCGCATTTATTGCTGTACCACCGTTTAGTCCTGTGAGTATAACCGATAATTTCCACACCATTAAACCTGTGATGGAATGGCAGGTCGGTCTCAGATGGGAAATGTATACTTGTGATTGGGACTTCCATTTTGCTTTCGAAGCAGCTTGGGAAGAACAATACTGGCTCGGTCAGAACCAATTTATTAACTACCTAACTGAAACTCGTGGCGGCGACTTAAGCTTCCAAGGTTTGACTCTTAAATTCAGATTCGACTTCTAATTTAGAAGACAAGATCTGAGTGGATCCAATAACCCGGCTCAAAAGGCCGGGTTTTTCTTTTTCCACAAACCATAATTTTTAAACAGAAGATTTACCACAGAGGCACAGAGAACACAGAGAGAAGAAGAGTTCATTTTTTTGCGAGCGAAGCAAAAAAATGGACTTCTATTTTTTTCGGTTCGCTCCCGAAAAAAATAAAAACTCCTCCGAACTCTGTGTTCTCTGTGCCTCTGTGGTAAATCTTCTCTCTTGATTCTTTATTTTTGTGATAAGACCAAAAGCGTTAGATCATCATGAAGCGGCTCTTTACCGCAAAAGTTCTCGATCTCTTTGACAAGCTTCTGCACTAAATCCTCCGCGGAAGAAAATCTGACATCTTGAACTGTCTGTAGAAAACGCTCTTTTCCAACCATCTCATCTCTTTCATTTCTTGCTTCAATGATTCCATCGGTATAGAGCACTAAAAGATCATGCGGCTTTAAAACAAGAGATTTTGGCTTTACCTGGTCCATTTCCATGACGCCAAACGCGCTGCCCGAAAGCCCCAATTCCGTCACTGTTCCATCTTGATGCAACAGAAGTGCAGGGGGATGGCCAAAACAACCATATTCTAACTCACGAGTTGCAGGATCATAGAGACCAATCCAAGCCGTAATAAAATT
>DATIJP010000081.1:0-26800 GCA_035478495.1 Rhabdochlamydiaceae bacterium
AAAAACTGTAATTATATAAATTAAAAGGAGTAGAAAATGACAAAACAAATAACATTAACAGATGCACTAATAATTTTCGAAAATAAACTGATTGCATTAGATCCAGACGATCCATTTTATGTGGATAAAGATCATGATAGCATTTGGTCAAAATGGGATAATAGATGCATAGCAAAAAGTGCAGAAGATTTGACTGGCATTCTTTTGCGCAGAACTAACGAAGTAACTGTTAACAGCTGTCCTCCTGATTTAAAATTAGCAATCAAAAAATTTAAAGAATTTAGAGATAGACTAAAGAGCATGGAGAGGACAGTAACCGATAAAAATCCTCATGGAATATTTCATCGGACGCGTTTCTGGTGTCAATGTCTACCAAGAAGCTCTAAGACCTTAGAAAAGATTCAGGAAACGATTAGCGCTTTGGAGAATTATTTAAGTAATGTATACAAACCTCAACCTAAAAGTAGCCTGAACGAAGCTGAAAGGCCGCAAGAAGATCAAGGAGGATCATTTCCGATGATGTCCAGAGGCACTACTGTGGGTTACCAAACTTCATCTCCCTTATTTAAATCGGTAGGTGGCATTACAGTAATAAATTCTTCTGCGGAAAAGGATTTAGAGGCACGAGAAATAAAGCGGCGCTCAAACACTATTCGAACACCATTACTGAAAAAAAAGGGTCACCCAAAGGCTAAAAAAAGTTCTGAGCGTTATGCAGCCGAACCCCGCGCTAAGCACAAATATAGGCCTTCCTCAAGGGCTAGCGGCAACGGATCACCTAACTCAGCCCTAGAGAATGATTCAGACTCTGAATAGTGTAAAGCTAAAAGGATTGGTTACTCTTTAGTAGCATTAATCTCGCGCCATTTGTCGAAGAGTCTTAAGGCAAGTGGCGCAGCATCCCTCCCCGCATCCCCAAACCTTAAATAAACCACCACTACAAGTTCTGGAGTTTTGAGCTCTTCATCAGTATATGAAATGCCCGCAAACCAGACATGCTTTTCCATCTCCGCCTTCGATTCTGCATCTATGGTCTGCTTATAGAGGATTTCAGCCGTCCCCGTTTTCCCTACAACTTGTCTCCCCATTTTCTGATAGGCCTCTACCGCCTTGGGGTCCTGGAACCGGGCTCTGATAATACTAGGGCGCGCGGTACCCTTTTCCCCCGTCATGACCCTGTGCATGCCTTCTAAGAGGAAATCATGGACCTTTTCAGGGAAAGGAAGCTCCCGTCTGACTTCTCTGCTGTTAATGGAAACAAGGCCCTTTTTAATAGAGGTAAGGGTTTGTGTGAAAAGGGGGAAATTAATGCCAATTAAGGAGAGCTGGTCTTTTAGGGGGAAATCGTTTCTAGAAAAGATCAGGTCTTCTTTTTCTACGCTAGGCTCATTACCGGCTGCTAATTGGACGATTTTGGGCTTTAGGACCTGCCCTCCATTAGCAATCGTAGATAGCATTACAGCCGTTTGCAGGGGGGTTACAACGAGGGAATGCTGCCCGATAGCATAGGCATAAAGGCCCGTTTTATTGAAGGCTAGATCATTAGGGATATTGCCTCCATATTCATTGGGGAGTTCAATCCCTGTCCTTTCCCCATAGCCAAAGGACCTGGCCATATTCTCCAAGACATCCGGCTGCTCGATATAATCCCCAGCTAGAAGGGAAAAATAGATATTGCTTGATTGTTCAAGAGCGCCTTGGAGGTCAACCCTCCCAATATTGGGGTGGCTACTCTTGGGGAGTCTTCCGCCTTTATAGAGCCTTTTGAGGGCTTCGCCGTTTTCGAATAGGCCCATCTTATGTTCATAGGAGTAATCTGTGATGGTGAGTGGGCTTAAATTGTTTTCATCTATTTCATACCTTTTTTTAAGGGCCTCATAAGCCACTGCTAATTTGAAGATCGATCCTTGCGGTGTGGATTGTCGAAATGCCTGTGAGCGTGCATAACCGAAACCTCCATAGGGATAGAAAGCAGAGGCTAAATGTTTTTCGAATTGCAGGCCTCCACTATTTAGTAAGTTGGGATAGTGTCCTAAAAGGGGGCGTTTTAACTCTTCAAAAGGTCGCAATGTTTTAAGGAGCTGAGTGCGCAAATCCGGTGTTAGTACTGCTAATACTAGCTTTAGTTTTTCAAGATTTGGGTCATGGACCAGATTGTTTTTTGTCTGAATAATGGAATTAAAATAGAGATCCAATGAATCTGCATCCGCGGCACTCCCTGTAACTAATGTTTCAATGAAATGATAGCGATTTTTTTCCCAAAACTCAGTGAACATCTTTTTTAAAAGACGCTCTAAATATTCGGGATAAGGGCGCGCGATTTTCTTATGTTTTTTTTCTTCTGCTCTTCTTTCTTCTAGATAGCTTTTAAAATTCTCTTCGCGCCAAATTTTAAAATCAGACTGCCGGTAGAGATCTTCTACTTTTGCACGCAACGCTCCAAGATAGCGATTTACCCCTTGGGCAAGAAGGCGGTAATCTGCAAGGCTTATAGAACCAATGGAGTCGATGAGGCCCGGCGAAAAATCATCGCTATTTGCAGCTATCTTAAGAATGTCAATGAACAATAACTTATCATCATTATGCGGAATCGCTTCCAAATAGGGATCAATCTTTCCCTTGAGTGTTGCCATCTCTTCAGAATGGAGGTTAAGGAAGCTGCGCACTGCTTCTTTTTCTTCTTTTTTAATGGACCTGCGCAGAGGGATGTGAAATCCGCCATGATAAATGGTTTCAATGAGCGCTGCGGCGGAATCTTGCCCCGACAACAAGAGAAGCTCTTTCAAATCTTCTTGTAATTGGAGTGCGATTTTAAGAGAGGTGACTTTATCGATGGCTTTGCGCACACAGCCGCTTTGCGGAAGGATGCACTTTAAATAATAGTCCCAAGTCAGGGCTTGACTATCTTCGCTATACTGCTCTTTTTTGGGATCGTATAATTCTCGTGAAAGAAAACTTTTTCCATCCCAGATTTCGCCGATATGCGCCTCGCATTCTAACCATTTCAAAATAGAGGATCTTTTTTCTCTTCTTTTTTGAGGATCGCGCAAAGCTGTGAAATCATTGGGGTTAAAGCGGGGATAAGATGCTAGGGCCACGATCTCCCCGGTTTGGGGCAGCATGGCAACAACTGCGCCTCCTCGTTGCCAGGGATGGCGTCTATTGGGATTTCTCTCTTGGTCTCTTTGATCTTGAAAGAGTTCATAAGAACTTAAAAGCTCTTCGGCGGTCTGCTCAAGCTCTGAAGAAAGGCTCAAGATTAGCCTTTGCCCTGAAACAGGCTCCCGCTCGCCCGGTAGCTCTCTTAAAAAATGTCCTTTTACATTGACCTCATAGGTTTTTTTTCCGCAAAGGCCGCGCAGTTTTTCGTCAAAAAACTTTTCTATTCCGCTTTTTCCCACAAGATCATTGATTGTATAGGCTTTTTCTTGCAGTTCTTTTAGTCGCTCTCGCACCTGCAGAGGGCTCTCGTAGCCTTTTGGCAAAAATAACATTTTGCCCTCTTCCCGCTCATTTAAATAATTTTGTAACTCTTTAATCTCTTGCGCGATCTTATAATATTCGGTTGAATTGATCATGCCGATATAGCCAATCACATCGCAGGCAGTTTTCCCTTGAGGATAGATCCGTTTTGCGCTTCTTTCCATAGAGAGCCCTAGCCAATCTTTTTCGGCCATTTTCAGACGGTAATAGACCTCCTCTGAAATATCTTCTTTAATCACAAATGGGGTGTGGGGTAGCAGGGATGCTTTTCCATGGATCATATCTTCTATGGCAACAGGGTCCATTGAAAGCTCACTGGCCAAAAGCTGCGCAAGATTTTCAACATGCAGTTTTCGGGCTGCAATCTTGCAAGGTTTGCCCTCTTCCTTTTTCCAGACTGCGGTGGGAATTTGACGGATTTGGGCATAACAGACAGCGGCATTGTATTGGATTTTATTGGTTGCAAGCGGGAGATTAAAGCGGTCTCTAATGGTGGCCCGCTCCACTTTTTGAACCATGCTGCGTCTTTGAGGGCGAGAGGCATTTTGGATCTCTACATCTCTTTCTAGGACAGTTAAATACCAGACACGCGCTGCGATGAAAAGTAGGCCCATAAGAAAGAGGTTCAGTACGCGGCTTGTCCTCGAAGAAATTTTATAGTCCACACTCATTTAAAGAATTTCTTACCTTTTTTTCAGTATTTCCCTTGGAAAAAATAAACGCATCGAGTAAATTTTATACGATTTTGCGCCTGTAGTTCAATGGTAGAACAGTAGCCTTCCAAGCTACTTGTGTCAGTTCGATTCTGATCAGGCGCTTGATTATAAATATAAACCAAGACCGAAATCTTGTCATAAAGACAAGATGCCGCGTCAACAACAATAGAGGGACAAGGCTTGGCAAAAAAAACTGAAGTCACAATTAAAGAACTCCTTGAAACAGGTGCCCATTTTGGACACCAAACACGTCGTTGGAACCCAAAAATGAAAACATACATTTTTGAGGCGCGCAACGGAATCTATATCATTGATCTTGCTAAAACTCTCCAGCAGATCCGCATTGCAATTGATGTGGTCAAAGACATTGTTGCACAACATAAATCCATTCTCTTTGTGGGGACTAAAAAACAGGCGAAAGTGGTCTTGCGGGAATGCGCTGAAGAGTGCGGCGAATTCTATGTTAACGAGCGCTGGTTAGGGGGAACACTCACTAACCTTTTTACAATCCGCCAATCGGTAAAAACTTTAGAAAGATTTGAAAAGCGGATCGCTTCAGGCGGTGAAGGGTTCACCAAAAAAGAAATTTCCTTGATGACCAAAGAACAGGTAAAGTTAAATCGCAACCTCTCTGGAATTCGCGCCATGAGAAAATTGCCGGGATTGGTGATTGTTGTAGATCCAGGCCAAGAGCATATTGCGGTGAAAGAGGCAAATAAATTGGGAATCCCTGTGCTCGCTCTTGTAGATACCAATTGCGATCCTGATCCGATCGACTACGTGATTGCGTGCAATGATGATGCATTAAAAAGCATCAAACTTATTTTGCAGGCACTGACACAAGCGATCATCGAACAGAAAAGTGAGATGAGGGTTGCTGTTGAAAAAGGGGATGAAGAAGAGGCCCAAGAAGAAGGAATAGAGACAGCGGAAGAGGAAGCAGAAGAAGAAAAGGAAGCGGGTCATCAAGTTTCAGAAGACACAAACGAGGAGTTGCCATGAGTAAGACCATCACAGCCGAAATGGTTAAACAATTGCGCGAGCGCACGGGCGTTGGCATGGGCAAATGCAAAGAAGCTTTAGAGCAGGCCCATGGCGATATGGAAGTTGCGATTTCAAACCTTCGAAAGGCGGGAATTGCTTCTGCTGTAAAAAAAGAGGGTCGCGAGGCGAATGAAGGACTCATTGGAGTGGGTGAAAGCAAAGATGCTTTTGCTCTGATTGAGGTAAATTCAGAAACTGATTTTGTGACTCAAAATGAAAAATTTAGACAATTTTTGCGCGATATTGCAAATGAAGCAGCAGAACTTAAGCCTTCTAATTTAGACAGGTTTTTAAGCGAAAAATGCACAAAAGATCCATCACTCACCATTGACGCCTACCGCGCTCTGATGGTGCAAAGTTTAGGTGAAAATATCCGCATCAAAAGAATGCTTGTGATTCCTAAAAAATCAGATATTTCTCTGGGCGTTTATTCTCATATGGGCGGCAAGATTGTTGCCGTTGTAGAACTTTCGGGCGGCTCGGGCAATGAGATTCTTGCGCGAGATATCGCGATGCACGTAGCAGCTGAGGCTCCTGACTATTTGAATCCAGAGGAGGTTCCTGCAGATGTGAAGGCAAAAGAAGAGGATATTGCAAAGAGTCAAGCTCAAGGCAAACCTCCCCAAATGCTTGAAAAGATCATCCAAGGAAAATTGGAGGCTTTTTATGCTCTTTCTTGTCTGCTTCGTCAAAAGTATGTCAAAGACAATACAGTGAATATCACACAGCTTTTGGAAAGAGAGTCCAAAGCTGTAGGAAAGAAGTTTCATATTGTAAAGTTTTTCCGTTGGAAGGTTGGGGAATAAAGGAATATGCCGCGTCCTTTTTATCGACGTGTCATTCTCAAGATTTCTGGTGAAGCCTTCCTTGGCAAAGAAAAAACGGGAATGGACAAAAAGGCCATCGAACATATTGCAAAATCAATCCAAGAGATCCATGCGCTTGGTTTGCAAATTGGGATTGTGATTGGCGGCGGAAATATTTTCAGGGGAGTGCAAGCAGAGGAATTTGGTTTTTCGCGCACCCCTGCTGATCATATTGGGCTTCTTGCAACAGTCATCAATGGCATTGTTCTGGATCAGGCGCTTTCAAAGTTGGGCATTCAAAGCGAGATCATGAGTGCAATCCAGTGTGGTAACATTGTTGAATCTTACAATTGGAATGATGCTTTAAGCGCGTTTGACCAAGGAAGAGTTTTGATTTTTGTAGGGGGAACAGGCAATCCCTATTTTACAACAGATACAGCAGCAGCTCTAAGGGCAAGTGAAATGGGAGCCGAAGTTGTGTTGAAGGCTACAAAAGTTGATGGTGTTTATAGCGACGATCCACACAAAAACAGCAAAGCCGAAAAGTATGAGCAGCTTTCTTTTGCCGAAGCGCTTTCCAAGAATTTGAAGGTTATGGACGCAACGGCCTTAGCTCTATGCCAAGAAAACAAAATTCCGATTTATGTTTTTAACTTATTTGAAAAGAATTCCCTTTTGAATGCAGTTTGCGAAAGAAAGGGAGGATCTTTAGTTACTTAATGGGGAAAATATGAGCCTTACAAATGAAACAAAATCAAAAATGGATGCTTCTCTTGAGCATTTCAAAGGTGAGCTAAAAAAACTTCGCTCTGGACGGGCCAACCCTGCCATTCTCGATGCCGTCACAGTTGAGGTCTACGGGACCCACATGCGTCTCAAAGAGCTTGCCAATGTGACCTCGCCCGAGCCACGACAGATTTTAATTACTCCATTTGATCCTCAGACAGCTCCTGCAATTCGAAAGGCAATTGAAAATGCCAATTTGAATCTCCAGCCGATGTTGGAAGGCAACCATGTGCGGATTAATGTCCCTCCGATGGATGAGAATATGCGTAAGGAGATTGCAAAACAGGGCAAAAAAAAGGCCGAAGAGGCCAAGGTTGCGGTCCGCGAGATTAGGCGGAAGGCCAATGAAGTGGCGCGTAAGCAAAAGGCTGATGGGTTGCTCACTGAAGATCAAATGAAGAAGGAAGAAAAGAACATTCAGGATTTAACGGATAAGTGCTGTAAGGAAGTCGATGATCTCTTTGCCAAGAAAGAAAAAGAGATCATGACCGTTTAATTGCTAGAGGCTTTTCTTGTAGAAAACAGTCGCATTCTATAAAATTGCGATACGCCAATTTTTTTGGCCCCATCGTCTAGCCCGGTCTAGGACACCAGATTTTCATTCTGATAACAGGGGTTCGAATCCCCTTGGGGTCAATTTCCTTCTTTTCCCATAGGGAAAAGAGGAAGCAAAAAGTTTTGCTTCCGTAAGGAAATTGAGGGTGAGGCATGCAGGCCGAACCCCGGCACAGCAAATTCGAGACTTTAGCTCAGTGGTAGAGCATCCCCCTTTTAAGGGGAGGGTCGATGGTTCGAGTCCATCAAGTCTCATTCTCTTTCAGACTTCAATTACTAATCATAAGTCGTTCCGTAAGAAGAACTTATGATTTTGCAAAATTAAAATCATTTTTCGTGTACTAAACAATTAAGTTACAGTTGTTTAATAATATATTTTTATTGTATAATTTACTATTTAATAACATAAACTATTAATAGTGAGGACCAAATAATGTCACAAGCAGTCCAAACAAATGCTTCATCAGGTCCATTAGGTCTTGGTGTATTAACATCTTTAAGAGCGACTTCACCCTCTACTGCCTCTTCGTTGACTACCCATACACATGCTTCATCAAGTTGCAGTCTCTCAACTCTCTCAGGTGACCAAACACCGACACCTTCTCCTTATTCAGCCATTTCGGGGATGCTCTCTCCAACTCTGCAGATCAAAGACAGATCTATTTCGCCATTTGTTCTATCAGAACAATCAGTGCGTGCCAATTGGGCAAAAAAATTAGATATCAATCGTTCTAATTTTTTCAAAATTTCGCTTTTTTTATCTCCAGAAGAGGTGGCTCGTGGAGCAGCTACATGTAAATCTTGGAAATCGTTGTTGGATACACAAGAAGTATGGAAGAAGCAACAAGAAGCAATACCAAATGCAATTTTTCCCTCACATTATACAACTCTTTTCGGAGTAAAAGTTGTCAATCCCATACCGCCCCCATGGAAGAAAATGCTTTTTGAAAATAATCAACCTGATCCTAATAGGCCCTGGGAAAAAGTAGAGAAAACACATATTTGGGTATATAACCCGATAGTGGAAATTAATGGAAAGGTGAGAAGACTTACCACCGGCCTATTGGAACAACTAGTTGCAAATCCTCGGCTAAAATTTCCAGCCACAATTGGATATAAAACCATCAACGATACCCCCATGGGCGAGGCCGGATGGTTATTGATACGTAGAGAAATCTTTGATGACACTGCTGGATTGCAATGGGATAAACAAGTCGAAATAGTCGAGGCAAAAGGATATCAAATCCCTTATGGTCCGGATGTTCTTTTAACTGGTTTGGTATGGCGTGTATTGACAGGAGAATACCTTTTTGAACAGGATTTTACCGCTACAAGAGCACTTGGAAGTAAAAACGAGGGCATGTGGATTGGGATCTGCGATGACTTACACGGATTTTCCGCCCTTCGCTGCGCCCGAACAGGCGTCTCCGATATTAGCACGGGTTTTGTCGGTATACGATATGATACAAGGACCAAATAATGGCACAAGCAGTCCATCCACATATTTCGAGTTCATCTAGCCTTAGTCGGCCAACGCCTAGTAGTCATACACCTTCTAAAAAATCGACCTCAAAACCCACGAATTGGAAAGAAATGCCAGAAGACATTCTTTTTAAACTTTCGTTTTTTTTATCTCCTGAAGAGTTAGCTTTTGCATCAGCTACATGTAAATTATGGAATAAATTCTTGAATACAGAAGAAATGTGGAAAAACCAATATGAAACTCAGGGATATCCACGGGGTGAAAAAATTCTGAATTACAAAGCAGTGTTTAAGCTACCTATACCAAATGCAATTTATCCCGCACATTATACCACCCTTTTCGGCTTAAAAGTTGTCAACCCCAAACCGCTGCCTCCGAAGATGCGCTTTGAAAATAATCAACTCGATCCTGAAGATGAGCTGGGCCGAACAGTTGAAAAAACACATATTTGGACATATAGCCCGACAGTGGAAATTGATGGAAGGGCAACAAGACTTACCACTGATATATTAAAAGAACTTGTTGAAAATCCTGATCAAGAATATTCAGCTGGATTTCAAAATATGGCCATATTAAATACCTCAATGAACGAAGATGGATGGTATTTGATACGTGAAAAAATCTTCAAAGGAACTCGAGGTTTGCGTTGGGAGAGGCAAACCGCAATTATCCAGAGAAAAAGATATCAACCCCCCTCAGCTCCGGATGTTATTTTAACTGCTTTGATATGGCGCGTACTGACGGGAAAATATCTTTTTGGAGGCGACGTATTCTCCTATACCTATACAAAAGCAATTGTAAGCGAAAGAAGGGGGATGCGTATTGGAGGCTTCGGTCCGGGCAGCGATCTTCATGTCAACTATTATATGCCGGGTCAGTTCTCTGATTCGGAGGAAGCTGATACGGGTGTTGTCGGTGTGCGTTATGATAGCAGGGGGAAATAATGTCATTACAACCAATAAAGGGCCATACACATGCTTCTAGTTCGTCAAGTCCTAGTTCATCAACATCTAGTCTTAGGGACGAATCTAAAAGTATCACAACACCATCTTCTTTAAGGTCGACTTTATCCTTAATGTCCATTTCGTCTTCATTGTCTAGCCATACACATGCTTCCAGTTCATCAAGTCCTAGCCCGTCAATATCTAGTAGTCATACACCTTCATCTTATTCTCCAGCCGTGCTGATAAATCACAAACCATTTGTTCAATATGAAAAATGGATGCATAAGCGGGTAATATCAGCTGACATTTTTTTTAATATTTCGCTTTTTTTATCTCCAGAAGAGGTGGCTTTTGCATCAAAAACATGTCAATTGTGGAACCGCTCATTGGACAATCAAAAAGTGTGGAAAAAGCAATACGAAACGCAAGGGTATGCGCCACCAAAGGCAGGAGTTCTGAATTACAATTACAAAACAGTATTTAAGCAACCAATTCCAAATGCAATTCTTCCCTCACATTATACAACCTATTTTGGAGTAAAAGTTGTCGATCCCAAACCGCGACCACCGAAGATGCGCTTTGAAAATAACCAACTCGATCCTGAGGATGAGCTGCGCCAAACAGTTGGGCAAACACATATTTGGACTTGTAGGCCTATGCTGGAAATTAATGGAAAAGTGACAAGTCTTACTATCCCTCTATTAGAACAACTTGTGCAAAAGCCGCTTCAAGGAGATCCGACCGGATTTGCTAGTAAAGATATCATTGATGAGCAAATAAACGCCTCCATGGGCAATTCTGAATGGTATTTGATACGAAAAACAATCTTTAAAGACACAAGGGGTGCCTCCCCTGAAGCACAGGTCGATATAGTCCGCGGAAAAGGATACCAGCTCCCTTTAGGTCGGGATGTTATTTTAACCGCTTTGGTATGGCGCGTATTGACAGGAAAATCTCTTTTTAGTGGGAATAATCCGGTTACCTTTACAAACGCTCTTGAAAGACCAAATGGACGTCTGGAATGGAATATTGGATTCACCCGATACGGTCTTGCCATCACCGGCTACAATATTGATGAAAATGGCGATAGCGATGCCTTCCCTGACGATGACTTCGGTCTTACTGGCGTGCGCTGTTCTTTTCCTTAAATCTTAATTCTTTCTTACTTCGAAGATCGTTCCAGTCAGCGCGTCTTGTTTTAAGATCTGAGCGATTGTTTTGGCGACTTCTTCTGGTTGAAGCAAACTCTCTTCTGATTCATTAGGAAAATGAAAGGCGCGCATCTTGGTCTTTGTCCTTTGAGGAACAAGCGCATTGACACGAATATGGGGCCACTCTTCTGAAAGGGCCTGTGTGAAATTCACCACGGCAGCTTTTGAAGAGGAATAAAGGGCGTAGTTTTTTCTTCCGCGCGCATAACTTGATGATGCGATATTCACAATGTGTCCCTTATCTTTGATTTTGGCAAAGCGGCAGCAAAGAATACAGCTTAATAGATTGGTATTGATCTGTTTTTTAATCTCTTTTACTGAAAGTGACTCGAATGATTTTAAATCAAATTGCCCCACGCAATTGATCAGGCCATCCAAAGGCCCAATTTTTTTGAAAACTTTGTTTGTTTCTTGAGAGGAGGTCAAATCTGCAGGATAGTCGGAGCTGCTACGTGCAATGATGAGCGCCTCTGCACCTTCTTGTTTTAAAAGCGCACAGACAGCTTGTCCTATCCCGCCTGTTCCTCCTGCAATGGCATAACGTTTGCCTTGAAGCGATGTGGCGAGTAAGTCCGGTATTTTTTGTTCTAACCGCAAAATTTGCTCACCAATGTAAAGATCAAGAGCTGAAGTGATTTTAATATTACGTTCATCTCCTTGAACAATAAAAATCTCTTTGTTCATGGCAACTACAAAAGAGCAATCATCAGAACCTTCAAGGCCCAATTTCCGTGCTCTTTCATGGGCTTCCAAAATGAGCGAGTAAGAAAAACTCTGAGGCGTTTGCCCCCGCAAAAGTTCGGAGCGTTTGGGGATAGAATCGATGTGTGTGCCGGAGCTGGAATGGGCGATTGTATCTGTTGATGGAATACAAGTATCTACAGCTCCATATTTCATCACGCCCTCAATATTGGCGCGTAAAATCTCATGAGAGACAAAAGGCCTGACGCCATCGTGAATCACCACATATTGGGTATTTTTTCCACAGGCGCGCAAACCAATATAGCAAGAGTCATGTCTCGATGGACCTCCGGAGATCACTTTAATCTCTTTTCTTTGGTATTCTGCGACCTCTTTTTCAACTTCGCTTTTCCAATTTTCTGGACAGACAAGAATGATTTCTTCAAATAGCTGCGCTGTCAAAAACTTTTCTAAAGTATGGAGGTAGATTTTTTTCCCTGAAAGACGATGGAACTGCTTGGGCACTTCGCTGCCAAAGCGCGCTCCTTCGCCTGCAAAAAGAATCAGTGCGGTCATTCCATTCATAACTCTCCAGTATAAATAGAATGGAGAAAAAGAAGCAAATCAAAGCCCATAAACCACTTATAATTAAATGTTTATATTTTTATTGAAGTCAATTATAATAATTTATTATAATATTTTTAATTATATGACACATTTAACAATTGCTGATATGAATATAACTGATAGTAAACATTATACGCCTTTAATGCCTCTTAAGAAATCTGAAGTAGAAGCCGAGTGTCTTAAAAATTCCCAAACGAAAAGAATCCTTGCAAATGTCAATGGAATTAGAGGAACTTATTGTGGGCTATCTAGAAGTGAGGGGACTTCGTTTGCAAAAAAAATGCTCGACACGCTCCCTCGTGAAGTAACTCGTTTAATACCATTTAAGGCTGTTTCAGCAATAAGAGTGGGGTTTATTGAACATTTAAAGTGTACGCCGCCGAATGAAATTGTTGATGCAATTCAAAACAATCAATTACTACTACTGCCTCTAGGATATGAAACTCATTATGTCAGTCTTGGTTTTTATAGTGGATATATGGTGATTTGTAATCGTGGAGCTGGGCGTAAAAAAGGAAGAAAAACCTTTGATGTTTTTCGTATTGATCCTAAGAAATTCACACTTGAAATTTTAGAAGCTCTTATCTACATCAGACGCTATTCAAGTAGAAAAGGATTTACTGATTTTTATTATGATAAACTTCCTAACTTTCTCTCTCCGCTTTCTTCTTCAGATCCTTTAAAAGATGAGATTTGTCTTTGGGTGGAAGAACTCTCGCCTGGCCCTCAAAAAGTTCGTAATTGCGTCTGGGCTAATGTTAAAGATGGATTATTAGCTATGGATGCTTTAATGCGATTTATTGAAAAAATCAAATTAGCAGACGAAATAAAACCTGAAGAGGTTGCTACAATACAAAAAGAGGCTAAAATATTTGCCAAAGGATTTTCTGATCATGCCCGTTTATCCTCAATTGACCAATTTTTCCAAGCAGAAATTCGAGATGATCGCGATCTTTTAGAAGAAGCAGTCTGCAAAGTCATAAAACGAAAGCTTACCATTCCTTTCTCACGATATCGCTTTTTAATGAACCTCTTTAATAATCATCCCATCTTATAATAAAAATAATCTAAATCATTCACAATCAATTAGTTATGTTCTAAATTGAGCCTTGATAGTTAAGTAGTTACATTTTTAATTAGAACTTAATTATAATATATAGTATAATAACTATTATTTTAATAATTGGTAATTAATATGTTACCTTTAATCTTTAATGATAATTGTTTTGGCACAAAGCTTTTTACTAAAGAAAAGATCGATTCTGTCGCACTTCTAAAGCATTTGGAAGAAGGTCATGAAGATCTCGTTTTAGCCTCTCTTAGAAATGGAGCAGGTGACGCCTCTTCTGAATTGCTCCAAAAAGCTGCTGAAAAAGGCGCTATTCGGGTAGTCAGAGCCGCTGTTAAAGAGGGAGTTAAAGTCGAAAGCTCACATTTATTTGCTGCTTGCAGGGCAACAAATAAAGCGGCGCGTTTAGAAACGGTTCAATTCCTAATGAATCAAGGCGCTACAAATGTGAATGTAACTGATCATAATGGTTATACTCCTTTAATGCATATCATTGAAGAAGAAGGTGTTGATGATGATTTGATTAAACTTTTTACTGAAAAAAAAGCTGAAATAAAGGATCCATTATGTCTTGCTTTGATACGGGAAAGTGCTAGAAAAATAGCGCCGCTCTTAAATATAACTAAAGCAGAAGCAAAAGAATATGTTAAAAAAAGACCAGTCAAATCGATCCTTGCAAATGTTAATGGAATTGAAGGGCCCTATTGCATAGCAAGAGCGAGTGAAATGGTCCAATATGCAAAAAAGATGCTCGATACCTTGCCGCATGAAGTAAATGGTAAAGCCGTTATAGAAATGAATGCGGCGCTTGTAAATTTAAACCAGCAATCTCATGATGACATTGTTGATGCAATTCAAAATAATCAAGCGGTCGTCCTACCTCTAGGGTATAGAACTCATATTGTCACTCTTAGTTTTTACAATGGCTATATGGTGATTTGTAATCGTGGTAGGGGATGTAAAGAGGGAAGAAATACCTTTGATGTTTTCAGAGTTGATCCTAAGAAATTCACGCGCGAAATTTTAGAAACTCTGATTCAAATGCGATATCATGGGAACAAAGATGAATTTACTGATTATTATTATGATCAGCTCCCTAGCTTTCTTTCTCCCCTTTCTTCTTCAGATCCTGTAAAAGATGAGATTTGTCTCTGGATGGAAGAACTCTCACCTAAAATTCAACGGGTTGGTAATTGTGGTTGGGCTAATCTTAAAGATGGGTTATTTGCGCTGGATGCTTTAATGAGATTTACTGAAAGAAGTAAATCAGTAGAAGGAATAAAACCAGAGGATGTTGCAAGGATACAAGAAGAAGCTAAATTGTTTGCCAAAGGTTTTTCTGATCACGCCCGTTTATCCTCAATTGATCTCTATTTTAGTGAAGAAATTCCAGATGATCTTGATCTTTTAAGTGAGGCTGTCCGTAAAATTAGAAAAAGGAAGCTCGCTATTCCTTTCTCAAGATATCCATTTTTAAGCGACTTTATCTAACCCCCTCTAAACGAGCGAGATACGGCGATCCAAACCCATCAAATTTTAAGTTCTTGATAATTAATGAGATATATTGCAGTTGATGTTAATTAAAATTTTTATTATAATATAATTATAAAAGAATTTAATTAACTCATATTACATATGCCTCTATCAATTAATGATAATAACTATTTAGGAATAAAGGCTTTTACTAAAGAAGGGGCCGATCCTGTCGCCGTGGAAGCAGGTCATGAAGATCTAGTTTTAGCCGCTCTTAAAAAAGGGGCAAGAGGGGAGTCTTCTGAATTGCTCAAAAAAGCCTCAGAATCGGGCAACGTTCAAATCGTAAGATCCCTTGTTGGAGAAGGAGCAAAAGTTGAAAGTTCGCTTTTATTTGATGCTTGTAAAGCAACAAATAAAGTAGCGCGCTTAGAAACGGTCCAATTTTTAATCAATCAAGGCGCCGATGTGAATGTAACTGATAGTCTAGGTTATACCCCTTTAACACATATTATTAAAGAAGGAGAGTTCGATCCAGATTTAATCAAACTGCTTATTAAGAATAAAGCCGAGATAAAGAGTCAATTAAATTTCGCACTTAAAGCAAGAAATGTTAGAAAAGTAGCATTGCTCTTAAATATATCTGACGAACAAGCGGAAGCCTGTATTAAAAATATACCAGTAAAATCGATCCTTGCAAATATTAATGCAATTGATGGAATTTATTGTTGGGGAAAAGCAGAAGAGATGGTTGCATATGCAAAAAAAATGCTCGATACACTGCCACCTGAAGTAAGAACCTTAATATCACCTAAAGCTGTTAAAGAAATGAATGTGGGTCTTGTTGAACCTAAGTGGTCTAAAAAGTCCAAAGACGACATTGTTGATGCAATTCAAAATAATCGATCGGTCACTCTACCATTAGGATTTAAAGGCCATGTGGTCACTCTTAATTTTTATGATGGATATATGGTGCTATGTAATCGTGGAGGTGGATGTAAAGAGGAAAGAAATAACTTTGATGTTTTCCGAATCGATCCTAAGAAATTCACGCATGAAATTTTAGAAACTCTAATTCATATTAGACAAAATTCGGGTAGCTCCGAATTTACTGATTATTATTATGATGAGCTCCCTAAACTTCTTTCCCCTCTTCCTTCTTCAAATCCTGTAAAAGATGTGATTTGTAAATGGGTGGAAGAGCTCTCACCTAAAGATCAAAAAGTCGGTAATTGCTCTTGGGCTAACCTTAAAGATGGGTTCTTGGCTGTGGATGCTTTAATGAGATTTACAGAAATAAAAAAATCAGGTGGAATAAAAGGAATGAAACCAGAGGATGTTGCTAAGATAAAAGAAGAAGCTAAAGCTTTTGCCAAAGGTTTTTCTGAGCATGCTCGTTTATCCTCACTTGTCCAATATTTAGAGACTGATATTCAAGATGATCATGATGAGGTTGATCTTTTTGTAGAGGCCCTCCACAAAATCAACAAACGGGAGCGCCTCATTTCTTGGGACCACTATCCCTACTTAAGTGAACTTTAAATCGCTAGCTGTATTCCCTGAAGCTCACTATGGAGATATTCTGCTCTTTTGTGCGCGATCTCTTTAAGATCTTCTGTCCCTGGGAAAAGATGAGTCAAGTAGCCGCGACGAGTTTTAAAAAAAAGCTCATTGATTTTATTTTCCTGGACCGCTGTGATCCAACCTAAATCCAAACCTAATCTAATCAAGCTTAAAAGATTTAGCGTTTCTTTCACTTCGAGTTCATAAGCATAGATTAGCTGGCCATAGGCTTTGCTGATTTTATCTTTGATTTTAGGCGGGGCCTCTTTTTTGAGTGTGCTGCGCGCTTTTTTTTCACTGGCAACTAATTTTGAAGCCATGGTCTGGATAGAGCGAATGATGCTTTCTTCAGTGACGCCTAAAGTGAAATGATTTTGAAGGACGATCATATCGCCGATTAAATCATTTGGATCCCCAGAGATTCCGGTAAAAATCAAAGACTCATCATTTTGTTTGGCCCAGATTTCTTGCAGCTGCCCTGTCTGGATAAGGGCGGGCAAGTGCAAAAATGCAAGAACTGAGAGTCCCGTTCCGCAATCATTTGGATCAGAGGTTAGAAAACCAAATTTAGATGAAAAGGCAAAATCAAAATGGCTGCCGAGGGTATTTTCTATTTTTGAAATTAGGTTCCATCCACTGTCCAAATCGCCGGTGGAATCTAAAATATGGAAGAGTTCCAAATGGTTGCCCATATTGATTGTCGAGAGAACAGCAACAGATGGATTTAAAAGAAGCGCCGATCCGTGCGCGCTTTCAGGCAGTAATCTTGTAAAAAGGAAATGTTCTAGCAAAAGCTCTTTATCTAAGGGTTTTAAATCCTGTTTTTTTAGCAGGTAGCCATTTGCCATTTCCGGAAGATTTGAGATGACATTTTTAAGAGAATCTAAAACTGCTGCTGCTTCCGCTTCATTCATTTTACTTGGGAAGTGGTACTTAGCTAAATTTCTTCTCAAAATAAATAGAGTGAAAGGCCAAATAGGATTACTAGTTGTTTTCCAAGGAATATTCTCAAGAATAGCCCTTGCCAGATCAGCTTTTTGATTCATCCTTTTTTTCCATGAGTGCTTTAATTTGATCGCGCAGGCCCGCTGCTTCTTCGTAGTTTTCTTTTTTTAATGCTTCGTTCAGCGCTACATTCAGCTCTGTCAACCGATTTGAAGTTGGTAAGCTGACCTGTTTTCCAGGAGATTTTCCAATATGTATAGGTTGATTTTTTCTCACTGTTAGCCCCTTTTTTAAACTTGATGGAATTTTTTGCTCTTCGATCAATTCAGAAATAATGACATCGCCAAAGACAGTGTAACAATTGCTGCATCCCAAAGGATTACCCATTTTCACCGACTCTAATAATGTCCTGCAGTTTCCACAGGCAAGACCGGTTTCTTGCGCCTTGACGTCTCCGACAACTGTTTCACTGGCGATAGTCCCATGTAATTTTTGTTCCAAAATAGGACAATCAGAGCACATTTCAGTGATCATAATGGAATTACCGGTAATCTCTTTGTAAATCACTTTAACTGGTTTTTTGCAATGACCGCATTCAACAGGTCGCTCTGGCACTCTGAATTCCCCTTAAGCTTATTTTTCGCATACTAGAAAATTCTTTATATATCCACAAGTAAACTCATTTAATTTAAATTGAATTTGTGCTAAAATAGCATCAATTAAAGTGGAAATTGTGCGTGATAATTGATCCAAGTTTTTATCATTTTAATAAGCAAGTAGTTGAGCAGGCGGCTTCTTTTATTGAAGCCCACTTTCCGACTGAAAATGTTCATTTAAAGCCACTTTCCGGCGGCCGTTCTGTATCAAAAAATTTCATTTTAAAAGTCGATGAAAAAAACTATTTATTGCGTCTTCAATCTGGTGCGAACAATGAACGTGAACTCTTTATTTTTCAGGAAGCTGCAAAAGCAGGTGTTGCACCTAAAGTTTACTTTGTCTCACCCCAATCTTCATTTGTTCTTATGGAACTATTGGATTGTGGTACATTGACAATTGCGCAAGCTAAGAATCCAAATAATTGGATGCGTATAGCACATTCTTTTAATGTGATTCATCAACTTCCAAAAAATCCCCATGCTAGACAAAGCAAAGTTGAAATATTTTTAAATGTTTGCGAAGGTTTAAAGGGTAAGTGGGACATTACTCCAGAGTTACATCAAGTAAAAAGCACTTTGGAATGGCTTGATGCACAAATCAAACGTTATGGAGCAAAATCAACGACTATCCATGGCGATCCTCATCCACGCAATCTTTTTCTTCCTCCTGAAGGTAAGTTGCTTGCTGTTGACTGGGAAGATACTAATTGGGATGATCCCTTTTACGATATTAGCTTTTTTTGTCTTCTGCACTCTTATTCTGATGAAGAAGAAAAGCAATTTTTACAGCTCTATTTAAAAGATAACTATTCAGAAGATCAGGTGAATAGATATTATCTTTGCAAAAAAACAAGTCTAATTATTTTAGCTTTGATTTGTATTGATCAATCTTACGATCTAGCTATCGAGCAAGGGCTGAAACTAGAATGTAATGCGCCATTACAAGACTGGTCTTATTATGTTCAAAAATGGTCTGAAACTTCTGAGCATAATCCTCAATTTTTTTATGATTGGGGAAGATGTGCGCTGCTTATTTCAAAGCAGGATAGGTAAAAAAGAGTAGATGAACAATGTTGACTGCATAGTGGCAAAAAATGCTGCTTTCGATCGCCTTTGTATATTGATAGATCGATCCATACAAAATACTGGCAACAAAAACGAGTAGAATATAGCTGCTGCTCGGCACGCCTTTAATATGGATCAGGGCAAAAATAAGTGAAGTGGCTAGAATGCAGCCAGCATTTGCCAAAAATCCTTTTTCGCCAAACCAGCTAAAAAATTCTTTTTGAATAAAACCTCGAATCAATGCCTCTTCTGGAATAGACACTAAAAAAAGATTAGCAATGGCCCAAAGCCAAAAATAAGGCGGCATTTTGGGATCCCATTTCACAACATTTAGCCATACTGATAATAGGAGAATAATAAGGACGGCCCCAATGGTATAGGGAAGGGTGACAAAAAGCACTTTTTTGAGCTGCTCTCTTGTTGTTATTAAAGGGAATGCCCAAGCTAAAATAAAAATCCCTGTCATGGGTTTGTCCCAATTCAGATTAAAAGTATAGGGATAAGCGCCTGCACTTTGAACAAAATGATCACTGATTTTCAAACTGTGAAATCCCGGCATAATGTGCATCCACATGGCAAGTGAAATAGCTGCTGCAAGAACTACGAATATTGGGCGACGGATCCCTCGGGTTCCTGTTTTTAAAAAACCATGCAAAATAAACAGGCCTCCCAGTGGAAGAAGCGCGATTGGAGTGAGAATCTTTGCAGCCAGCCCTAAGAAAAAGGAGATCACAAAAAAGGGACAATAGATCCACGGGTTACGGTAGATCCAAAGGCTGACGATCCCCATAATCAATGAAAAAAAACAAAGTGAGGCTAGTTGATATATTTCCATTCCCACTAATATTAACCTGAGTTTAGGGTTTCTTTCATAGTGTCTTACTACATCTTTCGGGCAAATTTTTGTAAATTTTAGCACGTCCATAGGTGCTTTCAGCTATTGAACGTGCTAAAATTTACAAAATTTTCCTCGAAACCTGTAGCAATCCATTATAAAATAAACCCTAAGCTCAGGTTTTAGGTATGATCCGAAAAAAACACAATAATATTGAGTGGCTGGAATTTGAATTACTTCAGGGTATCAAAGATGTTTGCCATGGGGTCTTTTTGCGGCATGGAGGAATCAGCGGCCCACCTTTTCATTCTTTAAATATGGGCTATACAAGTGGTGATGACCGCACTGCCGTTTTTCATAACCGCGGTCAAATTCTTCAAATTTTAAATATCTCAAAGCTCATTACAGGGAAACAAAATCACGGGGCAAAAGTAGAAGTGATAAATTCAAAGTATGAGCCGCTTGAATTTCGTGATGGTCTGATCACGCAAGAGAGGGCCTTGGGCCTTTTAATGACGCATGCGGATTGCCAAGCTGCTATTTTCTATGATCCTTGCCACCATGCGGTGGCAAATGTCCATTCAGGATGGAGAGGCAATGTGCAAAATATTTATCGCGAAACGATCCTTGCAATGAAAGAAAAAATAGGCACACGTCCTGAAGATCTCATTGTTTGCATTTCGCCCAGTTTAGGACCAGAAGCTTCAGAATTTAAAAATTACCGTGATGAACTTCCCTCTTCATTTTGGGGTTATCAAGTTAAACCGACTTATTTTAATTTGTGGGAAATTGCAAGGGATCAGTTAGAAGATGAGGGAGTTTTACCTCATCATATTGAAATCGCCTCGATTTGTACTTTTACACACAATGAGGATTTCTTTTCCTATCGACGTGAAAAAATCACTGGCCGCAATGCTACAGTCATCGCTTTAAGATAAGTTTCAGACCGAAGAATCGGGCAGGGGCAAGGGCATGTTATTAGGAGAAGATAAAGCTTGCCAAAGATTTAATCTTCAGATTATTTAATAAAGTTGCGGAGGTACTCATTACAATTCCAGTCCAGGCCTCTTTTCAAGGTAAATCTAAAAAAATCCTAATCCTTTCCAGTTTGGGTGGATTTGGGCATTGCGCTGCGCATAAAGCTTTAATGAGTGTTCTTAAAGGTTACGAGTTTGAAGTTATTTATCCAATTAATGAGGTTAGATTCTTAGGAATAAAATCAGGCGAGACTATTTATAATACTGTAATTTATAACAATTATAATCGTTTGATGAATGTGATGTCGCGATCCATCTTTCCTCTCGTTGTACGCATGCAGACACATGGGATTGAATCTTTCATTAGTGAAAACATTCAGCGCTATCAGCCTGATCTGGTCATTTCGATCATGCCCTTTATCAATTTGCCTGCATCTGAAGCAGCAAGAAAAGCAAATCTTCCTTTTTTAGTGATCACTATTGACAATGATTTGGAAAATTGGCTCCTTGGTTTTGAATCTTTGCAGCATCCAAATTTCAAAATCACCATTGGCGCAGATATCCCAACAACGACTGGACTGCTTGAGAAATTGAATGTCGACAGCAAAGACATTGCAAACATTGGCCTGCCTTTAAGACCTGATTTTATTTGCACTAAAACGAAAGCAGAATTGAGAAAAGAATATGGAGTAGCGCAGGGTCACTCGGTGGTTTTGCTCATGATGGGGGGCGCAGGGGCCAAAAGATGTATGCAATATGCAAAGAAAATCGCAAAAATGGATTTAAAAACCCATCTTTTTGTATGTATGGGAAAAAATTCTGACCTTGCTGATAAGCTCGCAAAAATTAAAAAACATCCCGGCAACGCAGTCACTGTACTTCCCTTCACTGAAAAAATTCACGATCTAATGACCCTTTCTGATCTTCTTGTGACAAAACCGGGGCCTGGGACAATCAACGAGGCGATTGCAACAAGAACTCCTGTCTTATTAGACGCAATCGGCGGAGTGCTCTTTTGGGAAAAAATCAATATCGATCTCTCACTTGAAAGAGGAATAGGAAAACCAGTTCGGAATTTTTCTGAACTTGAGTCAAATTTAAAAGATCTCTTATTTAATCATGATTCTTATCAGAAAGTGCGCGAAGCTCTTAAGAACCTTCAACCTAGCCAATTTATTTATAAAATCCAGCCTTTGATCGACGAGATGTGCCAGACGCAAAAAGACTTCGTAAAAATTTAGAAGATAATACAAAATGCTTATCGCTATGATCGCTGCTGTCCTTTCTTCTTTTGGTTCTTGGAAATCCCCAATCACATCTGATCTGATTATTCATGAATCGCTCGGGTTTGCCGAAATTGCCCACGATGGCAAAGAGCTTTATTACACAGAATCTCGCCCTTCTGAGAAGGGACGTGTTGCCCTGATTAAACAACTTTCTAACGGGAAACTTGTTGACCTTCTGCCAGAAATGAGCATCCGCAATCGTGTGCATGAATATGGCGGGGCTGCACTCACAGTGGGTTCTGGAAAGATTTTTTTTACCAATGACAAAGATAAAAATTTCTATGCTTTAGAAAATGGCAAAGCGGTTTTGCTCATTAAAGATGAAACAAGACGATTTGCTGATGGAACCGTTTCACCAGATGGTAAGACTCTTGTTCTTGTATGCGAGCAGCATTTAAAAGATGGAAAAGTGGTCAATACACTTGTCAAATATGAAGGGGGAAAATTAACAGAAATTGCATCTGGGAAAGATTTTTATTCTTCGCCGCGCTTTTCGCCAGATGGGAAACAGCTGGCTTTTATCGCCTGTGATTTTCCTAATATGCCTTGGGATGGAACGACGCTCTGGATTTGCTCAATTCTCGAAGATGGCACACTTTCCGAGCCAGAGGAAATTGCAGGAGGAAAAGCCGAGTCCATTTGCCAAGTGCAATGGTCGCCAGATGGCAACCTCTATTTTGTATCAGACAAAACAGGTTTTTGGAATATTTATCGTTTCAATAGAGAAAAAGAGATAGAACCTCTTTATGAAATGGAGGCCGAATTTGGAGTACCTGCATGGGTATTTGGAAGACCGACCTACACTTTTTTTCCTTACAAAAATTCTTGGGCCCTGGCTTGCGCTTATGCAATCAAGGGAATTGATCATCTTGGGCTGCTTTATCCAGATGAGAAGAAATTAGAACAGCTTGATTTGCCATTTACCTATGCGCAAAATTTATGCTTTGGAAATGGAAGGCTTTATTTTATTGGCGCTTCTCCAACACAACCCATTTCACTTATTTCTCTTGATCTAAAAAGCAAACAATATCAAGTGATCAAACCTAGTTTCAAAGCCAAAATAGATCCAGATTATATTTCAAAACCCGAAGAGGTGATCTATCCCTCTGAAAAAACAAAAAAAGGCTATGCTTTTTACTATCCTCCAAAAAACCCCAACTTTTCAGGAAATGGAAAACCCCCTCTTATTGTGAAGGCTCATGGCGGGCCTAATTCAAGATCTTATGCCATTTTGAATTTGGAAGTGCTTTATTGGACAAGTCGTGGTTTTGGATTTTTAGATGTCAATTATGGGGGAAGCAGCGGCTATGGACGTGAATATTTACAAAGGCTCTATGGAAAGTGGGGCATTTTGGATGTGGATGATTGCATTAGCGCTGCTCTGCAAATGGTGGACCAAGGAAAAGCAGATGGCAATCATCTTCTCATTAAAGGCGGCAGTGCTGGCGGTTATACGACTCTTTGCGCTCTTACCTTTCATGATGTATTTAAAGCGGGGACCAGTCTATTTGGAATTAGCGATCTAGAGCTTTTGACCAAAGATGGCCATAAATTTGAATCGCACTATTCAGACTCTCTCATCGGACCTTATCCTGAAGATAAAAAGATCTATCATGAAAGATCTCCGATTTACCATATCGAGGGGATTAAAGCGCCTGTTTTGCTTTTGCAAGGAAAGGAAGATAAAGTCGTCCCACCAAATCAATCCATCCTCATCTTTGAAGCGCTCAAAAAAAGAAATATTCCTGTGAGCCTGATTCTTTTTGATGGAGAGCAGCACGGTTTTCGCATGGCATCTTCGATTAAAAAAGCGCTTGATAGTGAACTCTATTTCTATTCCAAGATCTTAAAGTTCCCTCTTCCAGAACCCATCGAACCCATTGTCATTGAGAACCTTCCTAAAGGGAATTAAACCACAGAGACACAGAGAACACAGAGAGAGGAAGAGTTCATTTTTTTTTGCGAGCGAAGCAAAAAAAATGGACTTCTATTTTTTTCGGTTCGCTCCCGAAAAAAATAAAAACTCCTCCGAACTCTGTGTTCTCTGTGCCTCTGTGGTAAATCTCTATTTCTCTGTGTCTCTGTGGTGAGTCTTTGAGTCTTAATCGAAGCGGACCTCTTTTTTCATGGAAAGAAAGACGAAGTTAGCGGCAAAAATCCCCAGCAGCATCCCGCCAATAATATCACTTAAATAGTGGACCCCGATAATCACCCTGCACAGTGAAATTAAAAATGCAAAGACGAAAAAAAGAGGGGAAAAGCGAGGATAACAGCACGAAAGAGAGGCCATCAGAGCAGCAATTGTAGCAGCGTGGCTAGAAGGAAACGAGACATAAAAATTGGAAAGAGGAAATGTAAGCATTTTAAATCCATAGAAGTTTTGAGAAAAAAGAAGTTCAGGACGTGCGCGCCCGACTAAATTTTTCAGAAGAGTGGCCACGACATTTGAAAGGTTGATGGAAATCGCAATCAATATTGCTTTGCGTGCCATGGAAATTTGTTTAAGAAAAAAGCGGAAAAAAAAATAGATCACTACCCAAAGCAAGATATGCGGAATGGGAAGAGCAATATTGCCAATTAGCTTAACAAGATGGCGTGTAGAAGGCTTAAGATGCTGGAAGTATAAAGCGATCGGTTGATCAAGATAGAAATAGCTAAAGAAAAGGAATATAATTCCTATGAGTAGGGTTGCTTTCCAATGTTTAATTATCATTTACAGGCCCTCTAATAGTTTTATTGCTTGTTTAATCGATTTGCTGCTGCGCTCAAGATTTGCCCAGGGATTTTTTTTTAGCCGCTTATTTATATTACGAATTGTAAATGAATTGCTCTTTAATGATTTATTATTAAGTTCTACCCAAAAAATTGGTGTGGCAACAGGGGCTCCTTCCAATGCGCGAACGGCATAAGGGGCAACAGCGGTCTGTCCAAATGCATTCCTAAGGACATCGATATAAAGCCGGCCTTTCCGTTTTTCTTTTCTTGCTTCGATTGTATATTTCTTCGGTTCGGCCTTGGTTAAAATAGTCGCAATTTTACGAGCGAAATCGCGGACTATATTAAAATCAAATTCCCTTTTAATGGGAATGACAACATGCAGTCCCTTAGACCCCGTTGTTTTGACAAATGTTTTAAGTTTTAATTTTTTTTCCAGAATCTCTTTTAAAGCTTGGGCGCCTTCTACAACTGTTTTAAAGCCTCCTTTTGGTGGAGGGTCTAAATCAAAAATAATCTGGTCAGGATAGTGAGGCTTATCGGAACGGCTGAGCCAAATATGGGGTGTGATGCAATTTTGATTGGCAAGCCAGACAAGTGTTGCAAGATCGTTGCATAACACCATTTGTATACTTTCCTTTCCCTCTCTGCCAACGCTTACTGTTTTTAGCCAGTTAGGATGTCCCTCGGGGGCATTTTTTTGGAAAAAGCCGATTTTTGTAATCCCTTGCGGATAACGTTTCATTGAAATAGGCCGGTCTTTAATCAGGGGAAGCATCAACTTTGAAACAGAGCGATAATAATCGGCAAGTTCCTGTTTTGTGATTTTGCTTTTTGGAAAGAGCAATTTATCCGGATGAGTAATGACGACTTTCATCTTGCTTTTTCTCTTTTGATTGATTTTGCAGATTTATCCATGCGCACTCCTTTAAAGCGGGGATGGCGCAATTTGCCATCTCTTGTCCACTCGGTGAAGTCAACCTCACCTACAAGCTGCGGCTTTACCCAATGGGCACCTTTTTCTTTAGGAACTGTTGAAAATGGACATTTTTCTGTTTTGAGGCGTCGTAGTTTTGCTCCTAAAGTTTCTAAAGTTTGGAAAGAGTAGCCTGTTCCCACTTTGCCGGCGTAATGCAATCTGTTTTTATGATCGTAATAACCCACAAGTAGCGCGCCAAAATCCTTTCTTGAACCTTGGGGATTGGTGTAGCCTCCGATGACTAACTCTTGTCCTATTACGCATTTAAATTTGAGCCAATCGCGGCTTCGTTTGCTGACATAGTGAGAATTTCCCCTTTTGGCGATAATGCCTTCCCAACCTTTTTTGGCCGCTTTTTTAAATAGTGCCAGCCCTTTTTCTTTGACGTGCGTTGTGTAGCGCACCTTGCTTGTGAAAGGGAAAAAATGTTTCAGAAGCTGTTTGCGAAAAATTAAAGGCAGTCCCTTTAAATCGTATTCATCCCAGTAGAGCATGTCGAAAAGGTAATAATAGACTTTGGGAATTTTTCCTTTGATATTTCTGATATCCTTTACATTCATGCGGTTTTGCAGAGTAGAAAAACTAGAGACTCCTTCTTCATTTAAAGAGACAATTTCTCCATCGACAACATAATCTTTACTCTCTCTGTCTTCCAAGTCTTGGACAATTTCAGGAAAGACATGGTTGATGTTTCTTTCATTACGAGAGTAGAGTGTCACTTTTCCTTTTTTTTTCATTGCGATGCAGCGCATCCCATCGAATTTTTCTTCATAAATCCAGTTTGGGTCAGAAAAATAATCTTCCGTCAGAGTGGCAAGCATAGGAGGGACCCAATGATGATGGGCTCTTTTTTTTAATCCTCTAAGGATTTCTTTTTCATTTTGATGAGAAGCCATTGTTT
>DATIJP010000082.1:0-6246 GCA_035478495.1 Rhabdochlamydiaceae bacterium
TTTTGCAAAGGCGCTTTGAGCATCACGGATCGTCTTATTATTTTTTCTACGCGTACGGGCATCGAGAGGCTGTCTATTCTTATTCATAAATGTCAAAGTATGTCTAATTGAAATACTTTGCAACTTTTTTAGCAGAAATGAGCTCTCGCCACCATTTTTCCCTGATTTTATTCGGTAGCCAGGAAGGTGGTGTGACAACACTGCCAGAAAGCCAACCTGGGCGCCAGAGTTTTAAGAGGTTGGCATTATCTGCAATAATCACTGTCGGGATGTTGAGATTGGAGGCCAAATGGCCTAAAAGCGAATCATTGCCAACTAAACCTCCAGATTCAAAAATAAAAGCAGCTAGGCTATCTAATTTTTCAAAGGCTTGAATTTCAAAGGGCGCATCGCCCCACTCTTTTTTTTCCTCAACACTCATCGCAAAAACGGGATCCAATCCTTTTTTTCTTAAAAGCTTTGCCACTTGGATAAACCGGTGGGCTGACCAGTTTTTTGAGGCTAAGCTGCTTGTCGGATGGATGACAATCCGTTTGGGATATTTATGGTGGACTAAATGGGTTGGCACGCACAGCCCATTTTCTTTAGAGAGGGGACTATTTAATAGAGTGGAGATGCTTTTGGCGATATTACTTGCCATTGGCTCATTCGCATCAAAGAGCTGATCTAATTTTGAAAGAGGCGCATGTTTATAGGAGTAATAAGTAGGATAAAAAATAGAAAGACGGTTTCGCGCGTGCAGAATTAAGGAGGAAATGAGGGGAGAATTGTCATTTTGGGCAATGATCAGATCAAACTGATCAGCATCAAACTTTTCTTTTTTTTCAAATTGATGCCCTAAGAACCAATCTTGGAGCTCATTTAATTTTTCATGAAATGTTGTGACGCTATAGCCGTGAAGATGAAGCTGATGAGAGGCGATCATCATCAAAAGGGCATCACCGATGCCCTTCGATGGAATCACCGCTGCCTTTTTATTTGTCATCTTCAGAAGCATTTCCAATCAGCGCTTCAGAGAGTAGCACAACCCCTGCTGCTGACGTTGCGAACTTCAAGCTATTTTTGACCACTTTAAGTGGATCCATCACACCGCTTTTCTGTAGATCTTCAATCTCTTCAGAATGGGCATTAAAACCAAAAGTCTCTCCTAAAGAGATCACTTTTTCTAAGTAAACAGAGCTATCGAATCCGTTATTCATTACGATCTGTTTAAAAGGAGTTTCGCAGGCTTTTAAGACACTGTTTGCTCCAATCATCTCTTCTGGACTGAGTTTCAATTTTTCCACGCTGCGGCTAGCTCTTAAAAGAGCAATCCCACCGCCGGGTACAATACCCTCTTCAATGGCCGCCCTTGTTGAGTTTAAACTATCTTCAAACATCTGCTTTTTCTGTTTCATTGCAGGCTCTGTGGGCGCGCCAACACGGATTACAGCTACACCGCCGCTGAGTTTTGCTTTGCGCTCATCCAGTTTTTCTTTGTCGTAACTACTAGTGGATGCTTTGCTTTCATTTTCAATCTGTTTAATGCGATTTTGGATAGCTTCTGCTTCTCCTTTTCCACTCACAATGGTCGTATTGTCTTTTGTGATGAGAATTTTTTCAGCGCATCCTAAAAAAGAGCTGTCAGCATCTTTAAGGGATGTACCGGTCTCTTCTGAGACCATTGTAGCGCCTGTTAAAATCGCAATATCTTGAAGAAGCGCTTTTCTGCGGTCTCCAAAGCCTGGAGCTTTCACTGCACAAACTTTCAATGTGCCGCGCAGTTTATTAACAACGAGCGTGGAAAGGGCATCACCTTCGATGTCATCGGCGATGATTAAAAGCGCGCGCCCTGTTGCAGCGACAGCTTGCAAAATAGGAAGCAGTTCTTGAATCGATGAAATTTTCTTGTCTGTAATTAAAATGAATGGTTCATCCATTTGAACAGTTAATGTTTCTGCATGGGTGCAAAAGTAAGCGCTGGTATAACCGCGGTCAAATTGCATTCCTTCCACTGTTTCAAGGAGTGTCTCTGCCGCTTTGCCTTCTTCAATAGTGATGACGCCGGATTTGCCCACTTTTTTAAAAGCATCGCTAATGAACTGGCCAATTTCTTCATTTCCGGAAGCAGAAGCTGTTGCAATATTTAAAATGGCAGTTTCATCTTTAACCGGAATGGAGAGCAGATCGAGCCTAGCGATAATGGCATCGACTGCTTTTTCCATACCGCGCTTAATTTCAATGGGGCTTGAACCGGAGGCAATATTTTTCACTCCATTTTGCACAAGCGCTTTTAAGAGTAAGATGGTGGAAGTGGTGCCATCCCCACATTTTTCTTTCATTTTTGATGCCACCTCTTTTCCAATTGAAACACCCATGTTCACATATTGGTCTTTGAGTTCAACATCTTTAGCAATACTGTTGCCATCGTTTGTGATTTTGGGAGCGCCCCAGCTTGCCGATAAGCCGACAAAGCGTCCCTTTGGGCCTAATGTGACGCCTACAACATCAGCTAGTTTTTCAATCCCTTCGCGCAATTTGATGCGTGCGGACTCTTCAAAGACAAATTCTTTTGCACTCATATTAAACTCCTTTTTTTAATTCGTTAAGTATCTCATGAAGACCTCTTAAAGTGATATCAGGATCGATTAGGTCGACAAGTTCTTTAAGATCTTCAATAAATGCATTGTGTGATGGATCAATACTGGCTTCATCAGGCCGTGTTTTTCCGCCAGTTGCGAGGACTTTAATTGTGCTAGGTGCTGGGGTCTCAAGGCGCATTTCATCCACTATTCTTTCAATCGCTCCAAGAAGGCCCCAATAAAGGCCGCTTTGAATATGTGTGACTGTACTTTTAGCAATGGGCTCTGGCGGTTTTACAAAAGGGGCGAGCGGAAGTTTGTTTGTAAATTCAGAGAGTGCTTTTGCGCAGAGCTGAGGACCTGGATAAATGGCCCCGCCAGTATAGCTTCCCTCCATTCTAATAAAATCAAAGGTGACAACAGTGCCGATGTCTACAACAATGCAATCATTTTGTGGAAAGTGATAAAGCGCGCCATAAACATTGGCAATACGATCAAGACCGAGCTCTTCGGGCTGATCGACCTCTAATTTGGCTTTGATCTCTTTAAAATTTAAGGTTTTGAAAGGCCACTTTTCTTCCGAAAAGAGCGTTTTAATTTTTTGACCAGTAGGGGAGTTTACAGAAGCAATTAAGCAGTGCTGAAATGGACGGCTTTTAAAAATTGATTTTAGGGCATCGAGAGGAAGGTTGTCGGAAGGAAAAACAAAACGATGGGTCATTTGGCCTTGTTCAAAAAAAGCCCCTTTAACACGGAAGTTGCCGATATCCAAAACCAAATGGGTCATATGTGTATAGATAAAAGGTGGCACCCAGGATTGAACTGGGGTATGGAAGCTTTGCAGGCTTCTGCCTTACCGCTTGGCTATGCCACCGGAGGCGATTATGGACGAAGAAAGCAAAGAAATCAATAGGTTTATTGTCTCCAAAGATTTGGACAAAAAGCTACATTTTAAATTATAAATGTCAGTCATGAAACGGGCATCGATTAAAGAAATTGCGCAGTTATTGGGGCAAAATAGCAGCAGCCAGACCGCTATCTGTGGCTATGCAATCGATAGCCGGATGGTCCAAGAAGGAAATCTTTTTTTTGCTCTTCCCGGAAAAAAAGTCGATGGCCTGCATTTTTTAAGAGAAGTAGCGAGTAAAAAAGCCAGTGCTGCCATTGTACCTAAAAGTTATCAGGGAGAAAGTTTTGGGCTTGAGCTGATCTTTGTAGAGGATGTGCGCCTTGCACTCCAGAAGCTTGCTAAAATCGCCTTTTTAAATTGTAAAGGAAAAGTCATCGCGATCACTGGGTCCGTTGGCAAAACGACCACCAAAGAGTTTATTGCCCATCTCTTAAGCGCAAAATTTAAAGTCTTTAAAACAGAGGGCAGTTTTAATTCCCAGCTGAGCTTTCCTCTGGGCCTTTTAAATTTAGAAGGAGAGTTTGACATTTATGTTTTAGAGATGGGAATGACCGAGTCCGGTGAAATAGAGAGATTAGTCGAAATAGCGCCGCCTGATATTGCAGTCATTACACGGATTGCCATTGCACACGTTGGTTTTTTCTCAGATGGAATCGAGGGAATCGCTAAAGCCAAAGCAGAAATTCTTTCTCACCCAAAGACTAAGCTTGCGATCCTATCGACCCAGGCCCATGATTTTGTGAAAATTGCGAGCGCCATTAAATGTGAAAAACGCCTTTATTCGATTGAAGATCCCATTTTAAAAACCTTTTTGCTGCCTTTTTCAGCATCCCATTTGCAAGAGAATTTTTTAGCTGCCTACATGGTCTGCAAAGAATTGGGCATGACAAACGAAGAGATCCAAGCAAAGGCGAAGGATTTGAAACCCTATTCTCTTCGTTTTGAAATCATTCAAAAAGAAGAGGTTACTTTTGTCAAAGATTGTTATAATGCTAACCCCGAATCCATGCGAGCAGCGCTCCTTAATCTTCCACAGCCACAAAAACTAAAAAGAACAATTGGAATATTGGGATCTATGGTAGAGTTGGGGAAGTATTCTGAAAGCAGTCACCGTCAAATTGGAGAACTTGCGCTTACCCGTGTCGATGAGCTTTTATGCTTAGGCCCGGATTGTCAGCCCATGATTGATCTATTTGAAAAAGCGGGCAAAAAAGCTGCGCTTTTTTCTTCTTTAGACCTCTTGAAAAGAAAGATGGAAGAGTGCATTCAAAAGGGTGATGTCGTGCTGATTAAGGGATCAAAGGTCCATCAGCTCTGGAAACTACTAGAGGATTAATTTTGTGCTTCTTCTTTTTCTTCAATATTTAAGTGAAACGCTCCATTTTAAAATTCCTGCAGCTTTTTCGTATTCGTCAACGCGCATGCTCTTTGCTGCAATCACGACATTATGTGCCACCATTCTTTTAGGCCCGCTTTTTATTCGGAAACTTTATGAATTAAAAACAGGGCGAAGCATTAGAGTCGAAGATTGTCCGGGGCTTGCAAAGCTGCATGAGAAAAAAAAGGACACACCTACAATGGGCGGAATTTTCATGCTCTGTTCGATGATCCTTGCCCTTTTGCTTTGGATGGACCTAACAAGTCCCTTCACACTCATTCTTCTTCTGACTACTCTATATTTAGGTTTTGTAGGAGGAGTTGATGACTATCTGAAAATGAAATATCAAAATTCTAAGGGCTTAAGCACAAAAAAGAAATTTCTTCTTCAGGTCCTATTTGCCTCTATCATTGGTCTTTATTTATTGTGGCCTGCTTTTACAAACAGCATCAAAATTAAAGGCTGGTTTGCGCCGCCCTATGCGAAAGAATATGTGGCCAAGCCCGAGCAAAGCAAGACTCAGGCGCTCTCCACCCAAGAATATATGGCCCGTTTCTATCTTCCTTTTATTAAGGATCCTCTTTTTACTTTGAGAGGTGCGCTGATCATTCTTGCTTGGCTCATTATTATCTTTGTGATCACAGGCTCTTCTAATGCCGTGAATCTCACAGACGGTCTTGATGGGCTTGCCGCAGGAAGCTTAGTTCTGACATCAGCGGTCCTTGCTGTCTTTGCGTTTTTATCCAATAACAGCTCGATCTCACGTTATTTGAATATCCTATATATAGAAGGAAGTGGAGAAATTGCCGTCTACCTTTGTGCTTTGATTGGCGCCTGCCTTGGTTTTCTTTGGTATAATGGCCACCCTGCTCAAATTTTTATGGGGGATACAGGATCACTCGCCCTCGGAGGTATTATTGGCGTCTCCTCTATTTTGCTCCGCAGAGAGGCTATCCTTGCTTTAGCCGGCGGCATCTTTGTCCTCGAGGCCCTTTCTGTCATTATCCAAGTGGGCAGTTATAAATTGCGCGAAAAAAAGCGGGTTTTTTTATGCGCTCCTCTGCATCACCATTTTGAATATAAAGGTTGGCCCGAGACCAAAGTGGTCTTAAGATTTTGGATCATTGGACTGATTTTGGCTTTGATTGCGCTCACCTCTATTAAAATCCAATAGTGTAAGGGGAAGATTAAGATCGACCACAGAGGCACAGAGAGCACAGAGTTCGGAAGAGTTCATTTTTTTTTGCGAGCGAAGCAAAAAAAATGGAATTCTATTTTTTGCGGTTCGCCACCGAAAAAAATAAAAAACCTCCTCTTCACTCTGTTTCTCTGTGTCTCTGTGGTTGTATTTATGGTTGTATTATGAAGAAAGTTTTTATTTTGGGACTTGGAATTAG
>DATIJP010000083.1:0-79771 GCA_035478495.1 Rhabdochlamydiaceae bacterium
AGTGTTAGTTCCGGTAAGGACAAGTGTATTTGCCCCTGTTTTTGTCAGTCCGCCTACTCCTGAAATCGCACCTGGAAAAGTGATTGAACTGGAGGTGGGGTTCACTGTCAAAGTTGTTGCAGCCATTGCATTGCCGATCACAATAGAACCCGATCCGGCGATATCTTTGACTGTTTGGCTAAAATCCTGCAAATTGAAGGTTCCACCGCTATTAATGGTCATCGATGTTGAATTGGGAAGTGCATTGGCAATTCCCATTTGTAAAGTCGGATTATTTGCAGACAAGCTATTAATTGTCGTTGTACCTGTAAAGCCTGAGCTTACGCCAGAAAAAATGACGACTCCAGAGCCACTACTGTCTATAGTAAGCCCTCCGGCTCCAGTAATCGCTCCTGCATAAGTTCCCGTTGTAGACTGATTGAAGGCAAGTGTTGCATTATTGGTGATATTTCCTTGCAGACCGGTTGTGGTTCCTTGCAGTACACCAGTAGTGATAGTCGTTCCACCTCCATAAGAGTTGGCTCCTGTTACAATTAATGTCCCTGTTCCTTGCTTGATCAAACCTCCTGTCCCACTGATTGCTCCTGAAAAGGTAACAGATGGAGTCGAGGTGCCCACTGTCAAACTATTCGAGCCTAAATTGCAGGTTGAAGTAGATACCCCGCTAAAATCGCCAATCGTTTGATTCATTAAGCTCCCATTAATGTTAAAAGCGGTGCCTGCACCTGCTAAACTAACCGCCCCAGCAGAATTTAATGATCCAGTTAAAGATACAGTTCCGGCGTTAATGGTCGTTCCTCCGGCGTAAGTATTGGTTCCAGCAAGAATGAAAGTACCGGTTCCTTGCTTGGTCAAACCTCCTGCCCCGCTAATCGCTCCTGAAAAGGTAACAGATGAGGTCGAGGTCCCTACAGTCAAATTATTTGAACCTAAATTGCAGGTTGAAGTAGATACCCCCATAAAATCGCCAATCGTCTTGCTTCCCGTGGCCGCATCAATATTAAATTGAGTGCCCATAGCGGTTAAATTGACTGTTCCCGCAGGATTTAATGATCCAGTTAAGGAGATGATTCCGGCGTTAATGCTGGTTCCCCCGGCATAAGTATTAGCTCCTGATAAAGTCAAGGTGGAAGTCCCTTGTTTAATCAAGTTTCCACTACCTGAAATCGCGCCCGGATAAGTGCCGGGTGTATTCTGTGTAAATTGAACAGTGGCATTATTGGTAATAGTAGCACTTGAACTTGGAGAAAATCCAGATGTGTTTCCTTCTAATACCCCTGCAGTTACTGTAAAATTGCCAGTAAAAGTGTTACTGCCTGAAGCGGGAAATAGTTGCAGGGTTCCTGCTCCGATTTTTTCAATATTATTCGCACCTGAAACTGAACCAGTAAATGTCAAAGTCCCGCCATTACTGACAGATACATCAGCTGCGGGCTCACTTGTACCTGTCCATCCCATTGTGACGTTACCGCTAACAGTACCAGTTGCAATTAGAGCACCAGCAGAAGCTATTCCTGTTCCATTCAAGAAAATATCTTTATTCAATGTGATCGCTGCATTAGTTTGTAAATTTCCTCCGCCTCGAACAAACACAGGAGATCCAGTAGGGTTTGAGGCTCCAAGAGAATTACTGTTTGTCGCAATAAGCGTTCCCCCTGAACCAATAAAAGTACGCGTGATATAAGTATTGGTCCCGCTTAGAGTCTGAACGGCTGAACCGGAAACGGTCAGACAATTTCCTGTAGTTGGATCAGGACTGACAGACTGCACACCCCCACTCACAACTCCGGCAAAAGTATTCGTTCCTGCAATGATTTGAAAATTACTAGTACCCACTGAATCTAAAGTGACTAAATGTGTACCCGCAGCTGTATCCAGCAAACCATTTAAAAACACATTAGCATTATTTCCTACCGCCATCGTACAAGTCAATCCTATAGAGGAAGCTAAATCCATTCTAAAAGCATTTGCTGATGTCATAGATGCATTCATCTGCAACTGCGTTTGCCCCGACAGAGCAACTTCATGCGTGGAATCGGAGCTTGGCGGAAACGCTCCATCTTTATTGTAGTTAAAAGTTCCTAATCCTGCTATCGAAGTTCCCGGCGCCCCCGCGAATGTATAGGTATTCGGTGAAGCTCCACCTACTGTAATAGAGCCACCTGCATTTAGCTGATAGGTAAGAAACCCAGTTCCAGTCCCAGAAATTACGCCATTAAAAGACATCTGCGTTCCACAGTTGACAGTAAACCCATTATCACCTATGACATTGCAATTAAAAACTCCCTGTGTACCCGAGGAAACATCATCTATACGAATAGTTGCTCCTCCTGACAAAGTGAGGCTTTGACTCGAAAAAGTGTATGTCGCTGAAGAACCTGCTCCCAGTGTAATATGTCCTATTGTCCTTGGTGTATCTACGACTACTCCAATCGGAGCATTTACTAGAGAAAAAGCAGCTGTATTTCCAGCTCCATCTGCAACTGTACCAGCAACCCATTTAGTGGTATCGCTCCAGTTGCCACCAGTAGCCGAATTCCACGTTCCACTGGGTGCAAAAAGAGGTGGCGAGCCGGATAAACAAATTAAGGCTAGAGAGACATAAAATTTTCGTTTCATAAAAGACTTTAATCCTTGATATATCACAAATAGTTGAACTTAACAAATTGTTTTTTAGCCCGTTGGACCGAACTTAAATAGATCTTGATTCTTCTATAAAATTCCATTATAATACATGGCGCTGACGAAGGAATTAGCATGATAGAATGGCTCTTTAAATGGCTGGTGGTGATGATGTTTTTTGCAACGATAGAACAACAGGTCTTTGGTGATGTCTCAAAGGAGGAGCTCTTTGCTAATCCTTCATTGATCTCAGCCAAAATTAGTCCCGATGGAAATCAGATTGCTTATGTGGGAGCTGATGAAAAAGGCATTTCTAATCTGTTCGTCAGCACAAAAGAGGGTTCTACTGCAAGTCGCAAGCAACTCAGCTTCTTTACTACTCCTGAAATCATTCAATTTTTTTGGTCTGGTGATAGCAAAAGAGTGCTCTTGTTAAAGGATGAAAATGGAACAGGAAAGCTAAATCTGCATGGCATCGATATCCATTCAAAAGATCATACCGTTTACACGGAAAAATTCTCTAACGTCAATGCTAAAGTCATCCAAATCAGCCCTCATAAGAACAGCGCTGTGATTGGATTGAACAACAGAAATCCTCATTTTCACGATCTTTATCTGCTTGATTTAGACTCCGGAAATTTCGAATTATTATTACAGAATGATTGTTATGCGAAATTCTTGGTCAGCGATAATTTAGATATCATTTTAAAAATGCGCATTAACGACGAAGATGGCTCTTGGACAATATTTACATCCTGTGGGGATGTTTTTATGACACTCACCTCATCTGTTGCCTTCCAAACTGAATTCCTTTGCTATAATGAAAAAAACCAATCTGTCTATCTATTGGACAATCGGTTTTCCGATACAAATCAGTTGGTGGTTAAATCCTTGTCCGCGGGAGGTGACGAAAAGGTATTAGGAGCGCAATCTAATAGCGATGTCGATGATGTCCTATTTATTGCTGGTGAACCTAAAGCCTATGCATCTTACTACGAGCAGAAAAAATGGCATACGATAGACTCTTCGATTCAGAAAGATCTTGCATTTCTTGAAAACCGCGCTGGCACTAATTTTGAGGTCATTAATAGTAGCCGGAATGGAGACGTTTGGTTGGTATCCAGTAGCTACCCTGATAAAGCAACACAATTCTGGCTTTATGAGACCAAGACTCAACATCTCAGAGCCATTGATAATACCAAAGCAGAAAACGATCACTTTTCCAAAATGTATTCGATGGTTGTTTCTGCAAGAGATGGACAGCAGCTTGTTTGTTACTACACTCTCCCCAAAAAAGTGGATAAGGGAGGGTATGTAGACAAGCCCATTCCCCTTGTTGTCGTGCCTCATGGGGGACCTTTTAAATTAAGAGATAAATTCCGATTCAATCCCTATCACCAATGGCTCGCAAGTTGTGGATATGCAGTGCTTAGCGTCAATTTCCGTCTTTCATCAGGCTTTGGCAAAGCTTTCGTCAATGCTGGTAATGGTGAGTGGGGAGGAAAGGCTCACTTAGATATTATCGATGCAGTGGAGGCTTGTATTGCAAAAGGGATGACAGAAAGAGGAAAGTTAGCGGTTTTTGGAGGAAGCTATGGAGGTTATGAATCTCTTGCCAGTCTGACTTTCTCCCCGGATTATTTTACCTGTTGCGTAGCCATATGCGCTCCTTCAAATCTTAAAACAGTTTTAGATCATGTTCCTAAGTTTTGGGAGCTGACCACCGGCCCTCTTTCCGACAAAACTGCGTTCTTTACTAAACAAGCTTTTGTCACCAGCATGGGTGGGAGTCCAGATGATCCAAAAGGCATTCAATATTTACAGAAATGCTCTCCCTTGAATTACCTGGATGCCATTAAAATTCCTCTCCTTTTGGTGCATGGCAAGAATGATCATATAGTTGCAGAAAAAGAATCGGAGCAGATCTACAAAAGTATGAAAGCAAGCAGCAAGAAAGTGACATACATTCTTTTTCCAGATGAAGGACACCGACCCGCTAAATTTGCAAATAAAATGGTCTATTTGGATCATGCTGAGCGTTTTCTCTCTCACTATTTAGGCGGCAGTTATCATCCGGTTGATCCAACTATTTTAGCTCGCTCCAGCGCTCAAGTTTTAAATTAAAGACGGCAAAAGAGAAGAGTAGCAGGATGGCAGGATGAACAGGATCGAAGATTTAAAAAAAATTTTCATTTCTTATCTTGTCCATCCTGCCATCCTGCTATTTGCTTCTTTGAATTTTGAGTTATAGAAGCTTACCCATAGGAGTGTCTCTTGGATCTGTCGCATTTCCATCAGGATCATTAAAGGGCATAGTGGTATAACCCATTTGCTTGTAAAAATGCACAGCATCGGGCCGTGACTCAGTATGAATACTCGCGTATCCCTTCCATTTTAACCAGGTTTCGATCCAGCTTAGAAATTGTTTGCCAAAGCCCTGATTACGCTGCTTCTCTTCCACCACAATAATCCTGATGGCAGCGCGCGCCTCCGGCCATAGTTGGATGTGTGCGTATCCAATCACATCCATCCCGCGACACAAAACGAAATGAATATGATCTTTGTGATTGAATGTCCACTGGTACGGATCAGAAATAGCATGCCTGTCAAAGAAATAGCATTGACGCATCTTTTTTGCCGCTTCCCATTCGGCATAATGCGTGCATCTCACAAAGCGTAAACGATTAAATCCTGTTTGTTTTAAAACCTTACGGATAAAAGCATCTTTACGCAGATTGTATTGGGTAAACATTGAATCATCTTTCTCAAAAGAGCTCTTGTCCTCTAATAATTTTAGCTTCAGCGCTGCATATTCATCACGCAGCTCTGGGTGGCTTCTAAGAAAGTCCCGAAAGGTGAGATTAAGTTCAATCTCAGGATGCCCTTCCTCATATACATGAAGATTTACTTGGACTTTCCCCCGTTTGCTAAAACCATAATGCATAGGGATATTGTATTCCCCACGATATTCAAATCCAATCGCCTCTAACTTTTTCACGGTTTCGGACGGATGGCAACCTACAACAGCAATGATATCTATCTTTGGTTTAGCAGCAAGACCCGGCACAGAAGTAGAACCTACGTGATGAACAGCAACGCAAAGATCTCCTAATGCTTGTGTGATTTGAGCCTTTTCTTGCTGAAATTGCTCTCCCCATAAAGGGTTGTAAGAAATAACTTCAATTTTTCTTGTTTCTTTCATGCAGGCCAATAATTTTACTATACGTCGGATTTTGATTCATGGGTTTCCCCATTAGTTAGAAGACAAATCATTTTTTTGTATCGGAAAAAACTTTTTATTTGACATTTTAAATCGATCGTTTGATGCTCGAATGAATACTTTAAAAATTCCATTTTAGCATTCCGCGAGTCGGGACGCTGTTTGGATTTCAACAAAGGGAGATGATAATGAGACCTTTTAGAAATATTTCAAAACTATTAGCTCTTTCTCTTTTACTCGGAATGGTTTCGGGTTTAGGAAGTCATTTAAGTGCGGATGAAAATAACCATGGAACAGGTTTAATTCCTCCTACTCCCCAAGAATTCCAAGAATTGGATATGCGTACTTTAAAAGTGGTTGGAGTACGACCCAATAAGGTGGGTACTCAGCGAGTGCAAGAATATTTGCAAAGCAAAGGAATGCCTGTCCCCCCTCTTACAGCAGCTGCCTCCGTTGAGGAGGAGTTTGTGACTTCTTTGGAATGGAGTCCTCAAGATCTCAAAGCTTCTTCTCTTGAAGCAATCCTTCCCAGCTCAGTTGATAATAGTAAACTGCCCTCTTTTCCTCCAGTTGGCGATCAAGGAGCTCACGGTTCTTGCGTCGCATGGGCAACTACCTATTATGGGGCCACTCATGAAACTGGTTTAATCAATGGATATAACAATAAAACGGCTTTTACCCATGTTCTTTCGCCTAAATGGACCTATAATTTGGCTAACTGGGGAAACGATGGAGGCACTTACATTGATCTAGGTTACTTAATACTCTCTCAAAATGGCGCACCGAGCATTCTCCAATTTCCCTATGATGGCAACTATAGAGCATGGGATCTTAATCCACAGGATTGGATCGATGCGATTAATAATAGAATGCAACCATCTATAATGGTGCCTGGCCTAAATGGTCCACAAGACTTAAGCACAATTAAAGGAATGCTGAACAATGGCCATATTCTCTCTATCGGAACTTATGCTTATTCTTGGAATCTTACGACGATTAAACCAGATCCTGCTAATCCAAACAGTCCTTATGTCGGTCAAGTAGCGTGTACTTACATGAATGGTCGGAACGGAGGCCATAATATCTCTATTGTTGGATATGATGATAATATCTGGATCGATGTGAATGGGAATGGTCAAGTTGATCCGGGAGAAAGAGGCGCATTTTTACTCTGCAATTCTTGGGGACCAAATTGGGGAAACAAGGGATTTCTTTGGGTCTCTTATGATGCATTTTTGGAAACCTCGGCTGTAGTTAATGGTCCAACCGCAGGAAGAGTTGGATTCTCAGAGGATTGGGGTGGCAGGGCCTTTGCTCAAGTTGCCAAAGCGGCAAATTATCGTCCGAGCCTTGTCGGACAATTTACAATCTCGCAAGTATTCAGAAATCAAATTACCATTCAGGGAGGCGTCGGGGGCCCCTCCGCTACAGTCCCTGCACAAACTTTCCAAGACACAGCGATCTATAATTCCGGCGGCGCCTATGCGTTTAATGGCTTGTCAGCAAGTAGTCCTCTTTCCGGAACCTTTGCTTTGGATTTCACAGATTTGATTCCCGCTATATCTACCTCAGGTTCCCAAAAATACATGTTGGTATTGGGAGATATTACTGCAGGAAATCCTACAGGACTAGCCAATTTTTCCCTAATCGATACTGTGCATAATAAAACCATCACAAATAGCATGGCGCTTATGGTAGATGCTGGGACACAATACCCGTCCGTCATATATGATTTTTATAACCAACCGGTTCCTGACAAAACACCTCCAACTGTAGCGATCACATCGCCTACGAGCGGATCAACCGTTGCAAATACAGTTCAAGTGATTGCAAATGCAACCGATAACATAGGAATCAGCAAAGTTGAATTTTATGTAGATAGCGTTCTTAAATTCACAGATACTTCATCGCCTTATATGTTCTCTTTAGATACCACAGGATTGACCAATGGAAATCACAATGTCGCTGCTATCGCCTATGATCCTTCCAATAATTCCAGTACTTCCGCAATCGTTCTAAATGTTCAGAACACAGTCCCAGACAAAACACCACCGACTGTAGCGATCACATCGCCAGCAACTGGATCGACTGTGGCAAATACAGTGCAAATTAATGCAACTGCCACTGATAACGTAGGAGTCAGCAAGGTTGAATTTTATGTAGATAGCGTTCTTAAATTCACAGACACTTCATCGCCTTATACCTTCTCTTTGGACACCACTGGATTGTCAAATGGAAATCACAATGTCGCTGCTATCGCCTATGATCCTTCCAATAATTCCAGTACTTCCGCAATCGTTCTGAATGTACAAAATAATGTTCCCGATACAACACCACCAACTGTAGCGATTACATCCCCAGCAAACGGGTCTACCGTGGCAAATACAGTCCAAATCACTGCAAATGCCACTGATAATGTAGGCGTCACCAAGGTCGAGTTGTATGTGGACAATGGTCTTAGGTTCACAGATACTGCGCCCCCTTATACCTTCTCTTTAGATACCACTGGATTGACAAATGGAAAACATACTATAGAAGCTACGGCATACGATGCTCACGGTAATTGGGGTACTAACCAAATCTCAGTGAACGTGCAGAACACAGTCCCTGACAGAACACCTCCGAGCGTTGCGATTACATCGCCAGCAAGTGGATCGACCGTAGCAAATACAGTGCAGATTACTGCAAATGCTACTGATAACGTAGGAGTTAGCAAGGTGGAATTTTATGTGGACAACGTTCTTAAGTCCACAGATACCTCCTCCCCTTATACCTTCACTTTAGACACCACTGGATTGTCAAATGGAAATCATAATGTCGCTGCTACCGCCTATGATACTTCCAATAATTCCAGTACTGTCGCAATCATCTTGAATGTGCAGAACAAAGCCCCTGATACAACACCTCCAACTGTGGCAATTACATCACCACCTACCGGATCGACTGTGTCAAAAACAGTCCAAATCACTGCAACTGCCACTGATAATGTAGGTGTCAGCAGAGTTGAATGTTATGTGGACAGCGTTCTTAAATTCACAGATACTGCAGCCCCTTACACCTTCTCTTTAGATACCACGGGATTGACAAATGGAACGCATAATATTGTTGTTGTCGCCTATGACACTTCTAATAATTCTGCTGCTTCCAGAATCTCTTTGAATGTTCAGAACAATGTACCTGATCTAACACCGCCAACTGTAGCAATTGCATCGCCAAAATCCGGGGCGACCGTAGCAAATACAATCCAAGTCTCTGTGAATGCCACTGATAATGTAGCAGTCACCAGGGTTGAGTTGTATGTGGACAATGTCCTTAAATTCACAGATACTGCGGCCCCTTACACCTTCTCTTTAGATACTACGGGATTGACAAATGGAAAACATACGCTAGAGGCCACTGCATATGACCCTCACGGTAATTTTAGTACTGCCCAAATCTATGTGAATGTGCTGAACAAAGTCCCTGATACAACACCTCCAAGTGTTGCGATTACATCGCCGCCGACCGGTTCTACCGTGTCAAATACAGTCCAAATTAACGCAAATGCAACCGATAATGTAGGAGTCAGCAGGGTTGAATTTTATGTGGATAGCACTCTTAAATCCACAAATAGTGCGGCCCCTTACACCTACTCTTTAGATACTACGGGATTGACAAATGGAAGCCATAGTATCACTGTCGTAGCCTATGATACTTCAAATAATTCTGCTGCTTCCAGAATCTCTTTGAACGTGCAAAACAGTGCGCCTGACAAGACGCCTCCTCAAGTGGCCTTTTCATCGCCAACCGATGGAGCTGTTGTGGCAAACACAGTTCTGGTCAATGCAAATGCAACTGATAATGTTGGCGTAACAAGAGTGGAACTCTATATAGACAACAGCATTAGACTGGTAACTACAGGACTACCTTATGGGTTCTCTTGGGATACCACGCAAGTAAGGGATGGCGAGCATACTCTAACGGCAAAAGCCTATGATGCTGCCAATAATTCTACCACAACCAGTGTCACAGTGACGGTACAAAATTAAACCCGCTCTGATTGCTAGTCTTGTTACTCTTTTGGGGCCGAGCTTCGTCTCGGCCCTTATTTTTTAGATCACAAAAAAGCGCAATCGCAAACTAATCGTTCTTTTTGTTTTTTTATAATGTCTTTTAATTCAATGGAATAGTGATATCTCAAGGCACCATACTTTTCTTTAGTTTCCATACGGTTCATCCCTACCCCTTCAGCAATGTGCCAAGAAGCTTCATTGTCAACTCTAGCAGTCGCTACAACCCGTTGCAATGGCTTGCCGTCCAAAAGGTATCCTTCTTTAACGGTGGCAGGGGCATATTCATTTATTAGAGCCTGGGCAGCTTCAGTGCCAAATCCTTGTCCCCAATGACCCCAAAGAAAAAGATAACCAACCTCTGCTTGTCCAGGTATTGGTTTTCCATCTTCAGTAGCACTATGGCCTAAAGCTACATGACCTACAAACTCATCTGTATCTTTCTTAAAGACAGCCAGTCCTGAATAGGGATCTTTGTCATGCCAACGTTTTGCCCAAACATCCTTAATCCGAGTTTGCATTTCTTCTCGTGTTTTCGTTTCTCCAGTAGCAAACTTTTCCATCACTCTTTTACTACCAAATAAAGATGCATAACGATCGCATTCGGCGTCATTTGCCTGAGTTGATCTCATGCGCAATTTAGCCGTTTTGATCTCGACGAACAATCCTTCATCATCGTTTGAAGAAAAAGTGATCTCAGCATTCCCATAATAGGTGTGAGTAGCACTGGAAACGGAACCAACTTTATCACTCATAAACCCTCTTAAAAAGCAGCAATAGTAGCTTGAAATTGTCTTAAATTCCAAGTTAAAGAATTGATTTAAATTTTTTAGATCTATCTAATCATGAAAATGCAAAGGGGAAAAATGCTCATAGGCTTGCTTGCAATCACCTGCGCAGCACTGGCCATTTTTTTTGTGCTCCGAAGCGATCATGCTTTACTCACTCATCCCAAAGGCATGATTGCGCGCGGTGAAATGCATCTTATTTCCACCAATATTCTTCTCATGCTAATCGTTGTGATTCCGACCTTTATCCTGCTACTTTCGATTGCATGGAAATATCGCGCAAAAAATTCTAAAGCAAAATATGATCCAGAACAATCCCATGTAGTTTTCCACGAGCTAATTCTATGGATTATTCCTTCCATTGTCATTGCGGTCATGGCAGTCATTACCTGGAAGCAGGCGCACAAATTAGACCCTTATCAGCCCATCAAAGCGGAAGCGAGTCCACTTTTGATACAAGTGGTGGCGCTGGATTGGAAATGGTTGTTTATTTATCCGGAGCAAGGGATCGCCACAGTGAATTTCGTCCAATTCCCAGAGCGTACTCCAATTCAATTCGCACTCTCGGCTGATGGTTCTCCGATGAATTCTTTTTGGATCCCACAACTGAGCGGGCAAATATATGCCATGTCGGGAATGACCACTCCGCTTCATCTCATGGCCGATGGCCCAGGACTTTATACAGGCAGAGCTGCTGAGATCAATGGAAAGGGATTTGCCGATATGACATTTGTTGTAAAATCCACCTTGCAATCTGATTTTGATGATTGGGTTGCAGAGGTAAAACAGTCCCCTCTGCAACTTACTAATCAAATCTATAATCAGCTTGCCAAACGTTCAGAAAATCATCCCATTACTCTCTATTCCAATGTTGAAAAGGATTTATATCAAAAAATAGTATGGAAAATTTCTTCTACGGAAAACTAACTTTTAATGCCATCCCGCATCATTGGTATACGATAGGCGGGACAGTTTCGATTTTGCTCATGGGCATAGTGGTCGCAACGATTCTCACAAAACAGAAACGCTGGAATTGGCTTTGGAAAGAATGGCTGACTTCCACAGATCCCAAAAAGATAGGCTCCATGTACATGATCTTTGCACTCCTCATGTTCTTTCGTGGAATGATCGATTCGGGGATGCTTTGGCTTCAGCAGTCAATTGCTTCGGATTCGCAAGGGTACCTCACTGCAAATCATTTTCAGCAGATTTTCACATCTCACGGCGACATCATGGTCTTTTTCGTAACGATGGGATTTTTCTTTGGACTGATGAATTGGATCATCCCGCTACAAATCGGCGCTCGCGACCTGGCTTTTCCCTTCTTGAATTCACTTGGTTTTTGGCTCACCGTTGCAGGCGGCCTACTCATTAATTTGTTTTTCGTTGTGGGAGGAGATTTTGCCAATACAGGGTGGATTGCAATTGCCCCGCTTTCGGAACTTGAATTTAATCCGGGCGTTGGGGTGGATTATTTGATTTGGAGTTTGCAGCTCTCGGGTCTCGGCAGTCTACTTGCCGGAATTAATTTTTTTGTCACGATCATAAAAAATCGAGCCCCAGGAATGACTCTAATGAAGATGCCGCTTTTTGTTTGGACCTCTTTATGTGCGACGGTCCTTATTATTTCTGCATTCCCTATTCTTACGGCAACAACACTCCTTCTTTGGCTTGACCGATTTTTTGGGATGCATTTCTTTACCGCAGGCTTCGGCGGAAACCAAATGATGTACTTTAATCTCATTTGGATGTGGGGCCATCCCGAGGTCTATATTTTGATCCTCCCAGCATTTGGAATGTTCTCAGAAATTGTGGCGACCTTTTCACAAAAAAGGATTTTTGGATATGGTTCCATGGTAGCTGCAGCCATTAGCATCACCTTTCTTTCTTATTTGGTCTGGTTGCATCACTTTTTTACTATGGGTGCAGGGGCAAATGTAAACTCCTTCTTTGGCGTTGTGACCATGCTCATTGCCATCCCAACGGGAGTCCAAGTCTTCAACTGGATCCTCACCATGTTCAAAGGAAAGATCATTTTCGCCTCCCCAATGTGCTGGTTCATGGGTTTTGCAATCACATTTACATTGGGGGGCATGGCAGGAGTACTCATGGCATCTCCTCCTGCTGATTTTCAGGTGCATAATAGTTTATTCCTGATCGCCCATTTCCATACGATGATCATTGGCGGCGCACTTTTTGGGATTTTTGCAGGCTTTAGTTTTTGGTTTCCCAAGATCATGGGATTTACATTAAATGAACGTTTAGGCAAACGGGCATTTTGGCTCTGGCTCGTCGGATTTTGTGTCGCTTTTATCCCCCTCTATCTTTTGGGATTCATGGGAGCCACGCGGCGGCTTGATCATTATGCTGCCTCCACTGGTTGGCAGCCACTATTCATCACAGCAACTATAGGCTATGTCATTATTATGTGCGGGGCCGTTACTCAAGTCTTTCAGATCATTGTAAGCATTAAGGAAAGAAAAGAGCATTTAGATAGTTCTGGGGATCCTTGGAATGGAAGGAATCTGGAATGGGCAACCTCTTCACCACCGCCTTTCTATAATTTTGCCGTTATTCCTACAGTGACAAGTCGTGAAGAATTTTGGGAGATGAAAAAAAATGGCCGCAAACTATCAACGCGCTATGAAAACATTTTACTTCCCAAAAATACAGGAATGGGAATCTATATCTCCGGCTTTGCTTTCCTATTTGGATTTGCTATTGTCTGGCACATTCTTTGGCTTGCAACGCTTTCCCTTGCGAGTGTCATTGCATGTGTCATCATTCGTTCCTTTGATGACAATATAGAATATGAATTGTCTGCTTCACGAGTCGCGCAGATGGAAAAATCGAGGATAAATCGCAATGAATGAAGCTATAGAGTTTAGGGAAGAGACAAAAGTTTCTACACTCATGGCCGATACAAAAGTTTTCGGCTTCTGGGTCTATTTGATGACCGATCTGGTGATTTTTGCTGCCCTTTTTGCCGCCTACCTTGTCTTGCGCAATAATACATTTGGCGGACCTTCCGGGAGAGATCTTTTCAACTTACCATTTGCATTAACAGAAACTCTCATCCTACTTTCAAGCAGTTTTACATGTTCCTTGGCAATGCTTGCTGTTCATCTGGAAAAAAAGAAAGCTGCGATTTTTTGGTTCCTAGTGACCTTCTTCCTTGGAGTCTCTTTCCTTTACCTTGAATTTTCAGAATTTTCCGAATTTACCCAAATGGGCGCCGGCCCAGAGAGAAGTGGTTTTCTTTCTGCATTTTTCACCTTAGTTGGCACACATGGATTGCATATTTCTGTAGGGTTATTATGGATGGGTGCTGCCATGGTGCGCATTTGGCGCCGGCCCCTTGCAGCTCACAATATTTCACGGATTTTTCGAATGGCCCTTTTTTGGCATTTCCTAGACTTTGTCTGGATCTTTATTTTTACCATTGTTTATGGAATGGCATTTGTATTGAGGTAGAATTTATGTATCAAAAAGCAATCCTATTGCGCGGGTGTGGATTTTTCCTATCACTGCTATTGACCTTAGCCGCTTTTTTTATTGTCATCCGCCCTGATTTCTTCAACATGGGGGTCAAAGCGACTATCATTGTTCTATTTATTCTTGCAGTGCTTCAGTTCATTGTTCAGTCACTATTTTTTATCAATCTCTGGCAGGAAAAAGGGCCGCGCTGGAATTTAGTGATTTTTGCCTCTACGATTTCCATTATTGTCATCGTGATTGCCGGCTCAATCTGGATCATGAACCATCTCAACTATAATATGTCAATGTAGACTCATTTGGTGTTGATTAAATAAACTGCGAGGAAAAGACCCATAATCACAACAAGGACTGTGACGACTTTGGGCAGGAGTGAAGAATATGTGTCTGTTGCATAACCCCTTTAAATAAAGGACTAGCTATTTTTTTGAACTTGGGTTTTAAGCTACCATTCCATCAATCATGATGTTAATCATTACAACCTTTACTTGCTTTGTTTTAGAGCGGCGCGTTCTATAACTTAAGCTGCTGGGGCCGCAGCAGGTGTTAATGCCCTTCTGGCAGCTTGAATAATTCTCTGTTGTGCGAACGATTCGTCTATCTCTTCTACAACGAAATTAGCCCGTTCATCGACGATGCGCGCTATTTGAATAGCTTCTAGCCGGTTCGCTATTTCTTTCAAAAATACAATTGCTGCACCTGTAAGGCTAAAATAAAACCCAACTGTTGGGCCCACTATTATCCCGACCCCACTTGCTAGCAATGATGTTCCAATAGCTCTACCAAATCCATAAGCTGGATTTCGCGTATATAGAGAGTAGACAGTTTCGACGATGACTCCAGGCAATATACAATTATTAAATAATGAAGTTGACATATTTGTTATTAACCTTTTTTTAAATGAATTTTAAAATAAAAAACAAATAAACTCAATATAATTAATAACTGAATAATGATAATTATCTTCTTCGATTTTTTTTCCAATTTTTAGATACATGATAAAAGCAAATAAACCAATCAAAGCTCCAAGCGCGACTAGAAATATTCCGAATATTGAAGAAAAGTGTTGATGGCTACTAGAAAGGCCCGAGCTCTGCTGCTTGAGCTCCCAAAAAATAGGCATTTGTTTTATGAAAAAAGCAAATTTTTCCACAACAAAAACCAAATGCCATGATTCCAATGCTTGTTCTTATCCAAGCAAGGAAAGTTCTCTCATTTGCTCTATGATCTTTTCGATCTGTCGGAGGAGAGGGTTTTTTAGCCATGAAGCTAAATCCTAATAAAAGTGTTAGTTTTTAAATACTTTCTTCACCACTTCGCCTTGAATAGCAAAAACAGGCTGATTTTTTGACAAAGGGACTTTAAGGGATGGGACATCTCCTTTTTGTGCAAGCACATAAGAGGCCATATTTCGCATCATTTGAGGAAAATAGGGGGGTTCCAGATCTGGGGTCGTCGAATAGTTCACAAGAATAGTGTCATCGTCAAATTCAATCATACTTTCAGCAATTTGCTTCAATTGATTGATATTTTTAATGCCTGGCAATTCTAATGCTCTATTAGAATCATTATAGACAAAAGAAAATCTAGAATAATCTAAGATCATTGTCGCTAAACGGCGCGAAGCTTCGGGTACGAGTTCACCTTTCATCTCCAAGTTGAGATAACCTATTTCCCCTTGTTTAATTAAATAGATTTTTTCCTCATCTACCATAAAATCAGAGCAAAGAGTTGCATAGTCATTCCCTTCGCCAATCGCCCATCCTTGAAGGTTAATATTGAATTGGTAGTCCTTCCAAAATTTGACAAGTTTTTCAAGGTTTTCTTTCGTATGTTTTTCAAGACACTCGTAATTATGAGACAGTGCTGGCCTAGATCCTCCGATGAGCGTTACTTTAAGTGGCATCGTGCGCTCTTTTCGATCAAAAATGGTCAGAAGCGATTCCAGCGGCCGTCCATCATGATGTTGCACATAGACCGAATGATCTGCTGTCCGATAGACAACCCCAACGCAACTAGTGGCATCAAAAGATCCCAATTTTTTCTCTTTTTGTGGGATTTCGTTATAAGAGTAGCGTCTTTCCTTGAGCGCTAAAGCAACCTTTCCTGCTTCTCCTATTTGACATTGTCTAAATAACTCTTCCGGAGATGTAATCGATACACCTTGAACTGTCATAGGCATAGACCACAAAAATAACTCAGTTTGGAAAGAATATACAAGAAAAAGATTCAGTGTGTTAAAGAAAAAAGTATATATACAACCCCGGGAGAGACCATGAAAATCTATTTGTTACTTGCAGCTTTGTTTATTTCTTGCAGTGCTTGTCAAACAACCAATCAGAGCACACCCACAGATAATCAACAATATTATGATGATCGTTACGACCATCGAGGTTATCATCGTGGATATGAAAGAGGCAGAGATATCCTCCCACGCCGTGGATATTAACGATCTTTTTTAACGTGCCCCTGCCCGTGCCCGATTCTTCGGTAGGAAACTCACATGGGTTCGACATGTCACTTTTTGTCGTCTTTGAGATGGAATTTATGAAAGAAGCGATGAAAGACAGGGGCGAAGATAATTGCGATGACCACAAGAAAGACAATCCCACTGAAAAGGGCATAGCTTCCTGCAAATATCTTTCCTTCACTAGTCACTAAAGTAGAGACTGGCCCCATCCCCGACAAAATCATTGAGGCATTTAGGTAGGCATCGATCCAGCTCATCTTTTCAAAAGAATGATAACCGATCATTCCTATCAGTAGAGAAAGACCGATAATCAAAAACCCAATCAGAAGATTATAGACTATGCGCTGGAAAAACTTTCGAGGTGTTAGTAGAGGCTGTTTTTTTCCTTCATACATAAAAGATGTTCTTCTTCACTTGATTAATCTCATCGTCAGTAATTGTGTGACCATTCCCCTCATAGACTTTTAGAATCACCTTAGCCCCCAGCTTCTCCATCAGCTTTTTGCTTTCTTTGACCCTGATGAGTGGAATATGCGGGTCTTTTTCGCTCACTCCTATAAATACTTTTGTTCCTTGGAAATCGCCGCCATATTTCTTCTCATCTATTGTCTTTCCAATGAGTCCGCCCGAGAATGCAACAATGCCGCCATATTTTGTGGCAAATCTTGAGGCAGTCTCTAAAGCTAGGCAAGCCCCTTGTGAAAATCCCATAAGATATATTTTGTCTGTCGGAATATACTCTGCTGTTTCATCGATTAATCTTTTCACCACGTCCAAAGCAGAGGATAGCCAGGGTTCATTCAATCTCTCCTCAGCCATAAAGTCTTTAGGGTACCATCTATTTTTAGTGGCCTGCGGCGCTGCGATATAAAAACTTGCATCGCAAAATTCATTTGCAAGTTCCATGATATCAAGAGCATTGCTCCCTCTGCCATGAAGTAAAATCAGCGCTTTTGCGGCTTTATTTAGCGGCTGGCCTTTTTCAGAAATATCAAATATGTGCATTAGAGCCTGTTGTTGAATTAATCAAAACGCTTTTTGCGCCTTTTTTTGCTACATCGCAATACTGCTTCTTGGCCTAGTTAATTTAACTATGTCCTACGAATCAGTATTGCGATGTAGCAAAAAAATGCATCAAAAATCGAAATTGTCTAATTCAACTACAGGCTCTTAATTTGGCAGGATTTCAACTTTTCCAGTCTTGAAATTATAATAACCGGCTTTAACGCGCAGTTTATTTTGCTCAATCAATCTTTTAAAACCGGTTTGCTCACGCAATTTTTGGGCCATTAAACGCGCATTGGTCTGAGTAGCATTTTCTAATTTATCTCCATCCATTTCTGCGGACTCATCAACCGCTGGTTGAATGAGCTCTGCCAGTGCTGGGATACTTGATGCATTTTCATCTAAGACAGCTTTAACTGCCCCACAATTCTGGTGTCCTAAAACGACGATGAGCGGCGAATTAAGAACAAAAACAGAATAATCAAGGCTCTCTTGTTCAAGAGATCCGACAACATTGCCAGCGACCCGCACAATAAATAGATCACCAAGGCCTAGATCAAAGATAATTTCAGGGGCCACTCTTGAATCTGAACAGGCCAAAATTGCAGCGAACGGTTCTTGCTTGTCCATCGTCTCCTTGCGCCTTTCAGAAGTACGGTCGGGAAATTTAGAATCTCCTGAGACAAACCGACGATTGCCTGCCATTAGCATTTTGAGCGCTTTTTCATGAGGTATTTGCGCAAAAACTGTAGTGCTGAAAAACAAGCAAAGCAAAAAAACTAGTCGCATAAGATTGCCTCTTTTTTCGCCTTATAACACAAAGTTACTAGTCTGCAAATGCTTTAATGTCGAGCTCAACAGGAATTAATTGGGCCTCTATCTTTTTGCGATTTTCCTTTTCCCATGGAGGTACTTGAAATGACTCGCCGAGATGCTCAAAGGGTTCATCAATTGCAAATCCTGGAGGGATTGTGGCAATTTCAAATAAAACACCTCCAGGTTCTCTAAAATAGATGGAATGGAAATAGTTTCTATTGATGACAGGTGTGACATTAAGGCCGGCTTCCTCTAGCTTTTTACGCGCTTCCAATTGCGTGGCATCGGTTGCCGTTGCGAACGCAACATGATGGACTGTGCCATATCCAGGTTGCCCGAGCAGAGTTTCCGGATTGCAAACAATATCCACAAAGCTACTGGGATTGCTATTCGGCGCAAAACGGAAGTGATGCCCTTTTTCTGTCAATAAGGCATGGTCTAATTGATCTGTAAGCAGCTCAGCTGTTTTTTCATAACATTCTTCAGAAAGAGTGATCCCATAAAACCCTTTAATTGCAAATTCCTCTGGAACATTCCCATAAGTAAACCCTGGCCTTCGATCCTTGTTATTGACGACAAGCTCAAGTCCTAATCCATCAAAATCTTCAAAATAAATAAACTGCTCATCGAAGCGCTCAGCCGGTTTTTGATGTTTTACATTGAATTTCTTTAGCCGCTGTAACCAGTAATCGATCGCGTTTTCAGGAATGGAAAAAGAGGTCACTGTTAACTGGCCTTTGCCTTTTCTTCCCTTAGGAATCCCTGGATACGGGAAAAAAGTGATGATTGTCCCCGGCGAGCCCTTTTCATTGCCAAAGTATAAGTGATAAATCTCTGTGGCATCATAGTTCACAGTCTTTTTTACAAGACGCAGACCTAAAATGCCGGCATAGAAATTGACATTTTTTTGTGGATCAGAAGAGAGGCAAGTGACGTGATGCAATCCTGTGATAAGTTGTTTGTCATGCATTCTCCTTTTATGACTTTTTTTAGCTAATATCTTCAACTAGCAAGTTTGATTACTTTCTCGTAAATTGCTTTATCGCTAGTGACAACCGCGCCTTGCTTTAGCTTCATATTATCGCTTCGAAAATCAAGAGGATTGCCTTTTAAATCAGAAATAAATCCGCCGGCCTCACGCATGACGATTTCTGCCGAGCAAAAATCCCAGATCCATCCGCGAACACCAGAAGAGACATAGAGATTATAAGTTCCATCTACAACTCTGCAAATTCTAAGGCCGCAACTTCCCACTTTTGGGAACTCTTCCGGCATCACATCTTTGCCAAGAAGTCCTTCATAAATCGTGCGGTTAATAGGGGCTACAGTTGCATAGAGGGGGCGAATGTCATCGGATGGTTTTACCCCTATTCTTTCTGCTGGCGCATTGCCTTTTTGTTTGTAAGCTCCGCAACCTTTGATTGCATAATAAGTTGTATCGAGCAATGGGAAATAATTAATGCCTAAAATTGACTCTCCATTTTGAGTCAGTCCAATATGAATACCGAACTCATCCCCGCCATCGATGTAAGTTTGGGTTCCATCTAGAGCGTCAATGACCCATGTAAATTCAGTAGTGCGCCAGTTTTCCATTGCTTTTTGTACATTGGCATCATCAATCGGGTTTTGAGTGATCAGGCCATAATGTGGAAAATGTTTTAAAAGTTCTTTACAGATGAGCTCGTTGGACCTTTGATCTGCAATGGTCTCAGGAATCAACCGGCCGTCGTAGTCTTTAAGATATTGGATTTTTAAATCTTCACCAGATTGCCTCGTTTTAACGAGCTCTTCCCCTGCACGCCTTGCAATTTGCATCCCTACTTGAAATTGTTCAAAGAAGGCTGACTCAGCAATTTGAGATGGCAAATTCATTGCATCCGTAAATGGGTTTAATAAAATTAAAAGTAAAAGTATTGTTTGTTTCATCTAGGAGGCTTCGTCTGCCTTTTTCCCCTCTTTCATAAAGAAAAAACCTAATGTAGAAAGAAGCGCAAAAGGGACCAGATACCAGCAGAATGAGCCTTGGTCCCCTGTACGTTGTAAAAGAAATAATACAAGGGCAGGCGTAAAGCCGCCGATAATAGCATCAGCAAGGTTAAAGCTGACACCCACGCATGTGAATCGAACATGAGTGGGGAAGAGATAGGCAAGAACATAAGGCAATAGTGCTGAAACACAAGTGAAGAGCAAGCTAAAAATAACCATAATGAGCGTAAAAAAGATAATCGAAGAAGAGTGAACCGCATAGTAAAGCGGCAAAAGCAAAAACATCGCACCTACTGTACAACCAAGCAGCATGGCTTTGTTATTAAATTTATCTGCAGCCATTCCAAAAAAGGGAAGAGGCACCGTAATCAAAACTAAAAGTCCTAAGGTAATGAGTAAATTGTCCACATAGTTTACCCCTAAAATTTTTCCGAAATAAACAGGAAAATGGACTGTCAAAAGATAAAAAGATGCAGAGTTCAAAGCGCAAAATAAAATGCCCAGAAAAATGCCCTTTTTATATTTATTCAAAACTTGGGGAATCGACTCTTTGACTACCTTCTCATGTGTCTCCATTTCTTTAAAAAGAGGCGTCTCGTGCAATTTATAGCGCAAATAAAATCCAAAACATCCAAGCAGTCCTCCAACGATAAAAGATAAGCGCCATCCCCAGCTAATTAAAGCTTCGGGAGAAAGATACTTTTCTAAGAAATAACATTCCGCAGTACTGACGATGATCCCAAGCTGATACCCCAGTGAAGCATAACTGCTGATGTATCTTCTATTGGGAAGTTTGCTGCTCTCGTATAAGTAACAAATAGCCCCTGGCAATTCACCGCCTGCAGGAAATGCCTGAAGGACGCGCATAAATCCCAAGATAATCGAAGCAAAAACGCCAATTTGTGCGTATGTAGGCAGCAGGCCGGTCATAAAAGTAGGGAAAATCATCATCAAAATGGAAAGCACAAGTGCTTTTTTTCTTCCAATACGATCGCCAAGGCGCCCAAAATAAAGGCCGCCGAGCGGCCGCGCTAAAAATCCCAATGCAAAAAGTAAAAAAGCATTCGTTGAATTGACAAGCTCTGAATTGGAATGATCAAAAAATAATTTTGCAATGATAGGCGCCCAATAAACATAGAGATAAATTTCATACCACTCAAGAAAGTTACCGATTGTAACTGCGAGAATGACAGAGCGTCTTTCTTTTTTAGAATAGTTAATTCCCGGGAAATGAAAACGGTGCATCTATTTTCCTAAATCTCTTGCCACCTGGTTTGCAATCACATCGATTGCTTCATAACTTAAGTGGGGCATAGTGATCATATGGGCAATCCCATTTTCTACAGCCAATTGCCATTTTCTGCTTGTTTTCTTAGACGGTGTTGGGAATACAACGATGATGGAATTTTTATTGCGCCATGCTTTGATGCCAAGCTCATTAAATTTTTTCACAGCATACCCTGCTTTTTTGATCGATTCGGAAACCAGTTTTTGAAATTTTCCCTCTTCAGCGCAATAAAGTTCATACCATAAAAAAAGAGGCGTAAGCCCATTGCGCGATCCCGCAATCGTATTATCTTTGGCCCCGACATATTCAATATGCGAGCCTATTTTTTCCACGTTGCGTTTTTTGGCTAAAATCACACCGCAAGGAATGGGTGTGCCAATCATTTTATGGCCGCTGATCGCAATGCTATCAATTCCCATCCGAAAATCAAATTTTTGTGTTTCGAGTTCTGGAAGAAAAGGAAGAATGAGGCCAAAAAAAGCTGCATCACAATGAATATAATATTTTTTAATCTCCAGATCGCTCAAAATCTCTTTGATCCTAATCACACAATCTACAGCGCCTTTCATCGTCGTCCCAATATTGGCCAAGATAATCGGGGTGATCTTTTTTTTTCGGGCAAGGAGCTTTGATTGCAAATCCTGATAATCCATTTCTCCATCTGGAGTCGCTTTCACTTCCACGGATGGCATTTTCAATAAGTGCAAACTCTTTGGGATGCTATAGTGTGTCTGGTCGGAATAGAAGACCAAGCCATCAGGATAAAGTTCACGGGCGATATAAAGCCCATATAAATTCCCTTCCGTGCCGCCATTTGTTACGTAGCCCCAATACTTACCTTTGGGAGCATGAAATATTTCTGCAAACTCATCGATCACATCTTTTTCGATCTTATGTGTATTAATTTTAATCGATGACTGGTTGAGAAAGGGATCTCCCACATTATTGATATGAAAATTAAGGAACTTAAAGAGCTTGGAATAATCAAAAAATTGAGCTACTGGATAACCAGCCATCTCTTTGGCAGCTTTTTTAAACTGTCTGTAGAGCCGCTCAATTTTTTTGAAATTTTTATGTTTATGTCCTGCCATACGCTTTTATTTTCACGTTATCGATGAAAAAGATTTTCGATCAATAAATAAAAAAATTGATCTAGGGATGGGCTAATGCCTCACTGATCAAATACCTCTTAAGATTCAGCTAGTTACTAATTTTGATGCAAGAATGGCTTTAATTTGATTTTAAAATAGAACTGAGAGCCTATTTAGATAGCTTATTGAGCAAGAGTAATTTAGAAATAATATAAAAATAAATACGATTTTTCTTTCAAATAAAGACTCCATTTTATATAATTTTGTTCACTTTAATATAAGGATAATTATGAATACAACATTAACAGTTACAGTTTCATCAACTTATTTAATTTTATTAGCTTTAATTTTTTTAATATAAAGGAGTTTAAAATATGAGTAGCGCAGAAAGAGGGACCCAATACGGAGCAAATGCAATTGATGCTTATGCAAAATTCGCACATGGTGCTGACATGGCATTATTTCTTGATCCATTCATTCAAAGCGATTTAGATAAACAACGAGGAAAAAAAATTCTGGATGCAGGGTGTGGCGCAGCCCCCTGGTCAATTTATGCTGCAGAGCATGGTGCAAGTGAGGTGCATGCGATCGATTTGCAAGATGGTATGGTTGATAAAGCCAAACAAGCAATTAAAGCTGCAGGAGTTGAAAAGCAGGTCAAAGCTTTTGTTGGCGATGCAACAGATTTAACTACTTATCAGAACAAAACTTTTGATCATGCGATTAGTATTAACGTCGGCTGTAATTTGCCAACTGAGATTTTCAACAGACATTTTGATGAAATGGCCCGCACTATTAATAATAAAGGTACTCTGACAGTTGCTGTTCCTGATTCATTGGATACTGTCTTTACTGATGGAACAAAAGAAGATGCAGAAGTCATGGAAACTATTGGCAATGTCTTAGAAGCTCTTCCGGAGAATCCTGAACCTTCACTCATTCAAAGCAGCTTAGATCAATTGAAAGAAATCGTTTCAGCAACATTTACGATGCAAAGAGACCGCTTAGTTCTAGTCGAAGACCAAAGAAATTTAAAAAGCGGTCAAAAAATTTGGCGAAAGCTTGCAAAAGTCACAATTCCAAATCATTACCACTCTGAAGAGGAATATTTACAGGCTTTTTCAAATGCACATTTGAAAGTTGCAAACATATCTCGCGGCACTTTTACAAATTCTGAAGCGAGAGAATCGGTCAATGCCTATTCGCAAACGCATCCAAAACTTGGGCCTACATATGAATCGCATTCTCCATTCGTAGTTTACCATTTAGAAAAAAATCGCACGAAGACTTGGGCATGCACTTTGCTTTAAATGATTGAGTGTTTTATAGATCAAACAAGGGAGACAATTCAAAATCTCCCTTGAGAATTTGATGTCTAAAACAATTAGTGAAAAAAAATTGCTTGTTTATTCTGCCTATTCTCAAACGATAGAAAGTATTCAGCATTACAATTCTGTTCAGGCCACCTATAAAACTTTTGCTTCCACCTGGCTTCTTGCTACATTTATTGGGGTCGGCCATACTTTAACGCCCTCGGAAATTTCTTTAAATTTTCCTCCTTTGCTTGCTGCCGCATTCATTTGTCTAGCGAGTGCAACGGGGATTTTTTTGATCTGGTATCTCGATTTAATCGTATGTGAACAAGCGATCGCAGCAACCGTATTTGAAGGGTTAGAAATAGAAAAGAAACACACCTGGCTTCCTTCCTATTACCACAACGTTAACCAAATCGCAGGTTTCCTTAATTATATCTATTTAAAAGCCATATTTTATTTAGGATGTTTTGCCATTCTCTTTTTTTCAATGGGTGCCTGTTTCTTTTTTTACTTCTCTGCGCGTTCCATGTTGTTAATTTGCCTCATTCCTATTCTTACACTCGGTCTCATTCTTGGCATATCCCTACTATTGATCAAAGTGATGAAAAAAACTGACCCTTACTTAAGACTTCACTATTTAAAAGGAAAAAATCTTGTCTGACGAAACTCTCAAAGAAAATACACATGCTGATTTAGAACATGAAATAAACTTCATAAAGTATGGCTCTAAAATGCTTACCTTTGTAATCTACACTCGGCTTTGTCAGCTCGACCGCCATTTCGAATCAATTACAACAAAATATAAATATATTGCTTTGACATGGCTGCTCGCAACATATGCAGGAATAGGTTATTTATTATCAGGAAAATTACCAAATTTACTTTTTGATGATTTGGTAGTGGTAGCAATTATCTGTTTTATTGGGATCGTCGGCATCACTTTAATTTGGCATTTAGATATTAATGTCTATCAAAGATTTTGGTTTGCTCTTTTTGCAGAAGAAGTAATTATAGAAGAAAAAAATCCTTTTCTTTTGCAAACAAAAAGAGCGATGCTCCTTATTGATAAAAGCAAAGAAAAATTGTTTTCTCAAGGACTACTGTATTTAATTGCTGATATTCTCTTAATCATTACTGCTGGTGTTGCTATTTTCTCGCTTAGTAAAAATAAATTATTACATATAAAAATTATCATCTTGGCATGTGTAGGAAGCTTTCTTTTTCTACTTGCATTTTATATGATTAGGAACATGATTCGCTTGCAAAAAAATCTGCATGAATTAATTGAATTTCGTCGTAAGAAAAAGCGATACCATCTCAAACAAATCAAGGGCTAAAAATTTCTATTAGTTTTGATATCAAAATTTTTATTGTCTATTAATAATATAAAATCAGATGGTAAAATTGCCTTTTATTATTCAATCATTTTATGAGTGATATTAACAGAGTCGTAAATGCAGTTGTTGTAGGAGCAGGGCCCGTTGGACTATGGGCTGCCATCCAAACAAAATTGCGCAATCCCGAATCAGAAATTGATGTTCTTGAGAAAAATCCAGTCTATCAACGCGGGCATGTTCTAAAATTAAATGCCAAATCTCTTGCAGATTGTCCTAAAGATCCAAGACTTCAAGCCATTGTCGCTGAATTTATTCAGAATAAACATATCCGAACAAATGACATCGAACAAAGACTTCTAGGATTTGCAGAGGAGATTGGAATCCGCGTCCGAAAAAACGTAGAAGTTGTTAATCCTGAAAATCTTTTGAGGTTATATCCACAAGCAAAAGTCATCATTGGAGCAGATGGTGCGCATAGCGTGATTAGAGAAAAGATTTTTGGGAATGAGATGTATGCACAAGGTGATCAGAAATATGTCATCGAAGTGAAATATGAAGTTTATGGAAAAGGAGCGCGCCTTAATTTAATTAAACAACAATACCCAACCTGGAAAATAATGGATGGCTTTGCCCAGGAACATGTGGGAACGGAAAAGGATGGGAAGACCCCCATCACACTTAGAATCTTTATCGATAAAGAAAAATATGAGCAAATGCAGGATGCCAATTTTAAACATCCTTATACTTTTGAAAACGAAAACAAGATCCATCATCGTGTAAGAGAGCGTATTTGGACCTGGCTCAATTTTAAAGCTGGTATTGCCCATGAACAGCGTGTTCCAGGATCAGAAAAGATCACGACAACTCGGCTTGGTTACTATGCCAGTAAACATGTAGTGAAAAGAGTCAATAACGTGGCTTTTTGCCTTGTCGGTGATGCTGCGCTTGGTGTTCCTTTTTTTAGAAGTTTAAATAATGGATTCCTAGAGGGAACAAAACTTTCTAAGGCCCTTGCGGCAATTTTAGCCCCAAAACGCTCTTTAGTAGAGCGTCTGGTCTCTCAAATAACTTTGAGGACACATGGAATGCCGTGGCCATTACTTCGCTATTCGAATTATGTGAGAAGTCTTGCTAGAACTGAAATCATCATTGCTGCAATCAAAAGCTTCTTTCTCTCTCTACTGATTTTATTTATTAGAATTAGCGCTAGAGTGCCATGGCAAGTCAATTACTGGACGGAAGCACAAATTGACCAGTTACCAACTTGACAGCAGTTCTTTGAAAAAGTTACACTCTCTGAGCCGTGAAAAAGTTAATCGCCTTTATTTTAGGTTCATCAAGTCTATATTGCTCACCTCCACTGCAATGCGATATTGGGCTTTTTGCGACTGTTGATTTCTTTTATTGGTTTGCACAGGAAACAGACCTCTCTTATGCCTTAAAAGTCAAAGGAACAAACCAAATTGCAAGCATTAACATCAGTCCCGTGATGCTTGCTCCCAAAAAACTAGAACAATTTAAAACCAGTTGGGACCCGGGATTCAGAATTGGCCTTGGATTTAAGCCTCATTGCGATGGTTGGGACCTCTATTGTGATTGGACCTATTTTCATAATGAGAAAAAAAATAAGGCCTCTGTTGTTCCCTTTGGCACTGCAACTTTAGAATTTTTTCCAGAAGTTGGACAGTATGCTCTTATCGATCCCTGGATTAATATAGGGAATTTCACATCCGTCTTTGATGCCCCCTTTCTTTTTGATACGGTGACAGCGAAATGGAAACTAAATCTTAATACTATCGATCTTGAGCTAGGCCGCAAAACTCTTTTAAGTTGCTCTTTTGCCATGCGTCCCTATGCAGGCGTCCGCAGCGCCTTTTTAAACCTAGAGTTTAACAATAGTGCAAGCTTAACGCCCAACAGCTCTGAATCGGTGATTTTTAAAGATCTCTTCGAAAACCATTTTTGGGGAGTAGGAGTTTTAGCAGGAATTCAACCTGAGTGGCATTTTAATTCAAGATGGTTTCTTTTTTCCAATCTAGACGCTGCACTGCTTTACGGGAAAAATAGCGCCTTTAAAAAGGAAAACTACTTTGGCACTGCAGGATTTGGCGCCTTTCGGATTGTAGATTATCACAATAAAGTTAAAAGCCATTTTTCCCAAATGCAGGCAATCATTGATTTATCATTAGGATTACGATGGGAAGAAACTTGGTGCTGCGAGCGCTATCGCAGCGCTCTTGACCTAAGTTGGGAGCAGCATTTCTGGTTTGATGCTTCTAAACGACTAAAATTAAATGTCGCTTTTCTAAATGATTTAGGCGGCGGCTCATTGCAATTTGGCTTTCAAGGCTATGATGAAGTATCAAGCAATTTGATCTTTGGCGGCCCTGTCCTAAGAGCACGCTTTGATTTTTAAAGCTCCATAGTTGTAGGATGAGGACTATGAGCATGGACTCGGATTGGCATTCCCTTTCGATCAAAGAGATCTTTTCACTGCTCCAAGCGGACCTGCAAGGTCTTAATGAAAATGAAGTTGTAGCCCGCTTATCTAAATTTGGTCCTAATCAATTGAAAACACGCAAAGGACCACCCCTTTTTTTTCTTTTTTTAAGACAATTTACCAACCCGCTTGTTTTTATTTTGATTGCCGCCACAATTGTAAAATTTTCAGTTGGCAGCCATGCTGATGGCTCAGTGCTCTCAGGGACCATTTGCCTGATGGCCTTCATTGGATTCCTTCAAGAAGCAAAAGCCGAAAGGGCGATGCATGCTCTAAAAGAGCTATCTTCCCCTAAATCTAAAGTCAAAAGGAATGGGAAACTAGAAATCATTCCATCCAATGAACTTGTTCCAGGCGATCTCATCATTCTAGAACCTGGCGATAAAGTCCCAGCTGACGCCCGTTTGATCGAGTCTGTTAATTTTAAAATTAATGAATCGATCTTAACTGGCGAAGCAATGCCTGTGGAAAAATCGATCGACCCGATTCAGGGCAAAGTGCCTTTAGCTGAAAGGCGAAACATGGCCTATACGGGAACGATTGCCTGCTATGGACGGGCAAAAGCCATTGTGGTGAGAACAGGAATGGCTACAGAAATCGGTAAAATCGCTGCCAGCATCGCGGAAATGAGTCCGATTAAGACCCCCCTGCAAAAAAGCATTCAGGCCATAGGCGGCTGGATGATCTTGATTGTCTTTTTATCTATTTTCATCTTTACCGCGATCAGTTTTTATAGAGGAATGGGCTGGATGGAGGTATTTTTGCTTGCAGTCTCCGCAGCTGTATCCGCGATCCCAGAAGGCCTGCCTGTCGCTGTGACCGTTGTCCTTGCTGCTGGGATGAATGCAATGGCCAAACGACATGCCATTATCAGAAAGTTAGTTGCTGTCGAAACACTTGGTTCTACAACTGTCATCTGCTCAGATAAAACAGGGACACTCACTTTAAATCAGATGACTGTCAAAGAGATCTTTTCTTTTGGAAATCCAGATTTACTGAAACAGATATTGGAAATTGGAGCTCTTTGCAATGATGCGATGCTCACAAAGCTCGGTGAGAAGTATGAAGTGATCGGAGATTCAACAGAAGGGGCGCTGCTCATTGCTGCCGCAAAATCAGGGTTTGATTTGCCACAGCTGACCTTTGCCTTCCCACGTGTCAGTGAAATTCCATTCCGAAGCGAAAGCCGTTACATGGCCACTTTACATACATCGCCAGCAGGAAAAATGGTCTTGGTCAAAGGCGCTCCTGAAAAAATTCTCACTTTTTGCCATCCATTCAAAGAGGGTGAAAGAGAAGAGATCCTGCAAGCCATGGACAAAATGACAAAAGAGGCGCTCAGGCTCATTGCAGTCGGCTATTGCGATTTGCCTTTGGAGGAATCTCCTTTGACCGAAGAATCCTTTAGAGGGCGGCTTATTTTCACAGGAATTTTTGGAATTCAAGACCCTCCTCGAGAAGAAGCGATACAGGCCGTTGCTGCCTGCAAGAAAGCAGGGATTAAGGTGGCGATGGTGACTGGCGATAATAAAATGACGGCAAGTGCCATTGCACACCAGTTAGGAATTACAAATAATAGTGCAATTAGTGGCGAAGAGTTAGAAAAAATGAGCGAAGAAGAACTGAAATCAAAAATTGTTCATTTCGATGTTTTTGCACGTGTCGAGCCGCTACATAAGCTGCGGATTGTTAAAGCTTATCAGTCACTCGGGCATATTGTGGCGATGACGGGCGATGGTGTAAATGATGCCCCTGCTCTAGAGGCTGCAAATATTGGAGTGGCCATGGGCATTTCTGGCACTGAGGTGGCAAAAGAAGCCTCAGACATTGTCTTGTCCGATGATAATTTCGCTTCAGTACTGGCCGCTGCAGAAGAAGGCAGGGCTATTTTTAATCGACTGCGCAATGTATGCACTTTCTTATTAACAACCTGTTTTGGGGAACTTCTCGGACTCACCTTATGTGTGCTTTTCACAAGCCTGGCTCCCCTTCTCCCCCTTCAAATCTTGTGGATCAACCTCATCACAGGTGTCATTATTGCTGTTCCTTTGGGCCTTGAGCCCAAAACAGGCAAAGAGCTCCTACAACCCCCTCGCGATCCAAAAGTCGACCTTATCTTTACAGGCATGAAATATCGCATTGGTTTTTTAGCATCGATGCTTTCTTTAAGCATTTTCTTTGTTTTTAAATTTGGACTGGTCAATAGCGATCTGGCAACTGCGCGCACAATGGTCTTTTGCAATGTGATCTTTTTTGAATGGTTGATCGCCTTTAGTGTGCGGTCGGATGAAATCACTATTCTAAAACTAGGGATATTTAAAAATATTCCTCTGATCGTTGCGATAGGCGCGGCTTTTGTTTTGCAAGTGCTGATCTTGCATGTTCCCTTTTTCCAGACCCATTTTGCCACAGTGCCTTTGACTTCCCAGCAATGGATCGTTGCTCTATTTCCCAGTTTTACTATTTTCATCCTGGAAAGCGCGCGAAAACTGCTTTTCCCTACCCTCTTTAGCAAGGGTAAATGGTCCCAGGAATGCAATAGGATAAACTCAGATGCAACCAGCAAGACCCCCGAAATAGAGAGCTAAACTTGCTTTAAATATTAAGAGCATAGAAGCAGGATGACAGGATGGCCAGGATGAAGAGTTAATTGTATTCTTTAAATCTTCTATCCTATTCATCCTGCTATCCTGCTACTCTTCTTTTTTCTTAGTCTCACTTTAAAAAAAACGCGCGATCAGTTAATCTACATGGCATAATGAAAAAATTGTTTTTGTTTTCTATTTGCATACTTTCTTGCGTTTCGGGGTTATCTGCCGCAGCGACTGATTTCCCTGTAGAAATCCAGTTTGAAAATGCAGAAATGAAATCCTATAAGATCACACTTCCTCCGAATAAAACAACCGGCATGCATCGAGATGATCACAATAGAGTTCTCATCGCACTCAAAGGTGGTAAACTAAAAAAAGTAGATCAGACAGGAGAAGTCGCTATTCTAGACTTAGAAAGTGGAAAATCTTATTACTTGACTCCAGATCCTCCTGGAGCCCTGCATACAACGACAAATATATCCAAAAATCCCATTGAGTTGATTGTCGTTGAATTTAAAGAGTAGAGTTAAAATCTACCGAAAATACCAACAATTCCAATCAGGATAAGATAGATCGCAACAATGTAATTAAGGATTGCTGGGAAAATCAAAATTAAAATTCCAGCAAGTAATGAAACAATTGGTCCTAAAAGTGGATGAATAACCATTTTCTTCTCCTTTTTAAAAAACATAAAGTTAACCTTTAATGATGATGTCCGCCTCCACCACCGCCGTGCCCGCCTCCACCACCATGATGGCCGCCGCCGCCGCCGCCATGTCCCTGATGATGTCCGCCGCCGCCATGACGATGATAGTCGCCTTCATTGTCATACCAAATCCCGCCATAATAGCCTGGGCCACCCCAATAGCCATCTCCATAATAATAACCGTAATAGCCATCTCCCACGTCAACTTCGACTCCTGGCACAGAAACACTGCCAGCAAAAATAATCGATGAAATAGATAACACTGCGAGCCAATAATATTTCTTCATTTTACACCTTATATTTTAATGATGATGTCCGCCGCCATGGTGTCCGCCGCCGCCGTGATGTCCGCCTCCACCACCATGATGTCCACCACCGTGATGTCCGCCATGATGATGGCCATGACGGTTATAATCCCACTGATTGCCGTACCAAATTCCCCAATAATACCCAGGGCCTGTCCAGTAATATTCGGGATAATAGCTTCCATAATAATCATAGTAATAAGCTGTTTGTTCATCGACGAGGGGTCGATTGCTTATATTGCCTTGACTTCCTTGCTTGCAAGCACAAAAAGCAGTTAAAAGGCCAATTGCTAAGAGTAATTTTTTTCCCATCTGATCCCCGAATTGCTATTAACTTCCTGTTAACAGAATTCAGTTTTTATAAGAAATGTTTTTTTAAAAATATTTTTATTATCTTGCGATTTGATTGAGACCGCGTAGGCCCTCTTTCTCAATAGCTGAGTCGCCACTATGGTGACCAAAAAGTGTGATGATTGTGCAAGAAAAGAGCGCTCGTAAACGTCCGAGCAGCCAGCTATTTTCAGAAATCTCGCCGTATACACTGCAAAATTCAGCATGGGCCTCTGCAGGTAGAAAGCTATGCGCAATGGAAAGATCGACGCCTGGATCGCCAAAATGAATATCTCCCCAATCAATAACACCCGCTAACTGATTTTTCTGATCAACGAGCACATGGCGTGCGTAAAAATCACCATGAACGATTACGGAGGCATGGGCAGGTTTTAAAAAAGTAGAATCTTCAAGGATCTTATGAAATTTCTCTTGATTTTCTAGCAATTTTAATAAAGCGATTTCTTCAAGATTTTTTTTAATTTCGAACCCCAATCTCTTTACATCTAACTTGCCAATGAGATCTTTTGGCACATGACAACCTTCAAGAGAGTCTTTAGAAATCCCATGTAAGGCTTTTAGAAACTCTGCCAAGGGTTTTGCAAGCGCCATTCTTTCAGAATCTGATATATAGACCGAGCAAGCAGTCGAACCTAGAAGCATTGTGTATCCACTAAAAGGCCAAGGATATCCCAAACCGGCAGATCCAGCCCATTTCGGAATGGGAATAGGAAGTGGAAGATAGCCAGCAATTTTGGGCAAAAGAGAGAGTTCAGTTTTTAGAAGCGGCACTGCGATTTGTCTTCTGGGAAAGCGGAAAACAAATTGATCATTGATCAAATAAGCTGTATTGTCCCAACCGACCCCTAACAGTTTAATTTTTAAGGCATTTAATTCGGGAAATTGAGATTGAATCAGCTTTAAAGCCAGATCAGCTTCTATCGTTGCTTCAGCTTCCCATTGCCGCGCCATAAATAAGATTAATAATTGTTATTTAATTGCTCTATAGGATACGATCTACTAGCAAAATCCACCACATAATACTTTTCCTATTTTATGCCTTACAAAAATCTTGGCGCATTTTTCTGGCATTTCATTCGTCCCTATCGCTGGACATTCTTTTTTATTTTTCTAGTTTCAATTGTCTGGGCCCTTGATGCCACAGTTTGGCCCTACATTTTACGTCTAGTGGTCGATATTTTCACAATGAATGAAACCCATCGTGCCGCAGCATGGCCTGCTCTACTCACTCCTATCTATATGGGGATTGCTCTTTGGATTACCATTGAATATGGATTTCGAGCGCAAGGCTATTTGCAGATGCGTGCGATGCCGCGCCTTGAAGCAGATATCCGGATGGCCATGTTTGATCATATCCAGAGGCACAGCCCCAAATATTTCAATGCCCGTTTTGCTGGCTCTTTGACCAATAAAATTTCCGATATGACCACTCAAGTCTCTTTGATCTTGCAGCAACTTCTGACCATGTTTATGCCGGCACTTGCAGCATGTATCTTAGCCACCCTGTTTGCTTTTCGAATTAATCCTCTCTTTGCTGTGATTTTTATTGCTTGGATCACCCTCCATTTTTGCATCTGCCTTCTCTATACTAAAAAAGTGAGCAAATTAGAACATCTTCATAGCGAGATACGCAGCTCACTTTTAGGTCGGATCGTAGATAGCTTGACCAACAATTTTGCCGTGAACTTATTTTATCGTTTTTCCCATGAAAAAGCTTTTGTCGGGGCTCTTCAAAAAGAGGAGCAGCATGCCCACTATTTATCTAGAAAATACATGGAGAAGATGCGCCTGAGTCTTGGCTTTTTTTTCATGTTATCGGGAATCTGCATTTATGGATTAATGTTCTATTTTTGGTTCCAAGATAAAATCACAACAGGCGAAGCTGTCCAGCTTTTTAATACCCAATGGAATATTGGGATGATGATCTGGCTTACAGGCAGTGCTATCCCTCAGCTTTTTCAATCGATTAGCACCGCCAAACAGGCCCTTGTTTTAATGAATGATCCACAAGATCTTTTAGACTTGCCTACTGCTAATCCCCTCCATGTTTCCAAAGGCGAAATTCAATTTGACAATGTTACCTTCCACTATGGAGAAAAAAAACTTTTTCAAAATAAAAACGTCCATATTCATGGAGGAGAAAAAGTGGGCCTGGTCGGTTATTCAGGCGCAGGAAAGTCCACGTTTGTCAGTCTTATTTTACGATTATTTCCTGTAGAAAGCGGAAAGATATTCATTGATGGCCAGGATATTGCGCAGGTGACTTTGGAATCATTGCGCAGCCAAGTTGCCCTAATCCCTCAAGATCCAGTGCTCTTCCATCGATCACTCAAAGAGAACATTGGCTTTGGAAAGTTAAATGGTAAAGAAGATGAAATCTTTATCGCTGCTAAACTTGCCCATTGTGATGAATTTATCAGAAAAATTCCGACTGGCTACGAAACCTTAGTCGGCGAGCGCGGTACAAAACTCTCAGGTGGAGAGCGACAGCGCATTGCGATAGCGCGCGCGCTTTTAACCGATGCACCGATCATTATTTTTGATGAGGCGACATCCTCACTCGACTCGATCACAGAAAAATATATTCAAGATAGCCTTGAAACATTGATGCAAAATCGAACCACGATTGTGATTGCCCATCGACTTTCTACCCTTTCAAAAATGGACCGGATCTTGGTCTTTGATCATGGAAAAATCATCGAAGAAGGTTCCCATGCGCAATTACTTTCTTTAAATGGCCATTATGCAAAAATGTGGAAGACACAAGCTGGCGGCTTTTTGCCAGAAAAACCTATGAACCTAATATGATATATAAAATCCTTGCCGCTCTTTTTTTATCTGCAAATTTAGCCTATGCTGCCATTGTTGAGATTGATCATTTCAATGAGCTGCCTGACTATGTAGATGAAAAGACGCTTCTTTTATTAGATATCGATGATACCTTGATTATTCCTAGGCAAGCTTTGGGAACTGATATTTGGCTACTAGATCGTGCAAACCAATATAAAAATTCTGGCCTTAACCCTTCAGCAGCTTTTGAAAAAGCACTTTCAGAATGGGAAGCTGTCCGTCTTTTAACAAAAGTAAAACTAGTTGAAGAAGATACTGCCTCTGTGATCCAAGAGTTGCAAAAAAAAGGAGTTTCGATGATGGGAATCACAGCGCAAGGTCTCGCGCTTGCGACTCGTACATTGAAACAACTGGGAGAACTCGGTATTGATTTGCAGCAAGCTGCCCCCACTCAAGACGATCTCTATTTTTTCAGTGAAAACCATGGAATGCTCTTTCGAAAAGGGATCTTTTTTCTAGCAGGCAAATCGAAAGGAAAATCATTTCTCACTTTCTTAGACCGTCTTAGAATTCGACCAGAGCGCGTCGTCCTGATCGATGATAAATTGAGCACCCTTACCGAAATGGAACAGGCATTGGATGCTGAACATATCCCTTTCGTTGGACTTCGCTATAGCTTTAGTGATGCCCGGATTAAAGCATTTAATCCTCAGATTGCAGACATTCAGTTTCATCCATTTTCAACCATTCTTTCTGATGAAGAGGCCCAATCATTACTTCAGTAAATGGCGCAGCTCTGCTTGAAAAAGAGCAAATGCAAGAAAAGGGTCGCGCAGAGGAATTTCCAAAGCAGCTCCGTTACTTTCAACTGTTAAATATCCCTTCATAAAACCTTGTTTTAACTCATCCACTGAAAAAGCCTCTACAGCAGCAATGGCTTCTGCATCTTCGGGTTCAGCTTCTTGTATCTCGATCACCTTAGCCATAAAAACAGGTGAGATTGCATTTAGTATTCCAGTATCTACCGCCATTTCTCCCAAAAGATAAAGCTCGTCGATGACCATCCCCGTCTCTTCTTTCGCTTCTCGTATAGCAACTGACTCTGCGCTCTCTCCTGGATTTGCGCCCCCTCGAGGCAGCTCATATTCCCAAGAGCGAGTCGCATGTCGGTAATTACGATTTAATACGATGCGTCCATCGGGTAGTACCGGCATCACAGCGGCACCTGTGATCCCTTGTAGCGACTGCCTCCACATTACCCTTCCATAAACACCGGATTTGCCACTTGGGAAATAGACTGCATCATTGATCCAGAGCCAATATTTATCTTGGGCCACAATGCCTACCTTTCGACCCATTGCTTTCTCAATTTCTTCCATTTTTGCTTTATCTAAAATAATCTCGATTTCTCCCTGCGCAGCATTTCCAAAAGGACCTAATACCTCATATTGCTTGAGATATTGCAAGTAGGTCTCTTTTTCATCTTCCCCGGCCCAAAGAGTGTGAATAAATAAAATGCAAATAAATAAGTATTTTTTCATAATCTCTCCATTATTATTATGGATAAATAATAACCAAACACCCTTTTGATATGGAATTTAAAAAAATGATTTATTTTTTAACTTTAATTTCTCTTTGTTTTACCCATTTTCTTTTGGCAGAAAAAACCCACTTTCTTTTAGTCCGCCATGGGGAAACCAGTTGGAACGTGGAGCATCGTTTTTCTGGATGGACAGATATCCCTTTAAATCCTAGAGGAAAAATCCAAGCAGAAAAATTGGCGCGCTATTTGAAAGCAGTCCACTGTGATCTTGCAGCGCTTTACTCGAGCGACCTTTCAAGGGCTTTTCAAACTGCCGAGGAAACCTCAAAAATTCTTGATTTGCCAATTGTGAAACAAGAAAAATTACGTGAAATTAATTGGGGTGACGCAGAAGGGATTACTCCTCAAGAAAAAGAAGCACTGTATGGAAAAGAAATTCAAACGCTTCTTCAAACTTACCCCATTCGAAAAGAGTTTTGGGACCACCCAGTATTTCCCAATGCGGAAACATATAATGCACTTTATCAAAGATTAGAAAATCAGCTCATCGAGATTGCTAATGCACATCCTGGGCAAAAGGTGGCTATTTTCACACATGGACGGGCCATAAAAACGTTGATTGGTGAAATCATCGATTCTGAAGATTGCACTTATCCAGTAAATTGCGGCATTGCCCATTTCATTTATGATTCTGAAAATAAAGATCGGCCATTTCAATTTGTAAAAATTGAAAACTACTACAAATAAAAGAACTGGACCCCACCACAGAGACACGGAGAGCACAGAGTTCGGAGGAGAATTTATTTTTTTCGGGGAGAACCGAAAAAAATAGAAGTCCATTTTTTTGCTTCGCTCGCAAAAAAATGATTCCTCTTCCGAACTCTGTGCTCTCTGTGGCTCTGTGGTTGCTTTTTCGGTCAAAGAGGACTACTCGATCACGATCTCAAAATGATTCAAGAGAGCAAGAACCTCTGGACTTGAGAAGCGCGCATTTTTGAGTAGATTAGTCGCAGGATTAATAGAATAGTTGATTGCGTTTTGGAAATTGGCCCCGCCTAAATTGGTATTATGGAATGTGCTTCCCCTCAAATCACTGCCTGAAAAATCGCTTTTAGAAAGATTGCAATTTGAAAAAAATGATTCTCTCATCATGCATTCCAGAAAAGCTGTGCTCTTTAAATCAAGGTCTGAAAAATTGCATGTGTCAATCAGACATTTGCTAAATTTCAGGCTTAAAAACAGCGGGTCGCTTTTTCCAAAATTCACGCCGACAAATTTACAATCCACAAATGAGATATTTTGCAATCTTGTCCCCTCTAATTTCACCAGGCTCAAATTGCAATTCCTTAGATGACATTCAATGAACTTGCTGCTCGTAAAGTCGCTTTCAGTAAAGTCGCACCCCTCAAATTGGCAATGGGAAAAAAGGGTGTGTTTAAGATCAGCTTTAATACAAACTTCTTTCTTAATTAGAAGCCCTTCAAATTCTTTTTTCGTTTCAAGAAGCATGCGGCACCTGGCCAGAGTGATAGAGCCAGCGCCCACCTACTTTGAAAAATCGGCTCTCTTCAGTAAAAGAGACATCCTTGTCCCCTTCTTTAAGTAATGCTCTAAAGGTGACAAATGCCTCATTTTCTCCATCAATAAAACTCAAAATCTCAAGCCCTTCAAAAATGGTATTTTTTGAAAAATCTAAGATGTCTTTTTTCCATTGATTAGGCTCTTTAGCTGCCGCAGGATTCTCTTTATGTGTGGTTTGAATAATATAATCAGAAAAACCAAGGGCATAAGCTGAATAGCGGGAGCGCATCAATTTTAGCGCCGTCTCAGGGAATTTCCCTCTATGGTAGGGCGCGCAGCATTCCCCATAAGGCTTACCGCTATGGCAGGGGCAATTTTTCTTTTCCATAACATATTGATACTAAGAATGATAATAAATATCAAATCCTAAAAAAATGAATATATTATAATTAATTATTAATATATAATAGTAATTAATAACAAACAAAGGTGATAAAACATTATGACAAACCCAATTAATCCAAATAACGCAGCTAATAAAATAGTTAAATCTGTAACAACAAATCTCCCAGGAACACTTGGAAAAGTGGTACGATTTGGTGCATTATTAGCAACTACAGTCACAGCTGCACTAGCGATTCACACAACTTCTAATACACTTTCAGGAAAATCTTTGCAGCCGGTCCAATTTCCGACCAAATTTCGTGGCAGATAAGATCAAAGACTTGAAATAAATTCTGAAAAAATCCATTTTCTCATTTATGAGGAAGTGGATTTATTTTTGTGCCATTTTTCTTTTTGGCTTAAGTTTCTTATATCTTTCACCATCGTCCAAATACCGCTATAAATTAGCTGTTTGCGCGATATTTAAAAATGAGGCGCCCTGGCTCAAAGAATGGATTGAATACCATCGTGTGCTCGGAGCTGATCATTTTTATCTCTACAACAATGATAGTACAGATAACTACTCTGAAGTACTCAGCCCTTATGTCAAAGAGGGCCTTGTCGAACTCATCGATTGGAGTTCATCAGTTGAAGAGCATAAAATTAAAGAGAATAAAGGGACTGCACATGAGCCCTATCAAACTGCTGCCTACAATGACTGCCTAAAGAAAAAGGCGCTTGGAATCGCAAAATGGGTTGCTGTGATCGATATTGATGAGTTCATCGTTCCTGTCCATGGAGCCCGTTCATTTCAATCAATGTTAAATCGGATGGACAAACAAAATCGAGGAAGTTTAAAACTGCATTGGAAAATGTTTGGCACCTCTGACACCTGGGAACTTTCTCCAAATATTCCGATGGTCCAGCACTTAACGCATAGAGCAAAAGATGATTTCCAAGAAAATAAACAGGTAAAAAGCATCCACCGCCCTGAAGCTGTAGAATTTTGTTTTATCCACCATGCCCAATTAAAAGAGGGCTTTAAGAAGAAAAAATTTGACCCCAATGAATTCCGAGTACACCACTATTGGACCCGTTCTGGAAAAAGCTGTGCAGAAAAAAGAGGTCTGACAAAGGAAAACGGGGAAGAATATTTAAATGTTCTCAATAGCGTCGAAGATACCACCATTTTCCAATATCTTCCTGAATTAAAAACTCGCCTACAAAATTGAGACTCTCATCTTTTGGCTCGTTAAGAAAATGCATTGTTGATTGCCGCAAATGCAAAAGACTTGTGCGTTATCGTGAGAATGTCCCTCCTAAAAAAATTCATGAAAATGAGACTTATTGGAGACGGCCTGTGCCAGGTTTTGGCGATGAAAAGGGTTGGCTTTTAATTACGGGTCTTGCGCCAGCGCCCCATGGGGGCAATCGGACGGGTAGAGTGTTTACAGGTGATGATTCTGGACGTTTTTTAATGAAGATGCTTTACAAAGAGGGTTTTGCCAATCAGCCAACGTCAGAATCGATTTTAGATGGATTAAAGCTGCGGGGCTGTTACATCACAGCAGCTGTCAAATGCACTCCACCGCTTCACAAACCAACAAGGCAGGAACTTGCCAATTGCAATGATTATTACATCAATGAACTGCATCTTTTGAAAAATGTAAAAGCCGTTTTAGCTTTAGGAAAATTTGCATTTGATGCTTTTTTATTCTCAGCAAGAAGACTCGGCCACTCCACAAGAGGTATCCGCTTTTCTTATGGCGCAAAAGTGGAAATAGATGGCCTGCCCACTCTTTATGCTTGCTATCACCCTACTCCTCGTAATACGAATACAGGAACATTGACAGAGGCGATGTTTCGCAAACTTCTTGCACAGATTAGAAAGGAAAATATCTAACGCCAGTTTCGGATAAGTCGGTGACGGTCACGGTCACGTTTACGTTTACGAAGCGCTACCCACCAATCCTTCTTCAACTTTTACTTCAGTCTTGCTGTTTCCTTGAACCATCTTGGTCAACATTGAAACAATTCGTATTAATAATTCCCTTCCCTTTAGATGCCTCTGATGTTCAATAATTCGAATTCGTTGTCCTATATCAAAAATACTTGCACATTCTGTGGCTGATCGCCGCGCCATTCGATAAAATCTGATCTTCTCTTGCGCGGAATATTCTCCAGCCCCTTCTGCTATATTCAAAGAAATCGAACTTCCTGCTCTTTGCAATTGATCTGCAAGATAAGACCTTCCTCTAGGAAAAAAATCAATGATTTCATCTATCAAAATAACTAACTCTATTGATGCTTGATACACATCCAATTTTTCATGATCGAAGTACTTCATGGTTACCCTTATATTATGACAATTGCTTATGCGTATGATACAAATAAGCCAAAATTAAGTGATAAAGAAGAATTGGAGGAACAGCTTTTCGTAAACGTAAACGTAAACGTGACCGTCACCGATTTTCTTTTTTCTTAAACAAAACTCGCGTTATTTAGTTATTTTTTGTATTCAGAGAGCTCTGTGGGATGGTGTCTGAATAGGGATTATTGCGCCATACCGTGACAATGTCTTTGCATGCAGCATACTGTCTGATAGACGGGATATAATGAATATCCCAATCAATCGGAGAAAAAAGGTAGACATGGGTAAAATAATCTAAGATCTTTTTAATTCCCTTTTTAGAAATCAACATTGAATGGGTAGCAAACCGACTGCGGACCTGCATGATCTCTTCATCTATTAGTATTCGCTCCTGAAAAAATTCAAGCGGTGGCAAAATCTGATCTGGTCTTGGAGCAAGTTCAGCAGGGCGAAAAGGTTCCCCTTTTTCACTTTTGAAGTCAGGATCGGTGTAAAATAGATCCCAGTCCGGATCCATTTTTGAAAGTTTGCGAAGCATGTCTGAAATTTTAGATACATCTTGAGTGAACTCGATATCATCTTCAAGGACCCAGATGAGATCAAACCCTCTTCTACTGGCATCTTTAAGAATGGAGAGATGGCTCAAAAGACAACCTATCTGCCCTCCCTTAAGTCGTGGACGATATGGACCAGCGAGCTGTTTTTTATCCTCTTTCGAAAGCTGCCAACCATTAATTCCGCTCACACGATTAACCTTAAGATTTCTTTCTTCAAAAAGGGGTTTTAAACGGTCCCATTTATCCTTCCTGGCATCAAGATTGATCACATAAATACAATCTACAAGATCTACTCCTGATCGAAAATTGACAACTTCAATGGGTTTTAAATAGTCAGCAAGAGGAGTTTCATGTTCCAGCAAATAGGAAGACTCACTCCTTTTCACAAGAGGATTTTCATCGCTATACACTCGAATGCCAGGGATACTCTGCAAACTTTCATCTTTATTGGGCTCTTTAAGAGAGTCATAGTAATGGATGATTCTCTCCATCCCCTTTCTAGAAACGCAAAAGGAGGGCCCCGTATAAAAAAGGTCCCAATCGGAGTTTAACTTTTCAATCCGAGCTTCTAAATTTTTTTGGATACTATCAGTAAAAGTACAATCATCTTCTAAAATCCAAATCAGTTTTGACCCTTTTTCATAGGCATCTTTAATCACAGAGATCTGCGTTAAAAGATGACCTAATTGGTCTGCTTTTAAAGCTAATTTGTGCTTTTTTTGAAGCTCTTTCTTTCTTTTTTGAGAAAGGTGCGCGCCATTGATAGCATTGATGCGCGTTGCCTGCAGCTTTTCAGCTTCCAATATCTTTTGCATCATCTCCCAATGATCTGGTCGCTCTGTTTGGTTGATCACGTAAATGCAATCAATAGAGTTTCCAAATAGCAATTGAGAGACAGCAAGAAAAAATATGAACCATTTTGTCATTATGTTAAGATCACTTTCTATGTATTTTTTTTTGCTTTTTCTTTTCTTTTTTCAAGTACTGTTTGCCCACGATATTAACACACTGTCGTTAGATGAAAAAATCGGGCAGCTTTTTATTGTCCCAGCTCGTTTTTCGCCGGATGGCTCTCACCGGGAAAATCTACTGGATATCATACACGATTACCACATTGGCGGCATCATCCTAAAGCAAGGCGATCCCCTCTCACAAGTGAAACTCATCCAAGAGCTCCAAATGGAGTCTAAAATCCCACTCCTTTGCGTGCAAGATGCAGAATGGGGCTTAAGCATGCGACTTTCAGATACCGTCAAATTTCCAAGAAATCTCACACTTGGGGCCATTCAAGACGACGATCTGATTTATCAATTGGGCAAAGAAATCGGGCGCACATGCAAAAAAGTAGGCACCCACGTGAATTTAGCTCCTATTGTCGATGTGAATAACAATCCATGCAATCCAGTCATTCATATGCGCTCATTTGGAGAAAACCCGCACTCTGTGGCTCGCAAAGCAGTTGCTTATTTGCACGGCCTTGCATCAGAGGGAATTTTAGGATGCGCCAAACATTTTCCAGGACATGGAGATACTGCTGTTGATTCCCATTTTGATTTGCCGATTATTTATCATTCTTTAGAACATCTTTCCAAAGTAGAACTTTATCCCTTTGTTGCAGCGATTGAAGCTGGTATTCCTTGTGTCATGTCCGCTCATCTCTCTTTTCCTGCTTTTGAACCCTTCCTGCCTGTGACTTTTTCCTCAAAAATGATCACAGAACTTTTAAAACAAAAGATGGGATTTCAAGGCCTTGTGATCACTGATGCCCTAAACATGAAAGCCTTGACCAATTATTATCCTGCCAAAGAAATCGGGCTTAAAGCCCTTCTTGCAGGCCATGATCTTCTGCTTTATGGCGATCATATCGCTCCCAATATCGAACGAATTTTAACTCAAGATGTGCCGGAGGCCTTTAACCGCATTAAACAAGCTATTTTAGACGGAGAGTTGCAAGAAAAAGAGTTAGATGAACATGTGGATAAAATTCTAAAAATCAAGGAAAAGTTAGATTTTTCACTTTCTTCTGACAACCTTTTAGAAGAGATCAATTCTCCCGAGGCCAAAGAGCTGAAAAGGCAGCTTTATCGAAGTGCCATTACCTTAGTGAGCAATCCTGATCATCTTCTTCCATTATCCTCCCCTGGCCATTATGCACTACTTAGCAATGGCAAAAACTTTATTCCCCATTGCGATTATTATTTTCATGACCAAAGAGACGTCCTCTTCGCGAATTTAAAGCGCTATGACGCTGTGATTGTTGGGTTGTATGAAAAACCCACAGAAGAACTCATAGAATGGATTCATACCGTTCGAAAAACCCTTCCAGTGATCATTGTTCTTTTCCAAACTCCCTATTGCCTTTTGCCTTTTGATCCCAGCTTGACACTCATCATGGCCTATGAGAATGATCCTGATGCCGAAGAGGCTGCGAAAGATCTCATCTTTGGCCAGCTTATCCCCACAGGAAAACTTCCTATTAGTTACTAGATTAACCACAGAGGCACAGAGATCACGGAGTTCGGAGGAGTTTTTTTATTTTTTTCGGGAGCGAACCGAAAAAAATAGAAGTCCATTTTTTTGCTTCGCTCGCAAAAAAATGAACTCTTCTTCTCTCTGTGCTCTCTATGCCTCTGTGGTTAATCCCTATCTAACTATTGCGACGCCGAGGGCATCGAGTTTATCTTTGACAAGCGTGGTAAAGAGCGTGGCCTCTAATTGAGGATGCCCGGCCATCCTTCGATTAAATTCATAAACAGCCAAAGCTTCAATATCTCTGCGATCGGGACTGCCAATTGGTCCTCTTTTTGGAATGAGATTGTCGCACAAAATTAAAGTACCAGGACGCGCTAATTTCATTGCATAGTCTAAGTAAAGAGGATAGTTTTCCTTGTCTGCATCAATAAAAATAAGATCAAACTTTTCATTTAAAGAGGCAAGTAGTGCTGCAGCATCACCTAGATGAATTTTGATCTGGTCTTGGTAACCCGCAAGCCGAATGTGCTCGAGCGCTACCTTCGCATTTTTTTCCTGATTTTCAAGGGTAAGAATTGTCCCGCCAGGCGCAAGGGCTTTGGCAAGCCAAAGTGTGCTGTAACCACCCAGTGTGCCAATTTCTAGCACTCTTTTTGGATTTTGAAGTTTTGCAAGCAGATAGAGCATTTTGCCGACGCCCGCAGGCACCTGGATCTCTTTGAGCCCTTCTTTTTTTGAATTTTCCCGTGCAAATTTGAGGCTTTCATCCTCCCCTGCAAATAAAGTGTGGATGTAATCATGTATCTCTAAATTTCTTTCGAGACTCATTCAGATCTATCCAAGATTAGCTTTGCTTCTTTCTCATCAATGAGAACAAATTGATTGACGCTTTGCTCATAACAATAAACATCCGCTTTTGCAATATCAAACCACCATCCGTGGACGCGGATCTCTTTTTTCTCCAGACGCTCGCGGATGAAGGGGTAACTTTTAGTATGCTCGATCTGCTGCAAGACATTCACTTGAGAGAGCTGATTATGTTCTGACAATGAGGGATTGATCTTAAACCCTTTTTTTACCTTGTCTAAGGACTCTTCTCCATATTTCAACCAAGACTCAAGATGTGGACAGCAAAGAGTGTCTATACCTTGAGAAAGTGCTTGCATGGCCCCGCATTCAGAATGGCCACAAATGATGATGTCAGAGACTTTTAAAGAGAATATAGCAAATTCAATGACAGCTGATGCACTGTTATCTTGAAGAGGGGCGGTGACAGGCGGTATTAAATTCCCTATATTTCGGAGAACAAATAAATCCCCTGGATTTGTAGAGGCAAAAATATTGGGCACCACCCTGCTATCGGAGCAGGCAATGAAAAGAGTATCCGGCTTTTGTCCGAGGGCCAGCTTTGCAAATAGCTCGCGGCTCTCTTCCGTACGATTTTTTCTAAAATCAACAATACCTTGTATTAATTTTTTCATACCTATTCAGGTATTTTACATGGGCGGGAAGAAGTAATAAATAACAAAAAAGACAAGTGTTGGGCCCAAAGCGCCTAAAAAGAGGTAGAGCGGCGAAACTCCATGTCTAAAATATTTTTTTAATATCGTTTGACCCACTAGATTTGGGGCATGGGCAATTACAGTCAACCCACCCCCTGCAATAAACCCTGCGACCAAAGCATATTTTAAAAGCGCGGTGAGATCGGGAATTAGGCAAGAAAGTTGAGCCAATACTGAATTTTCAGAAAAAGCAGTCACTATCAATCCCGTGATCATCATCTGCCCATAATTCAAATGGGTCAAAAGGCGTTCAATCCACCATTTTTGAAACTCGACATGGATCATCAATCCAGCAAGAAAAAGGCCCACCATGAGCGGTTTACGAAGCGTAATCTGATCTTGATAGGGGCGTGTTGCATGATGAAATCCTAAAAATAAAAGATAGCTCCCAATAAAAATGGCAGAATATTCCTTCATGAGAATCACCCAGGAAATAAAGGCTAAGTTGATACAAGTGATCCAAAAAGGCACTCGTTCCTCTTTTTTAATTCCTAACTGGACTTCGGGTTTGAATTTTTTTAGTTTTTTAAATTCATCTCGAAAAATGAAAAAATACAAAAGATTAACCATCACAATTCCAACAAGTGTTTTAACACCAAATTGTCTAAAAAAATCGGCTGCTGTCCAATGGTAGCAATTTGTGAGGATAACCGATGGAGGCGCTGCAAAATTGGTAAGTACTCCTCCTACTGAAAAATTCACAAACATTAGCCCAAGAGTACCGTAAGCGAGTTTTCTACTGACTCCACACTCATAAAATCGTTTCTTAAGGATCAGCGCTCCAATTGTCATCGCAGCCGCTTCTGTAATGATCGAGCCTAAAAGAGGGCTCAATGTCATGATTGTCAGCCACCATGCTCCAGGAGTATCTCCAAATCTTTTTGCAATGAAATGAGTGGCCTTTTCTGCGAACTGAAAAATGGGTCGTGTTGAAGCAAGGCTCATGATGATAACAATGAAAAAAGGCTCTTCGTAAATTCTTGAATTTAGATAATTCAAAGCTGTCTTCCAATCATAGAAAGACAAAATGACAATCATGAGAGGAATGGCCCAGAAGGCAAAAACAATTTCTATCTCCCCCAAAAATCGTAAAATTTCTGCCATAAAGCTAATTCTTTTGCTTGGCTTTTCTTTTTTATGTTTGCGCGCATACAGAGCTTCAACATGGTTAGCCAAAGTCACAAAATGGTTGGCAAATAGTGTATGCAGAATGGCCAATATAAAAATAATCAGCGTCAGGATTCGAAAGGTACTGGGTGTCTCGGTTGCAAGCACTGGGTCCATGAACCTAATCCTAATAAATCCAGACTTGATAAAAAAGCAAGAAGTTGGAAAGCTTAAAAAATTTGTTATCTGGAGGTTTATGAGCTTTTTTGAGCGATTTGTAAATCTAGAAAATGGACAAGGCCCCAATTCCCTCTTTGCTTCTTATCTTAATGTCGATGATCTTGGTTCCTTATCAGTTGCTTGTCAGGATTCTAAAAGATTTGTCGAGGTCATCGTTCAATTCAACGCACAATTTCAACAAGATTATGGCATCTGTAAATTTACACATACCATCTCAAAAGATCTCATTTTACTTTTAAGGAATAGGACCATACAAAAAGATTATAAAACGCATCTTAGACCAATCATTTCTGATATTTATAAAACTCTCACTAAAAGCCAAATCGACGCGATTCATGCCTTTTATAAAAAAAAGGGTTCTTTTGTAGAACTTTATGCATCAATGAATACAAAATTTGGGGAATTAAGATCATCCACACATCGCCTTCGGATTCCACAGTCTAGTGGAGCAAAAAAGCATGAAATGGAAAGGAACAATTCACCTCCCCCTGAAATCGCACTGATAGATGAAATTTTTAAAACACAATTCCCAGATGCTGGACTGCCCAGAGTCGAAATGCATTCTCTTATTCTTAGAATCATCCATGAACACTCTGCAACCCATTCCGCCTCTTTGCGCTATTTTAATCATCATCCTCAAACTTTCACGATTCTCTATCAATTAATGCAGAAGATTGAGGATGCTTGCCGCGAAAAGTTAAGATTTATAGAGCAAGAGCATAAGCAGCCTGATACGCCGACTCTTTCTCAGAGACCTGATTCTCCTCATGGTGATGAGGAAGAACATTATGTCCATTTGCTGCCACATCCTATAAGGCACAGAAGCGGTTCTATATCTGATGGGAGTCAATCAAGGACGCCCCTGCATTTTTCATCCGCGCCACTGCAGCAGCCTGATCGCCTGGTTGTAGATTAATCCCTAGGCACGCATCTTTAATGACTCTGACTTTGAACCCTAAATCCAGCGCATCTAAAACTGAATAGAGAACACAATAATCAGTTGCTACGCCCACAATATAAATTTCTTTTACTTGGCGTGTTTTGAGATATTCCTCAAGTCCTGTCGCTCTTAATCGCGCATTATCAAAAAAAGTACTGTAGCTATCGACCCATTTATCTGAACCTTTGTAAAAAATAGAACTAATGGGCTGCTTTTGCAAAGAGCTGACCAGCTCTGCGCCTTTTGTATTTCTCACACAATGGACCGGCCATAAAATCTGTTTAATGCCTCTTACTTCAATGATATCTCCTGGTTTTTTTCCCGGATGGTTGCTTGCGAAACTGACATGATCGGAAGGATGCCAATCCTGTGTTGCGACAATCAGGGAAAAATGGGGCATTAATTGATTAATGATGGGGATGATTTCATCTCCATGAGGAACAGGTAGCGCTCCTCCGGGCATAAAATCATTTTGCATGTCGACAATTAAAAGCGCTTTCAGAGACTGTCCACAAACCCTGCCTTCGGTCTTTGGAGTCTTTTCGAAATCTTTCACATCGAACTCCTCACCCATGTGTTTACACATGGCCTCGTCGTCCGAACGATCAAAATCTTGTGAAAGTTCATCGAAAATACTCTCAAATCCCTAAAAGGCATTGTTTGTGGACAGTCTCTCAATCAAATTCTCTTTGGATCTTTTCGATCATATTTAGTTTAAATTGATAGAGGTTCTTTTCGATGCCAGCAAAATAGGGCTGTGGATTTAAAAATCTTCGCATACGCGGTGAAAATTTCGAAAGCTCTTCCTGCGTGTTTGCGCGCATCTTTTCAAGTGTAGGATGCATGTAGATGCTTTTTCCCTTTCGCATCATGGGAATTAAAAGATCGCGCCACTTCCACTCACTTTTGACCTCTTTGAACATTGCAGGATCAGAAAAATCAAAAATCGTTGGAGGGGCATCCATTTTCAGATGGATATCATAGAGCATATCAGTCACGTTGCCGCGGTCATTATAGTATCTGCGCACTTGTGAAATTCCAGGTGTTGTGACCTTCGCCATTGTCTCTGAGGTCTTCAATTTATATTGCCAGTTGCCTTTTTCATCTTTCACCGCGCTTAATTTATAAACGCCATCTAACGCGCTTTGATCTTTGCCTGTGACAAGATTGGTCCCCACACCCCAAAGATTGACAAGACAGCCTTGATGTTTAAGATCGCTAATTAAATTTTCATCCAGCTCATTGCTCGCCATGATTTTTGCATCCGGAAATCCGCCTTCATCTAGAATTTTGCGGATTTCGATGCTAAGGTAGGTCAAATCTCCTGAATCGAGGCGCACACCAAGGAATTTCATCCCCTTTGCTTTTAATTCTTTGGCCACTTCTACCGCATGCTTTGTCCCTTGGATACTGTTATAAGTATCTACTAAGAAGATGCAATTATTAGGTTCGGCCTCTGCAAAGGCAGAGAAGGCTTTTTTCTCATCTTCGAATGCCATTACCCAGCTATGTGCCATCGTTCCTTTCACAGGAATATCAAATAATTTTCCTGCAAGAACATGTGAGGTCGATTCACATCCGCCGATATAGGCTGCCCGAGAGGCGGAGACAGCCCCGTCAATCCCCTGCGCCCTTCTTAGACCAAACTCTACAACTGGATCAGATTTTGCTGCCCAGCAAATACGTGCTGCTTTTGTCGCAATCAAACTTTGGAAATTGATGATATTTAAAAGAATGGACTCCATGATCTGAGCCTGCAAGATGGGTCCTTGCACTCGAAGAAGAGGCTGATGGGGAAAGACAACTGTGCCTTCTGCCATCGCATCAACGTCAAGTTGTAATTTCCAGTTTTTTAAATAATCCAAGAACTTTTTTTCAAAGAGAGGTTTACGGTTTTCCCCTTTTTGGGCCTCAAGATACTCTAAGTCCGAATCGGTAAATTGAAATTGCTGGAGATAATCAAGTGCAATTTCCATCCCGGCAGCAATGGCAAAGGGCCCTTTGAAAGGTTGCTTTCGAAAAGAAAGATGAAAGACAGCCTCTCGGTCTACCATCCCCTCTTTCCAGTAACCGTAGGCCATTGTCAATTCATAGAGATCCGTGAGAAGGCTAAAAGCACCCTGGTAAAGGTCTTTAAAATAATTTGTTTTTGTCATGGCAAGAAAACTATAGCATATTTTTGTTTTGCTTGATATTGACAATCTTCTCTTCTATGATTCACATCATGATCTCTCTATGGAAATGGCTTTTTCTCATCCTTCTTTTTCCTCTATTCGCGTTTGGTCAATCATTAAAAGAAAGATTTTATGGGGCGCATGTTGGTGATTATATTGTGACCTTGCAAGCTAAAAATTATTCCCTCCTGAGAGTGCATTCTTTAAAAACTCACTCTCTCGTTTTAGAGGAGATCACCATTCCAGAAGACGCTTATAAAAATTCCCTAAATTGGAAAGAGTGGGCGGCAAAAGGCGCCCCCGGCCACACCTCTTGGGTCCTCTACGAAATCGATTTAGAAACAAATCGACTTATTAAATGTTATTCCAAAATGAAAATGGCGCAGATTTATCCTGAAGAAGCCGATTACTTATTTCCTAAATTCCTTAGCTTGCCCCTACGTCCTGTGCGTGAGGATGAAAGAAAAAAAGTTGGACCTCCACCGCAAGATGGCGAAGCAGATCGTAGAAAAATCTGGAATCCCACTTTGACCATTGATGGAAAGAAGATCTCAAAACCGCAATTTGAAGTGCTTCAAGCCAGATGGCCAAATGATGAATCTCCCCTTTCTTCTTGCTTAATTGAGTTTTACTTGGACCAAAGCCGCCCTTTTCCCTTTCCTTATTGGATTGAAATTAAAAGCAGCCATTATGCGTTTAAAGTGCGAGTTGTAGATTCTGGGAGTTATGAACAGGCGCATTGAGGAAGTTGTGTTGAATTTTCCACAGCTCTCTATGAAGAACATTAAGAAATTATAAGATGCTAAAAATCAGTCACTTACATTCCGTCTTAACATTAATTTTAAAAACTCTTCGAGCTTTTCTTAAAAAACCAAATACCTTTTCTAACGAGTTATCAACAAGTTTTCCACACTCATGAAAAAAATTTGTATTTCCGATACCCAGGTCTCTCTTGAACCTATGCCAAGCGATCTTTCTAAAAAACTTTCAAATGCAGAGCTGAAACACTATATCGCCCTTTTAGAAAAAGCGCAGTTCTATCCACATCGCGCTTTTGAGGAGGTCAAAGAATTTCAAAGCAAACATCCCGATCTACCCGAAGCGATGAATTTGCTCACTTTTGTCACGATTCAAAAAAAAGAGATTGCAAAGGCTGAAAAGATGATTCAAGAGAGTTATGAAAAATTTCCCCATTATCTTTTTGCAAGAATTAATTACGCCGATCAATGTCTAAGAAAAAAGCAGCTGCAAAAGATTCCTGAAATTTTCTCTTCCTTTAATTTAAAGGATCTTTATCCTGAAAAAAGAGTCTTTCATTACTCTGAATTTAGAGGATTTATGGTTACCTTAGGGTTTTATCATTTGACGCTAAAAAATAGAAAAGAAGCCAAAGAATGCCTGGACCATGCCAAAAAAGCAGATCCCGACCATTCCAGTGTCAAACTCCTAGAAAAAAAACTCAGGCCGAACTTATTTAAAAGACTGCTTCGATTGAAATAAGCGTCGGCTCTCCATTCAAGTCCCAGGGAGTTCCTTCACACTTTTGAAAAACAACAGAAAGCGCAAGCACTTCATGGCAAATGTACTCTTTATGTTGGTGAAAGGCCTCTTTTGCTCTTTCCGTAGTGTCCATTTTCACATTGATGCGATCAGTGACAGCATAGCCATTTTCGCGCCGCATCGTGTTGATTTTATTCACAATTTCACGAGCAAGGCCTTCTGTCAAAAGCTCTTCTGTTAAAGCGGTATCTAAAGCCACAGTCACCCCTTCGCTTTCTTTAGCAATTAAGCCTTCCAACACTTTGCGCTCAATAGCCACATCTTCTGGAGTTAAAGTCACAGTCTGTCCTTCGCATGATAGCTCTAGATTTTTTCCCGATAATAGCGTTCCAATTTGCTTTTGATTAAAACTAGAAATCAGCTGTTGCAACTTGCCCATCAAAGGCCCTACTTTTTTCCCTAAAACGCGGAAATTGGGCTTAATAGAAAGAGCAACAAAATCTTCTTCATTACTTGAAAATTGAATCTCTTTGACATTGAGCTCATCACAAATCAGCTGCTTCTGCCCTTTTAAGGCGGAGAGTTTTTTTTCATCCGCTGTGATCACATGCGCCTTTGTCAGCGGCTGGCGCACTTTTAACTTATTCTCTTTGCGCAGTGCATGGCCAGCAGTGACGACAAGTTGCACACTTCCCATTTCTTCTTCTAACTCTTCATCTCTGATCTGTTTTTCATATTCAGGATAATTGCAGAGATGGACCGATTCAGGATCGCCCTTTTTCTTAAGTTGGAGAAAGATTGCTTCTGTGAGAAATGGAATAAATGGTGCGGCGATCTGCGAAAGCCTAAAAAGAACTGTGTAGAGTGTCTCAAATGCTTCTCTGCGATCTGGACTATCTTCTTCAGACCAAAAACGGGATCTATTGCGGCGAATATACCAATTGGTGAGCTGATCGATAAATCCAATGAAAGGCTCTACCGCCCCATTCAGCTCATAGCTGTCCATGGCATTTGTGACCTTATCAATCAATTTTTGCAGCAAAGAAAGAATCCAGCGGTCGATATCAGCCTTTGGCTTTTTAAATGAGCTGCTATTCGGATCCCAGTTATAAATACGGGCATAGGTGGATAAAAAGACGTAAGAGTTCCAAAAAGGAATGAGCACCTGGCGCAGGACAAGTTCAACACCAGCCTCACTAAACTTCATATCTTCGGCAACCATTGCAGGACTGCTTAAGAAAAAGAGGCGGAGTGCATCTACTCCATATTCATTCATTACTCTTTCTGGTTCAGGATAATTTTTCAGCCGCTTGGACATCTTTGCGCCGTCTTCTGCCAAAACAATTCCATTGACAATCACATTTTTAAAGGCAGGTTTTTGAAAAAGCGCTGAAGAAATCACAGTTAATGTGTAAAACCAGCAACGGGTCTGATCGATCCCTTCTGCAATAAAATCAGCAGGGAAATTTTCCATGGTCTCTTTTTCGTTTTCGAAGGGATAGTGATTTTGCGCATAAGGCATTGAACCGGATTCAAACCAGCAATCAAAGACCTCTGGAATACGTTTGAATGTTTTTCCCCCTTCTTCAAAGGTAAGATCATCAATGAAGTGACGGTGCAGATCTTCGATTTTTTTCCCGGTGCGCTTCTCCAATTCTTTAACACTGCCAATAACGATAATATCCCCATCACTACTCATCCAAATAGGGATTGGTGTCCCCCAGTAACGATTGCGTGAAATCGCCCAATCGCGCGCATTTTCAAGCCATTTCCCGAAACGGCCTTCTTTGATATGTTCTGGGACCCAATGGATCTCTTGATTTGATTGAATAATTTGATCTTTGATTTTTTCTACAGCGACAAACCAGGTCCTGACAGCTTTGTAGATTAAAGGAGTATCAGAGCGCCAGCAAAAAGGATAGCGGTGGCGGATTTGTCCATGATGAAAAACCCTTTTTTTCTCTTTTAAGTGTTTGATGATCCCCTTGTCAGCATCTTTGACGTAAAGACCTTCAAAATCGGGCACTTCACGAGTGAATTTTCCGTTATGATCCACCGGACAGACAAGCTCAATTCCCTCACGTGTACATGTGAAAAAATCGGCCTCTCCAAAGGCTGGGGCCATATGCACCACGCCCGTTCCATCTTCAATCGAGACCCAATCATCGGCAATGACCTTGAATGCATTGGGATCTTTTTTGCTCTCAAAGTAAGGGAAAAGAGGCTCGTAATGTTTGCCCGCAAGAACTTTCCCTTTAAAAGCCTCAATCACAGTAAACTCTTCTGGATTTTTAAAATAAACCGGCAACCTTGCTTCGGCCAAAATATATTGACGGCCTGTCTTATGTTCCTTAATTTTCACGTAGTCAATTTGGGGGCCTACTGCCAATGCTAAATTAGAAGGAAGTGTCCAGGGAGTTGTCGTCCAAGCAAGCAGCGCAGTTTCAGGTTCTGAGCGCAAAGGAAAAATGACTGTTAAAGAAGGATCTTCTACCTCTTTATAATTGAGATTGGCCTCAAAATTAGAAATGGGCGTCCCGAGCTTTGCTGAAAAGGGCATCACTTTAAAGCCCTCGTATACCAAACCTTTGGCATACAATTCATAAAATACCCACCAGAGCGACTCCATAAAAGAAAAATCCATCGTGCGATAGGTCTTTTCAAAATCAACCCAACGCCCCATGCGATTCACTGTTTTTTTCCATTCTTCGGTATAACGAAGGACGATCGCGCGGCATTCTTCATTAAACTTTCCAATTCCAAAGGCTTCAATTTCGGGAGCTCCGGAGAGCGCCTTTGCTTTTTCAATCTCCATTTCTACAGGCAGTCCATGGCAATCCCATCCGAAACGTCTGGGCACATAAAAACCCTTCATTGTTTTATAGCGCGGAACAACATCTTTTATGGTCCCAGCTAAAAGATGGCCATAATGCGGGAGGCCGGTTGCAAAAGGCGGCCCATCATAGAATGAAAAAAAAGGACCGTTTTCACGGCTTTTTAGCGATTGTTGAAAGATCTCTTCATTCTGCCAAAATGACAGAATTCTTTCTTCTCTGACCGGGAAAGTTTCATCTGAATAAGTTTCAAACATAGGAGAATGATACAAGAAAGAAGATTAAAAATACATCATGAGGTTCGGGATAAGAGCCAACTCATAAAATTAGACTTCGGAGGCACGAGCTCTTTCACCTCTTTTTTGTCTTCCACCCTGATTGACTGATGACAATTAGTGCAAATGACTTTCTTAGTGGGTCCTGCCTTAAATTCTCGATAAATTGTTTTTAAAAGTGCACCTAATTCATCCAAATTCGCAACCGTATTAATTTTAGCATCAAAATTTGATTGCAAGTGGTAGATATCAGTTGCATAGGTATCCAAATTAAAGTTGGCCTGAAGGAAGTGGGCAATATGAGATTTATTCCTCGCATAAATCGATTTTATCTCTGCAATGAGAGGAGCTTCAAACTTTTGCCTATCCGTTTGCCACCCATTCCTTAAATCCTGGACTGATGACTCCAAAAATTTCAAAGTCAAAACGCCACCTGCAACCGGCAGGAAAGAGCCAATCATTGAAATCCCTAAAAGCTTCGTCGAATATTTAGTATGGAGCCAATGTTTTTTACATGCAAAATTGAGATTTTGACTAAAACCAAGTGTGGCGCCTGCTGCCACAGTGTAGCCCAATGCTAAGACAAAATTATGAATACCGCAGGCCAAACAGACCCAACCGGCTTCAAGAAAATCAGCTGAAAAAAAGCTAAAATAGTGAGTCACCTTAAGCTTACCTTGACCTTGCAAAAGTTCAATGAGTGGAAGTTTTTTCAAAGAGACTTTTGTTACAATTGCAACGGCAGTTGAGTCCAAAAGAATATGTAATCCGCTTGAAGAAGCAGGAAGGTAATGGGTGATTGATTTTTTTAAAGAATCAACAAAAGGGCTAACTTCGCCAAATGTTTCTGGTTTAAAAAAGAGCGTCATAGAGTAGTATTATAGCGATTATCTTGTTGGATTTCAAGGATATAACTATTTTTTTGAATTCAGCCTTGGAACCCTATACGAGATAATTGAATCCTGTTATAATGCTTATGGGGGTGTAAAGGCTTCGACTCGGGAATGAAGTATTAATGGCATGCGGAGGTTGTCAGTTGGCCTCCTTAAACAACTGACAAAACAATAATTGACAGACAAACATCTGCCAAAGTAGTTGCACTTAATGCTTCTAACGAAGCAATTGGTGCTAACGAAAAAGCTGCTTAAACCTAACAGTTTAAGCGCTTCGGTAACCTAGGGCCTGATCAGGAGCTTTAGAATTACTGTCATCAACCCTGATATGGACCTCTTCTTTTTTGCCCATTAGGGGGAAGTCCGAGACGCAAACGGGCAGGTTGATCTGAAATGGGGCGTCTCCCAGTAAGATCACCCTAAAAAACGGAGGCGATAAGCATGTAGTCATTAATAGGGATTTCGCCGGGGACGAGAGTTCGATTCTCTCCACCTCCAATCAAAATTGAGGCTTCAGTTTAACGACTGAAGCCTTTTGTTTTTAGTGACATACGATTAAGATTTGAAGAACTCCTCCATTAGAACGGAGGAGATTCTCCTCGGTTAAAGGGTCGCTGCTTCGCGCTCCATCATAATATAGCTCGGCTGACTCGCCCCTGTTTCGCTTACCAAAGCGCCACTGGCGCTTTGGTAAGTCTTCAACAGAGGAGCGAGATTGCGCCCGAGCCGCCTATTCACATCGAAAAATTTCGCCTCTTTTAGGTGATGGGTCATGCTTTGACCGAAATTCTTAGAGTTTGATAGCATGCGCTGGTCTTTTCAAAACTTACAGGAGATAACATGGCCGCAGCAGGTACAATCCACACATTTAGACAATTCGCAAACGAGTTAAGAAATCCTGTTCCCTACCGCCCAGTGACTACAGAGTTACGCGGCACCGCTAATGTTGTAATTGGCTCTTTGCAACTCATAGTCAGTCGCTATATGAAATACAGCAGTAATCCCTATTACAATTCACTTGAGAAGCGACATGTTGAAATTGGTTTTCAAGCCCTCTCTCTTGGCCTTAAGCAGCTCACTCCTGCGATTTTGGCCTCTGGAACATATTATTGCTATCGAAACTGGTCTTCTAACTGAGCCCGAATCGCATTGATACCTTTGGATAAATTCTCTATTGCCGAGGAAAAAGTTCTGAAATAGCATCTCTCCCAAAAGGCCCGGAATATTCCGGGCTCTTTTTTTTAATTTGTTCACATGCAATACTCATCTTTTTTTCATCAATCAGGTATCTCATGCACTATTTTAGAATAGGATTTGTTTTATTTCTTGCTTGGGCTGATCTAGTTTTTCCTGATGATTGGAACGGTACTGACTATGCCCGACATTCTTCTGTGCAAATATCTCACGCAGAACGATTACTCAATGGACTTAAACTACAACCGAATGACTGGGTTTTAGACCTTGGGTGTGGAGATGGGAAAATAACTGCGCTTCTTGCTGAACATGTCCCAAAGGGTCGTGTAATTGGGATTGATCCTTCAGATTCGATGTTAGAGAAAGCAAAGAGTTCTTTTCCTAATCTTTGTTTTTTACGTGGAAAAGCTGAAGATTTCTCTCTAGAGGCCCGCTTTGATCATATTATTGCAATCCACGTTATGCATTGGGTTAAAGCCCAGAAAACAGCGCTAACAAATATCTATAATCACCTCAAACCAAACGGACAAATTCATTTTATCCTTGCTCCGTCTAAAGAAGGCCTTCCTTTTCACAATGCACTGCAGCAAACTCTTCAATCTTACGCAGAAGATTTTGTAGGCTTTGAAAACCCACAACAAGTATTCGATATAGAGACCTATCGTAAATTATTGGTAGAAAGCGGTTTTTACATTGATGCTCTTCATTATGTGTATCACGAATCCATACTTGAAGGAAGGCTTGCTCTTCAGTCGTGGATTCAGCAATGGCTTCCTCATGGCAAGCACCTTTCGGAACCAAAGAAGACCTCCTTTTTTAACGAACTTATGGATCACTATCCCGACCCTACTCGTTGGGGTGAATATCTTCTTATTATAGAAGCCACTAAACCGATCTGGTCTGAATAAAAAGTACTGAAGCCTTTTTTTCTTTAAAATTAAGAATCAATTGCATTACTATCCTCCAAAATTTAAATATTTTGGGAGAAATTATGTCATTAATACTTAGTGCACTTTTTGCTTTAAGCCCTCTCGCTGTCGACGCAAATGAAGAGAAGCAAATTGCCGCTTTTTACGACCGGAAAGAATGGTTTGCAGCTTTTTTAAAGAATAGTGATCAAAAAATGGTACAAAAAGAAACGACCAAAGAGATACTTCAGCAAGATTTTCCACAAATATGGCAGCGCATTTGTGATGCCACCTATCCATTTATCACTGTTTTTGTCGGTGCCGGAAGCGGAGGGGTAGAAATTCCTCTTTTTGAAGAATTTGAACAAGCTCGCGGCCGTGGAGACAATTTCGTAATCTATTGCGAAGATCCATCTCAAGAAATGAAAAATGAGTTTCTAGCGAAGGCAAAAGAGCGCATCAATAGCAAGATTGCAGACTATTCACTACTTCCCTTTCAAGCTCTTTCCTATTTACCCCCACAATCTGATTTTGCTTTAGCTTCTCATTCTTGGTATTTTATCGATGGCTGGAAGAACATCGAAAAAGAGCGTAATACACTGCTTAAATTTGCATCGATTGTAACGGAGCGCATGGGAGTCGGCCTCATTACGCTCCAATCACAGAAGGGTGCTCGGTATAGACTTAACGCGAATTACGCTACAATAAAAGGACAAGAAAAAGAGCTTGTCGCAGAAGAGATCATGGCTGAGTTAGAAAAACTCAATATCCCCTATCGCTCACAACTCATCGAATCTCATCTCAATGTAGAAAGTTGTTTTAAGGATGGACTATTTAAACCTAATAAAGAAGGTAAAGAGCTGCTCTCTTTTCTTTTGCTCGACTCTTGGGATACGCTCAATGTTGAAATACAAGATCAGATCAAGGCAAACCTTTTGCAACAAGTAGAAGAAAACGGCAAGAACGAATTAGTATTGATTGACTATCATATTTGGATTTCCGCCAAGTAAAAGTTCGGCAATTGCCTTCTCTCTTCCTCAACCACAAAAGAAAGGTCCGCCGTTACCGCCTTTTCCGGAACAGCTATCACTATCAATCCCCATTCCCGAATCAGCTTCTTTTTGATTTGAAAAACTGCTGGTAAGGGAGGTGATGCCGATATGCCCTTTCACATTCTTGACGATCTACCTGATTCTCAATCTCACAAAATGTATTTAAAAATTCCTCACGTTAGATTCTTCTAGCAATTGTTTGACTCTTGGTACTCTCTGAGTGAAATCAATCTTTACATCGCGAATGTTATAAGCAAACAGGAAAAAGCAGTTATCTTTTTCAATCCAGCCAATAAACCATCCTAATGCTTTCTTCTCATCAGGTTCACTGATTGACCCAGCTCCTATTTTCCCAAAGAGCTTCCATCCATTAGGCAACTCATCTATAAACAGAAGACTTTTTGTCATTCGGACTGCATTAGTTGAAATAGGTAAAGTTTCATTGATTATCTTTTCAATAAAAAGAACCTGTTCTCTAGGTGAAATTTTTAATGATGAGCTTAACCAAGCTCCAGTTAGTCCACCTGAGACATCTTGATTACCATAGTTGAAAGCTGCCAGATAGGCTTGAAAATTATCCAATCCTAATTTACTAGCTAATATTCTTGAATACCAGACACAAGAGTTTTTTAACCAGGAGCGTGGAGTTTGAGGGTTTTTCCATGACTCTAAAAAATCATCGTACCCTTCTTGATACAGCCAAATCGGCATAGCCTCATCAACCAAGATGCCAGAATCAAACCCCATTAAGCTAAGAGCAATTTTAAACGTAGAACAAGGGGTAACGCGTTCATCCAGATGAGAGCCTATTTCAAACACTTTTTCATTTGACGTTCCATTGACAAGAACAAAATTCTCCTCGCCCATCAAACAAGCACAGAACAGGTGCAAAAATGCACAAATAATCCAATTGGGCTTCATCTAACGTACCCCATTTAGGCAACAAGCTGTTGCCTAATTGCAAAACTATGCAAAATAGGCTCTTTGCTCAGCCTCAATTTCATGATCTAAAAACACATTCTTTTACGGGCCACCCCCATCCTCTCCATTTTCAGTTTCCTTACTACTACATTCGTTCTGCTCTGGATCTTGTGATTCAGTTTGAATATATTCTAAGCCAGCTTTAGTACATTTTCCGTTTTCCCCATCCTGTCCATTTTTCACGAACCCGCGCCCTCCTTTACCTCCTGCTCCTCCAGAGTCTGGTCCGTTGCCGCCTTTACCGCCTTTACCGCCAAAAAATAGACTACCGCCTCCTTCGCCTCCGTTGCCTCCACTCCCAGCATACGCAACTGTCATTGATAAAAATAAAGCTAAAAAATACCACCTCTTTTTCATTTAAATGTCTCCTCCATTACCACCGTTGCCTCCCCGGATAAGTCCATATCCAGCGCTTCCTCCATCGCCTCCTTTACCTGATTTAGATTTCCCCCCATTACCGCCGTTACCGCCCCAGAGAAAACCATTTCCTCCTTGTCCGCCATTACCGCCTCTTCCAGAATAACTATCGCCGCCATTACTTCCATTGCCTCCTCTTACAACGCCATTTGATCCATTTTTTCCATCTTTCCCTTTCGCGTTATCAGTATATCCATCTACTGTTAAAACAATTAAACATAATATAGATGTAAATAGTTTTTTATAATTCATAAAAGAATTCCTTAACGTTTGTTAAAAACAAAAGCATTATTATTAACCAAGTTATTTTTTTCTATTATTTTTTCTGTTGCATCGGTTGTGCTTGAAATCTATATGACAGTTTCGTCTAGTGTAGTGCGTAAAATTTGCGTAAATTGGATTATGTTCGATTCTCTCCACCTCCAATTTCCAAGAATAGTCTGATGCAGGGCCTTTTTGCTTTAAAGAATTTGGAATTGATTAATGATTGGTGAATCAACTAATTGGCGTCCCTCTGAATTCAGTATTTTTGAAAAGCATGAACGCAAGTTGATAAAAGGCACATGTTAGGCTACCCTAAAAGAAAAACGAAAATACATCAGGAGGAATGATGAAAAAAAGTAGAAAATCCGCGCGAATAAAACTCGATCGTGATGAGAAGAATCTCTTATCTTCTTTTGAAAAAGGTGAATGGAAAAGAGTAGCCAATGTTAAAAAAGAAAAATCGCATGCACTAAAAGTTGCAGCAAAAACACTCCGAAAGGACACGCGAATTAATATTCGACTATCCAGCAGCTTCGCATCCTTTACCTTCCTATGGAACTTCACTCGATTAAGGGGTTTATTATTCAAGTTGTAGAAACAGCTAGTTTACAAAAAGATCTATCTTAGGTTACGATACAAGTATCGTCCCTCATGAGTATCCCTTGTGGACCGCATGAGAAAGCCACGGGCCATAAACCCGTGGTCTGTTTTTTTTGGAGTCTTGTGCCGCTACATAGAACCATAGCTCTCATTGATGGATTCAATCTTTACCACGCAATAGCCAGCCTTCGTCGCCCAGAACTAAAATGGGTTAATTTGAAAACGCTTTCCGGGATATTTATCAATACATCTATAGAACAACTCGATGAAGTGTTTTATTTTACGGCATACGCTGACCACGTAGCAGCACCGGTCTTACAAGCACAAAAGGCATACATTAAAGCTCTCAAAATTGCCTCTGTACTCCCTATTTTAGGATTCTTCAAAAAGAAAGAAAGAAAATGCCCTAGCTGTAGCCATAAATGGGTCAGTCACGAGGAAAAAGAGACCGATGTCAATATTGCCTCTTACTTAATCGACCTGGCCTATCAAAATGTATTCGATAGAGCGCTTGTCATCTCGAATGATTCTGACCTTAGCCCTGCAATTCGTTTGGTCAGACGTCGATTCCCAGAAAAACGAATTACAACTGTAGCTCCACCCAATTATTATCACAGCAACGAACTTATCCAGGCCTCCTCTGACAAAGCCCGTATTCGGCCTGAGCACCTCGAGCAAGCTCTTTTTCCGTCTGCTATTGAAGATGGTGTCGGTCATTTAATCAACTGCCCGAAAGAATATACCGCTGCGGCTGTCTACGCAGAAACTTAAAACTGAAAGTCTTTTCAGATTAGCTATTGAACTTCAGCATGTTTTTCATTTATTCAAAAGCGGTTCTGAATCAGCTTCTTTTTGATTTGAAAAACTGATAGTAAGGGAGATGATGCCGATATGCCCTTTCACATTCTTGACGATCTGCCTGATTCTCAATCTCAGAAAATGTCGGGTTTCCCAAAGCATCCGTTTCATAAGACCGAAGAGTTTCAAATCGTGTGCTTTGAATGGCATTTCCATGCCAATGTTGAACCAAACCAGGCATTTTACCTTCATGCCATTCTTCATTACCCTTAAAATCTTCCCCTAAATTTTTCCAAGAAAGAGAACTTTCAATAAAGGGAATCTTGACATAATCACAAAATCTTCTTACTTCATCTTCAGGATGAGAAGAAAGTTCCTCAGAAAAAATAATCAGGGGCTTGCGACTGCTTTTATCGCTGATCTTTTGATAAATTTCCCATGTTGATTGATATCCCACTGCCTCGTGAAAATCATCAACAATAGAACCGATTTTTTTATAAAACGATACAATCGTATGATGAGGCTCTCTTAAAAGAAAGATAAAATAAACGTTAGGGTTATTCATAATTTCATCATCAAGAAAATCACGAAAATGAAAGCTCATTTCTTTTACAAAAACATTCGATTTTTCGTGAAAAATTGCCGTTTTTACTTCACTAAATGATTGTAAAGCCCCCTCTCTAAACCATCCATCGGCAAATGTATAACCATGCAGATTGAAATAGGGTAACAAAGATGGCTCATGATATATTTTAAAGTCACCTCGAGCCTCTATCATCCGCAAAAACCCTACAGAAAGAGAGCGTGGCGGAGAAATTAAGTAGACTATTTTCTTATCGTTATCCATTTTTGAAGAGAAAGAATCTTCACCAAAGCTAAACCCTAAAATAGGCATGAAAAAACAGCAGAAACAAAATAAAATGCGCATATTCTTTTTTCACTTTTTTTAATAACTAGACTCAAATTACAACAAATATCTTGTTCCCTCAGTTTGAACTAGTAAGCAATCCTTACTAGTTGCCTCGATATCGACCTCATCCTCTTCGCAAACCGCTTGAATATGAAGAGTAATATTTTGTGGTGTCGTTTGAAAAAGATCTGCTATTCCAATTCGAGATAACCAAACGGTCCCTCCTTCAGCGCGTAATTTTATTGTCGCGCTTCCATCTTCTGCGGTATAGAGTATGATTTCTCCATTTTCCATATGATCAGGCCTTCAGTAGAAAATATTCTATGAAGATGTTATGAGGACTTTTGAATTTTTCCCAGTTAAATGTTCAGTATGCATCTCTCCATTTCCAAAAAGGTTTTGGAAACCTAAGCCTTTTTTATTGGAAGTGAGCAACGCAATAGCTTGCATTTCTTTTTATCTATTTGAATATTTTTGGAAATTTTTTTTGATTTTTTTGCAGTCACTTTGATAAGCTAATCTTTTCAAAATACTTAAAAATGGAGACAAGGATATGTCTAATGATACTCAGAATCTCTACGAAGAACTATCAAAATTGCGCTTACAACTTGCTCAAGAAGCTAATCTTCCAGCTTTTACTATATTTCATAATCAAAGCCTCATGCAAATGGCAGAAGTTCGACCTAATACAAAAGAAGCATTATTAGAAATCCATGGCATCGGTCCTAAGAAATGGGAAAAATATGGCTCGCTTTTTTTGGAGGCTATTGTTCGCTATTGTGCCGAAAACAAAATTGCACACAACCCAGAAACGGCTGTGGACCAAGAAAAAACACTCAGGATTCGCAACAGTACAGCTCAATTTCTGATCTTCACGGCCCAAAGTAGTGAAAATAGTATCGAAGTTCGAATAGCTGACGAATCTGTCTGGCTGACTCAAAAATTGATGGGGGTTTTGTTTGAAGTTTCCGTAAAAACAATTAACGAACACTTAATTAATCTATTCGACCAAAAAGAGATATTGAGAGAAGCAACTATCCGGAATTTCCGAATAGTTCAAAAGGAAGGTGCACGAGAGGTTTCTCGGAATATCGAGTTTTACAATCTTGAGGCCATCATCGCTGTCGGTTTTCGAGTCAGTTCTCAGCGGGCCATCCAGTTTAGGCAATGGGCTGTGTCTGTTTTAAAGGACTTTGCCATTCTGGGCTATGTGCTAGACAAAGAGCGGTTAAAGAACGGCTTACTTTTTAATAAAATTTAGCAGACGAGAATTGTTTTATCTTCCTTTTTCTTTAAGAAACAAGAGTAAATCCTGTGGATAGTCAGTGATTATGCCATCGACCCCCATTTCGATAAATTTAGCCCATTGCTCGGGAGAATTAACGGTCCAAGGGATTACCTGAAACCCTGATTGGTGTAAAAAATGAACAAGCCCGGCATCGGTTAAAAGATCCATGTCTGGTGAAAGAACTTTCGCATTAAAAGACTTGGCCAATTTAACCACTAGCCCCATAAGGTTATCTGGTAGAAGGATTTGAGCTGTCTCAAGGCTTTCTGTATCAAAAATAAACCCTAGCTCGGCTGTGGGCTCTAATTGATAAATTTTCATCAACACTTCAGGATCAAACGAAGAATAATAGACTCTTTGTGAAAAACCCTTTTCTCCTACTTTAGAGACTACTTTTATAGCCAACTCTTCTGCACTTAAGAAAAATTCTGGATGTCTTGCGTCTCTTTTAATCTCAAGATTTAGTCTGACACTTTTTGCATTAGGATGAGTTGAATCATCAATTAGTGCAAAGAGTTCATCTAGTGTTGGAATTTGTATTCCAGGTATGCGCTTCTGTCTTGGAAAATCGGGATCTATTTTGCTTCCACAATCTATTTTCTTAATCTCTGAAAGTTTTAAAAAGCGAATCAAAGAACCAGAAGAGGGCCCGGAAGAGATCCAAGCCGCATCATCTACAAAATAATCATGATGAATGACAACTTCCCCATCCAACGTTACTTGAAGATCTAGCTCGAGCGTACCTGCTCCGGCTTCTATTGCTGCTGTGAAAGCGGGCAGTGTATTTTCAGGAAATAAACCTTTTCCTCCTCGATGGGCTTGCACATCAAGGGCATGAGCATAATTGCCCACGGCAGAAATCATCATTAGAAATCCAAACTTCACTAAAATATTCGCATAAATTTGTCATTATATAGCCTCTTTCCACAAAAAATCATAGTTCAAATTCAAGTTTTTGAACAGGTTGCGCTCGAGCAGCCTGTTCATTCCTTGGTCAGCACAGAGCGGTAGACGTAGTGCAGATGGTCCTCCGGATAGCCCTTGCCCAGATCGTGCCTGTCCGGTCGCTTAGTCACCATTGGCTCATCCACAAAGCGCATGAAAGTCAGCTCTTTTAAATGTTGGGTGTAAACTTCAGCCGTTCTGGTCGTTTCTCCTGCAATTTCAAGAGCTCCTTCACCCTGAACCAGGACAACCACTACGAGATAGCCCCTGTCAACTAAAGAATAAGCCGCTGTTTGAAAAACGAGAGAGAGATTTTCCTCTTTTACATACTCGAGAATGCCGTAGAGAAGAAAGAGGTCCGCTTTGGGAAACTTGGGAAGATCATTCACATCGACTTTGTGAGTCACCAGTTGAAGCCAATCGGGAAGAGAGCGACTTGAAAGTCCTCTTAAAGCCTCTTCAGAAAAGTCGAAACAGTGCACGACAAATCGTGACTTTGGAGCTCGGTGTTCAAAAAGCTGCATCAATGCAGCAATTGAATTGCGCCCGTTGCCTGAACCAACGTCTACTACGACGAGAATGTCTTTAGAACCATCGAGTTCTTCCATGAGAGATTTAACTCGAAAACTGGGCTGCCCCCAACCTTCGGAAGTGGTCCAGAAATGATTCCACCACCCCTTCGTTGCATAAGAGCAATCTGATGCTTGGATTTGACCAGCAGCAAATAGGATCGAAAAAAAAATAGCTAAAAGTCGCATAAACCCCCGTCTCACTTATTTTGAGCGAGGATACTCTATTCCATTGTAACTTTTTTTACTAGATAATGACCTTTTTCAAAGCAGTATTAATTCTCTCCCCAAGGTCCTGACCACTCGAGATAGGTTTTGATATAATCTTCTGGAAAACCATTCTCTTTAGCTCCTCTGGTAACTTTTTCAACATACCAAGGACGTGGAAAACAAGTTGTAGAAACATATTCTGGATTAGCTACATAGACTTCGGCCCATTTGAAATTTTTCGGATCTTGAGCATTTACTACTTTCAGGCGCATTCTAGTATACGCTATAGGCGCATGTTCTTCTTTATCTAAAATAGAAAAATCTTTTTCTTTAAGTTTCCAAACAACTCCATAAACTGTTTTCCCTGTTTTTGGTTGGATATTGCCTCCAGTAGCATTTTTATCAATAGGAGCTCTACTATAAGAAAATTCATAACCATCAAGTTTATAAACACCTAGTTTGTGTGGAAAATATCTTAAATCCTTCTGGACAAACTGGGCATTCATATATAGGCCATAAGAGAAAAAGAAATATTCGTTTTGAGACATTGCGATTAGAGTTGAGTACAAAGAAAGAGATAATGCCAGTTTAAATATAAAATTCCTCATAATGTAAGAGTATTAATTCAAGAATTTAAATCTAGCCCAGAGCACAATCTTTTTGACTAATATTAGTGATTCTTCGATAATTTTCTTTAAAAAAACCTAAATAATATGAAGGATTTAAGATTTGTAACTTTTTTAATTTTTGCTTTTATCATGAATACTCTTACTGCAAATCAAGATGCAAGTAAACCAAAGGTCATTTTAGTTTTAGGCAGCGGAGGGAGCAGAGGTCTTGCTCACGTGGGTGTCATCGAAGAATTAGAAAATTTAGGAATCGTGCCTGATGCAATTGTCGGATGCAGTGCAGGTGCAATCGTCGGCGCTCTTTATGCTCAACATCGGGATATCGCAAAGGTCAAAGAGATACTCATAAACTTAAAACAAGAAGATCTGGTGGATTGGAGTTTGTTCCAGAAATTTGCTATTTCAAAGAGAGATAAATTTGAGAAATTTCTGTCAGATAACTTAACCACAAATGACTTTTCAGCTTTGGAAATCCCTTTCGCTACTGTTGTCACCGATTTGAATAAAGGAGAACCTGTTTATTTACAAGAAGGAGAGCTACATCCAGCAGTGCTCGCAAGTGCCGCTCTGCCAGCCCTTTTTCCTCCCTATCAAATGGGAGAACAAGTCTATGTCGATGGAGGAGTCTGCGATCCTTTGCCTGTACAATTTGCGCGTACATGGAAAGAAGGGATTGTGATCGCCTCAGATATTAGTCCACTATTAGATTCATGCGAATTCGAAAATCTCGCAGAGGTTGTTCTAAAATCTTTTGAAGTAGCATATCAGCGTCTTGCGTATTTCTCACAACAGGAAGCAGATATTTTGTTAAAGATGAATTTTACAAATATCGACCCTCTCGATGATAGTCACAATATTAAGTTTTATGAGAAAGGAAAAGAGGTGACAAGAGAACATTCAAAAGAAATTAAGGAAAAAATTTTGAGTGCTTCTCCCCATCTCCAAAATTCAGATTAAATCATCTAATTTTATTCTCGGTAATACTTCATCTCTTTATTTAGAAAGTATGAAATCACTGTTCTGATCGCTACCATTGATCCTAAAATAATCAATTCTTGCAATGTGGGTCTGATGACGGTGCGGATGACGTCAGCTCCGATCATATATTCTAGACCAGTCAAAAGATAAGTACTGAGATAATGCCGAATACGATTGCGTTTAACATATAAGTTTTTCCCAGTAAATCTTTTCCGTTCTATCGATCCAAGCTGAATAGCTGAAACAAGAGCTCCCCAAACGATAATCAAAGCTCCAATTAGGCCTATTGCAAGCGATACGTAGTTGATCACATCCATGTTTATCTGTCCTTTTTCATATGAATAGCGCTTTCTTTTTATTTTTGAAATGAATTTGTCTCGAAATGAGACACCTTTAGGATTTATTTAGTGACGGGGGATTTTACTGCAAACTGAAGCAATTTTTGATAGTAACGATTTTGTGATCGAAAGAACTCTTGTAGACGAATCCTATCTGCAGGATCCTTTACTTCCGCGTATACAGGCACTCCATCTCCCCCACGGGGAACATCTCCATGATAGGCACCTAGCTTTGTTGAGTTTGCAACAGTCTTATACCAATCTTTTACTCGCCAATCATTAGAATATCCGCTTTCCCAGCGGAGGTTTGTTGGATCAAATGTCATTCCCCAGCGCTCTCCCAGGATGTTCAAGATGGGCAGAGGATCTTTTAAGAGTTCATCGGAATCAATCACTAAGGGTGCCTGGTCTAAGTTGTCTTTAAACAGTGTAAAGAGATCCCATAATTGTTCATGTCCTATAATCGAATGATCGACTTTTGGCATTCTTCTATAAAAAGAAAGGATGCTTTTTGCAGGATCGCGCACAAGAAACGCGAAGTTTACTTTGGGATGTTTATAAAATTCAGGGCGACTTTTCAAATAATCGGCACACAAATAACCCGATTCTTTAAAAAAAACGGGGGATCTCTCCGCTAATTGAAATAAGCGTTTTCTCACATCTTCAAAAGTAGTGGTAGAATCAGACAGTCCTTGTGTAAGAAGATGATTAGGTCCATATTTTTTGAATAGATAGGGATCTAAAAAAGGAGAATGTAAAACTGTCATTTCTTGACGGGTTCGCATGATTTTCTCAAAAGCAGTTGCGGTAGCACGTGGATGCGTGATTAAAATATGGAGCGGATATTTGGGATTTTCTTTGATCATAGAATACTCCCTCTGGCTCGCACGACCGCTCTTAAACGCAATAGTTCGCTGGGCCCCATAAGGGTTTACCATTTTTAAAGGTCCGCATCGACTAATCATTGCTATAAATTTTTTTACCCAAGAGTTTATCCCCATTTTCCTTTTTGAGCAACGAATCAATTCACTAGTAATAATGGGTTTCAACAAGCGGCTGCCAGAGATTTCGATACTCTTCTTTAAGACTCCCCTTGCAAATTCCTGCAAAAAGACAATGCGTATGACGAGAAGGAAGCGCCACAAAAGAATCGAACGTACAGGGTGATTTATCGCAAAGACCGCTCTGACAAAGAGGTTTCTCCTTGCAGCAGCTTCGACCGAGCGGCCAAAGGAAATCATGGATATTTAGTACAGAATGTCCTGAATAGCGTGCGAGCAGATGCACGGCATCGATGGAGGCGGATCGGATCTCTTCGTCCGATGTCACATACTCTTGGTTGATCAGAGCTTTCTTAAGTGACTCATCGAGGACCTCAACACATCCAAATCGCAGCAGCACTCTTTGCATGTGGTAATCCATAATAGGGATCAATTTTTCTAAATCTTGAATTGCAAAAAGCCCAATTTGATGAGAAAAGGTGGCAAAGAGAGAGCTCTTTTTCTTAAAAGGATCTGAATAGGCCTCAAAATCGGAAAGGAGCTGATAGATCCCCTGTTCTCCAGCTAAATAACCCTGGCTCTTAGCAATCAGAGCACCTACTTGACCTCCGTAATGGTCTACCAGTTTTTGACTCATTTCAATACAAAGATGCGAACGTTCATCCAACCGATCCAATGTACAATCTTTTGGGTCCCCAGTTTCAGAAAAAAGCACAGCAAACCGATCAGATAAAGCTCTGGGCGTTTGATTTTTCACAAACAACGGATCAAGCAATTCTGAATTCATTTTCGCCAAATCAGAAAAGACCTTTTCCAAGTAATTAAAACCAACCAGATTGAGTTTTTTGTTGATCAACGTGTGGGTTTGCTGGCAGATACCAATGCTAAAGAGAAACATCCGCAATTTTATTTCATCAGAGACATCCAATCGAAAATATTCTCTTTGATAGACGGTAGATTTAACGGAAAGCGTTTGCAACACCTTCGCAATGGCTTTGCACTGATCTATATTGACTGTGACTTTATTCATGGTCTGCATTTTCAATGAGATGCTAAAAAAAAGCGTTAATCTTTTCTACTGAAAAAATAGTTAATATTTGAATCCTTGCTAATATATTAATTAATTAGTAGACTATCACTGTTTATTAAACGATAAAACTACGGAGGAAATTATGAATATTAATTTTAAAAAAAACGTTCGAACTCTCGTTACATTGTTTACATTAGTGACTGCTGGTTGTCTTTTTGCAGACAAAACTGCCGGTCAAAGATTGGATCAAGCAATTGACAAAACTAAAGAATTAGCTCAAGATGCTAAAGACAAAGCAAAAGAAAAAGCTAACGAAGCGAAAGACAAAGCTAAGGAATTAGCTCAAGACGCTAAAGATAAAGCTAAAGAAGCTAAGGACAAAGCTAAAAAAAAGATCCACGAAGAAACTAAATAAGTTGTTATAAAACCGATCTCTCTTGCCGCAAGGCAAGAGAGATTAATTAAAAAGCAAACTTCCACAAGTTAAAGCACCATCGGCTTTAATTAACTCAGACATATTTATTTTTATCAAATTGATTGACTTTTTATCACAGAGCTCTTGTAAGATCGCTTCGCTCACATCGAATCCTTCTTGGACAATTAAGGAAGATCCAATTCTTAATACGTTAGAAGCTACAGATTCTGGGACTGAAACAAACGTATAGTCACCGTTTGTTGCTAATTCAATGTTGTTTTGAATTTTCTTTCCTGCGTCAGTAGCAGCGACAACTAGGGTTTTTGAATCAAAAAAGCTGATCACAGATTTGAGATGAAGACCTTGAGTAACAGGGATGCCAATCACTTCAGTTTTACCTTGAAAAATTTCTTTAAGCTGGTTCAGGGCAGATTCATTTGTTCGCTTCGAAAGGCCCACAAATAAGTGCTTTCGTGTATAGAGAATATCCCCTCCATCCATTGTCCCTGGAGATTGAAGATGAATAATATTCTTTAGTCCAAGTTCCTTTAAAGCCTGCGCTACAGGCACCTCTTCGCCACGTCTTTCCAAAGCTCCCATGATGCTAATGACAGCAATGTCACCCACAACGATGGCTGTATCTTCAATAAAGTTACAATCGGGGTGATTTGGATCGCCTTCCAGGCTAATCACTTCAGGAACTAGCTTCTTTAATAAATGGATGTAATTTTCATGCTGCTCTCTTGCTAAATCAAGATCAATGGGAACTGGAGGTGGATTTAGCTTCAAACTATCTTCGAAGGAATCAGAAAGATCCCTGACAAGAGCATGTTGATAAAACGAAGAATTTCTGGAATCGACTGTTTCCCCAAAACAACAAGCACTGCTAAGCAGTGCGCATAGATAGACACTTCGAAAATTGGTTTTCATTTGAAGTAGAAGTTAACAGGAATAGTTAGAGTTTTCCAGTCGAAAGTTCTGAAACATCCCTTCAGCTCCATAGAAACAGAAGAAAAAAAAGGAGAAAGTAACACTAGTTGCCTTCCCTAGAGATGTTAATCCTTTTGTTTCATTTGTCTGCGAATGAACGCATTGGTTATCACATCGATACCTGAAGTAACAACCACACCTGTCGCACTTATTACCATCATTTTCAGAGATCCATTATGCATTTTTGTAAAAATCTGCCGAGCAATAGGTTGACATCTTCGGCTCGTCATACCTATTGAGGTAATAGCCAAACAAGGAAGGGCACCTAGGACACCAAATGCGGAAAAAGCAAATTCACGTTTATTGACACTCCGAATCACTCTTACCGTATCGACGATTTGTGATCTATAATTTCTATCTATTGGTTTAGTCATAAATATTCTCCATTTAGAAATAAATAAATTAAATGGCTAGCCGCCTTATATTTATTAGAAAGCATAATCAAAAGAACGCTGGGCTAGAAGCTTGATCTCCTCTATAGAAAGACCGCACGATTCATGAGCATGTAACAACTCTTGTGATAAGGTAGTAGAAAACAGAAGAGGGTCATCTGTACAAAGTATGATAGGATGACCTGATCTAAAAAATATAAGTCCCGGATGCTGTTTATAATCATCAATCATTTTAACTAAAACACTACTTGTCAAGCAGACTTCAACCGGTATTTTATGCTTTAAAATCCATTCTTTTGCCTCATCGCTCAAATAGACACCATGGCCAATGCGTTTTGGCTCAAGCCCAGTGAGTAAAAGCATCTGATCAGCCTCATCTGGCACTTCTCCAATATGCACAGTAAAGGCAAGCCCTGCCTTTTTTGCTCGTATTAGATCTGGAATGATTCGATCCACCTGACCAAGTGCAGAATTCCCTGAAATATCTAGTCCAACAACTCCTTGATTTTGATATTTCAAAGCTAGATTAATGGTCTCTTGGGTCATTGCCACTGATGAGCTTCTTTGCAAGCTCAGGACTACTTTCGCTTTTAACGATTCATTCTCCTTAATTCCCCTCAAAACAGCTTTCAGATATTCCTCATTTCCTTGGCCTAAACTTTTAAGTCCAGTCCGAATTTCAACATACTGAACATGGTCCTCTTCCAATGCTTTACAGAGCCGCTTCACGCCCTCTTGCAACTTTTCTTCTGAATTCACTATCTGAGCAATAAGTCCAAAAACTTGAAATGCTGCGTGGTAGTCAACCCCTTGTGCAATTAAGCCTAATGCTCGGGTTAATTCCTCTTTTTGAGCAGGGGTAGCAATCGAAAATAGATATTCCTGTGGGAAAGAGCCTCCTAAATGCAAATGCAACTCTGCTTTAGGGAGTCTTTGGAATTCCGAAATTTCTGTGGCTCGCAAAAAATTCATAGTTAGGAAAACTCCAAGGATTACATTGACATACTTCATCTACCCTCCAGCGGGAACCCGGCTCTTGATAAATGCTGCTTTCTTAAGTACAAAACAGCATAAAGCACACTGCATATAGCCGTACAAATGATCGCAAGAATGCTCATTGACCATGTGCTACCGTCAAATCCTCTGGCTGCACACCATACTAAACCTGATGACAAGAATAACCTAAGAGATTGCGTGAGCGCCATCGACGCACCTTTAAGATTACCCTCTAGATAAGTCATCGAGTAAGTAAAATAGATTGTCATTGCAAGAGCGCTTCCCAAACTTGTTACAGACATCGCGACGATGATTAGCAAAGGAGAATCTACAGCTAAAAATGTCAATAATACAAGAAGCACAACTCCTGTGATATAAGCCAGACTTCCGATAGCTTTAGTGGGAATCATCCCCAATTTTTTGATTAAGTAGGCCCCTCCCATACTGCCAATAAAAAAAGCTCCCATGATCGCAGTTTGATAGTAGCCAAAAACCTCTTTAGGCACTTGTAAATAATCCACAAAAATCAGTGAAAGATTGGCAACAAAAACGATCACCATGCTAAATGCCAAACACCATATAAAAGTATGTGCCATAAATGGAAAGTTCTTCAGAATGAGGAAATAGCCTTTCAGAATGCTAGATAAATTAAACCTTGTTCTTGCGCTCGTCGGCAAGGTTTCTTTAATAAAAAACCAAACAGAAAAACATGAAAGTGCTGCAAAAGCGGCGATTAAATAAAAATTCGCTCTCCATCCTATCTGAATACTGATCCAATTGCCCAACATCGGCGCCAAAGCCATCATCCCACCAATTGTACCATTACATACTGCCACAAGTCGTGATGATTGATCAGGCGGGTAGACATCGAAGAATAAAGTAAGTGCAGCACTGGTAATAGATCCACATCCGACACCTTGTAAAAAACGGAAGGCAATCATCCAACTGAGCGAATCGGTCAAGGCACAGCCAAGGCTTCCTAATAGAAAAATAGATAACCCAGTACAAAGGATTGGCTTTCTCCCATATGCGTCAGAGGCAGGGCCAAAGAACAAACAGGATAAACACAACCCCAAGAAATTCATGCTTAAAAGTCTTTGTATTGTATCTTCGTTGGTACCAAAATAACTCAGCATCTGAGGGAAACTTGGAGTATAGATATCGGTCTCAATATAGAATGAGATAAAGGCAAAAAGGATGATGCCTATAAATAAAACTTCCTGCATTTTACTCTTAAAAAAAGTATTCATCTTTTAACCTCTTATAAATAGTAGAGAAAATATTCAATTTATCCCATTGGAAAAAAATTCACTTTTGGTACCTTGAGCAAATATACCCAAAGAATTTCGAAAATTGGAAATTTGACAAGGAGGCATCTCAAAATTCTGATCTGGAGCGAGTGACCGCTCGAGAGCAAGGCGCGAGTGAAGATCAGAATTTTGAGATAAAGCCGACGATATCAAAACCCAATTTCGAAGTTCTTTGGGTATAGGAGAAATCATGTCTCTTTCGCTTCTATTTGCAATGTTTTCGTTTTCCTTAGCCATGTCAATTTCCCCAGGACCTGTAAACATGATTATTCTTTCATCTGGGGTTGATTATGGGGCAAAGAAAACAATGCCTTATGTCTCCGGGGCGACGATAGGCTTTACTCTGCTACTACTTTTTGTAGGATTTTTCTTTAATAAATTGATTGAAGCCTACCCATTTTTGCTAACTTTCATCTCTATTGCAGGGGTTTTATATATCATCTATATGGGTTATAAAATCGCTTCTTCCCATCCTGAAATAGAGGTAAAAAAAACGAATATTCCTAAATTTTACGAAGGTTTTTTGCTTCAATGGTTAAACCCAAAAGCATGGATTGCATGTGTCTCTGGCGCCTCAATCTTTTCTAGCCATACAAGTTATGGGCCTTTTTTAATCTTCGCTAGTATCTACTTTATTGTTTGTTATGTTTCACTGGCTATTTGGGCAATTTTGGGTGAGAAAATAGCTTTCTTATTAAAAAGTCGATCTCGTTTACGTCTCTTTAATCTTTTAACTGGCTTATTATTGATCGTAACAGCCATCTACATTGGTTATACTCAATTTAAGTAAGATCACTCTTATTTTCTGTTTTTTTTGCATAAAAAGTGACTGTTTTACCATACACAAATTCGACAAGTTCTAGTTTATGTCGACAAAGGGGCTTAACCCCAAATTTTGAACGAACAATGACGCCACCTTCTTCATCAATAGAATCAACAATTCCATAATGTTTTACTATATTCCCATTACTATAGGTAACGATTGCTCCAGGAGCAGCGGTTTTTAATCTTTGATATCCTTTTTTTTCTAAATATCTTTGGTTATCCTTAATGAAACCAAACAGATCATACATCAAATTTGCCTCTTCTAATACCCTAGGTTCAGTTTGAAAAACGTATTGAGAACAACGAAAGTCAAGCTGAATCCCCTGACAATCGATTCTTTCTATTCCTTTTATCTTACTAAAAAAATCAAACAATTCTGCACTGTATTTCCGCGTCTCATCATCAGTTTCTGGTTGCTCGGTATACATGAGTCCTTTTGTCTTTAAAAACCAGGCATAAATACCAACATAGGTCATCAATGTTTTTTCATCGCTTTTTTTAAAATGTGACCCATCTGCTGAGGTTTTACATCTCAGCTCATAGCGGATGATATTTTTAGGGAGTAGAGGTTTGAAACAGCAAAAAGGTCTGTGTGTGAGGCGTTTGATCATTTTAGCACTATCAATCTTTCTCAAAACACCAGCATAGTCAGCAATTTTTGCAATAAAAAGAGGGGCAAGATAAGGTTCTAGCGCCCTTTCCAAATGAGTAAATTCAGGGAGGGCCTCTGCTGCTAACTCACTAAGTGATGGACAAGCTTTTACCATAAACACTTTAAAATCATAAATTAATAACAAATATTATAACTGATTATTGTATTTAGATTCAATGTGTTATTATTGTTGTAAGTGCTTGAAATTAAAGAAACTCCGGATGCAAGATTCGAACTTGCTAAGAGTGATTAACAGTCTTTTAACGCCATATCCTTGGGAAATCACATTTAAATCAGACGCTGACCTTTAACTGGGTGGTCTTCAATCACCTGTTTGATTTCAGCAAGATCCTCTTGATTAAGGGCAACGTGTAGTGCTCCTAAGTTTTCTTGGAGATAGTCCATACGCTTTGTTCCTGGAATGGGAATGATATCGTCACCTTGTGCTAGTAACCAAGCCAAACAAAGCTGTGCAACGGTACATTTTTTCTTTTTTGCAATTTTTTCAAGAGCTGCGACAAAATTCAGATTATGTTCAAAAACCTCTGATTGAAATTGTGGAGAAATGCTGCGCACATCAAATGAGCCGCTTTGCGTAAAAGTATGGGAATCTTTAAGCCTTCCCCCTAGAAGTCCCCTGCCTAAAGGCGCATGAGCAACCAGTGAGATTTTTAATTTTCTGCAAGTAGGAAGAACAATCTCAGGATCATGATGATTAAGAAGGGAATATTCTGATTGCAATGCTACTAATTTTTCGCCTAAAACTTTGTGTGCTCTTTCAAGAGTTTTTCCATCCACTTCAGACAAACCAACATAAAGGATTTTCCCTTCTTTAATAAGCTTTTGCATTGCCTGCATCGATTCTTCAATAGGAACAGTAGGATTGACCCGATGTAGATAGTAAACATCTATTACATCTGTGCCCAATCGTTTTAGGCTAGCATGACAACATTTTTGAATATAATCCGGACTGTTATGAATTTTTACTTCTGTCCCCGTGAATTCGATCCCACATTTTGTAGATAATATTACCTTTTTGCGAAAATCTTTTACTGCCTTTCCCAAAAGGCTTTCATTTTCACCATTGCCATACATATCTGCCGTATCAAATAAGGTAATCCCTTTTTCATAAGCGCTATGAATAACTTCAATCGCTACATTTTCATCTGTCGGCCCATAAAAAACCGACATTCCCATACATCCTAATCCGATTGCAGAAACTTTAGGCCCACTCTTTCCCAATTGTCGTTGTTTCATTTATTAACTCCTTCAAAACTATATGTCCCTTCAACCCGATTAAATACTTCGTTGATTTCAGTCACTAATCCATGGGAATCATAGCGAAGAATCACAATCGCATTAAAAATACCAAATTTTTCCATGTCAATAAAAAGACGCAAAACCACTGTTTGATCTCCAGAGGAAATAATAGTATCAGCTGGAGAAATAGTCCAACTTCCATGATTTTTGTGAACTAAAAGAAGATCAGAGATAATTGTATCTCGCCCTTGAATGCAAATCCCTCCATTAAAAATCTTGCGACATGCTGGGGAGATCAAAGTGGCTCCCACTTCATATTGTGCAAATTCTTCCCCATGGCTAATTCGATTAATAAAATCAACATATCGATTTACTGCAGCTGCATAGTATTCACGCTCATGGCAATTCACTTGTGCGATACAAAAAAATGTAAAAAGAACGGAAAAAACGATTTTCATGAAAATGTTTCCAAAATATAGATGGCCTGTGTCTCTACTTCTTTTTTTATCTTCAACATTGAAGTATTGCCAAAGTCTATAGAGGAAATTAATTTTTTTCAACGAACTTATCAGACTGTCCAAAGCTATTTTTTGATTTCAAAGGCAATGGCTAGGAATTCTTCCGGCCCTAAATTAGTATAAATATCTGACTCTAAAGAACCCGGAAATCTCTCTACCGATGTTCCCCATATTTCTTCTTTGATTTCGCCAGAACTTGTCTCCACTTGAAAACGGGATCCTTGAATGATGATCATAATAGAGTCCCATTGATGAGTATGAAAAGGAACTCCGCCTCCAACGGGAACAAAAGATTCTAAAATGCGCAGCTGATCATTCTCAAACAAGAGTTTATGTTCGTCGGGAGCCACTAAGACAGCATCAAATTGATTCAAATCTGTGGTTTGTTTAGAAAAAGTGATCTGTTTTGAAAGAGAAATAAAATCCTGAATGATAGATAGCTCTTTGATAGGTTCAAGCTTTTGCCTGATCTGTTGTGCAATTGGAGGATCTAGCATATAAATCTGTTCTAGACATTGTTCTAAGTCAGATGCAAAAGATAGGGTGGAAAAAGATAGCATAAAAATTAAAAGGAATTTCAGCATTTTCAATCTTTTTGAACTATTCGAAATTTTCGAATCCTTAGGTTGCCTTCGATTACCTTGAATCACCTAAACTTGCCAAAGTCTATAGGAGGATACATGTTTTTGCCAAGGAATTTGGGCAATTTCAGAATATCTAAGGAAGTTTTGGGAAATCCTGTACTGCGTTAAAATCAGTTCAGTTTCTTGCTGCCGAGCACTAAAAGAAAACCAGTTAGTCTATACATCCCAAGATATCCCCCTTTCCAAGAACTAACTTCCTTTCTCACGTGCTCATAGAGACAAGCTACTTTTTGAGCCGTGCTGTCATGGGGATGGCTGCTTTCTATTTCTCTCATCACATCCTGAAGAGATCCTTGGTCTAGACATTTTTTCCAGACAGTAGCAGCTTTTTTATCTTGTCGCTGTTGACAAACAGGCCTAAGATCGCCTCGCCTTTGCTTTGAAGTTTGCATCCATACAAAAGCGGATTTATCATCCAAAAATGATGCTGTATGCTGAATGACCGTGCGTGGTACACCATCCATTGTCGCTGGCGTGATGTTAATCTTAATAACTTGATTTGTCTCATTCATAATTATTCAATTATATAGAAAAAATTGATAATATTAAATAATTTTATTTTAATTTATTAACTTGTTATCATGAGTCTAATAGACTTATTATCAGCAATTTAACACTAATAAAGAGCTAATGAAAAAAATAAGTTAAATTATTTTTTTAATTTTAAAACGATAAAAGCACTTAAGGGGTAATCCTCAAGTGCTGTATGGAAATTGAAAACTCCGAATGCAAGATTCGAACTTGCGAAGAGTGGATTAACACTCTTTTAATACCGCATCCTCAGGTTGCTTTCGATGACCTTGAATCACCCAATTTTATGGTTAATCTTTACTTAAGCTTTTGAATAGTAAAGACGATATCATCGAAATTCTCATCGGGTGTGCCATCATTACAGGAATAGCGACGCCCGTTTTCGATTTCTTCCACGATCATGGCTGCCCCGTTGTAGCCAGATTCCACGGATTTTGACGATCTCTCTATTGGATTGCCCTCAGCATCTCGCACGAGGCAGTAATTTGTTTGTTCCCAAACATTGTAAACGCGAACAAAATCTTGTTTAGTGAAAATCTTTAGCTTTATTTGTTCGGGCGCGGTATCTGCCCAAAAAACCATTCTGATGCCTTTTCCTTGTTTGAAGAGCTCCCCATTCATTTCACAATGGCCTGTAATATCAATGCTGAAACCCTGACGACAATCGCTATTGGATTTTTCAATTGAAGCCACAAGAATGTCACCATTCTCAACAGGAAATTTGTCTGCTAAAAAAATGGTTTTTCCATTGAAGCCAGTGGGTTGGGCTTTTGATGCAGTAAATAGCTTAGTGAAATCCGGCATATTTTCATTCTTTTAACTTTTGAACAGTAAAGATGATATCATCGAAATTCTCATCGGGACGTCCATCATTACAATAATAACGTCTTCCATTTTCAATCTCTTCAACGATCATCGCTGCTCCATTATACAAAGACTCTACTGATTTAGAATATTTTGTTATTGGCTTTCCTTCTTGATCGCTTGTTATGTATGAGTTCGTATGTTCCCAAATATTATGAACCCAAACAAATTCTCTCTTAGTGAATATTTTTAGTTTTATTTCCTTGGGCGCAGTATCGGCCCAGAAAAGCATCATTACGCCTTTTCCTTGCTTGAAAATTTTACCATCAAGTTCACAATATCCTGTAATATCTATAGCAAAACCCTCTCTTCGTTCCATACAGGCTTTTTCAATAGAAGCAATTAAAATATCACCGTTTTTAATAGGATATTTATCAGCGCGTATTATAGTTTTCCCCCTATATTCTATAGCTGCTCCCTTTGATTGGGCAAAAAGGTCTGTAAAATCTGGCATTGTTATTTTCCTAAATGTCTAAAAGGATCAAGTTTTGCATGTTCATCTGGCCAAACCTCAACAAAGTCGAAAAGATTGCCATCTTTTTGCGGTGGTGCGTGATGTAATTTACAACTAAAAATTGTAGTACGAAACCTAACATTTTTTTATGTTTCTTTTCTAAGATTTTTTATGAATGGAGATTTATGATACAGGATGAGACAAAATCCAGAAAAAGCACTTAAGGGGTAATCCTCAAGAGCTGTATGGAAATTGAAAACTCCGAATGCAAGATTCGAACTTGCGAAGAGTGGATTAAATAGTCTTACTAATTATTGCACTCCGCAACAGTCCATAACGTTTAACAGCTGTAAAATTAAGGAATAAAGGATTCTATTCAATGTGTGAAAATTTGAAGTTTTGTGTGATTTTATATGCAAGTTCAGCAAGCGTGCAGCATTTTTAATTAGTTTATCAACAATCGCAAGACAACGCCGATAGATCAGATATCTAATATATGCCAGATAACTATTTGAAAAACTGTGCAGCAAATTTAGCTAAGGGGCCAGCTGCATAGCGTACTGCAGAGAAAAAGAAGAGGGCAACAAACGCTCCATTTATAGCTGTATTCTGCTTTTTTCGTAGAATCCTGTAGAACAAAAAATAAAAAGCTACTGCTACTGAAAAAATAGCCATAATTATATTCTCAATCAATCATCCCTCCCGCCTC
>DATIJP010000084.1:0-7455 GCA_035478495.1 Rhabdochlamydiaceae bacterium
TCATCCTCTTTGATGAAATGCCGCTGAATCCCAAATTCCTTAAACCCCAGACGTTTATAAAGCCTTACGGCCGGATTATGCTCATAGACCTCAAGGTGAAGCAGCTCAATATTAAATTTTTCTTTTGCAAGTTTCATGAGATCTTCCAAAAGCGCAGTGCCTACCCCCTTCCCCCGATGTTTTTCATCGACGACAATAGAAAGAAGGCATTGGTGGGCCAATTTTTTATAAGGCATAATATTGAGATTTGCAATGCCGCAAGGCACCCCATTCCACTCAGCAGTTAACCCTGACTGGATTTTAGAATAGCTAATCCAATTTTTGACTGCATCTTCAACCTCACGCACATCATACATCGGAAAATATTGCAGGACTTCAGGCTGCAGTAACCACTCAGTCAAAAAAGCTGCATCTTCTTCCAGCATAAAACGAATGCTAATCTCAGGCTTTCTTGTTGTCATGCTCTGATCGTTCATAAATCGCACTCCATTAGGACTCTTCCCAAATATTTGCCATCTTCCTCTTTGACAAAATTTTGTTGCCTTGCAAACTCCCTAAAATGGAACTTCTGAAGCATTAAAATCATCGGATTGCCTTCAAAAACTTCAATATGCATGAGCTCGAGATGGAAATAATTTTTGGCCAAGTGCATCAGATTTTTTAAAATTGAACTGCCTATTCCCCGTCGTTGAAATTTTGGATCGACGATAATTTTAAAAATACAGTGGTGGGCTACTTTACGATAAGGCATTAAAAAAAGTGTGCCAATCCCGCAAGGAACGCTGTTAAAAGTGGCCGTAATACTTGAATTAAAACGGCTAAAGCCAATCCAAACTCTCATCGCATCCTCTAGCTCTTTTTCAGTCGACATTGGAAACCATTGGAGCATGCCCGGAGAATTGAGCCAATCTCTCAGATAGGCAGCATCCATCAAATTGGTATAGCGGATATCATATCCTGGAAGATTAGTAATTGAACCCACTTTAAGTTTCCTTTAAAAAAGCATGAATAAATTCATCCAATAATTCACCATCCATCATCGCGTGAATATTGCCAACCTGATAATCGGTGCGCGTGTCTTTAACAAGAGTATAGGGTTGAAAGACATAATTGCGGATCTGGCTCCCCCAGGCAATCTCCATCTTTTCCCCACCCATCTCTTTCAATTTGTTTTCACGTTCCATATACTCTTTTTCATAAAGTTTTGCACGTAAAAGCTTCATGCATGTTTCTCTATTTTGCAATTGACTTCTTTCATTTTGGCAAGAGACAATAATGCCCGTGGGAAGATGGGTGATGCGCACAGCAGAATCTGTCTTATTGACATGCTGACCGCCAGCTCCGGAGGCGCGATAGGTGTCGACTCGAATTTGATCTGGCCTAATCTCGATCTGTATATCTTCATTGATTTCAGGCGTCGCATCTACAGAGGCAAAACTTGTATGCCTGCGTGCATTGCTATCAAAGGGCGAAATTCTAACAAGACGATGAACGCCTTTCTCTGCTTTACAATAGCCATAAGCAAAAGGGCCTTCAATTTTTAAGGTGATGCTTTTAATGCCGGCCACTTCGCCATCAACCGAATCTAAAGTCTCGACCTTCCAACCTTTTTTAGCTGCCCACCTCTGATACATGCGCGATAGCATCAGGGCCCAATCACAAGCTTCAGTTCCGCCTGCCCCTGAATTAATACTTAAATAACAATTTTTATGATCAAGCTCGCCCGAGAGCATCTTGCGCACTTCAAGTTCTTCTAATAATTTATTTACTTGAGAAAGTTCCGTAAGAAGTTCTTGATAAAACGCTGGCTCTTCTTGTTCATTGATTTCAGGGAAAAGGCTCTTGAGATTCTCAAGACGCTCCTTCAACTCTTTATACGGGACAAGCCAAATTTTAATTTGGTTGCATTCATCAATCACTTTTTGCGCGCTTCCACTATCTTCCCAAAAGTCTGAAGCTTCCATTAACCTCTGGAGCTCGTTTAGACGATTTTCCTTTTGAGCGAGGTCAAAGATACCTCAGCATGTGAAGGAGCCGCTGCTCAATATCTTTTATTTGATCTTCAATTTGTGGATTCATAAACGTACCTAACTTGTTCTCTAAAGTTATATTAGCTGAATTTATTGACAGATTGCCAACAAAAAAGCATTTTCTCTTATGAACCTATCCCAATATTCTTAATACTTGCTTTTCGCGCCTTTTTTTTCAGATTTCGAGCCCGGTTCTTGGCCTACTTAATTTAAGTATGTCCTGCGAATCGGCCTCAAAATCTGACTAAAAAATGCATCAAAAATCAAGTATTAAGAATATTGGGATAGGTTCTTTAATAAAAAATAAAATTTTAAATCTTATTTAAAATTTCTTTTTAGTATTTGATAGTTAATCATCTCTTTACATTATTCACTTTCTTGTTATAATGGCTACGTTTTCAAAAAAAGGGTAAGGGAGAAATGCCTCGGCGTTTCTGATCAATGCCCAAAAATTTTAAAATATTATCAGGAGGTAATTCCATGAGTGAAGCTTTACAACCAGCAATGCCGGCACCAGCAACAGTAAGCAACTGGAATCTTTTTAAAGACAAGGCCGCAAATGCTGCACACAGTGCTGCCGAAAGTACAAAACATGCATTTGAAGTCCTCTATAAAACCTCAGCTGATTTCCTGCGTAAAGTTTATGATTTCTTTGTAAATGTTGGTCTCCCAAAAATCGCAGACGCATTTAGAACAGGCAAAGAGTGGACAGTTGATCATGTAAAAAGAGTAATTGAATTCCTTTCAGTACATAGAGAACAAGCTTTACTTGTAGCAGTTACTGCTGTTGTGACTACTGCTGTTGTGTTTATTGTTCACGACCAACTCTATAGACGCCCAGTAGTTGATGCTCCTAGAGAAGCGGCTGTTCGAACTACTCCTCCAGTAAACTCAGCCTCTGTAGCTGCAGCTTCTAGCTCTAGTGCACCTTCTAGCTCTTCTAGCAGCTCAACTTCTTCTTCAGCACCGAGTGTACAAACCTCAACGACCGTAGCTGCAACTTCTAGCTCTTCTTCTAGTAGCTCAAGTTCTCATGCAGCTCGTCCAGCCCCTTTAGCTCCTGGCGTAGTTATTGAAGACGCTGGTGAACAAAAAACTGCACACGTTTAATTTTTTTGAGATTTTTTCTAAACAGCGGATTGATTTTCAAGTCCGCTGTTTTTCATTTCTAAACAGATAGAATCCCCGCGCACTCTATATTCCCAATGCCAGCTGGTTTGTTTTAAACTTGTCTGAATAAACTTTAATTGTCCTTCTTCCCTGATCGCTGTCACTCTTGTTTGATCTGGTACTTCGATTGAAAGATTGCCATCTAAAGTCACATTTTCAGCATAAAATTCCCCATTCCCGTGGATCAAAATACGGCATGTTTCTTTTCTTGCAATTTCATTTTTCCAATAGCAATTGGCTGCTTCTTTATTGATGCCATGATTGCGCACTTTCACATTGTTTAATCTGCATTTACCGGACCATAGCGAATAATTGAGAATATCTTTTGCATCTTGATGCCCCATTAGAGCCTTTGCCTCAATGATCAAACTGCCATCCAAATCTAAATTTTTCACTTCGATTTCAGCAATTTCAAGTTGCAATTCGCTGCCATGAGCGATGCGCCCCTTTTTGATCTTTTGTGCAATAATCGAATAGAGAGGCCCTAAAGCAGGATGATAAAGGAAAATGAAGGATGGGCCATATAGAAAAAAATGAAGAGTATCACTCACCTCCGGCACTTCAAATTGGCATTCTTTCACAAGTAGATCACGTGCATTTTTTAGAATATCTAAATAGCATCCTTCTGGTGTTTCATTTAAAGATGAGCCATAAACAAACTCTCTTTTAATTGGAGAAATCGTCTTGCTTCTTTGATTATAGGTTAAAAATGTTCTTAAGGTTTTTAATTCTGTTTCATTCTCTACTAGGAGTGGTTTTTCTTTTGTTTCCACAAAGCAATCAGCAATATTTTGCATGGTCGATTCAAGGCGTACCACCTCATCTTCTGTGAACCTTCCTGTTTCATCCATGTATTGCATTTTCTTCAGATTCACAAGCATTCCCGGGAAGGGATTTTCTTTGATCACTTTTCCAATGGCCTCCAAATCAACAAAGAGAAGATTGGTATTGGAAGAAAATTTCGAAAATTTACTTTTATCGTCTGCGGGAATATCGAAAATTTTAAATTTCTTAAAATCGCAATATTCAACATTTGTCAAAACATATTCAAAATGCCCACTGACCTTTTTTTCGATTAAAACATTGATCCCTTCACTTGTTTTGATCTGTCTTGGACAAGAAGCAAATCCAAGCCATTTATTTTCTTGGCATCCAATCCCTGTAAACGCCAAGAGACCATAGTCACATCCTGCGACCAAATTATTGATCTGCCGCACTAAAGCTTTCTTTCGGCCTACAGATGCAAACCAATCGAAAACTCCATTTTCGTAGGCCAGCTTCCAGATGACTCCATGCCCGCCTGGCTTGAGCAGTAGTTGCAAAGGCGCTTGCAAACACCAATTCCCATTTTTATCCATGGTGGGAACAAGCGGCTGTGAAAAAAATTGAAAACTCTCTTTTGGCCGTCCATACCAACCGTGCTGCTCAAAAATAGAAAGAATTTGCGCGTGGTTATCTTTTTCTTGTGAAGTCATCATTGCAATGGGCGTGGTCAGCTGTTTACCATGCAATTTAAAATAGAGATACTCTCTTGCTTGCAAGTCTGCAATCATATGATGCAAAAGAGTTTTGCCGCAGAAAATCAGTTTAGCCGCGGGCAAAAAGTTGCCTGTTTTTTCATCTTGAAGCCGCAACCTATCGGCAGCGCCGCCCACAGGATAAATTTCTGCAAGCGAGGGCAGCTCCTCAATGCCGCGAAGGATGACCTCCTTGACATAGCCTTGCGGATTGGAAATATCAATGCCTCGAAAAGGCTGATAGTGCTCTCCTGAAATCGAGAACTCTTCTTTTTTCTCAGAGAGCAGTTTAAGTGTTGTGCAATGATAGCCAATCAGCCCTCCAATCGATTGATAAAAATGTTCAAGAGGAATCAGCTCTTGAGCTAATTTCTCTACCGATTTATCAGAGGCTCCTTTGAAAATTCTACTGCCTTGGCCGATCGCAAGAAGAGATTTGATGATCAATCGCTGCTCGCCCGTGCATCTTGCAATGAACGAATCAAATAGAGGAAATGCTTTTAAAAAGGCAGTGACGTTTCCATCCCCATCTAAGATATCAAGTTTTTCTTGGGTTCCTTGAGAAGATTTCAGTCTTTCGACGAGCGAATTTAAAATATTGATTTGTTCTTGATTAGAGTGCGTCATATTTTAAGAATAACAGAATCCTGATTTCTAAAAAATTTTCCGTTTCCAGACGATTTTTTTTGACTATAATATCTCAGGGAAGATACAACTAACATTCGAGGATATAAGTAGTATTCCCTCGAGAATATATCCATAAGCATTTTTATGGGTAGGCCAACATTATTCAAAGGAGTAAGCAAAAATGGCAAAAGAATCAAAAAAATCAAAATTCATGCAACCAATGGCTGTCAGTGAAGAACTGGCTGCGATTGTAGGAAGAGGACCAATGCCTCGCACTGAAGTGACAAAGAAACTTTGGGCCTATATTAAAAATCATCGCAGACAAGATCCTAACAACAAACGTAACATTATTCCAGATGAAAAATTGGCAAAAGTGATTGGAAAAAAGCCAATCAATATGTTTGAAATGACCAAAGCTGTCAGCAAACACCTCTCTTAATTTTTTTGGTCTTAATTTTTCTGGCAGAATGTATTTTGTCACATTCTGCCCTTTCGCTTTGCATGAATCTATCTCAATATTCTTAATATTTGATTTTTGATGCATTTTTTAGGCAGATTTTGAGGCCGGCTCGCAGGACATACTTAAATTAAGTAGGCCAAGAACCGGGCTCGAAATCTGGAAAAAAAGGCGCGAAAAGCGAGTATTAAGAATATTGAGATAGGTTCATTATCCATGAATAAATTTAAGATTGTTTTAGCCTATGACGGCACCCAATATGGGGGCTGGCAGGTTCAACCTAATTCTATTTCTATCCAGGGACTTGTTGAGAATGCTCTATCGACAATTTTAAGAGTTAGGACACCACTCACTGGATCTGGACGTACAGATGCAGGCGTGCATGCGCTTGCCCAAACAGCCCACTTTACCTCTTCAAAACCTTTTGATCTTTTTAAATTACAACTTTCACTCAATGGCATCTTGCCAACTGATATCCGTATTCTTTCTATTCAATCGATGCCAACTCATTTTCATGCGCGCTATAGTGCGACGTCCAAAATTTACCGTTATCATCTCCGCTTGGAAAAGAATGTGAATCCCTTTAAGAGACTTTATAGTTTGCATCTGCATTTTCCCCTTTCAATTGAGCTTTTGAAAGAGGCTGCAAGTTATTTCATTGGAGAGCATGATTTCACTTCATTTTCTAACCATTGCGATAGAGGCGCTGCTGCTAGCAATCCAGTTCGAACAATCCATCGACTTGATATTGTGCGTGAAGAAGGTGGCATCTACCTGGAATTTGAAGGCAATGGTTTTCTTTATAAGATGGTGCGAAATATTACCGGCACACTGCTCGATGTGTGCAGAGGAAAAATCCACCTCAATCAATTGCCTGCTATTTTTGCTGCAAAAGAGCGCAGTAAGGCCTCTGCAGCTGCGCCACCTCATGGACTCTTTTTAGTCAAAGTGAACTATGATAATTTAGCGGGAATATCTACAAGCGAAGAGAAGCGAGAAATGCCGCTCAGCGCACTTTCTTTAAGCTGAGGGTGTTCATTAGAGCAAATTAAAATAGGCCGTGCACGCGTTTCCTTTAAGGCTTGGATGCCACGCAAAGTATCTTCGAACCCGACAATGCGGTCAGAGCTATCTGCAAGCAGTTCAATGGCCTTAAAATAGCCATCGGGCGCTGGCTTAGACCTTTCATATTGCTCTCTTGTAATCCAGACAGGGATTGTATTTAAAATAGGAAGTGCGCCGCGGATCAGTTTGACGTGTTCTTCCCAAGAATTCGTGACTACGCAACGTTTGGTTTTTCGAATTGAAAGCGCTTTTAAGAGTTCTTCTACGCCAGGCAAAAGAGTGATTTTCCCTGCTCTTAGAAGCTCCATGTAAGCTTGCTTCTTTTCCGCATAAAGAACATTCCAGTTTGGTTCTTTGGCATAAAGCTCTGGCAATTCTGCATAGAGCGCTGGGGCGATTTTGCCATCATGATGGGCAATTCCGCAGTAACGCTCGAAATTCCATGGCAGAGCAAATCCACGGTTTTTGCATAGCGTTTGATAGGCGGCATAGTGCAGCCGTTCGGTATCTACGAGTAGCCCGTCAAAATCGAGAAGGAAAAGATCAAATTGTTCAATCCATCTAAAATGCATAAGGTCGGATATTTTAA
>DATIJP010000085.1:0-10421 GCA_035478495.1 Rhabdochlamydiaceae bacterium
ATTTGATTTTTGATGCATTTTTTAGTCAGATTTTGAGGCCGGTTCGCAGGACATACTTAAATTAAGTAGGCCAAGAACCGGGCTCGAAATCTGAAAAAAAAGGCGCGAAAAGCGAGTATTAAGAATATTGGGATAGGTTCTTAAGAGGGCTCGCCATGGAAATGGTAAAATCTGTATATGTCTCTCTTTTGCCAAAAAGATCAGTTTTCTTCGCTGCAATCCTTACAGATGGGCGAGCAAAAAGAGCGCAGCACACTTGATTCCCATCTATTTCTTGAACATGGATACAAGGATATCCGAAAATATCGGACAAAGAAGGAACCTGTATATTTCGGACTGTATGAAACTGTCCCACCCAAATCAAACATTTTTCTTGCCCCTTTTTATGATCGATCATCAATTTGGCGAAATAATTCATCGCTGCAAGTCGTCTTACATCTTCCATTGACTCTCCCAAGAGATTTGGAGGACGTGTCAAATCTGAATCGATTGCAATGATGCGCCTCATTCCCGATTTTTTAGCAGCAATAAAGACATCCCTACCTGTATAAGAGCCTGCCGGCATGTATTTTTGCCATATATTAACAATGTTACTGATATTTCTCTCTAGGCCCCACGGAAAATTGTAAGAATCGCCTTGCAAATAGACATCAATATCTTTTTGAATAGAAGTTTGATATCCTTCTATAAAAAGAGTTGTCACACCAAGTCTGACAAGCAGATCCATATATTTACAGAGAAAAAATTTCGATGTTGGTTGATTATGCACTTCTCCTAAGCACAACCCATCTGATTTCGCATAGATGGCAGTCAGTAATTTTTCAGGGGAATTCCCAGAATAATTGATAGATGGTCCGCTTAATGGTGTGTATGTGTGATTAAAATAACCTTCTGCTTCAGACAGAAAAGCTTCACATTCTTGATTATATTGAGCTTCAGAGAAAAGCTTTTGTATACCAAGCAGAGGCCTTCCACCAAAAACTTCAGACCCAAATAACTGAGAAAAAACAGAAGATTGCGAAATTAAATAACTTACTCTTTTCAGGTCCAAATGAATGACAATTTTATGAAATCCATCATCAAACTGGATATAACGCGGCAATTCCTGTGAAACTTCCAGAAGTTGTTTCTTTAGTCCAGTGTATTGCTCCAGTGTGCTAATTTGAAAAGGAAAAGAGGAAACTCTATCTATAAAAGATCTTTCTACTTGATCAAGGGCCGATTCTTCTCCTTTTTCACTATCTAAAGTGAGCGAAGATGTAAACTCGCTTTTCAGCGGTTCTAATAGCGAGTCACCATAACTGTTAATTTTATACAAACCATTAATTGACATAATGAAAATAACTCAATTATAAATTTAAGATTTTATTTTGGTTTGGGAGGCGTAGCCATGGAAATGGTAAAATCTGTATAGGTCTCTCTTCTGTCATAAAGATGGACTTTCTTCGCTTCAATCTTTACAGATGGGCGAGCAAAAAGAGTGCAGCATCTTTGAGTCCGAGCCATACTATCCTCTTGGACATATATACAAGGATATCCAAAAATATCGGGCAGGCAAGGGACTTGTATATTTCTTGCAACATGTCGCAAGCCCACCCAAATCAAACACTTTTCGTCTTCTTTTCTATGATCGACCATCAATTTGGCGAAATAGTTCATCGCTGCAAGTCGTCTTACATCTTCCATTGACTTTCCCAAAAGATTTGGAGGATCTGTCAAATCTGAATCGATTGCAATGATGCGCCTCATTCCCGATTTTTTAGCAGCAATAAAGACATCCCTATCTGTATAAGAGCCTGCCGGAATGGATTTTTGCCATCTACTAACAATACTGCTGATATTTTTTTCAAGGCCCCACGGAAAATTTAGGGAATCGCCTTGCAAATAGGCGTCAATATCTTTTTGAATAAAAGTTTGATATCCTTCCACAAAAAGAGTTGTTACACCAAGCTTGACAAGCAGATCCATATATTTACAGAGGAAAAATTTCGATGCTGCTTGACTATGCAATTCTCCTAAGCATACCCCATCTGATTTCGCATAAAGGGCAGTCAGCAATTTTTCTGGAGAATTCCCAGTATAATTGATGGGTGGGCTACTTAATGGTTTGTATGTGTGATTAAAATAACCTTCTGCTTCAGATAAAAAAGCTTCACAATCTTGATTATATTGAGCTGCCGAGAAAAGCTTTTGTATGCCAGCCACGGGCTTTCCACGAAAAACTCTAGACCCAAACAAGTGTAAAAAAACCGAAGATCGCGAAATTAAAGAGATTATTCTTCTATGACTCAGATTAACTACAATTTTACGAGATCCATCATCAAACTGGATATAACGCTGCAACTCTTTTGAAATGTCCAAAAGTTTTTTCTTTAAATCAGTGTATTGCTCCAGGGTGCTAATTTGAAAAGGAAAAGAGGGAACTCTATCTATAAAAGATCTTTCCACTTGATCAAGGGCCGATTCTTCTCCTTTTTCACTGTCCAAAGTGAGCGAAGATCTAAACTCGCTTTTCAGCGGCTCTAACGACAAGTCACCATAACTGTTAATTTTATAAAAACCACTAATTGACATATTTTATTTTGATTTAGGCGGGGTAGTCAAGGAAATGGTAAAATCTGCATAAGTCTCTCTCCTGCCATAAAGATCAGTTTTCTTCGCTTCAATCTTTACAGATGGGCGAGCAAAAAGAGCGCAGCACGCTTGAGTCCGATCTATTCCAGCTTCATCTTCTTGGACAAATATACAAGGATATCCAAAAATATCGGACAAGGAAGGGGCTTGTATATTTCGTACAATATGATGATTTCCAGCCCAAACTAAACATTTTTCTTGGCCTTTTTTATGCTTGATCATCAACTTGGCGAAATAATTCATCGCTGCAAGTCGTCTTATACTGCTCATTGACTCTCCAAATAGATTTGGAGGAAATGTCAAATCTGAATCGATTGCAATGATGCGTTTGATTCCCGATTTTTTAGCAGTAATAAAGACATCCCTTTCTGTATAGGAGCCTGCCGAATTTTCTCCATTAACAATGGCGCTTATATTTTCCTCAAGGGCCCATGGAAAATTTAGGGAATCGCCTTGCAAATAGGCGTCAATATCTTTTTGAATAGAAGTGCCATACCCTTCTATAAAAAGAGTTGTTACACCAAGTCTGACCAGCAGGTCCATATATTTACAGAGAAAAAATTTCGCTGCTGGTTGCTCATGCGTTTCTCCTAAACAAAGTCCATCTGATTTCGCATAAAGAGCAGTCAGCAATTTTTCTGGAGAATTCCCAGTATAATTGATGGGTGGGCTACTTAATGGTTTGTATGTGTGATTAAAATAACCTTCTGCTTCAGATAAAAAAGCTTCACTTTCTTGATTATATTGATCCTCAGAGAAAAGCTTCTGTATGCCATGCGCTGGCTTTCCACGAAAAACTCTAGACCCAAATAACTGAGAAAAAACCGAAGATCTAGGAATAAAAAGAGCTAATCTTTTCCGATCCAAATGAATGACAATTTTATGCGATCCATCATCAAATTGGATATAACGATGCAATTCTTTTGAAATGTCCAAAAGTTTTTTCTTTAGATCAGTGTATTGCTCCAGTGTGCTAATTTGAAAAGGAAAAGAGGGAACTCTATCTATAAAAGATCTTTCTACTTGATCAACAGCCGATTCTTCTCTTTTTTCACTGTCCAAAGTCATCGAAGATTTAGATGCCCTTTCCAATGAATAATCATATCTAGCATTTGACAAATGGACACTCATGGGCAAATTTAATTTTCGGAATTGGCTAGGAGAATCTTCAAATCAATGATCTTGCCTTTTCTCCAAAGCTCTTCAAGCTGATAGCGATCGCGGATTCCAGGCATAAAAAGATGGACCATGAATTCTACAAAATCAAGAACTACCCAATCCCCTGTTTGCATCCCTTCGGCACGTATGGGCTTTAATCCATGTTTTGCTAACTCTCCCATGATGGCCTGTGCAAGTGCAACGACATGACGATTGACCGCACCTTCTGCAATAATCGCATAGTCTGTAATCGTTGAGATGTTGCGCAGGTCCAGGCAAAGAATATTCATCCCTTTTTTATCATAAATGACCTGGGCCGTTTTATTTAAATGTTCGAAAACGTTAGTTGTAGAGTTTATGTTCATAAATAAAATTTAAAACTTTTTCAGGTAGTAAATGGCCGCAATATTTTTTTTGCTTTAGCCTCTCACGAATATTAGTACTGCTAATTTCCATCATGGAGATCGGCGTCATCCCCTTCTGCAAGATTTTACGCGCCCCATCTGAAAGTCCGGTCAAATCAGCTGGAAGATCTAATTTTTCTTTTCGCCTGCCAATCAGTGGTTGAATGAGCGCAAGCAACTCTTCAATATCTTTCCATTTTTCCAATCCCGTAAGCTCTCCTAAAATCAAAAAAAACTGGCTATCGGGATAAGCTTCAAGGAGCATCCGCACACTATCAATAGTAAAAGAGGGACCTTTTTTCTCAAGTTCATATTTCAGAAGGGAAAATTTTTTAATCGGATCAATAGCCAGACCGACCATAGAGCTGCGAAGTTCAGCGGCAGCAACTGGTTGATTGCTCTCTTTATGAGGAGAAAAATTAGCAGGGCAAAATAGCACCTCGTCCAATTGGTGGATTTCTTGCAATTGAATGGCCAAATTGAGATGGCCTAAATGAATGGGATCAAAAGTGCCGCCGAATAGAGCTATCTTTTTCTTCAAATGATGCTCCACTTTTGCTGAATCGAAACGGCGCGGAGTCTTTTGTCTGGATTCACAGCAATCGGGGTTCCCGAAGCTTTGAGGAAGTCAAGATCATGATAGCTATCAGAATAGGCAGTAATGGCCTCTCGCCGTATGCCTAATTTCTTTGACAGCGAGTTAAGATGGAGCGCTTTATCTGCGCCTTGCATAATAATGGAGATCCGCGATAAGTTGTGCTGCTCATCAAGGGCATATTCTGTTGCTTTCCATTCATTGACACCAAAATATTCAGCAACAGATTTTACAAGAAAGCTCGGAGAATTTGATAAAATGACTGTGTAATGGCCTAAATGCTGCGCGAGCCGAAGCCGATAAACAGCCGGCATATAAAGTGCGCTAAAGAGATATTCTTTCAAAAATCGGTCCACTTGATCTTCAAGAAAATGCATGGACCGGCCAAAAAGCACTCGATTAAAGATGGCATGATGCAATTCAGTGAGGCTCATCCCCAAAAAGAGATGACGAAAGTAACAAAAACTTGAGTCCATTACGGTAGAAAGAGAAAGAATTTTGTGCTTTAGGAGAAAATGGCAGAAATTAAAACTGCTATTCCCTTTGGTCAAAGTATGATCTAAATCAAATGCGCTGAGCTTCACGTCGCTCATCCCAAATCAAATAGTTTTTCTTCAATCTCGATGATGGAGGATTCCATTCGATCAAGCAGCTCTTTACCGCTCTCCATAAGGTCACGGTAAAACATTGCTTTTTCAAAATCAAGTCCTGATCCCCCTGAAAGTTTACGTACACTTTCCAATTCCCGTTTTAACTCTTGGCGCATTTTTTTTCTTTCATCCAAAAGCTCTTGAAGCTTATCAGCAAGTTCAGGATGAGTATCCGACAGGGCAAATAAAGCTTCTTGGCACTTATCAAACAGGGCAAGCTTTAACTGCCGCATAAGAGAGTCGATTGCCTCCGTTTCTGATTCATTCAAGGCAAGACCTTTTTTTTCTTCCTCAAAAACCGCTTGTTTTTTTAGCAGTGTCTCTTGATCTGCACTTTCTTCTAACACTCGCTGGATCTCAGATTTAAAGAGTTGAAAGCTTTTCTGTCTTTGCTCTTCCAATTGATCTTGAACCTTCTTTTTTTCCTGATATTCTCTGTTTTGTTTTTCAACGAGCCGATTTTTGATTTGCTGAAAATAGTGTTTAATTGAACGGACCTCATCGCGTCCCAATTCTATTGCAGACATTTCCTGCTGCAATTGTGTATAAGAGGCGTCTAATTCATGTTCTGGAAGTTTTCCACTGGAAAAGGCCTCGTCAAGCTCTTGTAGCTTTTTGAAAAGCTGCTCATAATTGGCACGAAAAAGATCTTTCTTTTGTGCAAGCTGCTCTTTTCTTTCTTTTTCCTTAATTTGGACTTTTTCCCAGCACTGATTGAGAAGTTCCTTTGTTTTCAATACAATTTCAGAACTTAAATAGAGCTGCTTTGCTACAAATTGAAATGCCTTAATAGTATCTTTTAAGAGATAGCCAGAAGCTTCTTGCAATTCTTTGGAAAAGGATTGATTAGCATAGGAATCTACATCATTAAAGAAAGCAGTTGAAAGCTGCTGAGTGAGCTCTTTGCGGCGGGGAAATATTTGATCGCCTAATTTCATGAGCTTGTCTAAAAGCTTATTTTTAAATCTAAAACGCATCTGTGTTTTTAGGATCTCTTGGCGCAGCGCATGAACGCGCTCTGCAAAAGAATGGAGCAGATGGAGCTGCTGATTCCATTCATCATAAGAAGGGCTATTAGCAGCTACTCGCGCACATTCTTCCGGAAGGTCAATCTGTGGCACTTGCTTTAATAAGGAAGAAAAGTTTTGCAAATTCTGTTCCAAATCTTGAATGGCAGATTCAATCTGTTCACGCGCAAAGGAGGACTCGGTGTCCATCATCTCTTTTAAATGGTAGGCCTCTGTAGTAAGCCCAATGTAACATTCCCACAGCTCACTGCGCACTTTCGGATTAAGACTTTCCTTAAAAAGAACTAGACAGAGCTTTCTCACTTCCCAAAAATCTTTAAAAGAAGGTGGCCCTTCTCGAGAGAGGCATTGCTGCATAAATTGAATGCAGCCGCGGATTTTGTCTTCAGGATCTTTATGCACTTCCTGCTCTTTTAAGAAATCTGAAAAAGAGCGCAATGGGACCGCCTTCGCCGAATTTTCCAGAGGAAGATCGAATAAAATTTCTTGTTGTTCCATTTTCACGTAAGAGATTACCTTAAGAGTCTAATTAAAAGCATTCAAAAACTCAGTTCATAGTCCTGAATGATCATTTCTACGGAGTTTTCCAAAGAATGTTCATCCACATTGAGCCAACGAAAAAAAGGCTCTCTTCTAAACCAGGTAAACTGTCTTTTTGCATACCGTCTTGAGGCCTGTTTAAAGGCAGCAACAAAGGCATCGTAATCTGCCTGGCTCTTCTGACTACTTAAGTAGTGTAAACATTGCCTATATCCAATGGCCTGCGATGCGGAGTGGTTCTGGCGCAGATCTTTTTTTTCTAACTCTTCCACTTCATGGATAAGTCCACTGGCAATCATCTCATCGCAGCGCATCTCAATTTTTGGATAGAGGATCTCTTTAGGCATATAGAGAAACCAGCAACGAAAATCATAATCTTCTCTTTTTTCAGTGGAGATAGGGATCTGGGATACTTTTTGTTTGGTCAGGGAGATGATTTCTAGGGCCCTAATGATTTTTTGTTTATCGCTTTGAGTGATTGTGTTTGCATATTCCGGATCTAATTGCTGGAGTTTTTCATACATCGCCCCTATGCCATACTTTTTCATCTCCTCTTCTAACTTATTCCTTACATCTTGGGCCGCAGGAGGACCTTGCGGGGGACCATAGATCAGACAATGGATATAAAAACCTGTCCCGCCCACGATGATAGGGACATGTTCCTTAGCTAGAATCTCATGGATCGCTTTATTTGCCTCCTGATAGAAGTCCATCACATTGAACCTTTCGCTGATCTCTCTAATATCAATCAGATGGTGAGGAATACGCGCCCTATCTTCTTTGCTCACCTTGGCTGTCCCAATGTCCATGCCGCGATAGACTTGCATAGAATCTGCAGAAATAATTTCCCCACCTATTGCGTGGGCAATGATCAGGGAGCGTTTTGTTTTTCCCACTGAAGTGGGACCTGCGATGACGATAATCTTCTTTTTTTTGGCTTTTGGAGGGATTTTTTCTTTTAAGGGGATGTTAAAATGGGCAAGATATTTCTTTACCTCTTGATCTTCAAAGACAATGCCCGAACCCACTTACACCCCATGGTATTATGACTTTAGAATCAAGATAGACTCTTAAGTGCTGCTGCTTCATTGGGATAAATATTTAAAATTTTCTCAAAGCCTGCCATTTTAATGATTTCGCTCACTTCATCATTCATCCCAAAAAAAACGATCATTCCCCCTTTTGCCTTCATTTTTCTTGTTGCAGAAAGCAAAAGACGCATTCCTGCGCTGCTCAAATATTCGACTTTGGAAAAATCAACACTCATTTTATGTTCATTTTCAATAAGAGGCATCAGTTTTTTTTCTAAATTTGGGGTGGACATGGCATCAATTTTGCCTTGAAGCCGGACAATCTTTTTATGGTTGGACTCTTCGATGGTGAATTGAACCCCTGCGGCCATATTAATCTCCAATTATGATGGACCTATTCATTAATGCTTAAGTTCCAAGGAACTCCGCCTTAATTTTGTTTGGCTGCAGCTTTTTTTGCAAAACAAATCAAAATATTCTTCTAAGATCAAATTTTAACAGGATCCGCTTCGCTGGCAGGATCGCTCCCATACGGTCGCGGCAGGATAAAATTAACTCTTTTGAATTTCTTATCCTGCCATGAGCGTTAGCGAATGATCCTGCCAGCGCAGCGGATCCTGTTTTTTTCCAAAAACCAGCTAAGTGATTAAGGGCCAGATCATAATCTGTGATTTTAATAATATAATTCTAATTAATTAGAAATAAAATATAATTATATCAGAGAGTAATTATTAAAAAACATAAGCTTCTTTAAATTAACTATATGAGTTTTATTTACCATCCAGGACAGAAGCTACTCCAAGAACTTGAAGATTTTTATATTTCCTATGGGAATTGGAGAACGGAATATCCTGAAAATTTCCGCTGTTTTTCACTCATCAAACGGATTACCGAGATTTCGGCACAAAGCGGAGGCTATCTCTCTGATCAAGAAGAACAAGGACTAATCCAAGGACTAGATGAGATCAAAAACGGCCTCTACTCTGGCAATCTTAAGCATACCCAGATCCCCTCCTCTATGAGCCAAATTGTCCTTGATTTGGTAGCTAAGAATAGCAAAGCAAAATTGATCGCCCATGTCATTGAACTTGAATATTTCATGCAGGAAAGAGAAGAAAAATGGCCAGATCAAGCCTTTGGGCTGATCCAAAAAGTGATTGCAAAAGTTACGCCGCATCTATCTGAAATGAATGCACATGCAGCAGCAAAAGAGATGGCAATTCTCCTGGCAAAGTTAGTTAAGGACCCCTGCGGACAGACTGAGATCCTGCATACTTTAGAGACTACGCTTAAACACTATTTATAAACCCGAAGGCAAGGCCAGAAGGCGCAAAAAAGCGACGCTAGTCGTTATCGTTCAGAGGCCTTGCTATTTTCTTTTGCTCACTTGGTCCAGACTTTCACGATCTCAAGTATATCGAATGTCTCTTTTGCCCTATCAAAAGTTGTATTGAACTCTCTGAAGTCTGCGATCGGGTTGCCTATTGTAGGTCTTTGATAGATAGTCACAGTATCGAGCTGTTCTAACGTCTTTTCAACCACTTTTTTAATTCCTAAACAGTTTTTTTCAACCTCAGCTTGTTCTACCTCACTTAGCCCATGCGGTCCCACAAAAACAACACCATTGCTCTTTAAATAATAGCAGCGATCTCTCAAATTAAGTGAAGGTGGATCAACATCTTCTAGTTCAGTAACTGATGCCATTAGGTCAATAGAACTAATGTTTTCAATATGCGCTATGTTGCACATTTGATTATATAGCTTGCTACTGAAACGATAGGCTTCCATCTCTCTCTTATGAATGGCATCTTCTTTTATATGAGTAAGCTCTTTTACAAATTCCAATCGAGCGCTAATCACATGCTCCACTTTACTTAGCCACGTACATAAATTTTGTAGTGGGATATGATTGAGTCCATGATCAAAAGTGACAATATAGGAATATTTGCCATTGAGATTGACTTCAAGACGATTGCCATTCCAGTCACATGTTCTATCAAAGCTAGTTATTGGTTTCGCCATACTTAACCTCCTCGCGTTAAATTTTTTGAGAAGTTTAAGGCTGTGTTAATTTTCTCGCAACCGATTTTTTTAAAGATTAAATTAAGCTGTTGTTAAGATATGTCTTATATGCAGGATTGATTTCATCGAGAGTGATTTTAGAAACTTCAGGGACTTCATAGGAGCCATTTTTTTCAATATAATCTCTAACTCTGTCAAAGTGACTATCCTTGGTTTTAAAAATTACTTTGACCTCTTGGTCTGTTTCTATTTTGTCATTCCAAAGATAGAGTGACTCGATATGAGGGATGATATTCGCGCAGGCGACCAGTTTTTTTTCAATCAGATGACGTGCCACTTTTCTTGCTTCTTCGAGATTG
>DATIJP010000086.1:0-11756 GCA_035478495.1 Rhabdochlamydiaceae bacterium
CCCCTGTTCAAGAATCGATTTTCGGCGCTTTGAACCCGCCCAAAGGCCGATTCTTGAATTATTTTGGGTATAAACACGGATGCAGCTTCATCGAGTTGATAGACCCGGGTCAGGGTGTTTTTTAAAGAAGATTCTAAGTGCACACTGTTTTCTAACCCATTCTCTTTATGAGCAATAAACTGGACAGTCATCCCCTCACTCTTCTGCATAGCTTGTGCTATTGCACTATAACCTTCAATTGCTTCTGCGTGAAGTTTTTCGTTAAAAGAATGAATAAAAGCTTCTTTTTTTTCAGATGTTTTGAGTCTGGAGACAATCTCTTCATTATACAACGCATATTTTTCAGTAAGATTAAGAACTTTTGTTCCTTTGAGCTGGGCTTTATTAAGTACTTCTATATAACCGTCTATTGTTTCAGCATATATGGGCAGTCCCTCTAATTCGACCAATCGTTTTACATGTTCTCCCCACTTGCCTTTAATAGAACTAAGGAAATCATTGACGACCAGCACACCTCCTGGTTTCAAGATCCTATAGCATTCGTTCAGGATGCCCTGTTTATTTTCGATATGACAAAACACCCCTCTGCTGTAAACAACATCAAAGCTGTCATTTTCAAATGGTAAATGATCGTTACTCGTACTAAGAACAAAATCGAGCTTATTTTTTATCTCCTTTAGAGCTCTTTCTTCTGCCTCTTTGACCATCCAGGGATTAATCTCTAAACCCGTAACTTGGCAGTCATGTTCTTTTGCCAAATAATAAGCTACGCCACCTAATCCCGAACCAATATCGAGTGCTTTTTTCCCCTGAATAGAGACATCTTTGAACATCAAAGCAAGTGCTTCGCCACCTTCCGACATCATCCCTTCTCCGTATGCCGCTTCCAATAAACGGCAATATTCAGGAGAATATTGTTCTATTACTTCTTTCATTGTTATGTCTCCAAACACCGAACCAGCACATAAAAGGAAAATAATTTTCACACAGCGTTGCATCTACTTACCTAAAGTAACCGTTGAGGAGATGGTTAAAAATCCCGCCTCAAGCTAAGCGTTATATCATCTCGTCTTCATCAAATTCAACACTCTTCATAAGGACAATCATCGTATAGGAGCCGATCGTGAAAGGGATAGTATGAGGCAATACAATCCCTTTCACGATCGGCAAACCGCGGGAGCTTTCACGAGAGCTCCAGTGTAAAGGATTTTTGGGAAAGAGCACTAGCATTGCATCCAACTCAGACTCTACAACGATGATAGGCTTGTCTTCAGTAGCTTATCGGACTTTTGAGATGTCCAGAACAAGGCGTTTGCGTATCTGAAATGCGTTACTTTTGAGAGAAGTGGAGCATTACTGGAGCATTAGGACTTGGAAGCCATAAAAAAGCAGCCAAATTTTGATCGTAAGTGCTTAGAAGAAAAGAAACTCCGGGTGTATGATTCGAACATACGACCAATGGATTAACAGTCTCAGGGCTTCCAACGCCTCACGACACTTCACAAAGTGTAGCAACATGAGGATTAAATGTTTAAAGCTTTTTATCTTTTTATGTCCGGTCGCCAAAAGTCGCCACAATTTGTGTCCAAGTGTTCCAGGAGTATTCCACGAATTCTACGAGAAACCCTCAGGAAAAATCATTCCTAAAAAAAGGGGCAGAAGATTTGGATGCGCAGAACTTTTAATTGGGAAAAATCAAACATTGATTTAGGCTGAAGCCTCCTTTTGCTAAAGCAGAAGGCTTCTCTCATGAGCAGCTTTCACCACTATGAGGAATTTACACCCAAGTGGGTACGAGGTCTTCTTCGATAGAAGACCGGATTTCTGGAAAACCTGATGAAAAAATTACTCATTATCAGTGGAGTTCTTGTTTTTCTCTGCATAGTTATTCCCACCAAAATTTTATCCACAAAACGCCGTGACAATCGACTCTCCCCCGTTCCATGGATGCAAGAACAAATTCAAAAAGAAATCTCCCAATTTAAAAACAAAAAAATATCTCTGAAAGAGATGCGTTCGCATTTCTATCCAGATCTGAAATCTCATATGCTTGCGGAAGTGCAAATCAAAGATAATAAAATTTATGTCACTACAGATCCTGAAATTCGAAATTCCTGGGTTTATTGTCGTTACGATATGTTAAATTTGGCATTAAAAAAACTAAGAAAAAATGCCCCCCTACCCGACGTTACCTTTTTTCTTTCTTTGTGGGATTCCTATGAACGAGATTCTCAATTTCCGATTTTCGTTTTTGCAAAAAACATCTATTTAATGGGGCAAATCCAAATTCCAGATTGCTTTGCGGTCGAAAGAAGTTTTGTGATTGAAAAGGGGAAAGTATTCAAAGACATCCTCCCAATTCCTTGGGAGCAGAAGATCGACAAATTAGCCTGGCGAGGATCTACCTCCCAAGGGGTCTTTATAAACCACACAAATTTCCAAACCATATCTCGTTTTACCTTGTGTCAACTCTCTCTGGTTCATCCCGATTTGATCGACGCGGGCTTTACTTTAATGTTTCAAGGGGCAGACACGATCCAGGAATTGCAAACACTCAAGAAAGAATTCCTGCCCTATAGCGAGTTGGTAAAATACAAGTATCAAATATGGATTGATGGGAATTCGGCGTCGTACACAGATTCTGGATGGCGCTTTTTCTCAAATTCCGTGGTGTTAAAGCCTGACTCAGAAAACGTTCAATGGTACTACCCTAAACTAGAACCAGGTGTACATTACATTCCAGTGAAACGCAATCTGGAAGATCTTGTAGAGAAAATCCAGTTTCTACAAGCCAATGATAGCTACGCGAAAGAAATTGCAAAAAATGCACTGCAATTCGGCGCCGACTATCTTTCCCAAGAGGCATTAATGCGCTACCTCTATTCGGTCATTTGGGAGTACAGTAAATTGGAATTCGTTGAGTAACACTAAAACCCAGAGGAGGGATTTGCAGTTGAATTTCCATTTAGTCTTCGACAAGAGATGCGTTTATTGCGAAAAAAATGAGTGGCGCCGACAACGTGTGAGATGACACCACACAATCCAATACCCGTCGTCTTTTATAAAGAAGACGGCAGCGAAAATGAGCCTGTTAAAAAATGGCTCTATTCCTTGGATAAGGAGTGTCGGAAAATTATTGGAAAGGATATGAGAACAGTACAACTGGGATGGCCTTTAGGTATGCCCCTTGTTCGCAATCTGGGAGATGGCTTATGGGAAATGCGGTTTGGGCTGCCCAAGAACATTGCTCGTATTATTTTTAAAATGATCAATGGGGAGATGGTTTTGTTGCATGGATTCATAAAAAAAACGCAAAAAACCCCCATCGAAGACCTGCAACTGGCAAAAACCCGTGCAAGAAAATATGAGAAAATGGAGAAAAAAAGTCATGCCAAATAAACACCGAGGGTCTAGCTTCGATGATTTTCTCAAAGAAGAGGGCATCTTTGAAGAATGCAATACAGCGGCCGTAAAAAGAGTCCTGGCTTATCAGTTTGAAAAAGAACTCAAAAAGCAGAAGATGACCAAAGCCCAATTTGCAAAAAAAATGAGAACCAGTAGGACGGCAGTAGATCGACTCCTTGATCCAAAAAAATCATGCAGTCTCAAATCTCTTGTGATTGCTACCTCTGCTCTAGGAAAAACCTTAGATATTCGGGTTGTATAGCCAATCCCCACTATTTTCAGTAAAAAAAGAGTGACACCACAAAATGATCCTGGCACTCCCGTAAAACGGGATTGATGCGTTAGAAGCTGTACTAAAACTCAGCTTCCGTCGATTTTGGGGTTCTTTTGAGCCGATTTTTGGTTCTTTTTGCGGGGGTTGTATCAAACTATGTATACAACTCTTTTCCAAACCTCTGGTCTCGGCACTAAATGGAGTGCATCACCCGAATTGGTAGGAAAATGCGACTGGGATAAATGGATGGATAAGCCTGCCCATGTCATCCACCCAGTCTGGAAGTGACGATCTAATCCAGTCATATGGAGGCGCCAAAGGAATTCGAGATTATGGTCTTTTACTCTCGGCGCTCGAGATGCCAAAAGCCGCTTTCGGAGGCCAGGACATGCATTCCTCTCTTTTCGACAAGGCAGCAGCTTACCTTTATCACATTTCTAAAAATCATCCGTTCACTGAACCGCCTGGACTTTGAAGAGATTTTGAATCGTTTCTTGTTCCTTTTGCAGCTTCGCTAAAGTCGATCGTAAATGTTCTTTACGAGCCCTTATACTGCTAGAATAATAACTACCAAAGTGGCAATAGTAATCAAAATCTCGGTTCCATACTCGTCCCAGATTATTTCACCAAGTTTACAGTTTAATTGCGTTAATTGCCGGCTATTCATAGACATCACTTGGGCTTGTAATGTAGCTAACCTTTCTTGTCTGTCTGCACCAGCTCGTCTGGCTATATCACAAATCCGTTCGAATGTATCAACCCTTTGTTGATGAAGTTCAAGCTCTCCAAACCTTGGCATAGATTGCATAGGTTGCCCAGATATACCAGTATTATAATTAGAAATGCCTTGTCCCATTTTCTTTCTCCTTGAGGAGTTTATGTTAATACAAATAAAAAGAAACTCCGGGTGTATGATTCGAACATACGACCAATGGATTAACAGTCCCCGTCATTTCCACTATCCACAACTGTGAACAGAGTTTAACAGCAATAGAATTATAGTGTTAGAGATTTTTTCAGGCTTGGAGAGCGTGGTGGACCGTTGGCGACTTTTGTGAGCCAGTGGGGAAAATTTGGGGAAAAGAGTCCTCCGCTGTCTCTGGCCTGGATGATTCAAGCGATCAGGGAATACAAGAAAGTTTGGACGACAGCGGAAAGACGCTCGGGCTGATCATACGGAATCGCATGACCTGCTTCCGCAATCTGTACGACCTTCAAGCATTGATTGAATCTAGCAAGCTCTGCGGCCATCTCAGGAGAGATAATTGAGCCAATGCTCCCAATGATAAGCAAACTTGGAATATCGAGAGCATTGATTAACTGCACGTAGTCGGGATTCGGTGGCGTCAAAATTTCGAAGGCACGCATGCTAGTTTGAAATCTTGCCTGTACAAGTAATTCAGTGAGCACATGTGGGCGGTGGCTACGCCGAATCCGAGTCTCCGCTAAGAAACCTTCCCTCGACCCATTCAGAATTCGGCGATGTTGATCTGCAACATCACTTTCGTGAACTTCATGCTGACGTTGCAGAGTCAAGAAGGCTGGATCGATCAGAATAAGCCCTCGCAGTCGCTTGGGAATTCGACTGGCAACCACAGCCGCCGTCATGCCCCCCATAGAATGGCCAATCAGCACTGGATTGGCAAGATCAAGTGCATCGATCAGACTTTCGACATCGGCAGCGAGGTTCTCATAGAAATAGCCTTGGTCTGGGACTCCCGAATTCCCATGACCACGAGCATCCGGCATGATGACGTCGTACTCCCTCTCTAGTCTTCGCGCCACAGGAGTCCAACACGTTCCACTTGTCATGAGTCCATGCAGCAGAACAACAGAGGGCTTATCGCCACCGGTTCGGAGGTAGTGCACACTGATCCCGTTTGCTTCACAGGTTCCCGTTGTCCATTCAGCCATCTGCTCTTCCTACAATCCAAGGCTCGAAGCTGCATCTTGCCAAAGGAAGAGAATTAAAGTTCAGTTTCTCTTGAATCGCTTTGGTATGATTGCTCTAAGAAGCTTACGCGTCAGATTCTTTTGAATCAGAAAGATTAAAAGCTCTTTTTAGAATCGCGCTTATTCTTCCTTCATAAAAGAAACCATATTCGAATTCTGCCTGATCAGAATTAACTGCTTTGCTAATTTCAACAATTTCAGAGTCCGTCGCCAACCTCATTTGGATAGGATGTTCTTCCAAGAGTTCATCCCATAATGGACAACCACTGGGAACAGCACCTTTCTTAAGCACTCTTGACATGGAGTATTGTTTTCCAGGCTCAGAAGACCACCCTTGGTCGACGACATAAGCAAAATTAACAGCACCGCTCGATTCCAGAGCAAACGGTTTATGCCCTTGGTAGTAATATTTGTTAGTCCTATATGCAACGATGCGACCTGTGAAAGGAGTTGCATCTTGCCATTTCTCAATAGGCTGCATTTCTGCTATGTTTTTTTCTCTAACCAGTAGTGACATTGTTTACCCCTTCTGTAATTTTTCTTAAAACAGTCAGCTCCCCATGCATTTCGAGCTTTCTCAGTCATAAAAGTATAGATTCCACCTAGTTTTATGGAAAGAATTTCCCTAGCCTATCAGCACTTCCAGAGAAAAGCGGGAGGTGCTAAAAATATAGAGATTTTTAAACCTCAAAATTTTTAGGCAAGACCTTCCCGATAGACCTCCGCCCCGCCTTCAGACACTCTAAAAATTGCACCCCCGAACCAAAGCATCTTTTTGAGTGTCTTTTTCATGACATATTCAAAAGCTCAGCGAGCCGCCTCATTCCCCTTCCTGGTATCCAGGTAAACATATCTGCCCAAGAGTCGATGTAAAACGCTAGAAATATAGCTCGTAAAAGACGAAACTCCGGGGTGCAAGATTCGAACTTGCGACCAATGGATTAACAGTCCCCGTCATTTCCACTATCCACAACTGCCAACAGATTCTAACAACAATAGAATTAAATGGAGCAGCCTCAACTTTTCCTCTGACAATCGTAAGAGCCGAATTATCTAAGTAGAGCAAGTGATACACGAATCCCATTATCCGTCCCTATAAGCTCGGGTTTAATCAGAAGTTTGTTTTTTGGGAGGTGCACCAGCTCCTGCTAAAATCCCGCCATCAACCGTCAATTCGATGCCTGTGCTGTTGTGTAGTATCGTCTGTTTTTGCATCCAAGTGTTCTAAGAGTGTTCCACGGGATACCTCTAATCAAAAAGCACAAAAAACATGACAAGAGCAACCGGGCGTAAATAATCTAGATGATGACTTTTCATAAAGTAAAAGTTTTTATTAACATCCTGACAATCAAAAAGTTGTCTTGACGCCAATTTGCCGGTTTGTATAAATTTGACCTTTTTTAAAAAATCGCCATTAACGAAGGAGAACGAATATGGCAACATCAGCAATTGGAAGTTATCCGATGTCTGTAAGTGGGCCCGCAACAACATTTCACTTTGGCGCGGCCCAGCTGGCAAAGACGGTTGCATCTCTTGCGATCCCGGCTTTTGGTTTGCGTGCATTTTCAAACATACCTCAAGCGGGGGCTGCCCCAAAAGGATTGGATGACAGCACCAAAAAATGTATAGATTGTATGAATTCTTGTGATAAAATGGAATTTGCGCTTTTTCAGATTGCATGTTACGCATTTTGTACTTTTAAGGTATGTTAATGGATGCAAATAGTGTAAAAACAATCCTTCTCAGCCCGCTTGGACAAGGAATAGGGAGCATATTGAGAACACTTATAACGGCGATTATGTTGTGTGGCGGCGTTCATATGTTCGATTTCAAAAACCTTTCACCTTTTTTCAAATGGAAAAGGGTTTTTGGCTTATTTTTGTTGATCTTTGGCGCTGAATCTTTGATTAGAATTCTCTTCTTTCGATTAGATAGAATAATCTAAAGAGCAATCGAGCGCCTTAGTTCGTTAAGGCGCTCAATGATCATTTGCTAAGATAGCTGCTGTATGGGTTTTTCTTTCAAAGACTGAAGTTTTTCCTTAGCGGCATTCCCGATCTTACAGACGAGAAAAAAAATGCCGCCAAGCCGACGTCGTCAAAAACCGATTCTTCAGGTTGTTTCGGTATAACGAATTTTCTATGTTCTCTTTTTTTATTCGTTGATGATAACGTTTAGCAACGTTCTCAATAAGAGCACAAGAAGCTCCTAAAACAAGCCCTTTTAAAATTCGCTTCATAACCGAGCTATCACCCTTGTATCCACTTAACACAAACGTTCCAAAACAAAAAATACCCGCATTGCAAAGTGCTCCCAAAACAATTGGGTGCGAAGAAAAAAATCGCTTCATGATGCTATCAATTTTTTTAATCCTACACCATTGCGAATATGATTGGCTTGCTAAATTGCCACTCATGCATCCATTAGTGTGAATTGTGGTTATCGGTGTCATAAAACCTCCTTGGATTCTATCAAATAGCCTTAAACCATTTACCTCCGGTACAACATGCCATACAAAGGCCCTTTCCACCGACTTCATAAGCACCGCCACCCAATTTGCCGGCTTGCGAGGGAAGCACACAGATTCCTCTTATAGCGGCTTTCCCGGAAGCCATTTTCCATCCATATTGCAATGCATCGTCAATATACTTTTTTCCAATATTCGCGGCTGCAGCAATTCCTTCATTACATAGGGAAGGACAATCAAAAACTAAATCCATAATTTTTGTTACAGGCTCTATTTTTGTGAACATTACTTTCCAGGTCCCGTTTTCTAATTTTTCTTTCGTGGTTTTCTCGATGACTTCCGCGCCTTTTTCGCAAGTCTCTGTACATATCCGTTCTGGTGCATCATTTTCATCTCCTGGAAGTGGCTCACAAAGTTTTTTACATACATTTGTTTGCGATTGTTGAGAATTTTTTGCTGCAGCTCCTGGAATCCAAGAGATACTATTCAACGCAAGCATTGTAATCGCCATTTTACCGAAATTCTGAACTGGGTTTGCGAATCCGAAATTCGCAACAAAATTAGCGTTATTAATTGGTATCAATCCCACGATATTTCTCCATTTAGTTTGTTATTGAAAATTCTATTCGTCATACAGGTGATCAAAACATCACCTCTTCCAATCTCTGCACCCCTATTCAGAAATGCACAGGGGGTCTTGTGAAAGAAAAAATCATAAAGATTCTACTTAAATTTTAAAACTAAAATAAAGTTTTTACTTTTAATTAAAATAAATTTTTTAATATATAAATTTATTATACCTTCTTCTGGCGACAGAAATCGCACTCTTCCCCTCGATTCCTTGGGTTTTGTGACTCTGCGCATTGGCGAATCTTCCAGCCACTCCCATTCTCTGAGAGCTATAGATAAAATGTGCGATAAGGCAGCCAAGTATCTTACGACAGTCGCAGGAGTACGCAGTCTCTTCATCGTTGTTATTTCTCGGCCCAGCTTATCTCGTTGTTCACCGATCCCAGCAGGAGTAAAGTCGGCAAGCAAAGTATGTCCGATTTGCTTCTTCCACCAAAGGAGCTGGGGTCCTTGCCGCTTGGCCTCCTTCTTTTTGGGCAAAACATCGCGCATGTAGCGATCGATCATTTCGCCAACAGTATGCTTTTTTGCCTCTGCGGTCTTGAAATGCCGCCCTTCTCGAATCGCAGCTTCAATCTGTTGCGCCAAAAGCTTGGCATCAGTTTTCCGCTTATTGCTATCTGTTGTAGGGAAGTGTTCCAAGAGTGTTCCTTGGAACTGGAGTTGCACTTTTGGATTTATCCTGAAGTGATTATGGATGAGAAACTCCGGGTGTATGATTCGAACATACGACCAATGGATTAACAGTCAGGGATATACAAAAATTACCAATATTGGTAATAATATAGCCTATGCGCAATCGTTCCCCAATGAGGCCGATCCTTTGGATAGGTTCATCAAAGAAAGACTTACAAAAGATGCCTTTAGAGGTAAAAAAAGAAATTGGGCACTCTTTGAGGGAAATTCAAAAAGGGGGTGATCCTGGGAATACAAAACCTCTGAAGCACCTTCAAGAACGCATATCTGAGATTGTGGTGGATGAGAGAGAGGGTACTTTTAGAGCTGTTTATACTGTGGAGTTTGGGGATGCTGTAGCCGTATTGCACATTTTCCAAAAGAATCAGGGATTTCTACTCCGAAAAAAGAGATTCATTTAATCCTTGAAAGATTAAAACAGGCAAGAGTGGATTACCACGAATGGAAGGAGAAAGAATGAAAAGGAATATTGAAATTACCGAAGACAATATTTTTGCTGACCTCGGCTTAGAAGACGCCGATGAAATGGTCATGCGTTCTGATCTCATGTCAGAGGTTGTTAAGATCATTCGAAAAAGCGGACTCCCTCAAGTAGAGATAGCAAAAATTTTGGGTGTGAGCGCCCCTAAAATTTCAGCTTTGATGACCGGCAAAATCAATGATTTTAGCAATGACACGCTCATGAGTTATTTGACTATGCTTGGGTGCAATTTAGAAATCCGGCTTTCTCCCCCGCGACGCTTCTCCAAAACTTCGAAAAAGGGATTCATGAAATTAAAGCGAACTACCGTTTGGACACATGCTGACGATGCTGCCATCGGAAAAGCAAAGAGCTCACCTATCACCGCACCAGCCAACCGATATTTTGCAGCGGGCAATAAAAACACCGCCCCTTGGGGCGCATCATCTGGAACGCACTCTCGCATGTAACTCAACGAGTTGCCGTAGCTAAAATTTGGACAGATCGCAGCCATAACATTTACCTAACTAATAGTTAAATCTCCTGGGGATCGGGTATTTCCCTACTGATCATGACTTTTTGAAGAGCCTCGCGCAACTCTTTTTCGGCATGAATTGCTTCTTCGTCCCGGCGGTGCTCTTCAAATTTTGCATATTCAGACAAGGCAATCTCTTTGGCCATTTCAGCAGAAATTGTCCCTGCATGAGTAAGAATTTTTTCATCGTTGAGTTCAAGAAAAGCGTCGAGTTTAGTTTTCCAGTCCGCCATGTACATCACTTTCCGATGACGTGCCTGCCTTTCAGCAAAATCCAGATATTGATCCACAAGCGATTCTAGATCTTTGATCTCTGCGTGGTTCAGATAATTTTTAGATATCTCTACATCGCGCTTAATACCAATCGCAATAAATAACTTCATATTTGAGCGCGTCAAAGCTGCCGCAAATCGACGATCGTAAGTGGCATAGTATTAGCAATACAATGCCACTTACGATCGTCGATTTGCGGCGCTTTCACGCAGCTCAAATATGAAGTTATTTGTTGCGATTGGTATAACCAATGTTTTCCTACGACCAGCGCCATCCCAGGTAGTCAACCCCATGTTCGGTTTGGAAGCATCAGCCCTCTTTCTGTATTTCTTGCCATCAGAAGCAGTTGTTAAGGATTCCTTACTAACTGACTCTGGGAACAGCTCTCCTTCAGAGAAAATATTCTTTAAGTGGATATTGATATTCTGCGGCGTGGTCTGAAACAGCTCGGCCATGAGTTTCTGGCTCAGCCACACAGTCTCATTTTCGAGGCGGACTTCAATACGCTGGCGACCGTCCTCTGTTTGATAGAGTAGGATTTGACTTTCATTGAATTGATCGGATTTCTTCATAAACTCCGTACCCAAACAGATGAGAATTATTTGTTGCTGATTTTTAGGATGGCCTTTCAATCTAATTTCAGCTTGAAAGCGTCCTCCTTTCCCTATTTTCTATAGAGAAACTCCGGGTGTAAGATTCGAACTTACGACCAATGGATTAACAGTCCATTCGTATCCAACACCCTACAACATGTCACGAAGTATAACGACAAGCGGATTAAAAGTTTAAAACTTTTTGCTTTGTTGCAAGATGTTGCAAAATGTCGCTGGTTTTTGCGACCAAGTGTTCCAGGAGTGTTCCATAGATCGGGCAGTTTTCACAACCAAGTTGTATCAAATGTACCGAAAATAGTACTATTTCTCATTCAATTGGACCTGAGATGACACCACACAATCCAATACCCGTCGTCTTTTATAAAGAAGACGGCAGCGAAAATGAGCCTGTTAAAAAATGGCTCTATTCCTTGGATAAGGAGTGTCGGAAAATTATTGGAAAGGATATG
>DATIJP010000087.1:0-3382 GCA_035478495.1 Rhabdochlamydiaceae bacterium
AAAAAGCGGCCAAAATAATCCAAAAATTCGACGAAACCGAAGTTCGTAGACAGTCTCTGAGAGCGTGACAATTTTTTGCAGTTTATTTTTGAAGCATCTCTTTGAGTTTTTCAGTTGCAAACACCCATTTTTCATGAATTAAATAACCACTATTAACCAACAAGAAATATGATGTAACATCAGGAAAGTTCAGGAGAATTTCTAATCGTTTTAATATTTCACTACCTGTTATCCGCCCCCTCTCGAGGGCATTTAGTGAATTCTGAGAAAATTCAAAAACAGCTGAAAATTCACGTGTAGTGAGTCCCAACATATTTCTGAATTCGACGATATTTTTGGAAGTTATGTCCCGTTTAAAAATAGGATAAAAAATGAAAGAGGATGGGCCTTTGCTTCCTACCGTGGACAAGAGGATAAAAGGGTCTTGTTCTTTGGGGTCAATACCCATAGCTAGGCAGTATTCTGAATAAGCGGGATTTTGAGTAGAAGGAATACGATCTTCAAGAGATGGAAATAATTGATTCGAGGAAAATTCTCGTTGAGTCAGAGGAAATTCGGGACCAAGAGCAATATTATACCTAGCATTGAGATAAGAATCTTCATAAGTAAAAGTGAACTTTTGATCAATTTTGTATAATCTTCCGACAAGTGTCTGAGTTTTCCTTTTCTTTAAAAATACAAATACGCCAATGGTTTTTAATGACCTCATAGTTCCTCACTTCTTTTTGAAATGAGATGAAACAAAGCTTTTTTTCTTTTTTCGCTTATGTGGCTCTTCTCTATCAGGGTTTCGATTGTTTCGAGATGCAATTTTTTCTTAAAACTTTGGATAACATGGCTATAACCCAACCGATTCCATTCCAAAACATAATCTTTTATCGTTGGTTTGTCGGAGTCTTTTGTAAAAATCGATCCTCGTGGTTGTAAATCGGCACCTAATATTGATGGGTCTTCCAAGGCAAGTGCAGATGGGTTGTCGTAGAAAGGAGAAAGCCAGATACCTTTAGCAGATCGAATAAAAGCTAAATTGCGGCCATGACGGTCATGGTTACCGATCAAGCTATCTGCTAAAGTAAGAAAGACAAACCTTTCCTGTTCTCTTTTTCTTTGCGTTTTCTCCCCAATGATTTCAATAAGGCTTTCGCAGTCGTGTTTTTTTCCATCAACTACAAAATGATAAATGTGATCGAGCGTAGATGAGCTTAAATCTGACATAAAATTTTTCGTGACGAAACACAAATTGTCTTCTGGGTATTTTATCAAAATACGATATGCTCCATGAAAAAAGCTAATATTTTTGGGACCTTGACTTTCTGGCCTTGGAAGTGCGGATTGAGAGCGAGCTATAAGGTCAACAAAATCTTCATAAATCTCAAAGCATTCCCTGAAACATTTTTCGTGTAATCCGTATCGAAAAGTCTCACCTGCAAGGAATGGCTGGTTGCAACAACAGCAAATGGGCAACATTATAAGCATCTCTTTTTTCTTGCACTATACAAGATGACGCAATACTGAGTCAACATATATTTGACATTTCTTTGCGTCAACATTATATTGACTCAATATTGCGTCAATATGCGCAGGAAATTTACGCAAACACCTGAAAATTATGTAGTTGTGAGTTAACAACCTGAATAATGGATTCATTCGGGTTAATAAAAAAGGTCGGGAAAATGGTCCGGACGGAATGAAGGCGATTGGACATGTTCAGAACTTTTGATTGGAAAAAACTTAAATTTTTTTATAATTTAGACTTTGGAGATCAAAAGATTAGAGTACAAGTTTGATGAACAGTCCTTATTTTTGGGTTGGTTTGGGAGGTGCAATCGGGGCGATAGCACGAGTGGGAATGTCTGCATTATTCCCTCTTTCTGTTTTTAATATTCCTTTGAAAATTCTTTGTATTAATGTAGTAGGATGCTTCGTCGCAGGTATTTTGATTGAGGTTATGACCTTTTTTTGGAATCCTTCTATCGATATTCGACATTTTTTAATTCAAGGATTGTTGGGTGGTTTTACAACATTCTCAGCTTTTGCGATTGAATTTGGATTGCTTTATGAAAAAGGGTTTTATTATTTAGCTATTCTCTATGCATTTCTCAGCGTAGCTTTAAGCATTCTCCTCTTCTTTTGTGGACTAAGACTCATCAGAATTTTTTACTGACTTTGGCTTTTAGAGACGCATTCAGAACTTTTATTTGCGTCGTTTGACCTGATCTTCTGCTTTCATAAATACCTTTCGAAAAAAAAACCATTTGAGAGAAAGCATTTCGTACAGAGCTTTTGAGCCCAATTTGATGCGCTGCGCACAAGAGTATGTGGAAAAACCTTCTGCGCGTCGATTGCGAACCACTGGAATCGATCGAATGTTTTTAGCTGCAAATCCAATCATACCAACCAGATAAGAAGATATTCGGCTCATTTTGAGAAGAGAGGAGACAACACTTCGATCTAAGGCCACGAATAGACCCGCATCGATAGGAGTTTTGGCGATTTTATGGAGAAGCCACTTAAAACCTCTAGAACCTAAAAGACGTACCCACGACTCGTATTTCCCTCTTCGGCCAGCAAAGACGGCATCCGCTCCTTCATCCAAAGCGAAAAGCAGAGAAGGAATCACCTCAGGTGGATCTTGCAAATCGGCGTCGAGAACCACAACGCGCTCTCCTAAGCTTTCTTCAAGTCCTTTCAAAACGGCTCGATTCTGACCTAAATTTTGCGAGAGAGAAATCATTCGAATGCGAGGATCTCGTTGCGTCAGCTGTGCTAAAACCTCTTTCGAATCATCGGGAGAAGCATCATTAACAAAGAGAACTTCATAGAAAATCTGATGTGTTTCTAACACGTTTTTAATCTGCAAATAAAGAGGATTCAAAGTCGAGCTGTTCCCATAGACAGGAATAACCACACTCAAAAAACGATTTTGCATAAAATCATACCCAAGCTTATGTTAAAAAAACTTTGGAGCAAAACACCTTGTGCGCTTCCTCTTATTATACCCGAAGTGATTCAAAAGTTGGCCTTTGGGCGGGTTCAAAGCGCCGAAAATCGATTCTTGAAAAGGGGGCTAGTATTGAAGAATACAACCCCCGCAAAAAGAACCAAAAAGCGGCCAAAATAATCCAAAAATTCGACGAAACCGAAGTTCGTAGACAGTCTCTTAGATGAAGACCTTTTGGGACTTTGATTACATCCGGTTTGCGCGAGAATAATTCCAACATATCTGGATAATTAGCATTGAGGGGGATTGTAACAGTATTTCTTAAACTTATTCATACTTGATTATATCATATCAATATGAATAAGTTTTTAAGCATTCGAGAAGCCGCCAGATATTTGGGAGTCTCTACTCAAACGCTCCGTCGTTGGGAAAGAAAAAAGA
>DATIJP010000088.1:0-35851 GCA_035478495.1 Rhabdochlamydiaceae bacterium
TCGAATCTGAAGCGGAAGCCAAACTGTTGGCTTCCTCCTCCTCTTGAAACACAAAGGAGAAGCCAGGGGCTTCTCCTTTGTGTTTCGGAGGAGGTGGGATTCGAACCCACGATGCGCTTATCACGCATACACGCTTTCCAAGCGTGCTCCATCGGCCGCTCGGACACTCCTCCGTAAAAAGAGAAAAGGTTATCCATTGCGGTTTTTATTTACAACATACTAAAATACTACAAATGAAAAAGTTTTTAGTTATTTTCTTTTGTATTATTTCTATTTGGATCGAGGGAAAAAGTATTACAAGTGAACTGCCTAAAGTTCTTGTTAGCGTTCCTCCTTATCAATATTTAGTTGAGAAAATCGCAGGTAAGACACTAGAAATCCAGCTGCTTGTTCCTCCTGGCGCCAACGCGCACCTCTTCGAACCGATCCCTAAAGAAATTGAAAAAATGCTAAATGCCGATGTCTGGATGCGGCTTGGCGACCCATTCGAAAAAAAACTAGCAAAAGTCCTAAAAGAAAAAAATCCCGAACTTGCCATCGTTGAACTCTGGAAAGATATTGAATTATTAGGCCATGAGCATACTCACGAGGGACATAGCCATGAAGATGAAAAAGATTTCCATCTCTGGCTGAGTCCAAAATTGGCAAAAAAACAAGCTGAGAAGATGGCAGCGCAGTTGATCAATCTTTATCCCCAGAATAAAGAGCTTTATTTGAAAAATTTAGACCTGCTCTTAATCGAATTGTCTGAGCTGGATCAAAAAATCAGCACTCTTCTTGAACCGTTAAAAGGAAAAGCCATTTTGGTCTCGCACCCTGCTTTTGGCTATTTTTGTAAAGATTATGGGCTGATTCAAATTCCCATCGAATTTGAAGGCAAAGAACCAAGACCAAGACAAATTTCTCAGATTTTAAAACAGATTGAAACCCTCAAAATTAAAACTGTGCTCACTCAGGCCCAATATAGTAATAAAGGGGCTGAGCTCATCGGACAAAAACTTCATTTGCCTATTTTCCTTGTCGACCCTTATTCTATGGACTATTCAAAGAATTTGCTTCATATTGCTGAAGTAATTTCTCGAGAATAAAGAGACATGACGATTGAATTTAAAGACGTTAGTTTTAGCCGCGATAAAACTGTGATTCTCCAGCACATTAATCTCCTCATCAAAAAAGGAGAATTCATTGGGATTTTTGGGCCCAATGGAGGCGGCAAAACCACTTTTTTAAAACTTCTTTTAGGTCTCTTGAAGCCAACTCATGGCTCAATTAAGATTTTTGGAGAGTCACCGGAATCGGCCCGCTCTCGCATGGGCTATGTTCCCCAGGCCAAACTTTTCGATCTTCAATTTCCTATTTCAGTGTTAGAAGTAGTCTTAATGGGGCTTCTTTCAAAAAAAAATGACAAAAAAGCGAAAGAAAAAGCAAGAAGCGCACTTGCAAGAGTCAATTTATTGGACAAAGAAAGTAAACCTTTTGGAACATTGTCAGGAGGCCAAGCACAGCGGGTGTTAATTGCAAGGGCCTTAGTTGGTGACCCTGAAATCTTGCTTTTAGATGAAGCCACAGTAAGCATTGATGCAGATGCTGAAAAAACGATCTATGAACTTTTAACAGAGCTAAAAGGCAAAATCACGATTTTGATGGTTACACATGATTTGCAGCCCATTTTGGAAAAAGCAGAAAGACTGCTCTGTATTCAGCAAACACTTTCTGTCTATTTGCCTCAAGATGTGTGTAAACATTTTGCGTTAGGGCTTTACCACCCGCCAATAAAGATTTTATGATGGAACTTTTCACTAATCCTTTCCTTGTTAGCGCCCTTTTAGCAGGCTTTGCAGCTTCTATCACAAGCGGAATTATCGGAAGCTATGTGGTCGTCAAAAGGATTGTATTTATTAGCGGCAGCATCTCCCATTCGGTATTGGGCGGCATGGGGCTTTGCTTTTGGCTCAAACGCACCTATGGCATGGAATGGCTCACGCCGCTCTACGGAGCGCTAATTGCAGCCATTTTCTCGGCCCTTTTAATCGGATATGTGCATCTGAAATATCGAGAAAGAGAAGATACCGTGATTGCTGCGCTATGGGCCGCAGGAATGTCCATTGGCGTGATTTTTATCGCACTTACTCCCGGCTATAATGTGGAATTGATGAATTATCTTTTTGGAAATATTTTATGGGTCACACAGAGCGATCTTCTTTTGATCCTAGGATTGGACCTTGTCGTGATTACAACAGTTGCTTTATGCCATCGTAAATTTCTGGCGATCTGTTTCGATGAACAGCAAGCTGCGTTGCAAAATATCAAGGTAAAATCTTACTACCTTTTGCTTCTCTGCCTTGTGGCACTTTCTGTAGTGCTTTTAATCCAAATTGTTGGCGCAATTCTAATTATTGCACTACTTGCCATTCCGGCAGCCATTGCAAGCGGCATGACCTTTCATCTTGCAAAAATGATGGTCATCGCAATTTTGCTAAGCTGTTTTTTTACTTTAATTGGGATATTTCTCTCTTACCAGTTCAACTGGCCGCCAGGCGCTACAATCGCACTGACGGCGGCGCTCTTTTATCTATTGAACTTTGCAAGGCGAAAAAGTTATTAAAGCCGGCAATAACGATTCCAGAAATTTTTAAAATATCCTTTTGTTTTTTTATGATGTCTTTTTGTGCGATGTTTTCTGCGTTTCATATTATTGCCCCTCCTTACAGGATGTTACTGCTGTTTTGAGACAGCATGTTTATTAATGAATTCTTGCCATTTACTTTTAGCTGGTGGTTCTGTCGCAGCAATAGGCTGCGCTTCCTTCAACTTTTTCTTCTTTTGCGGCGGCGTAATTTCTTTTTTTCGATTTTTAGCCATAAAATTTTAATAGTTAGGGATCACCTTTTCCCGATACAATTTAGGAAACTGCTCCCTAGACAGCGGTTTGTGTTTTCTATGCGTTTTAAGGGTAATTTTCGAAGGTTTTCGCTTTTCGCGTCGTTTCATAGTTCAATCCCTCTCTTAGGTTCATAATAAAATTAAATTATTAATTAATCAACTTAATTATATTTAATTACAAAAATCAATAATAATTATAATTTTAATTATACAAAGTGGAAATGATTGCATTTGGTTAGAGATGATCTGTTGATTGACTGAGAATTCTAATTTCTTTATGATTTCGATAATTTTGAACAGGAAGGTTAAAAATGTACGCAATCATAGAGAGCGGCAATAAACAATACCGTGTGGAAGAAGGGGATGTTATTGACGTTGAGCTGCTTGATACAGCAAAAGATGGAAAAGTAGAGCTGAAAAGTGTGCTTTTTCTGCAAAAAGAGAGTTCTGTCAAAATTGGCTATCCCTTTGTAAAAGAAGGCGTTGTGCTTGCTGAAGTGGTTGGCCAGGTGCGGGGCCCTAAAGTTGTCGCTTACAAGTATAAAAAAAGAAAGGGCTATCGAAGAAAAGTGGGGCACCGTCAGAATTACTCAAGAATTAAAATCACAGCAATAAAGGATTAAGCTATATGGCACATAAGAAGGGTCAGGGAGCGACAAGGAACGGACGTGATTCAAACGCCCAGCGTTTGGGAAGTAAAGTGACTCATGGTGAACTCGTTAAAGTGGGCAGCATTCTCATCAGACAAAGAGGGACCAAGTGGCGGCCCGCTAAAAACGTGGCTGTTGGAAGAGATGATACACTTTATTCTTTGATCAATGGGACTGTCCATTTCCGCAAGTCAGATCGTACCTACGTTTCTGTTCTGCCTCTAGCAGAATAATACTAAACCATGTTTGTAGATTCTATCATTGTTACGCTTATGGCCGGCTCCGGAGGAAACGGAGCTGTTGCCTGGCGTCGAGAAAAATTTGTTCCCAAGGGCGGCCCTTCCGGAGGAAATGGAGGAGATGGCGGATCTATCATATTGGAAGCCGATCCAGGCATATTTTCTTTAGAATCCTTTCGAAATAAACGGCTTATTCGAGCAAAAAATGGCCATATGGGAGGCGGCAATCTGCGGAAAGGCCAGTCAGGGGCCAATCTCGTGATCAAAGTTCCTTATGGAACTCTTGTTAAAGACGCCACAAGCGGAGAAGTGCTATTCGATTTTACTGCAGAGAGCAATCGATTTGAAATATGCAAAGGAGGTAGAGGCGGCGCAGGAAATGCTGTCTTTAGATCTTCTACCAACCAAGCGCCTACCTTTTCAACCCCAGGGGCTCCTGGAGAAACTCTTAAAGTTGAACTTGAACTCAAACTTATCGCAGATGTGGGCCTCATCGGAATGCCCAATGCGGGAAAATCCACCTTAATGTCACAAATCACGTCGGTGAAAGCAAAAATAGGCGCCTACCCCTTTACAACACTCTCTCCTAACTTAAGTTTCATCCAAAACCCCGACCATACACGGACTTATGTCGCCGACATCCCCGGTATTATTGAAAATGCACACGTCAATAAAGGTCTAGGCCTTGCATTTTTGCGCCACGTTGAACGGACTTCAATGCTTATCTTTGTTCTTGATGCTTCTGGAATAGAAGGAAGAGATCCTTGTCATGACTTCGAAGTATTGCAAAATGAGCTTAAGGCTTATAAAAGTACCATTCTTGAAAAACCATTTCTGATTGCGCTTAACAAGACAGATGTCGAAGGATCAGATCTCCTTGTACAGCAGTTTCGAAATCATTATCCCTATTTAAGTGATCAGATCTTTGCAATTTCTGCATTAAATCATTCTGGACTTACACAACTCTTAGAAGCAATTAAATTGCCCTTTCCTGTTATGATTGGGGAATGAAGACCAAAACCAGGAAGAGTTTCTTCTCACTTTTATTTGTCATCGCTCTGGATAATTTAGGCTTTGGACTCCCTTTTATTCTTTTTTCTCCTCTGATGCTCGATCCAAAATATGGCATGCTATCAGAAAGCGTTCCTTTTGAAACGCGCACCTTTCTTTTAGGTCTTTTATTTGGCGCATTCCCAATCACACAATTATTTGGCGCGCCTATTTTTGGAGATTTTGCTGACTTTTATGGGAGAAAGAAAGCGCTCTATGTCACCATTTTTGGAACAACCTTTGGCTACATTCTTTCTGCCATTGCAGTTCTTATCTTCAATCTTCCACTCTTATTCTTTAGCCGTTTGATCACAGGTTTTTTTGCAGGAAACCAAAGCGTCTGTATTGCAGCTATTGCTGATTTGAGTCCCACAGAAAAAGAGCGTTCAAGAAATTTTGGTTTTATGACAGTTGCACTGGGGCTTGGCTGGCCGCTTGCGATGTTTGCAGGTGGTTATCTTTCTGATCCTTCTAGATCTGTTTATTTTAATCCTTCACTCCCCTTTGCGCTCGCCATCATTCTTTCTTTAATTAATGTTCTTATTGTGAAAAAGTTCTTTATTGAAACGCACGAGGTCAGAGGAAAAATACGCTTTGATTGGCTCAAAGGACTTTATCACATCAAACAGGCTTTTTTACTTAAGGGAGTAAGAACTCTTTTTGTTGTCATGCTCTGCTGGGTCTTTGGCTGGGTACTTCCCAATCAGTGGCTTGGCGCTTATTCCATTTTAAAATTCAATGCGACCCAAGAGATGATCACTTGGGCGATGGTCGTTGCTGGCATAACATGGACATTGGGCGGCCTATTGATCAATCCTTTCTTAATCAAATACTTTTCGACACGAACAACGGCAGCCATTGGTTTTGCCTTTTCAATCATTTTTATTCTTTTAGCTTATATCCCCACTAATTTTACTTCTTTTATATTGCTATTTGGAACAGCTGCGCTCACTGCCTCTTTTGTTTATAGCAATACGCTCAACTTGATCTCGATTCATGCAAAAGAAAATATTCAAGGAGCGATCATGGGGCTTAGCGCATCTGTGATGTCCTTTGGCTTTGTCATTATGTCTGTTTTTGGAGGGGTTTTAGGAGAAAGCGGCATGCATCAGCTTTTGCCGATCTCTAGTGCGATTTTGGCTCTTGGCCTGCTTCTGCTTTTTGTACCTTCAAAAAAGAAAGCTTGAAAATTATTCCTATGCACTTTTCTTATTGGTATTTGACTAAAAATTCGGATATTTTTTACACTTAGATCTAAGTGGATTGGGAATGCCCGGTCGGCGTCAAAACCTTGGTTGTTACCAGGGTTTTTCGCTTTTTAGGATATATCCCGATAGATAATTCTTCTTTTGGCCATTTCCACAGTTTCCTTTTTAAGATTTCATAGCTCCGGTTATTTTGATTGGGATTCATTATATGGCGTCCAATTGGATGTGCGACTAAATCAGCTATCTGAAGACCAATGATATTAGTTTGTTTATTTGCAAAGCGAATTTGCATAGGAATTTTCATGCCTAATGAATTTTCTCCATCAGCAATTTCATAAAATACAGATCGTAATTGTCGGTCTTCATTCTTCCCCCTTTCTTCTAATATTACAAAAGCAGGTCTATTTCCTTGTTCCTCGTCCTGAAAAAGCAACATTGTTTTCTCTAGACAAAATCGCAATGCTAAATGATAAGGATCCGAAAATTGCGAATCACCTGCTTTTAATTCTTGCTTATCTATTACACTAGCAACAATTGTTAAGGGAATCTGTTCCATGATCTGATTTAACTGATCAAAAAATTCTAACCGGATATTTTCATTTAATAAAATTGAAAAGTCATTTTGAGATTTCCTGATTTCTCGTGTATGCAAAATAGTCAGATCGTGGCCAAAAAATCTAAATTTTAGCTCTTTAAATAACGGTTCAATGATTTGAGCATAATCGACTTTTCTAAAAATGCAAAAGACTAGAACGAAAACAGGATAGAGCGGGTCAATCATTGAAAGAGAATGATCTCCACTTTCATCAACGTAAATAATATATTCGCTAGAAAATTCCAAAAATTCAACCGAAAATGAAGTAAAAATCTAATTTACTGATTTTTTAGAAGAAATGGAAATAGAATTTTGTTCAATTCGAAAAAATGTTCTGGCTAGCGCAAAGACTAATCACCACCAATCATGCGGCTTTTGCGACATTTTGAACCCATCTGCAATAAAGTAGAAAACTTAGGAAAAGGACCAGTGCCGCTGCCAAGAAAGGAAAATTGATATTATAAACAGCAAGCACCCCAGAAAGAATCGGTGCAATCGCGCTTGCCAAAGCAAATCCTGCGTTCCAAAAGCCAAAGACCTTTCCTTGTACATTATGCGGCGCCATCACTGAAAAAAGAGCAAAAAAACAAGAGCTTGCAATGGATGCCGCAATGTTGGCGATTGCGCTTGCATACCACATTCCTAAGGAACGGGAAAAGAATAGAAAAGAAAAGACTGCAAGCGGGGCGAGCAGCATGGGAATAAAATTGACCCGTTTGGAGTCATATTTTTTAAGCAGCCACTGATTTGCCAGTAATCCTCCTATTAACCACCAAGCAGAAAAATAGGTGAATGATTTACCGACCCAGCCTTCAGAAAAAGCATATTTTTGGACTAAATAAGGCGACATAAATGCCTGATATAATAGCCAACCAAAAATAGTCAGTATCGAAATGAGCAAGAGAGGAGCTACTTTGGGCATTTCCAGCGTTTTGAGAAGATCTTTAAAAATGCGTCCCACATTGAGATGGCCAGAGCCTTTTTCAGCTTTTTCTTCAAATTTCCAAAGCACAATGAGTGCACTGATTAAAAATAATCCCCCGAGCGCCCAGAAGGGAGCAGCGTAAGAAAAGTTGGAAATAAGAATGCTTCCGCCAAAAGGAGCAATGGTCCACGCCACGCCTCCCATGATATTAAAAAGGGCCATGTATTGTGGGCGCTTGGACACTTCTATGATATCGCTTGCAGAAGCCTGGGTAATAGTCATATTTCCCGCACAGAATCCTGCTAAAAATCGAGATAAGAATAAAAGCCAAAGACTGCCGATTCCAAGTGCAATTGCGGAAAGAAAAGAGGTCAGCGCGGTAAATAAAGCTGAAATAAATAGCGGCCATTTTCTTCCAAAACGGTCTGAAATCTCTCCTAAGAGCGGCGCGCCAAAAAATTGCGTAATGGGATAAGTGGCGAGCAACAAGCCTAAAATCACATTACGTGTGCCTTTTGTAACATCAGGAGGCAGAAAAGTATCTCCGTCGATGATCAACGGAGCGAAAATCACTAGAACAACTGCAAGCGCAGCCAAATCAAGAAAATAAATGGTGTAAAGTGTCGGTAAAATTAAGAAAGAGGTTCGCTTCGAACGAAGAGTCATGCTTTATTTTTAAGCGAAAAGAACTTACAAATCAATTCTTTGGTAGAAAAAATGCAGAGTTCAATTGAGAAGCAATGAACTGGATCGCCTCTTTGGCAACTGTTAAATCAAAATGATAAAATCCATGGATTGAGTCAAAACGTCGCAGCGTGACGGGAACCCCTTCGTTTTGCAATCGAGAAGCATAAGCCAAGCCCTCGTCCCTTAGCGGATCGAAATTTGCAATCAAAAGATAAGCAGGTGGAAGATCTTTTAAGCTTTTTGCCTTTAAAGGAGATGCGTAAGGATTTTCTCCATTTTTCTCATCTTTTAAATAAAGCTCCCAACAAAACATTAAATCATCTTTGCTTACCAAATGGTCCCGTTCAAATTCAAAATAAGAGAGGGTTTCAAAATTATGATTAAGCACTGGGCAAATCAGAACTTGGGCTGCAAATTGGAATCTGTTTCTATCTTTTGCCATTAAGGTGACTGCAGCAGCAAGATTTGCTCCTGCGCTATCTCCCCCGATAGCAATTTTGTCAGCTATTCCACCAAGACGCTGCGCATTTTCCTGGACCCAGTTTGCTGCCAAATAACAATCTTCTATAGGCCCTGGAAATGGCGATTCAGGGGCAAGTCTATAATCCACTGAGATCACAATTGAATGGGATTCAAGAGCGATTGTTTGGCACATAGAGTCATATTGGTCCAAATTTCCCAGAATCCAACCTCCTCCATGAATGAAAACAAAGATTGGAAGCGGAGTCTCATGTTTTGGAGTATAAACCCTTACTTTGACTTGACTATTCGGAATAGAAATCGTTTCAATTTTTTCGATCCCTGAATCTTGCACAAGTGCCGGAGGTTTGAAATGGGTCCTAAGATCTTGAAGAGGAGTTGTCCTAAAATCCATGGCAGGGGCTTGATTGATTTGATCTAAAAGCTCTCTGCTTTGCGGATCCATTCTATGATCTCCAAGGAGTGTGCCAGTGAAACTTCCCATGACAACTATTATAACTAATAAGCCTATCCTAATAAATTGAAAAAACATGTTTTTTATAATATAATTTATTTTATTCTCGAGGAAGAGCTTCAACTGTACGGGCATCCCTCATGCTATACCAGTGTTCATTTCTTTCTTTAAAATAATCGACATAATGATAGCCTGAGACATCTAGATTAACAAGGCTATATTCCTTTTCAGAACTATAGTTTTTAGTCACTAGAATATGATCATCTTTTGACCACCATTTTTCTACGAAAAGTCTAAAAAGCCTATCATTCTTGACCGTCCAATGAGAGCCATCCGATAAAGCCAAGCGCGCAGAAGGAAAGAAAAAGGATTTATCTACTTCTAGCTCTGTCACTGTAACAAGTTGCTTGTAGGTTTCTTCCGTGAGCCAACCAAGAAAAGAAATTTTGTCACAGCCTCTCTGTGTGGGATTCTCAAATGTAATGTCTAAAAAAGCAGACTCGGGGAAAGTTTGTATACGGGCGTGCATACCGACTAGCCTGTCCAAAGCATAAAACATATTTCTATTGGGAGACTCTCCGATAAAAACCAATCCATTGTCCAACTTGAAATAGACCTGATCTTTCTCTATGTAATAACTTTCCAATTTCGGCTCATAAGTTTGATTTGCAAAAATAACCAAAGAGGAAAAAAAGAAAAAAAAGAACACTATATTTTTCATGTGCTTAGCCGCATGCGTTGATAATTCCTTTGCATGATTGCATCTCTCTTAGCCGGGTCTAATTTGTATCCATAAATCTGTGCACCGAAATAACAGCGCATAAATGCCCAAAACCCTGCTCTTCCTACAACCGTAGAGACATGCCTGTTATCCACACTGGTTATCTCTGTATCAGCTCCAAGACTGCTTAGCAAACCTGCAACTTCTTTTCTGCCATTTAATGCTGCAAGATAATAAGAAGTCCGTCCTTTAATGTCTCTAGCTTCAAGATACGCAGCGCTGCTCTCTCTTAGTTTCTCTTGTGCAATTGTGAGCAATGTAGAAACAACATCTACATGCCCATATTTTGCTGCTCTATGCAAGGGCGTTTTTTGCCGGTCATCTTTAGCAAAAATATCCGCGCCATGCTGAGATAAAAATCGCACCATCGCGACATCGCCTTTTGCTGCAGCCCAGTGCATCGCGGTTTGTCCACGCATCTCTTTTGCATTAATTTCACAGCCTGCATTCAGTAACATTTGAATATAATATCTGTTATTATCACCCCAATCATGTCCCAGAACTGCTGCATGAATAGGCGTAGCGCCATCAATATCTTTCACATCTTTTATGTCAGAGTTAATATTGTCCGAGCTACCCACCATCGGACTACTTGAGGGAATTCGATAGGGCCGTCGATCAATGCATGCCTGTAATGCGGTTTGATTGCCAAAAAAGGCAGCATTGAGTGCAAGATATTTCCAGTCTCGGTAACGCACTTGATCATGCAACAATGATCGTTGCCTAGTTTCTTCTGAGGAAGGAAAGTAGAAACTGTTAAAGAAATTTCGTGAGGAGGTAGGTAAAACAGCTAAAATCAACGCCCAGACTTTCTTCGCTAAGTTAATCAATGCTTCTTTGATCTGTTCACCATAGCCAATATCGTGTGAAAACCCTCCGCCTACAACCCGATGTGCTGTTGCTGATACTTCATGCATGATGCCTTAATCTCCTTGAGTCTTTGATGCATCATCCAGATGGTAATATTAAAAGGATTTAGACACGATTAAAATAAATAATTTAATTTTTAAAAAGTTTAGTATATTATTACACATAATATTGATATAAACTTATGATTTATTTATAATTAATTACGCGTCTAAAATAAAAGGAGTAATTATGAAGAAATTAATTTCTGTTTTTTTAGCCTCTCTCATTTGTGGATCAGCTGCTTTTGCAGCAGATTCTCAGGGCGATTCAAACTCGAATGATAGAACATGGAGCGATGGACGTCCTATGTCAGATCAGGAGTATGATCATATGCAAGATGTGTTATTAGGCGGCGATTAAACTTACGTTTAAGGACGAAGAAAAGAAGGTTGAATTTTAAGAATCTTGCTTGCTTCGCACTTTAGGAAAACTTAGCTTTTTTCTTAGTCCTTTCTAGCTTTTTTCTGAGGCCTTTTCTTCTCCTTGAGTCCTAGGCCTTTCAGTTTCTTCAGCTCTAGGCTCTTGAATCCTAGGCCTTTCTTGAACCCTAGGCCCTTGTAAGAAGTCAGCTCTATGGGCTTTAAACCCTCTTACCCTTCAAGCCAGGCCTTCATCAGCTTTTTTATCTGCGTTTGGTAAGGAACACCTGCAAGCTGAGATTTGCGTTTAAAGGCCTGAAGAAACGAAGGCTGAATTTTGAGACTAATGAGCTGGCTCTTTTCTGAAGTTTCGGAAAGTAGCATCCGATAATTTTCAAGGAACTCAAGAATCTGATGCGTCGTCATCCCTTTGCAGCGCTCAAGATATTCTTTGCTGAAGAATTGGATATTCTTTTTCATAACGACTGAGATACCTCTTTTAATGCCTTGACATCCTCTAAGTCCTGAGGCCTTCCGGAGGCCTGTTTCATTTTGATAAGTTCATCAATCGACAAAATACAAATTCCGCCCGAAGGTGTTTTCAACTTTTTAACATGTGTACTTTTGAGATCATAAGTGATAATGATATCGACCTGGTTCAGCGGATTGACGGGATCGTAAAAATTCCAGGCAATTAAGTTGCGTTTTTGCATATATTCATCTCTAAAGTGGAAAAGATCCTCTGCAGTAACCGGAATCCGAGAAACGAGTCCCATCTGCTTAAATGCAGCCTCTACCTTCCGAAGATGCTCAAGTGACCAGCTGATCACAAGATCAACGTCGACTGTTCCTCGAAGAACACCATGCATAGCCACAGCATATCCCCCAACAATTGCATAGGGAACACGAGCCTCTGCCAATATCTCACAAATTTTGTAGATGAACATGTTAGCATATATACCAGTATATACCGTGTATGTCAAACAGAACAGAGCGATAGAAAAAATTTTTTTGCAAATAAGTGATTTTAAATTTAATCTTTAAGGATTGTGCAAAAGTTTTCTGTTTCCAGTTTTTTAACCCAAGGAGATCAATGAATAGTACTGCCTTAAAAACCTTGAGATTCTTAATAGTACTTGTATCGATGCTTACCCTAAATTTAGGTTTTGCATTGGATAATGGTTCCAATTCTTCCCCAGTAAGACTTTCAGGTCATATTCCAGAAAGGGCAGTATCCAAAGCTGCATTTGTAAATCCTCTTGATTCCAGTGCGACTGTACCAGTGACCTTCGTTTTGCCTTTGCGTAATCAAATAGAATTAGAACAGCTTATCCAAGCTATCTATAATCCTGCTGATAAGGACAATTATGGCAAATATTTGACGACAGAGGAATTTGTCCAAAAGTTTGCCCCCACGGAAGCGGATTATAACAAAGTCATTGCCTATGCTAAAAGTTTAGGCTTGACTATCACGAATACACATCCTAATCGCCTCCTGCTAAATGTGAGCGGTTCAACAAAATCTATTGAAACAGCTTTTAACGTCAAACTGAATGTTTATCAACAAGCAAACCAAAGAACCTTCTATGCTCCTGATAATGATCCGGAAGTCTCAGCAGATATGGCTGCTACCATTGCCGGGATCGTTGGTCTAGATAACTCTGCTGTTTGGCGTACAAGTATTGTGCGCGGCCTCTCTAGTGCAACGCCCAATTCATTTCCTTCAGGCCCAAATGGAGGTTATACGCCTAATGATATTAAGCTAGCTTATAACCTGTCTGGAATCACAGCAAATGGCGCTGGTCAAAACGTGGCCCTATTCGAGCTTGCAACATACTCTGCAAGTGATATTACTGGCTATACAAACTTTTTTGGGCTGCCGCCAGCTAAGTTGGTCAATGTTTTAGTTGATGGCGGTGCAACTATAGGAATTGATGGTGAAGTCACTCTTGACATAGAACTTATATTAGCACTAGCTCCTCAAAGTCAGATTTATGTTTATGAAGGTCCAAATAGTGCCCAAGGATTGCTTGACACTTATAACCGGATCGCGACAGATAATATAGCTAAGCAAGTGAGTACTTCTTGGGGAATAGGAGAAGATCAAGTAGGTGCGCAAATCAGTCAAACAGAGAATGCCATTTTTCAGCAAATGGCAGCGCAAGGACAGACTATGTATGCTTCTTCAGGTGATCAGGGCGCTTATACTGAGTATCCCAATATGACTCCTATATTACTTGATCCCTCTTCCCAGCCTTATGTGTGTGGAGTTGGAGGAACTAGTCTTACTGTGAATGCGACCACAGGGGCTTATGTAAGTGAAGTGGTTTGGAATAGAGGACTAGGCATGGGTGCTGGCGGAGGCGGTGTAAGCACACTATGGGCGCTTCCTTCATGGCAAACGGGCATCTCTACTACCTATTCAAAAACCAATCGAAATGTGCCTGATGTTTCGTTAAATTCCGATCAATATAAAGCTTATGCCATTTTTTTCAATGGACACTGGAACTTATATGGTGGGACAAGTTGTGCAGCTCCCTTATGGGCAGCTTTTACAGCGCTTGTTAACCAGCAGCGCAGCGCTTCGCAATTAGGACCCTTAGGCTTTGCGAACCCTACTTTTTATTCCATAGGAAAATCGACGCCAGCTGATTACCACGATATTACGATGGGTAATAATTTGGTTTATCAAGCAGGCCCAGGTTACGATAATGCCACAGGATGGGGCTCTTTCAATGGAGCGAATCTATTTTCTACCTTAACCTTTGCGGCACCAAAAGGGCCAACTGTAAGCATCACCTCGCCAGCCAATGGTGCAACAGTTAGCGGCATAACTACTGTGACAGCAAGCGCTTCATCTAGTATTGGAATCGCCCATGTAGACTTTTATCTCGATGGGGTATTAACAGCCACTGACACAAACGCACCTTATATGATGGCAATAAACACCGCTTCATTAACTAATGGGCAGCATGTATTTAAAGCAATTGCGTATGATACTTCAAATAATTCTGCGCAATCTAGTGTAACTTTAAATGTGAACAATGCCACTGCAACCAGTATTTTTATAAACGCTGGTAGCGGCGCACTTGTAGATCCTTGCACAGGAGTCTCTTGGAAAGCAGACCAATATTTTACAGGAGGTGGGACATATATTAATACCACGTTACCATCTTGCCTGGGTGTTTATACAAGTGAGCATTTTGGAAACATTCAATATGTCATCCCTGTTGCAAATGGAAATTACCTTGTCACTTTAAAGTTTGCAGAAATCTATATGCAGTCAGCAGGTCAACGTGTTTTTAGTGTAAACCTTAATGGACAAAGAGTGATTTCAAATTTAGATATTTTTAAAACAGTGGGATATGCAAAACCTCTAGATTTTACTTTCCCAGTGACTGTGACAAATAACTCTGTGACAATTCAACTTGTCGGTGTGGTCCAAAATCCTAAAATCAGTGCTATTGCAATTACTCCACAATAAATAGATATCATCCCTAATCCCCTTCTGCCAGCAGGCAGAGGGGGATTTGAACTATTAAATATTTTTTGCAAACAACTGCCTTATGAGATAAGAGGTTTTCATAGACAAAATTAAGTCATTTGAAGACACTGATGCTTTCTCGAATTTTGGTGAGTCTTGAGTTATCATTTTGTTAGCCCAGAACTTCCGTCATTAAATGCCTTTGCATTTCCTTTTGTTGTAAAACCAATTGTTGATGGTATGGCGCTTTGTGCGCTCGACCAATTGGAAGTTGGAAGCTCTGAAAATAAAAACATGCACATTTTTAAAAAATGTTTGCATCTTGCTGCCCGCGTATCAATACTTGCAATCATGGCACTTAATGCTTATGTCTCTTTTCACGCCCTCTCAATTGGGATTTCCATGCTGGGAAAAGTCCTTTGTTATCATGGATTGTCTCTTCTTGGAGGCCTCGTACTTCCTGCTATACTGTGGCCGATTTTTCTTTTAAATATTCTTGCAACTATTTACTTCGTGATTTCCGTACCTAAAACTAAAATAGCCTATAACGCCCTTAATCATTCAGCTAATACGGGTACAAATCTCGGGCTAAAAGAGTGGATATATTTTTCCTTTCAAAGCTTGAATCCGTTTTTTCAACAAAAAGTAGCTCAGGGAATAGCTTTTCAATATGATGTCTTGGAAAGACAGCCTTCAGTGTAGTATTGTATAATTTTTGTCTTTGAGTAACTGAAAGTAAAAGTCCTTGTAAGATTCGAATATACCGTCAATCCTAATCATTAAAATACCATCAGATAATTGTTCCTCTATTGAAAAGCCTGATCCATCATAGCTATTTATAATAATCAATTCAAAATCCAGCTTAGGAAAGCATTTCTTAAGTGCTTGATGAAGTTTAGCGGCATATTCATACGTGATCTCAATATTTTCCTTAACTTTCCATATGCGATGCGGATCAGAAAGGGAGCCGGGATAGGCTGTTCTAACAAAAAATACTTTTCCCTGATAATTTGCAAGTTGCCTAAATCGATTAATTCTTCTCTGACATTTCTCTGAGAAAGCTTTTATATTATTATCTGCACCTGCCCAATCCCCTTCATTAAGGAATTCCAGGTAATAATAGTCATTTAGCAGCGCTTGTCCTAAGACTCTAAGAACATTAGAGTCCAAAAAATGAAGGAAATCTTCTTCCAAAATCTCTATCAATTTTTCACCGTTTAAAGAAACAATCCAATCAAATGGAAAAGCGGCTTTTCTAATTCCACATTCTCTATGAGTGTGCGCGGTTGTACAAGTAGATCCAAGGCTGACAAATAAGGGTTCTTGGCTTATTTCTTGTTCAATATTTTCTCCCAAACTTGAATCGTTTGTATTCACAGCATGCAGTAGAGATGAAGAAAATAATGCGCAGAGAACAATATTGCAGATAAAGAATTTCATTTAGCCTGAATATAAGGGATAGCTCGTTTAATCATTTCCGATTCATCTGCATCTGCTCTATGTTGAAAGCGAATTCCTTGTTGTTGCATGAGCGAAATTAAGGTGCTTGGTTCAAGCCATTCGATTGTACTGCCAGCTTCCGGATCGGTAAGGTCTCGGTCTTCTGGATTCCATTGAATTAGCTGACAAGCGATGTACAGCGTTGTTTTTTCAAAAGAGAGTCGAGGATCAGGGAGATACCCCGATAGGCTTCCTAAAAAAGCCACAGGTTGGGCATCTGCTCCAAATTCTTCTTTCAAACCTCGACGTAGGGTTGTAAGAGGAGTTTCATCATTTTCCATGCTTTCTCGCATCAAGATATAAATATCTTTGTGACCTAAAATTTCATTGAAGTGATGGCAAGCAATCCGTCCATTGTGATCAAAAAGTACGGCACCTATCGACAAGTGATAAGGCTGCTTTTGACTGGCTTGGAAGAAAGGCTTATTTTCTGTTGAAAATAGTACAGAACTTGAAAGAATGAGAAAAGCCATCGGTATTTTTGATCTTTTCATGAAAATCTCATTCAATTTCTCTTCAACCGCCAGCACAGGTAAAACATATTTCAAATATGTAGGAATCTATATTTAATTGACTTCTCTAAGCGCACCTTTAATTCAGGGCATTGTCCGCATCATAAATTCATCAAATAGGGGAACTGTAAAAGCCATATCTCCATGAGATGGGCTATAGATCATTCCTTTTTTTATAAGATTTGCACGCATTGGACTAAGACTTCCAACTTTAACACCCAATTCACCTGCGATATCCGCAATACGATGAGCCCCCGGCCCAAATTGAGCCATTACTCGCAAAAATCTCTTTTCACCTGGAGTCATGCGATCAAACCGAACTCGAAAAAAATTACCATCAAGCCGTTGAATTGCTAAAGCTGCAGCCTCTTTGACAAGTTCTAATGTGATGGATTTTTTAGTGGCCAGATTCCAAATTTGGTATCCCCATTCTTGAAGAAAATAAGGATATCCTTTTGTCAGCCGATAAATTTCGTTCATTGCATCGGGATCAAATATAATCCCTGCACTTTGCATCGGCTCTTGCAATGCCCTCCCTGCATCTTGACTAGATAGCTCGCCGATTGCAGGAAAATCAAAGAGTCGTTCAGCGTATGACTTTGATTCTCCAGCAAGCTCAGGGAGAATTGGTAAACCGGCCCCTAAAAGTACAACAGGCAGCTGATTTTGTTGAATCTTATGCATTGCCATGATCAAAGCGCCTAATTCTTTTTTGCTGAGATATTGAACCTCATCAATTAGAATTGCAATTGCACATCCACGATCTTCAGCAGCTTCACCAATTGCAACAAAAAGATGGGATAAATCAACTTCCAAATCACCACTATCAGCTGATCCCTTTTCAGGATCAATTCCTAATCCAAATGTAACATCTCCCATTGACACGTTAAGAGATCCAATAAAACTCCGCAGAACAGCAAAGGCCCGTTTTAATTTTTCACTTATTCCAGCAGCACGATCCAAGTCAAATAAAAGTTTACGAAGACATGGAACGAGTAATAGGCCCAATGTTTTATTTTCATGGGCCTCGATCAATATTGTTTGGTATTCCACCCCTTTAGCCAACCGATTGATCTCATTAAGCAAAACTGTTTTACCGACACCACGAAGTCCTGTAAGTAGTAAGCTTTTTTCAGAGCGCTTCTGTTTTATGCGACCAAGAAGAATTCGTGTTTGTTCAAGAATAGGGGCCCGACCTACTAATTCAGGAGGCCTAGAACCGGCTCCTGGTGAAAAAGGATTGTTGAAAGGATCCATATTTATATCAATTTATAGCCATCTATAGCATAGTATAGTCATGTATAGCATTAGAGAATCTTTTTTATAAAGCTCAAAATAAAAGCGGATACATGCTTAAGTAGGCTGGAATTCTCTCGCACAAAGCTGCGCCCTTTGCTGCAGGTAAAGAGGAGGGTTAAAGAGGAAAAGTCACGTTTGCAGTCAAATTTTGCTCAAACATGCCATGTTGTCCTATGTTACCTCTATACCCCCAGCTGAAGAGAGCTTTGTTTTGCCATGAATAAGTCATGTTTAATCCATAGGAACCAAAAAATGTCCAATCCTGAGAAATAGGCCAATTGCCATAGGGAGCATCAGGGCCAATGATTTGTTGTCTAAATTTTATTGTACGTTTGGAATTAAAGAATTCTTCATTAGCAGCAAGAAATAACGTCATCGAAAAGCCTGGGACACAGTCATTACTACATTTACATGCATTTGAAATGAGCGCTTCCAACCCAACACCTGCTATCAATGAATTGATATGTTGTTCCTTATATTGCAGATCGTTATAGGATGCATTATGTTCTGTATATCCATGAATATCGTCGTGCTGGTATTCCAGTGTTGCAATAGGTCCCATCTGAAACATTCCTTTCCTTAAACAGAACCATCCCCCTTCAAACAAAGCATCATATTGCATGCCAGATGTATCTCCTTTTGCATGCCATGTTTTAGGGCCAATGGAGAATTTGCGTTCGATGTCATCAAACTTCATCCATCCAACGCTAATAATTCCATTAAAGTAGCCGTGGCCGATTTGCATGTCTGAAAAAAAAGACACAATCCACGAATTTAGATCAAATGTGCACTTCCCTAGTGTATTATGATCTTCAAAGAAGTTGCGATTATAACCCCCTGCAATCCCCAGAGTCCACTCACAAAGATACCGATACGCAACTCCTGCTGTTGCATTCCATCCACTTCCATCGCCGCTGTCTTTTGCAAATGGAGCTTTTTCCGCTGGTATGTAACTTCCACTAAAGAAGGGATATACCTGTCCCACGCAGAGAGTGGTGATTGGATAGAGCTCTTGTCTAAGAACCGCATTTTGTCCTCTCATGACAGCAAGCGGCTGAGCTGCTAAACGTCCCACGTAGACGGGGGCTGCGAGAATATTATAGACGTATTCAGAAAATAAGTGTTGACTTAACTCGGACTGATGCAAATTGTCAAACCAAAAATAAGTATTATTAGGACCAGTCGAAGTCTCCATAGGACCTAGCCCCACAAAGCCATAAAAAGCAAGGTTCGTCTGGAGGTCGATCGTGAATGCGCTCGTATCGATCACCACTGGATGAAGAGAAGTCTCATTTAAGTCATTTAAGAGAGCGTTATTAAACTCGCTTGCAAATAGTTCTAATGCTGGATCATTATTAAATTTTAAAAAGGTGACCTGATTTTTGTAACCGTTTGATTTCAACAATTGCAATGAGGACACTGCATCCCCCGCTGCCAAAACCGAAAGATCTGTTAAATCATCGGATGCTGCGTGATAAAAAATCACCGCATTTTTCGAGACATCTTTCCTTTGTGTCAGGAATTCATTTATTTGAGTTTTTAGGGAGGGAATAAAGATTTTCCCTGTAGCAATCAACTGAGGATCAAATAATTTGGCAAGATCTTTTTCTCCATCTTGGGAAGATGCTGCAGAAGCAAACGCATAATTTAAGCCCCCTCTTGTACTGGGTTCCACGTGTGTTTTCCAAAGATTGCCTAGTTGCACAATCCAAGTAGCGCCATTCGAATGAGGCGCTGCAGGGTATGCAAAAGTTGAGGTTGGAGTAAGACGGGTAAAATTAGGACTATTGCCAGAATCTGCTCCACTATCTCCAAAACATACAATCGTGGGCTGCTTCGCGCTGATCTCATGAATCAATCCCAGAAATAGGCACACAAGGCCCGCAGCTAGATGAGAGACTTTCATAAATTTCTGTTTCTCCTCAAGAGTAAAGGTTAGCCATTCGAGCCGGTTCATGCTACGCAGAGCACTTCATTTTGGTTCCTGAAACTACCTTGAATTTCCTTAAATTAACCAATTAGAAGAAATTCTATAGATGAAAGGGGTTTTAAATCTAGAAAAACTGGCGATTTAAGATTTGAGGAAGTTTCAGGAAATTGGGGATTACAGCTATATTACGGCACTCTCCGGCGAGAGACTTGGTGGCCAGAACTGGAATCCTCGATGAACAAGCTTTTTAAAGTTATTTGTGTTTTTATTTTTTTCATTGGATGTACTCCGCATTCGACGGAGCAGAATAACAAAAAAGACATACAGGAGTTTTTGTCCAAGCTTCCATTAAGCGAACGCTTACTCTTGGAATATTTTTTCCGTTGTCTTATTCAAAAAGATTCGATTGGTTATGTCCTTTTGGGTGGTAAACCAATGAGCTTTTATTCTTATATTAAGCCCAAACAAATTTTACCCGCTTTTGTATCCACACCTTTAGATGAACTCGATCTTTTTTTTTTAGGATTTAATCCAACAGAGGCTCTTTTTGAAAAAGGATTGGATGTATGGAAAAAATATGAACATTACTTTTGCGGAAAAAATATATATTTTGACGTCATTGAACAAGATCGTGAACTTCATTACGTGAAAGTCGCAGTGATAAATAAAGGTCTGATGCTCTCACAATTTGAACGCTATTTTCATAAATTCAAACACCTTGATTTATCAATCACGCATAAAGAAGCTTTATTCGAAGCACTCTTGCATAATCAAAGGTTTAAAGAGAGATTTTATACCTCCGATGATCTGGTGGGCATCTGTTTAGGATATGGAGAAAGAAATGCATCTCTTTTCCAAAAAAGGTCATCGACTTTGTTATCTCTGGGAAGACTTGGTTTTACATTGAAACAACCATCTGTTAGGCAGCGAAAATCTTTAGAAAATGAATGCTCTTTCCTGGAAAAATCATTAATAAGCTTTAAAGATCATGACTCGCGCAAATTTTTATTCAATTTAGGTGTTGGATTCCGTGCTGACTTTACGAATCCAGAAACATGCATTTTACAAAAAAAGTACAAGAATTTGCATAAAAAATTGACCCATCTATATGAAGGAAAAAACTTTCTCGAAGAAACGCTTTATTTAATCAGACTGGCAGACAACTATCCTCCGACCAAAAGGATGCTTGCTAAAGTAGATTAGAATTCACAGACCGGCTTCACCGTCGTGTAGTTAGGCTACAGTGATCGTGCTAAAGAGAAGGTCATGATCTGATCTCGCTTCCGAACGGAATTCTTGAGAACAATAACCGGTCCCTAAAATTTGTGTAGAGATCGCTGCTGTTTTCCCGGCTATGAATGTATAATCCAAAACCTGAGGACCAGAAGCTTCTTTGTTCATGAGATTAGCACACCACTCATCTCCGTCCCAAGTTTGCTGTCCACGAATTTGTTCATCTCTGCGAAGCCAATCGATTTCACGCTCATGTAAAAACGTATACAACTCATCTTCAGACTGGTTGAGATCCCCGGTGAAAATGATGTTTTTATTTTGCTCAACTTTTTTTTGTATCTGTCCGATCATTTTGTCCATTTGTGCAGCTCGCGATATTTGGTCAGTATCTTTAGGATTTGCAGGAATTTCTGAATGTTGCAAATGAGTAGAAAAAACAGTTGCAAATGAATTTTGATCCCCATGATTCCTGAGATCAAAGGACAAAATCCCTTTTTCTGAAAATTGCGCTCGCCCTGTGATTTCTACTCCTTTTATAAATGGAGTAAATTCTATGGAATTTTCAACAATTTCATATTTGCTGGCGACATACATCATGGAAGATGGTCCAATCGCTCTTACCCCAGCAACAGGGATGATAAAAGGGTATTCAGGTAATTGGGAAGTCAGATAACTTGCATCGCAAATATCAGCAACCTCGTATAAACAGACAATATCTGGATTTAATTTCTTAATTTCTCGGATATTGGCGTCTACCCTCTCTTTGTCGGACGGAGGCGTCACTTGTCCATCGGTAATAGAATAGCCAGCTGGCATATAACATTCGTTGTGGGAAACTAAAGTAATCTTTTTATCTTCTGGCAGTATCTTTCCTACTTTAGAGTTCTCCAAATAAATCATAGGTTTCGATTCGACAGCAGCAACAACACCGCGTAAAACGATCCCTAAAGGAGCTGTAAAAGGAGTCCATAATGCATAGATAGTAATTCCCAATGTTAGAAAACCGATTCTCATCGTTTTTTGTGCCGTTGTTTGGCAGGTCTGGTCTAAAATATAAAAACTATAAAAATATTCACGAACCTTGCAAGCAGGTTCGGTTAAATAGGAGGCTACTTTTAAAGCCATGATTTTTAAGTTAGTGTTAAAATGAGTCTTTTCAAGCTGTACTCTCAATTGATTTGCACGAATTATTGTCATCAAGAGATGGCCAGCAGCTTCAAGGTAGTGATCCTGACCCTTATTAAATTCTTCTCGCGCATGGTAAGCGCCGATGATCACTTGCATAGCAAGAGAGGCAGCGGCTATTTCTATGCCCCCATTCACAAACAGAGCAAAATAAAGGACATTATTAACGATGTTTGCGCAGTTTAAGACGGCTTTTTCATACTCACCTTGTTTGAGATTATCTAGGAGATGGTAAAGCTCTATCAGAATGTCGTGTGTGGTTGTAATCAGCATCCCAAGAGGGTGCGCGAAGATAGTCCCTGCCAATGCAATGACTGCAATAGCAGTTTGTAGCAATTGCGATGCAACTTCTTGTGCATCTCCTTGTCGGATAATTACTGTTAATTGTGAGCCACAAGAAAAAACTCTTAGGCCGCCTGTTGCTATTGAAAGCGGCAAGCTTAAAGGCTTGTACAGGGCAATAAAGGGCAAGGCGACAAGGCCTAAACGTTGAGCATTATCAAGCCAGGTTTTTGGTGCTTGATCTTCTTTTAGTTCTGGAAAGTCATTGCTATATTCATGATGAAAATAAGACGGCTCTGAAATCCTTTTATTAATTATAGTAGCATTCATTATTAATTTTAGTTTTGTTTTTAGAAAATTATACTAAAAACAGATAATTAATAAAAAATAAAATTAATTATTTAAGTAATAAAATTTTGATAATAACAGAGAAGATAATAAGATTAAAAAAAGGATACTAGCTGAATAGGCGAATTCTTTCAGGAGGGCAAATTAAAGCTTTCACGAGAAATTTTTATATCTTTTTTTGACAAAATGTATCATTTTTGATACATTCATTGAGAAAAGGGATAATATGATGCTAGTTCCGAAATTGAAGGTAAGATTCTTTACTACCGAAAATGGAACAGAACCAGTGAAAGAATGGCTCAAGGAATTAACAAAAATTGAACGAAAAACAATAGGCGATGACATTAAAACAATTCAGTTTGGTTGGCCCTTAGGAATGCCTCTTGTGAAAAACTTGGGAAACGGTCTCTGGGAAGTAAGGAGCACAATTCCAAACGGAATAGCCAGAGTTTTATTTGTACCTAAAAATGGTGAAATGATTCTGCTACATGGAATCATTAAAAAAACCAATAAACTACCTCCAAAAGATAGGGAGTTGGCATTAAAAAGATTAAAACAATGGGGGAAACAAAAATGAAAAAAAATAAACATACAGGATCAGATTTTGATGATTTTCTCAGAGAGGAAGGGATACTTGAAGAATGTACCGCTGAAGCTATCAAAAGAGTTATTGCTTTTCAGTTAGAACAAGAAATGAAAAAGCAAAAAATTACAAAATCTCAATTTGCTAAAATGCTAAAGACTAGCAGAGCGGCAATTGATCGAATATTGGATCCGCACAAGAGCTGTAGCTTGAAGTCGCTAGTTATGGCTGTTACTGCCTTGGGCAAACATTTGGAAATTAGGATTGCTTAGAGCAAAAATAGACTTTCAGACATTATCCTAACTAACATCAGTATTTTTAATCTCCATTAAACTATTCCAATAAAGGCGTCGCAAGATGTTTTGCAGCCCATCCCTTCTCAGAATAAGAAAAATAGACAGGGACACAATTACCGATCTCTTTCTGATAGTCGATGATATCCATATGATGACTCATCACCCAATGAAAACCACCATGCGCCACAACCAAAATAGGATCAGGATGCTCCAAAGCCTTGTTCAGACCTGCAATGACCCTTCTCTGATAACTCTCAACTTCTTTGCACATCAAACCCGTTCTCTCAAACGCATCAATTTTCTCCCAAACAGCTCCAGTACATTCTCGTAATCCTTCAATAATAACCACTTCACAAAGCAGATTTTGAGCGATAATGTCTTTTGTTTCCCTCGCTCTTAACAAAGGACTGACGCAAATAGTTTGGATGGGAAGTTGTTCAATAATAGGCCGAATCACCAAGGCTTGTTTTCTTCCGTGAGCAGTTAAAGGAACATCCCGTTCATCATTCAACAAATTCAACGCATTCGTTTCTGTTTGACCATGCCTAACAAAATAAAAATTTTTCTTAAGAATCATGCTATAAACCCCACATAAAACTCCAATGCTTCCTTTCCTCCTGAAATAAGTGGTAATTGCAGTGCTTCTGGCACAGATACCCACTTGCCTTCAAGATGTTCTTTCAATTCCAACACAATAGTCGGACGAACCACAAAACGTTTGCGAAACAAATGGAACACATAATCAACATACGGCAATCGGATATAAAGCCTTCCCATTTCCTGAAGCCCCTCATCGGCAACATTTATCCCCACCTCTTCCCATACCTCACGAATTACTGCCTCTCGCGGATCTTCATTTTTCTCAAGCTTACCGCCCGGTACGCTCCAAGTACTCCCCTGCGGCCTGCTCGGATGCCGTTTTAACATGAGAATCTTATCCTCAAATTCGCAGTAGCATCCCGCTGCTTCCACAGTGGGATTAAAATCCTTTGGCGCTTTAGTGAAAATCGAATATTCCATATAGATGAACAAGAGAGTTTACTACAGAATCCCTAACTAGAAAAATAAATAGATTATCAATTTGCTAAAATGTTAAAAGGGGACGGATTCTTGCTGAATTGGCTGGAATCCTCTCACCCGGTGCGGCTTCGCCGTCGCCGCGGATCGAGCCGGTTCGCGGCGGTCTAACGCCGCCTCACTTCGATTCCCAGACAGAAGCCAACCGTTTGGCTTCTTTTCTGTCCATTTTTTTTGGACAAAAAAAAATGGCCAGAACTGGAATCGAACCAGCGACACAAGGATTTTCAGTCCTCTGCTCTACCGACTGAGCTATCTGGCCAAGAAACTGGATAGTTTAATGTAGATATTAAATGAAAGACAGAAGATTTTGTGCAATCTATTTTTGGGTGAGGGGTAAAGCATTCTCTGCTTTGAGCATAATAATGACATCTTTAAGGATGTGAACAGCTTCTGTGAGCTGCAAATCCCCTATGCCCCAAGTACCGCTCTTGGGCATTTTAAAACTTTGCTCTGAATTGAGATTTTTCAAGAAGAGAGAAAAATTTTTATCCTTATTGATCCTATAAGTGCTATTCTGCGCTAGAGTAGGGACCATTTTCTGCCAAGGATAGATCGGTAATTTGGGATTTGGCAAATAATTTTTTTGCAGCCAATTCTTTTCGTCCCCCTGCCCAAGATCATCATAAAAAGGCGGCATTCTGTCATTCGCAAGTGGATATTCCAAAAAGCGCTCGCCAATGTTATAATTGGCAAGTTCAGTAGGAACGACAATATCCGCTTTTATTCCCTCAATCTGCGCCGATCTGCCTGAAACTGTGTAATATCTACCAACTGTGACTTTGTAATAAGCTTTGGCATCTGTCTCTGTAACAGTCTGGTATTGAATCGTTCCTTTGCCATATGTCCGTTCATCACCCACAATCAGGGCAGCCCCATAATCTTGAAGCGCACCGGCCACAATCTCTGCCGCTGAAGCGGAGGCTTTCGAGGTCAAAATAATGACTGGACCCTCGAAATAGAGCCGCCCATCGAGATCGCGCATATATTTCACTTCGCCTTGTGCATATTTGGAAACCACGATAACGCCGCGTAAAATAAAAAGGCTCGCAACTTTGACTGCTTGGCTTAAAAATCCCCCTGAATTCTCTCTAAAATCCAGGACAATACCGAGTAACTTCCCGCGCTGTTTAAGATCTTTGATCGCTTCTCTCAAATCCTTTTCAGCGCTAGAGCCGGCCCCGCTCTCATAAAAAGAGGTCAGATTTATCTTCCCAATGATCCCATCTCCAAATGGCTCAAAAGTATAATTCAACCGTTCATCATTCAGGATGATTTTTTCCCTCTTTAGCGGAACGGTGACAAATTTAGCCGTTTTTTCTTGTTTTTTCCGTTCTACTTTGAGAACAATATCCGGTTTTTTTCCTTTCATCTTAGCAAGCACTTCATCAAATGAAAGTCCTACGATGGGTTCTCGGTCAATTTCAATGATGCGGTCCCCCGGAAGAAGTTTTCCGCTTTTTTCAGCAGGGCTGCCTTTGATCATTTCAATAATGAAAATCCCGTCAATTCCCTCTCTTAAAATAATCCCGATCCCCTCAAATTGTTTTTCTAAGGACATGCGCATCTCTTCGGCTTCCTCAGGACTAAAATAGGCAGAATGGGCATCTAAACTTTTAGTAGAAGCTTTGAGGACATGCAAGCAGAAGGCATGCTCGCCCTTTTCACGATAGACACCGCTGTTTTGAACAATTAAGTAAGGGTTTTCTTTCTTTTGAAAACGCCTCTCCCAGAGCTGAAAAATTTTTGTTTTTTGCTCTGACGTCAATAGTTGAAAACCATGGAGCTTCTTTTCTTCAAGTAAAAGTTTTATTAACTGGACTCTGATGCGCGCTTTAAGTTCTGTTTCGGTTGCTGCATAACCGAGCTGGGACTCGCTGCCTTTGCTATGGACATCAAGAATATCGAAAAGGGCAAGCTCTTTTGCAAGTTCGCCTCTCCACTTTTGCGCCCTAAGAACAGCCCTTTGCAGGGTGAGGTTCAATTCGGCAAAGTCTGATAGGTCGCCATTTTTGAAATTTGCGATCACCTTTAAGGCTTTCTCATCGCTTAAATGAATGTAAGCATGAATTTCGCTGTCTAGTAAGTAGATTTTTGAACGATCAAACTGTTCAACATAGTTTTTGAACGCGCGCCGGATAATTAGCGGGGATAACTCTTTATATTCAACATGATAGCTTAGCAGTTCGTCCATCGTTTCTTTGACATTGGCTGTCTTAAGCTGCTTAACTTCGGGAAATAAAAGAGTTCCCGATAGCAAAAAGAAAGTGATAAAGGCCAGTTTGGAAATGCGTGCCATACTACTTTTCTCTATACTCTTTATCCCTATAAAAGATAAAATTATTTTTACTGCGCGCCTTTTTTTAGAATGTTTTGCAAATAAATCAGTTTTCAAGATATAGTTTTCGAATTACCCATATCTAACCGCTGGGATATTTAAGGAGAATAGGCAAGATGCCGACAATTAACCAACTCGTTCAACAGGGCCGAAGAGCAAAAAAACGTCGTAGAAAATCACCTGCACTTGAGATTTGCCCTCAAAAGAGAGGGGTTTGTGTGCAAGTAAAGACCAAAACTCCTAAAAAACCCAATTCTGCACTTCGAAAAGTAGCATGGGTCAAACTATCAAACGGCCATGAAGTCATCGCCTACATTGGCGGCGAGGGCCATAACCTGCAGGAGCATAGTATCGTTCTTGTTAGAGGCGGCCGGGTGAAAGATTTACCTGGGGTCCGTTATCACATTGTCCGCGGAGCTCTCGATTGCGCTGCAGTGAAAGACCGCAAACAAAGCCGCTCTAAGTATGGTGCTAAACGGCCAAAATAAATTTATATTTTCTTGGAATCTATTCAACTAAAGGAAAACATTCATGTCACGAAGAAGACGTGCCACTAAAAGAAAAGGCGATCAGGATTTAGTTTATGGAAGCGCCTCTATTGCCAAATTCATTAATAAAGTGATGAAAGATGGCAAGAAGACAATTGCACAACGCATTGTTTATCAAGCTTTAGAGCAATTTGCACAAAAAATTAAAGCCGATAATGTTTTAGATGCTTTTGAGCAAGCTTTGGAAAATGCGAAGCCTTCTCTTGAAGTAAAATCAAGAAGGATCGGTGGCGCAACTTACCAAGTCCCTATCGAAATTCCAGCCGACCGCCGCACTTCGATTGCAGTGCGCTGGATCATCAAGCATGCTCAAGATAAAGTGGGTAAATCCATGACAGATGGCCTTGCACTCGAGCTGATCGACTGTTTCCAAAATCAAGGCGCCACTATCAAGAAAAAAGATGATACGCATCGTATGGCCGAAGCTAACAGAGCCTTTGCTCACTACAAATGGTAATCTAATTATATGAGTAAACGACCAGAAACTGACAAACTGAAAAATGTAAGAAATATCGGCATCATGGCCCACATCGATGCCGGGAAGACAACCACAACAGAACGGATTCTGTTCTATTGCGGCCGTCTCCATCGTATCGGGGAAGTACATGAAGGCGCTGCCACTATGGACTTCATGGAACAGGAAAAAGAAAGAGGGATTACAATCACCTCTGCCGCTACCACTGTTTACTGGGGCGGTTGCAAAATCAATATCATTGACACTCCGGGTCACGTTGACTTTACCATAGAAGTTGAAAGATCTTTAAGGGTGTTGGACGGAGCTGTCGCTGTATTTGATGCTGTGGCTGGCGTTCAACCTCAGTCTGAGACCGTTTGGAGACAGGCGACTCGCTACAATGTGCCACGTATCGCTTTCATCAATAAAATGGACCGCGTCGGGGCCGATTTTTTCATGGCTGTTCAATCCATGCGCGACAAACTCGGTGCCAATGCAATTCCCGTCCACTGCCCAATCGGAGAAGAGTCGGAATTCAAAGGGATGGTCGATCTGGTCGCTATGAAGGGTTATCTCTTCTTGGATGAAACAATGGGGGCAAAATATGAAACAGTAGAAGTCCCTGAAAATCTTCTCGAAAAATGCAAAAAATTGCGTCAAGAACTGTTAGAAGAGCTTGCAACCATAGATGAATCGAATGAATCCTTCATGATGAAGGTGTTAGAAGACCCAGCTTCCCTTACTGAAGATGAAATCCATGCTGTGATACGACAAGGAGTTGTCACCAATAAAATGAATCCTGTTTTATGCGGGACTGCCTTCAAAAACAAAGGGATTCAGCCGCTGCTTGATGCAGTTGTGCGCTGGATGCCTTCTCCTCTGGATAGAGGACTCATTAAAGGAATTGATATTAATACCAACGAATCGATTGAAATTCAACCGTCTGACGACAGTCCATTTTCTGCTCTTGCCTTCAAAATTATGACCGATCCTTATGTGGGCAGGTTAACTTTTGTGCGTATTTACTCTGGAATGCTCAGCAAAGGGACTAGCCTTTTGAACACCACCAAAGATAAAAGAGAGCGTGTTTCAAGGCTTTTGGAAATGCATGCTAACCAACGTAAAGATCGAGACGAATTCTTCACTGGGGATATTGCAGCCTGTATTGGATTAAAATACACAAGTACTGGAGATACGCTTTGTGTGGAAGATCATCCACTTTTGCTCGAAAAAATGGAATTCCCTGAACCTGTCATTTCGATGGCTATTGAACCCAAATCCAAAGCTGACCGTGAAAAGTTAGCAACAGCGCTTTCAGCATTATCAGAAGAAGACCCTACATTCCGTGTGTACACCAATGAAGAAACAGGACAAACGATCATCGCTGGAATGGGCGAGCTTCACTTAGACATTATTCGCGATCGTATGATGCGCGAATTCGCAGTAGAGGCCAATGTAGGAAAACCAGAGGTTTCTTACAAAGAGACCATTTCAAAGCCGGGCAAAGCAGAGCTCAAATATGTCAAACAATCGGGTGGACGTGGACAATACGCGCACGTTGTTTTGGAAGTCGAGCCTAACGAGCCTGGAAAAGGCAATGAAGTTGTCAGCAAAATCGTTGGCGGCGTCATTCCAAAAGAATATGTCCCTGCTGTCATTAAAGGGGTCACTGAGGGCCTCGCTTCCGGGGTACTCGCTGGCTATAACCTGATCGACATGAAAGTGGCCATTGTCTATGGATCTTACCATGAAGTGGATTCAAGTGAGATGGCATTTAAAATTTGCGGATCGATGGCTGTCAAAGAAGCTGCAAGACAATGTCAGCCGGTTCTGCTTGAACCAATCATGAAAGTAGTGATCACAACTCCTGAGCAGTTTATGGGAGATGTGATCGGCGATATTAATCGTCGCAGAGGAAAAATTCTTGCTCAAAACACAATTAAAGGAGCTGTTGAAGTAGAATCTGAAGTTCCCTTGAGTGAAATGTTTGGATATTCAACTCAACTGCGTTCCCTTAGTTCTGGAAGAGCAAATTATGTGATGGAACCTAGCCATTTTGAGCGGGTGCCTGCAAGAATCCAAGAAGAAGTAATAGCTGGAAAAAGAAGGTAAAAAATGGCGAAACAATCAAAACAAAAAATCCGTATCCGTTTAAAAGGATACGACCAAAGAGTTCTCGATCGCTCTACATCAGACATCGTAGAGACAGCAAAAAGAACCGGTGCACGCATTGCGGGCCCAATCCCTTTGCCCACTAAAAGAGAAATTTATACAGTCCTCCGCTCTCCTCACGTGGATAGAAAATCGCGCGAGCAATTTGAGATCCGTACACATATTCGGCTCTTAGATATCTTGAACCCAACCCCAGATACTATTGATAAACTGAAAGTATTGCCGCTTGCAGCTGGCGTTGACATCAAGATCAAAGCGCAATAATAGACCTCTTGCATTCATTAACTTACCCGTGCCCATGCCCTTGCCCGTGCCCAAAAAAAATCTGTTTTACTCCAAGTGGGTTCTTTTCTGTTGTCTTTTCATTTTTCTTCCTCTGTTCAGCCTATATCCCGCTAAAATTAATTTGATTTGGCAAGTTCCCAAGGAAGGATTCTGCGAAACAGATTGGCTTAAGGAAGTTCTAGCAGGCATTGATTTCAATGAAATTGAAGATGGCAAATGGTCTGTTTTCAAGGATAATTCAATCATTATCGCGTCCAATGACAAAAAGAAAAAATGCAAAAGATATTACGATGAGCTTGCCAAGAGAAAATGCAAATTTGCCATCATTCAGATCAGCGATGAAAGGTATGCAATCCCCGATGATTTTTACAGGCAGGCGACCTTTGTCCTACGCCATTATTGGCATGAGAATTATGGAAAAAATGTCACTGCATTCCCTTTAGGATATAAGAGCGGATTTTTACGCCATTTTTCTGGCAAAGAATTAAATGATGCCTCTCATCGTAAATATGTGTGGAGCTTTGCGGGTCAAATCAAAAAATCCACGCGCGGCCCGATGATTGAGAGCATGAAAAAAATCCCTCATTACCATATTTATGAGACCTTTACTTTTCATGATCCAAACGCACTCTCACCAGAAAACTATCGCGCGCTTCTTTTAAATACGATCTTTGTGCCTTGCCCTAGGGGTTGGTCCAATTTAGAATCATTTCGCGTTTATGAAGCATTAGAAACGGGCTGCATCCCAATTGTAGAGAAGGATTCAGGGGATTATTTCGGTAAATTACTTGGTAGCTATCCTTTCCCCTCTGTAGAATCCTGGGAGGAAGCCCCTGCCCTCATTCAGAACTTACTTGCAAACCCAATGGAGCTAGAAAAGCTGCGCTCTCACTGCCATGATTGGTGGATGGAATACAAAAAGCAGCTGAAATTAGACATTGCTAAAGTCATTAAAGAGAGTTTTTCTGATTAATTCTGAAGAAAAGAAAAAATAGCAGGATGGCAGGATGAACAGGATAGAAGACAGGATTAAGAAAAGAAAAAAATAGTGGAATAGAAGAATAAATAAGAGTAAAGATTAACGATTATCATTAACTCTCCATCTTGGCTATCCTGCCATCCTGCTGCTTTCTTTTTCTTAATCCTATTCTTCTATCCTGACTATCCTGCCATCCTGCTAGTATGCCTTTAATCTTGTTGATCCTGTTGCGTTCATTAGGGGAAGAGGAATATAGGAGCTAAAAATGGCGCTAAAACTATGCATGTACATAAAATAGCGAGTAGGAAAGCCGCCAAAGTTCTTAAAAAAATAGCGCAAGAAGATGGTGCATCGTTTTGCGCCTCTTGAGGAGCTTCTGTAGTTGCCTGAGCAGTCGGACCTTGATGACCGGGTATCACTCCTGGCAAAGCTGTTTGATTTATTACTGGAACTGACATATAAATTCTCCGGTTAATTTTTAATAATGTATATATTATAATTGAATATTTAATTTAATTAAACAATTATTTTAATATAATAATAGATACAAGATTTTAATAATCAATATGTTAAGAAAGAGCCTTTTCCAACACAGCCAATTTTCTTAAAAGGGTGTTGTGATCGAAAGGTTCTGGATAGGTTAAATAAGCTTCGTATTGATCTTTGAACTCCTTAAAGCTCTTTTTAACCTTCTGAGAAAGCCTTGAGCGGGCAAGAAGATGAGAGATCTCAAAGAGCCACCTGCCTAGCTTTTCCTTCTCCGCATGTTTTAAGAAATTAATGCCTTTGATAACTGGTTCCAACTCGCCCACAAAAAGCTTTAACTTTTCTTTGTTTAATGGCTTTTTAGGTGGCCGAAGAGAGTCAAAGGTCGGGGTTGTCTTTTCCTTAAATGACTCTAATTCATCATCAAATGGTTCAATGGGCTGGTTAGGGATCGATTCATCCATCTTTTTTCAGTAGCTCCCTGCCTGAGGTGGAAACATCGGATAATTAGGGTCTGCCTGATAGATGAGATCATAGGCAGGCCGTCTTTCTACTTTCACATATTTGCTGACCACGTGACCATTGACGACTTTAAAAAAATAATGGTTTTCAGCCATGAGTTCGCTGTCTACACTCAATTTTTCCACATACTCATATTCTAATTCCCCATCGCAAATGCAATGGACAGCATATGGAGCCCCCACAATACATTCTAATTCCTCTACTGTACTGCCTAAATTAACAGCATCAAAACAGAGGTAGCTAATGTCATTTCCCCCATTAAAACAGCCCGTCAGCAAAGAAGCACTAAGGATAATCAATAAAATTTTTTTCACTCTTTGTCTTTGTCCTTTTCTTTATCTTTTTTATGCTGCCAAATTTTACCTGTAATTAGTGTCCGGTATTGATCTGTTGTAGAATATTCGGCACGCATTAAATAACTTTCATCTTTTTGCTTTTCATAAAACTCAAACCCTTCAAAACCCAAGTGAGGAACTCTAAATTCCCAAGCGATCAGTTTACTCGTGATGATTCCTTTTCCTGCAATTTTTCCAAGCGCCATATTCTCAAGCTCAATTTCAAACCCATTCGGCGTGAGATTGAAAATGGAAAATTGATTATTCATAATATCTGAGAGCCCTTTGATCTGAATTTCTTGAATGCATTCGATCGACCCACCTGAATCTTTATTGTTTGCATCCCAGCGGGTCAAAAAATTGAGCTCTTCGTGGAACATATTCAACTGGATCTTACCTTCTCCAATCCATGAAGTCGGCGATAATATAAAAATGTGATCTGCCATACTAGAATATATACCTTCTGCTGTAAATACTTTGTAAAATTCCTAATGCGTTCATGGTTGCTAGCACCGAGGACCCTCCATAAGAAACTAAAACCAGCGGCACTCCTGTGATGGGCAAAAACCCCGTCGTCATCCCCAAATTCAGCACTATCTGAACAGCCAGATAGACGGTAATCCCCGCCGACAATAACCGCCCAAAATGATCTTTCGCCACAGCTGTTACTTGGAACCCAAAATATATGAGTCCAAAAAAAATGCCGAGCAATAAAACCACCCCAATCAAACCAAACTCCTCTGCAAAAGCAGGGAATACGGAGTCGGTATAGGCCGCCGGCAACCACTGCCTCCCTGTAAATTCACTTTTATGCCAACCGGTCCCTTTTAGTCCACCCAAAGCAATCGCCGTCTGGGCAGCCTTCTGGTGATAAGTGTCCGGATTAAGCCGATCATACTGATATTCTTTCATGAATTTTGTGAAATAAGGCCTTAAGGTCTCATGCGAAAGGACCCCTAAAAATAGCATGGAGACAAAAATCAGCCCGATCACAGCTAAAGTGGTCATGAAAAGGACCACTCTTTTTTTAATTCCTCCAATGTAAAACATCATAATTGCAATGGGATAGAGCACTAAGGCCGTGTCTAAATCAGGTTCTTTTAAAATTAAAATAAAAGGGATCCCGACAATTAAAAGCGCCTGAAAGGCCGCGCCGCGATTGCGGACCCTGACTCCTTTATATTCCAAAAACCAGCTTAAGGTAATGATCACAATCAATTTTGCATATTCGGCAGGTTGGGCATAAAAACCAAGCAGCCGGTACCAACGGTGGACACCGTGGATGGATGGAACGAAAAATACCCCGATAAGCATGAGCACAATGCCCACGTATAGAAACCAGGTCCACTTGCGTAAGATATGATAGTCCAGACCGCTAAAAAAAAAGTATACTACCCAGCCAATCCCAAACCACCCAAGCTGAGATTTGACATAGGGGGTGAGTAAAACATCCTCATTTTCAAGAGAAGAGTATGTACCTGAAGAAATAACTAGGAGACTGATTAGCATCAGTCCAATAAGTAAAGGAAAGACTCGCAGGTCCATCCTTTTTAAGGCTTGGTGGCTCCACATAAAAGATAGTACTATGTTATTCTCTTTATCTTATTATATAGCCTGTCCAAATGACAGATTTAAAAAAAATTTATTCTATTCGGTTCAATCAAATCGGTTCGACAAATGCTTGGATGAAGGAGCATGCCTCTTCGCTTGCCCCAAATCATATTACCTGCGTCACTGCAAGTGAACAGACTGCAGGAAGGGGCCGTTTTGGAAGACCATGGATCTCACCTAAGGGCAATATCTATTCCTCTCTCTTTTTTTCCATCCCAAGAGATACTGGGTATCTTTCAAATTTAAGTCAGATTCTCTCCTATAGCGCTGCAAAAGCATTAGAAGAAAAAGGTTTTGCCCCCAAGATTAAATGGCCCAATGACCTGCAAATTGCAGGAAAAAAAATAGCGGGAGTCTTAACAGAAACAGTGGATTTGAAAGAGGGACTGGGCGTCGTCGTGGGCATCGGCCTCAATGTCAACATGACGGCTGACTTTTTACAGGCTGTGGATCAGCCAGCAACTTCACTTGCCGAAGAGAGTGGTAAAACTTGGGATGTAGAAGAGCTCATGGCAGCAATCCTTGAAAAATTTAGACAATCGCTTTTTATTTTAGAAAAGGACGGTTTTGCTCCTTTTCAAGCTGCTTATGAAGAGCGCCTGGCCTTAAAAGGGCAGTCCATTCAATGTCAAAAAGGAAATGAAAATATCGAAGGCATTTGCCATTCCATTTCACCTGATGGCAAATTAAATCTCCTTCTTCCTTCTGGTGAGACCGAATCTCTAGGCTCTGGAGAGATCAAAAACCTCAGGAAGAAGGTTTAGAATCAATATTTAGTCCATCTTCGTCCGGCTCTGCGAAAAGTTCTGGAATCCCTTCTAAATCAAATTCAGCTCTTGCCTGATTATAAAATTCCATACGCACTATTTGGTCAAAATTTTGAAATCCAAAATAATTATTAGTTTCATTTATTCCACCCATATTATTCTCCTTGTTTAAGAAAACTCATATCTGGAATCACCGTCAACTCAGGGTAGACCTTAGCTCTTAAAAGCTGCTGGATAGCCTCCAAAGTCGCTCCTGTTGCAGAGTAGCAAGAAGTGCAACTTCCACTATAGGCAATATGCACCTGATTGTTTTCGATCTTTAAAACCTCTACACCTCCCGCGTCGAGTTCAATATAAGGTTGGATCTCTTTAGCGACGACCTCTTTGATCACACTTAGTTTTTGA
>DATIJP010000089.1:0-6802 GCA_035478495.1 Rhabdochlamydiaceae bacterium
AACAATCATGTTTTTTGCTATGCTTGTTTAGAACATAGGTTCGCTCCTCACAAGGAATTGATCAAGCGCTTAAAAGACAATGTTTCATTTTAAAGTGCTAGATTCATCGGAAAGTAATTACTTTAAAGAAGATTAAAAAAAGTGGAAAATTAAAAGGCTTACTGGACTATTTGTCCGAAATGTTATGGACGCGGCAAAAAAAACTTGAGGCTCCGCAAAAAATCGAGACTCCGCTACCAAATAGCAATTAATGAATTTGAAAAAAATAAGGGTAAAGGAAAGGTTTCGGTTCGCCCTAAGGTTACTCAATATTTATGCAATAATTGCAGTGGATCTGGCTTGATTCCTGCTACTAGTCACCCCATAGCAGATTCAGAAAACTATCCACATGTAGCAATTATTGGTGCAGGTATAGGAGGCGTGGCGCTGGCTGTAGCTTGTTTGCATCGAGGCATTCCATTTACACTTTATGAGCGCGATAGCAGCTTCGACGCACGAGCTCAGGGCTACGGACTTACCTTGCAACAAGCAAGCAACGCAATTAAAGGGTTGGGTCTTTTTTCTTTAAAAGACGGGGGTAAATCCACACGTCATGTGGTGCATACAACAGAAGGAAAAGAAATTAGTGAATGGGGAGTGAGGACGCATTCAAACATTAAAAAGTCTCCAAAGCGTATAAATGTGCATATCCCGCGACAGGCCTTGCGCTTAGCATTGCTTGAGCAATTGGGCGGCCATGATGCCGTGCAGTGGGGGCACCGCTTAGTTTGTTTTAAACAATGTGAAGACAAAAGTGTTGAGCTAAACTTTCAAGTTAACGGAAAGATGAAGAATGCCAAGGCAGATTTGGTAGTAGGTGCCGATGGTATTCGTAGTGTTGTGCGCAGCTTGTTGATTGGTGAGGATATTACTCCTTTACGTTACCTGGGCTATGTGGTAATTCTGGGCATTTGTTCTTTAGAGGCTCTTAAGGGTGTTAAGAGTTCTTTGCTCGACTCAGCCACCGTGTTTCAAACCGTCAATGGCCATGAGCGCATCTACATGATGCCTTACTCATTAGACTCAGTAATGTGGCAACTTAGTTTTCCCATGTCCGAAGAAGAAGCTAAGGCCTTGAGTGCACAAGGAGCTCAGGCACTTAAAGAAGAAGCGTGTCGTAGAACACAGTGGCATAAGCCCATTCCTCAAATTTTATCAGCAACTCTGCCGGCACAAATTTCAGGTTATCCCTTGTACGACCGAGAATTACTCAAGTCGGAATTATTGGAAAAAGCTGGGGCAGTTACTTTGATTGGAGATGCAGCTCACCCGATGAGTCCATTTAAAGGACAAGGTGCAAATCAGGCTCTATTGGATGCGCTGGCACTGGCTCGTAACATTTCAATAGCATGTACTCCCCTGTCTAAATGGAGAGAAACCGGAGTGAGGGAAATTGTACTCACTGAATTTGAAGAAGAAATATTAGCACGTAGTGCTTCTAAAGTGAAGGATTCAGCTGAGGCTGTGGAATTTCTACATTCCAAAGATGTGCTACGTGAAGGTGTTGGACCTAAAGGACGCTCTTTACGAGGTAACAATCTGTAATCAGGATCAGGCCTGCAATTTGACAATTCGAAATAGCCAAATCCTGAGCATTCGACAAGGACATATTAGTGAAGGACGTTAAGGACACTAGCGACCTTAAGGACCCTAATATTCCGTAAGGGCACTCTGAAAGAAAAAGATGCAATTGGAAGAATCTCCGGATGCAAGATTCGAACTTGCGAAGAGTGGATTAACACCTTTAACACCGTTTCCTGAAATTGCCTTCAATGACCTTAAATCACCCAATATAGATTTCAAAGCACTTTTGTAGGCCTACAGTCTTTGATAGGAAATTTCTTTTGCTTTTATTCTACCCATTGTTAAAATAGTACACATAGTGGTATAGAAACATGAAGAGAACATTCGTCCAAATGAGCAAGTTTTCTGCTGTTTTGGACTCCTTAATAGATGCAGGTAAGATATCAGAGAGAGACTATGAAGATTTTGAAAAATCACTATTGGATAACGTAGAGCAGGGCAGTTTAATACAAGAAACCGGTGGTATTAGAAAAACAAGATTAAAGTCTGCTACCAAAGGAAAAAGAGGAGGGTTTCGAGTGTGTTATTTTGATAACCCTAACAAGGAGAACCTATTCTTAATAGTGATCTATGGAAAAAATGAAAAAGAAGATTTATCTTCTGGAGAGAAAAAAATACTTAAATCTTTAGTTCAAAGGTTAAAAAGGTAAAAAATTATGAGCAAATTTTTCGAGGATTTAAAAGAAGGTCTAGAAGAAGCTATCGAGTACCAAAAAGGTAAAAAGACGCTTCGTACTAAAACTATTGAAATCCCTAAACCTGCAAAAGAATACACTGCTAAAGATATTAAAAAAATTAGATCAAAGTGGGATTACTCTCAGGGCTTTTTTGCCAAGGTTTTAAACGTTAGCTTGAACACTGTGCAGTCTTGGGAAGCTGGTGTACGCCATCCAAACCATGCTGCTTTACGTCTCTTGGAAATTGTTGATAAAGGAATTTACCGTCCAAAAATTCACACACATAAATATAGATAAAAAATATTTAGGAAAGAAAAACTCCGGATGCAAGATTCGAACTTGCGAAGAGTGGATTAACAGTCTTTTAACGCCGTTTCCTAAGATCGCCTTCGATGACTTTAAATCACCTAATATTGCCAAAGTCTGTAGAGGAAATTAATTTTTTGCTAGGGGTTTGGGGTGATTTCAGGCAATCTAAGGAGGTCTCGGGAAATTATGAACTCCGTTAGAATTCCGTAAACGTTAGAAAATGAAAATGTTCAATTTAGGATTACGTCCATGGGAAAGCATATTTATTCAGTTCTGTGTTTCATCCTTTGTTTTTTTTCATCAGGATTTGCAGTTGATGATCCAAAAATATATGACTGTTTTCTATTTTTTAATGAACTTGAAATTCTGGAAATCAAATTGAATGAACTCTATGACCATGTTGACTACTTTGTTCTTGTGGAATCAACAGAAACTTTTAGAGGGAAGCCAAAACCTCTTTACTTCAATGAAAATAAACAGAGATATAGCAAATTTTTAGACAAGATCATTCACATTGTTGTTGAACATTTTGAAACGGACAATCCCTGGTCGAGAGAAGGAAATCAAAGAAATCAGATGTTGAGAGGACTTACACAATGTAAAGATTCTGATTTCGTGATTATCGAAGATGCTGATGAAATCGTACGTGCTTCAAAACTTCCAGAAATTATCGATGCTATTGAAAATCGATATCGTTTTGTGACTTGCAATCAAACCATTTACACTTATTTTCTCAATCGTTTTGGACATGGGACAGTGACTGAGTGGTTAGGATCTGTTGCCGCTAGATTTGTAGACGTAAAACTCAAAACTCCACAGGGCGTTCGCATCGAAGAAAGGAAAAATGAATGTAGGATTTTCGATGCAGGATGGCATTTTACTTACATGGGCGGCATCGACAGAGTGAGAACAAAAATCGAAAGTTTTTCTCATTCTGAGCTGGACAACCCATTCTATAAAGATTCTCAGAACATTCGCAAAGAAGTCGAGGGTTTAAAACTTATCCAAATCGATGAAACATATCCTCAATTTGTGCGTGAACATGTACCTTACTTTGCGCAGATAGGCTTCATCGATAAATTTGACGGAATCGACATTTCAAAACGTGTTCAATAAAACATTTATTATGATACAAGATGAGACAAAATCCAGAAAAAGCACCTAAGGGGTAATCCTCAAGAGCTCTGTGGAAAATGAAAACTCCGGAAGCAAGATTCGAACTTGCGACCAATGGATTAACAGACTTTTAACACCATTCCTAAGATCGCCTTCGATGTCCTTAAATCACCCAATATTGCCAAAGTCTATAGAGGAAATTATTTTTTTGCCAAGAACTTTGGGTGATTTAAGGCAATGTAAGGAAGTTTGGTGAAATTATGAACTCCGTTAGAATTACGGCATTTTGTTTTAGGACTCCTTCTTTCCAAATAGCCTATAATCGGATAAACTAAGGAAAAGGTTAAAGATGCGTAAACTACCGCTCAAAATACAAAAGGACAGGATTGCTCGATTCTGCAAACGGCATCATATTGCCTATTTGGCACTTTTTGGATCAGTTCTCACTCCTAACTTTACAGAAAAAAGCGATGTGGACATTCTTGTGAAATTTGAAAAAAAGCATATCCCACACCTTTTTGGTTTAATCGGTATGGAATCTGAATTAAGCGATATTTTTGGACGGACAGTAGATTTAAAAACACCTAATGACTTGAGTCGTTATTTTCGCGATGATGTTTTAGCTAAAGCAAAGCCGATCTATGGAAAATAAAGATCTCGCGCGTCTCAAACATATGCTTGATTCCACCGAAGCTATACTTTCTTTTGCTAAGGGAAAGCGGAGGGCTTCTTTAGATAACGACCTTCTCTTCCAGTCTGCTGTACTTAGACAACTTGAAATAATTGGTGAAGCTGCGGGTCGCATTTCTGAGAAAACTAAGAAAAAGCTCCCTCAAATTCCTTGGAAAGAACTTGTCGGACTAAGAAACAGACTCATTCATGCCTATTTTGATGTAGATCATGACATTGTCTGGAAAACAATTCGAGAGTACCTCCCCTCTTTTCTGGAACATCTTCAAGAAGCGATTGATTCTCTTGAAAATCATTAGCTCTTTTGGGGATTTTCATTGTGTATGTAGAGCTGAAACGAAACTCTGCTTATCGTTGCATTTTTAGTCTCGCTGTTCACGCCGCCAGAAAATAACTTAGCAACTTGAATTCCACCCTCTTTACCTTTAGAATCTTCAATAGTAACAGCAATATCAAACTGAACGTTTTCTGCGTCTTTCCGAACAAAAGAAATATGCCTTCCAATTTCAGAACTAGCTTCTTTTACTCCAGAGATTATCTCTACTAAAGAATGCTTTATAAAATTTTTTAATTCCATGAATTTAAAAGAAACTCCGGATGCAAGATTCGAACTTGCGACCAATGGATTAACAGTCCACTGCTCTACCACTGAGCTAATCCGGAATAGAGCGACTATTGTAAGAAAGTGGCCGTTTTATGCACAAGTGGATTGAAGAACTTCTCTTGTTTATTAAGTCCATAGACGGGTATTTTAATCTTAGAACCTATCCTAATAAAATGAAAAACATGCTTTTTGAATCTTTTTCCATATATTTTAGAGTCGCTTCTTGCCCTACGTACACACGTATGTGCTTCGAAGCGACTCTAAAATCTAAGGAAAAATCTTTGAAAAATCAAAGTTTTTTATTCTATTAGGATAGGTTCATGGAAGAAATTTTTGGCTACATCGACGCGATCATCTTTGCTGATGAGGAAGAGGGCTTTACGATTGCGAAACTCAAAGAGCCAAAAAAAAATGAATCGATCTGCATCTTGGGCCTCATGCCCGGACTGCAGCCCGGAGAAAACATCCATTGTAAAGGAAATTGGAAAAATCACCCCGTCCACGGCCGGCAGTTTGAAGTTAAAGAATTTGAATTAAAAATTCCTACTGATCTATTAGGAATTCAAAAATATTTAGAATCCGGAATGATCAAAGGCATTGGCCCTGCCTATGCTGAACGGATTGTGCGCGAATTCGGCACGGAAACTCTAGATGTGATCGATGAAGATCCTGAAAAGCTGCTTAGGATACCCGGGATAGGTTCTAATCGGTTAAAAAAAATTAGAGAATGTTGGACTGATCAGAAAGAGATCCGCAGTGTCATGGTCTTTTTACGCGGCCATGGCGTAAGCCCCTCTTACGCTCGAAAAATTTATAAGACCTATGGCAATGATTCTATAGAAAAGGTCAAAGCAGACCCGTTTGCCCTCGCTCAAGAAATCAAAGGGATTGGCTTTAAAAGCGCCGATCGAATTGCGAAAAATTTGGGGATTGCCCCGGATAGTCCCCAGAGGATTGATGCTGGGATTGAACATATTCTTTGGGAAACGAGCAATGATGGCAATGTCTGCTATCCAATCGAAACACTCATTCCCCTTGTCAAAGAAGGATTGCAAGTCGCTGATGCCTCTATCTTGCTTAGACTGCCTGAACTAATCCAAGCAGGCAAAATCATTCAGGATGAAAATCTAGTCTTTGTAAAACCCCTCTATCTTGCTGAAGTAGGCATTGCACGGGAACTAAGCCGTCTGATGGAATCGGCCTGTTTCTTAAGGTCAGTTGATAAAGAAAAAGCTGTGCAATGGACGCAAGAGAAATTCAGAATCCAATTTGCTGAAGAGCAAAAGAAAGCAATTCAGCGTGGCGTATCTGAAAAAATGTTAATTATCACAGGCGGCCCCGGCACTGGAAAAAGCACGATTACAAAAGCCATCCTGGCCATTTGTGAAAAATTAACTAAAAGTATCCTTCTTGCAGCGCCGACTGGAAGAGCGGCAAAAAGAATGAGCGAGATCTGCCATAAAAAAGCCTTTACGATCCACAGTCTTTTAGAAATGGATTTCAAAACGGGCCGCTTTAAAAAAGATCGTAATAATCCCTTGCAATGCGATCTGATTGTGATTGATGAGTCCAGTATGATCGATACTTTCCTCATGCATAGTTTGCTGAAAGCAATTCCTTCCCAAGCTAGGGTTATTTTTGTGGGCGATATTGATCAGCTGCCAAGCGTTGGTCCTGGCAATGTCTTAAGGGACATGATTGATAGTATGAGTGTGCCTGTTTGCGTATTAAAAGAGATCTTCCGTCAAGCAAAAGGATCTCAAATTGTGGTCAATTCCCACCG
>DATIJP010000090.1:0-6633 GCA_035478495.1 Rhabdochlamydiaceae bacterium
TGCGATGAAGTTTGGATTTTTGAGAATCAAGACTGCTTGCCTTAGAACTTTTTGAGAGGTCTCCATATTCTTTCCTAAGTTGTTTAGGACAAGAAGATATCACGACCTATTGCGTACTAAAACCTTAAATTGACAGCATTGGCGGTACAGACAATGATGGAGAACTCATTGCCTATTTTAAAAGCATGAAAAACCTTCATGAATTATCAGATTTTATTAAGAAAACTCCTCTTTTTAATCGATATTCAATGAATGAGGTGAATGCCCATTTTTCTATTCGGGATTTAGTGGGCCTTTTTGTAAACGATCAAGAAAGTGCAATTCCACAACTTGAAATTTTGCTTGTTCAACGGATGGTTAAGGAAAAATATCATTTGGATTTGCCAATTTATGTTTACGATTCTAAAAATGGTTGTCTCTCTCCATTCAAAACCAATGTCAGTCGACTCTTAATCGAGTTAAGAGGACAAAAAGGAATTTCCTTTACACAAAACGTAGCTCAGATGTTGGGCTATTCAATGTCCGATAATGGCTCGCTCAGAAAGATGAAACCTTTGCATAACTAATCGAAAGCAAATAGCGTGCTTGATCCTAATGCATATACGGCGCCACTATTGCCAATAGCAGGACTGGAGTTCCCTCCTCCTGAAAATTCAGAGTGAGCTATTTCTTCTGCATCAAAGTTTAGCGTATAGATCCCATCGGCTGCTTGCACATAGAGAAAACTAGCGGACATCGCTACCGAAGACATGCTCTGAGCTCCTAATTTTGTTTTTTTCCATACGCTCCCATCAGAATCCAAAGCTATAAACTCCCCGTCCAGGGTGATGAGATAGATTTGTCTTAAAAATGAAGTAGGCGTGGAATAAATTCCTGATCTGAATTTGGGCCAAGGCTTGTCTAACTCTTCTCCACTCCAGGGATCTAAGAAAAAAACCTTTCCATCACTTCTACCGAACATCACCAATCCCCCATAGTGTGCTGAAGGGGATGTTTGAAAATAATCAAAAATCGCATTACTTGGACCCCTGCTCCACAATAGTGAGAAAAGACTATTATTTTTCCATTCAAATGCGGTAATAGCATCTGCTTGATCGCTGACAATGATAACTGGTAAGGATGAGTTATTTGCAAATTTAACAATAGCGATCGCATTTTCAGGTTTGTATGCAGTACCAGGAAGCGGAACTGGACCGATTTCTCCACCTGAAGGAACTCTTTTAAAGCCACCGCCTGTTATTTCAGCAAAGGCAGCCTCACTTAAAAATCGTGCATCAATTAATTGCCCGGATTCATTAAGTACAATTAAAAAATTTCGCTGCATCAAATAGTCATCCCAATAAGATTCAACAATAAAAATGTGTGATAATCCATTTTCATCAAAAACTTTAGGAGTAGAAGTGAAGAAAAAATGAGAATTTTTTTTATTCCCTAAAGAAACAGTTGGAGGAGTATAAGTCCAGCGGATTTCTCCATTTGGACTACAGCAAAATAGTTTGCTTTGCTGTACGTAATGACGTTTAGGTTCTCCGTCTCTATGATCTGTAACATATCCTTGAAATGTACAGGCAACAAAAATATTCCCATTGAGACTACTTATAGATGGCGTACTGCATCTCCATCCCCGAGAAAGTTCTTTTTTCCAACGCGTTGTGCCATTAGGATTAATTGCCATTAGGGTCCCGTTTGCATTTCCCACATAAATTGTCCCATCCGAGTCGACTACTGGAGATGTTCCATTAATGGGACCGACTTCCTTTGTCCAAGTTGGTTTTTGTGCTGGAGATGTTTGAATGGGAAGGAACCCATTGTTTAAGTCATTAGCTCGAAATTGATTCCATGAATTTGCAAAACAAGAAATTGTGAAAAAATAGAATACAATAAAAAGACATTTATATTTCATGGGCACCCTTATTTGGCTTTTTATAGCGCAGAGAGTCATCTTTTTTCACCTGTTTCATAAAATCGAACATCTCTTCTCTGCTCGTAAAATCCATGACAACAGCATCCTCTCTATCGATATTTTCAATACCTTGCAAGTGGTCATATTCATGCTGAAAAACTTTAGCCGCAAATCCTTCTAGAATTTTCTCTATTCTTTCTCCCTCTATATTCAAATATTGCACTTTGATTATTTCATATCGAGGAATGTTTGCTAGCTTCCAACTATTGTTACTTAACATGACTGAAAAGCATCCCTCCCACCCTTCTACCTTGGCATCTCCCACAGGGGTAAAAGAGGGATTGATCACTCCTTCGAGGTTGCTAGGATCACGATCAAAGCTAAATATAAATACAGATTTACTGATGCCAATTTGAGGAGCAGCCAATCCTGCAGCAGGCAAATGAGGCTTTAAAGCTAAAAGTAACTTTTCAACAATTTCTCGAGCTAAGGTCAATTCATTGGCCTGTAATTGCTCTGTTTTTGCCTTTAAGACGTGCTGTAAAGGGCTATCTATTGTGACAATCGGCACATTATCTGCGAAATTTTGGTTAAAAAACAACATAATCACTCCCAATAAAGAAAAAGACATTTTTACTGATTTCATCGGATGGCTCCATACTGTTTTGATTTGTGGGTGAAGAGCAGCGATTCCGCTTGATCGACCACAAACTGCGCAAACGGAAGCGCCGAGGTAAACCCGGGAGAAACTGCATTTAGCACGTGCAACGAATTTTGATCCCCTTCCAGGACAAAATCGGTCTCGAGCTTGTTCTTTGTGATGTCAAAGAGCTGAGCCCGAATACCCGGCTTCCCCCAATGACGATACTGAGAGGGGTGCACCCCCTTCAGCAGCTCTCCTGCGAGAGAAACCATCTTCCGTCCCATGTATTTTTGCATTTCCTCAAAAGCGAGCTTTTTAAAGTCGAATGTGGAAGAAAAAAGAAGCTTCATCTGTCGTTTGGCAATGTCTAAAAACTCAGTGGTTTTAAAACGAGAAAGCCCCTTGTATTGCTCTCGCCAGAGAGCGGGAATTGCGGTCGGGCCAATTTTGATGCGACCTGTGTCTGTGAGAGTAAAATGAACGCCGAGAAAAGGATAATTCAGATCGGGCACAGGGTAGACGTTGGTACGGAGAGTACCGGTCGGCTCTTCGGAATAGAGATAGAGCCCTTTAAAAGGGAGAATTCGATACTTTTTGGAATAGCCAAAATCAAAGGCGATCTTATCAGCATAGAGTCCTGCCGCATTGATGACAAAATTAGCACCGATCGGACCCTCTGTCGTCAGAACTCCGTCATTGGTTTTCCCTTTGTAGGAAGTGTTAGTCAGCATGGCGATGCCCTCTCTTTTGGCATCTTCTTTCAACGCTTTCACAACTTGCAGAGGGTTGACGGAAGCTGTCGTAGGGGAAAACAAAGCTTTTTCAAATGTGAGAACTCGGGGCTCGATCTCTTCGGCTTCTTGACGAGAAATGAGATGCAGTTCCACACCATTAGCCTTAGCTCGTTTAAGCAGCTCTTGAAGCCCTGCTAACTCGCTCTCGTTTTTTGCAACGACAAGTTTCCCACAGTGATTCATGGGAATTTTTTTCTCTTTGCAGTATTCCTTTAAGAGCTGATTGCCCACTTTAGAAAACCGGGCCTTCAGACTGTCCTCCGTATAGTAGAAACCTGCATGGAGCACCCCGCTATTGCGCCCACTGGCGTGAAGGCCGCAATCAGCTTCTTTTTCAAGGATTGCGCAAGAGGCATCTGGTCTTCTTTTTTTCAACTCCCGAGCAATCTCCAAGCCAATAATACCACCGCCAATGATCACAAAATCATAACCCTTTGTGGACATAAGCAGCCTCTTTAGTCCCAACCTTCAGCAGGAGATTTAGGAAGGTGATGAGTAGATTTACGTCGATAGAGGACAAAAGCTGTGGCAAAGGCTCCTATGAGTAAAAAGCCCAAGACGAAATGAACAACAGAGAAAGCCGCAATTTGGGCTTCTGATCTGGAATAGCTTGGCAAGCGATGTTTCTCTACGATGTGGATCACAAGACTAATCAGAGCTAGACCAAGAGTAGCTGCAAAATTGCGCAACGTCGCAACCATACCGAAAGCAACTCCGATCTTTTGAGGAGGAACCGATCCCATAGCAGAAGAGTATGAAGGAGTAAAAATCAGGGGGATACCGATCCCAAATAGAAGCAGACAGATCATTAGTTCCATAAAGTGAGGAGTGCTAAAAAATCCGAAACCAAAAAAGGAGAGAATCAAAGATACATAGCCGATAGCAATGGGCAATTTCGGAGAAATCTTATCGGAAAGATAGCCCCCTACTGGCGCTAGAAAAAGGACTGGTGCTGTTGAGAAGAATGTTAGAAGTCCTGCTTGCGAAGGCGAATAACCAAGATTCTCCTGAAAATAGATCGCTCGAAAAACAGTGATCATCAAGATAAATTGAATCACGCTGATACTCACATTAATTGAGGCAAAAGCAGAGTGTTTGAAAAGTCCTAAATCAAGAAAAGGGTAACGAGATCGTTTCTCTCTCCGAATGAGGAGGAGCCAATTGACGGTTGAGAAGACCAATAAGATTCCTGTTTTGGCAGAAAGCCATCCCCAATCTCGTCCCTGCATCAATGCAGTAACCAAGCTCCAGCAACCAAGAGCGAAGTAAATAAAACCCCAAATATCAATTTTCTCATGGCCAGGTTTCGGATTAGGTAAATAGAGCTTTATTAAAATCAGTCCGATCACAGCAATGGGTAAGTTGACCCAAAAAATCCAGCGCCAAGAGAGCATCTCAGTGAGATAGCCCCCAATTACAGGACCCAGCATGAGAAAAATAGAACTAATGCTAACATTCAGACCGATCATTCGCCCCCGTTCTGAGGCAGGGACAATCAAATTGAGTAGAGCTGTTTGAGAGGGAATCAGGAGCGAAGCGCCTACTCCTTGCAGGGCACGTGCACCGATCAATATGCCAATATTTGCACTTAGCCCGCATAGAGCGGAGGAAAAAGCAAAACAGATAATTCCCAAGAGGCAAATTTTTTGATGCCCTACCCGATCACTCAACTTCCCTCCCACCAAGACAAACATGGCGATCACTAATAGATAAGCATTGACTGACCATTGTAAATATAAGTCCGCCGCTCCCAGTTCTTTTTGGATCGTAGGTAAAGCCACAGGCAAAATAGTCTGGTCCAAAAAAATCATGGCAAGCCCAGGAACGAGGGCAAAAAAACCGAGCCATTTTTTCATATAGCCCATTGTTTTAAAAACTCATAAAAGAAAGATTTGCTTTCAAGATGAACAACATGACCCGCGTTTTTTACTTTATGTAACCTTATATTAGCTTGATTGCATAAGCGCATCTTTTCTCCAATGGACACGAATTTTGCATCATTAGAACCCACAACGATATCTAATGGTATTTGAATACAGGAAAGATCCTGCCAAAGAGATTTTTGCTGACCTGTGCCCATATAATCTAAAGACATCGCTAAATATTTAGGCGAGTTATGCATACGTTTGCAGATAATTTGCCTCAGTAAGTCTGGCTGCATTTTTAAAGAAGAAAAAAGCTCTGCGTCATACCATTTTTCTAAAAACAACCCAAAGTCTTGATTTTCCAATTTTCTTGCCAAGATAAAATCAGCCGCAATTCTTTTCTCTTTTTCTTGCTGATCTTCTATGCCAGGAGAGGCTGAAATGAGCAACACTTTTTTAAAAACTTGTGGATAGTTGATAGCGAGATAAAGCGCAAGGCGTCCACCCATTGAGTAACCGACTAAATATACCCGATCACGCAAGTTCAAGTTGTGAAGTAAGGTGATTATATTTGCAGAACAAATTTGCATTTCATAAGACGCTGGATCTTCAAACAGAGAAACCCCATGACCTGGCAAATCAATGGCAAGGATTTGGTAGTCAGCTTTTAAATGGTCTGCGATGTCAGACCATTCTTCTTTATTACCTAAAAATCCATGCAAAAACAAGATGGCTGGACTACTTGGATTGCCTAATCTGTAATAAGCACCTAACTTTTCTTGCACGATATGCCCAAAGTCTTGCATTTCTTGCTCCACTATTTTTTCCATATTTGATCCAATGAAATTGTCCTCTGCTATCAAACAACTATAAAGTAGTTGTAATTGTCAAGAAAGCAGAGAGCGGGAATTATTTCTCAACGATGTACAGTACTGGCGATGCAATTCGTAAAAAACATCACGGATTGAAAGAGATAAGGCCATGAAACGGGGAAAAGTGTTTTTTCATCCGATTGAAGGATCAGCGCAACTTAGCATTTCATGGAGTTCCGGTCCCAAAGGAGATGCAATCGAAGCAAAAGATGGTTCAGGAGTTGGATTTTTCTCTCGTGAAGGAGAATTGCTATCTGTGATCTTCGATGAAGTAGAATCTTCAGAGGATTACCAATTTTTAGAATTTGCTAAATACAGAATTGAAGTGACTGTAAGAAATAGCAAAGTTTCGTATAAGGTCCATAGGAAAATCCCCTCTAAGAGTAAATTGAAATCATCCCTTCATAAGACCAAAAATTCTGTTTTATCTAAGAGAAAATCTTCTAGGAAAGCTGAAAGAACGAAAAAAGCTCGGTGACCACTCCCTCCCCTAAGAAGCTGTCCTAAAACCCAGGCTTCGTCGATTTTGGGGATTATTTTGGCCGATTTTTGGTTC
>DATIJP010000091.1:0-121736 GCA_035478495.1 Rhabdochlamydiaceae bacterium
TCTCATGAAACTTGCAAAAGAAAAATTTAATATTGAGCTGCTTCACCTTGAGGTCTATGAGCATAATCCGGCCGTAAGGCTTTATAAACGTCTGGGGTTTAAGGAATTTGGGATTCAGCGGCATTTCATCAAAGAGGATGACAAATACGTCGGCAAAATCTATATGCAGCGAAATCTTTAAGAGTTCCAATGATTATAAAAATTATTGACTATTCTTTTAAAAAAAGTATTATTACACTATTTTAGTTGATTTAATTTTTATTATTAATATATAATTAAATTAATGAAAATTAAAAATAAGGTTAAATAAAAATGTCGCAATTAATAACTAGCCAAACAGCTTCAAATATATCACAGTTTTTATCCACACAAGACCTTCTCAATGCATCTGCAAGTTGCAAAGCTTGGAATAAGTCTTTTAAGGAAGGAGTTTTTGAAAAACAATTTGAGCAGCTACCCAAAGCCTCCACTTCTAAGGACCAATATGAGCAGCTACCCAATGCCTTCACACCTAAAGATTATGAAACCCATTTCGGTGTAAAGGTGGTTGATCCTATTTCTCTCCTTTTTAGTATTTCTTTTAATCGTATGTGCGAAGAGAATAATAAGCCCGACCCTGATGATTCAAGTGAAAAAATTGGAAAAACACATCTCTGGATATACAGACCAAAAGAAATAGAAATTAATCGAAAGACAACTACCCTTACTACTGTCGCGGGATTGAAACAGCTAGTAACAAACCCACGGCGAGGAAAGCCAGAAAAATTATATCGTTTTGACGATAGGTACGGCGAAATAGGAAAGGATGTTTTAATGGGAGATTCTGGGTGGTGTCTCATACGTAAGAATGTCTTTCAAAGAACATTGGGGGTTTGTGATGATGAGGACGTGACGGCTGTTCCTTTTGATAGGCAAGTAGAAATAATCAATGCAAGTGGATATACCTGCCCTTCTGGACGAGATGTCATGTTAACAACTCTTGTGTGGAGAATAAAGACAGGCGAACGTCTTTATCCGCTTGACGTGCCCAAAGGTAAAGTGGTCTATACATGGGCGGCGGATCCTGATGATGAATCTTATATTTGGCAAGTTAGTTTCGGACGGAAGATGGGTCTCTGCATCAAGAGAGAAGCTAAAAGCTCGATTCCTTGGGGCGTCTACTTTGTAGGACTGACGGGCATACGGAAACTCACTTAAGCGCCAGCTCGATTTTAGATGGACGCTTGTCTTTTCCCGCTCTTCTAAAGAATCACCAACGATCATCTTGCTCGTAGCCTAAAGCAATCAATGCTTGCCCAAGCTTCATTTTAAAGGCGATTTTATTTTCTTCATTAAATGCGCTTTTCCATGAGCCAATTTTTCCATTTTTAAAAGTGCTTCCATAATTTTTGAAGCCCTCTTTTCCAAAAGGATTGAACCCATCTCCATAGAGAGACATTGCAATTTCCTGCAGGCGTGACTCAGAAATGGAGATTTCAAGGAATTTAGCAATATCTCTTAGCTTTCTCATCTGGAGCTCATCTGATCCTCCACCAACAGCACCGACTAAATCTTCATATTTACAGACAAGATTATTCGAATCATTACAATATTGGATTGCTTGCGCTGCAACTTTTGAAACGGAAACCTGAAGAGAATTGGGAGCTTTTTTTGCGATCTCTTCCACATCATATTCATAATTAATCACAAAATTGAGCTGCTCATCAAATGAAAGACGCCGAAAAGCCATCCATTCCTCATGACTCAGTCCGGGCCAAACTGATTTTCTAATCTGGTAAACAATAGAGACGCAAACATCTCTTAAATCACGAATGCTGATGATTTTTTTCAGTTTAGCCAGTTCTTTGTAATCTCTTTCAAGTTGAGGAGAAAGGCAGAAATGTGTGTAGAGAAATCCTTCATTGCTTGGAATTGTGTAGAAAGAGGGAAAACGTGTATGCCATACAGAAATACCACCAGTTAATAGATGTAGAGCTTTAATTAGCATATGAGATCCCGATTTAGGAATCGTAATTAATGCAAATGGCGGAGCTGATCCTGCTTCCATTGCATACAGAGGTGTGTTTGAAAAAATGCTTAAAAAGGCGCTAATGACCAAAATCGCGGCTGATTTTTTGAAGTAAGATCGATCAAATATCATTTTACTTCTCATTTCGAAGGAGGATTATATACAGCCAATTTTTCATCATGTTTTACCCAGCTCAAATTCCAATAGTGGATGCCTAATGTTTCAGGAAAAATCGGTAAATTATAACTAGGGTCTATATTATGTCTCACTATTTCAATTGCAGAAAATGGATAGAAAACAGTCGTTGGAAAAAACATATTTCGAAGAGTGTCTACTTTGTTTTCCACATATTCGCAGATAATTCGAGTCACATAGTTAGGACCTGTTGTTCCAAGAGGACCGGTATGGTGGCGATAGGCCAGAAAGTTAGCCCTCATATTTGTGATAAGATCCCCAATTATAGGATGCCCGGGAGCGGCCCCGATGATTGCATTGCATATTTTGAACATATTGAACTTCCCGACAGAGCCATGTTCAAGCGCTTCGAATCCAATGTAAAAGTCGAAAAACCTGTGCAGCTCATCAAATAATTCCGGTCTTACGCATTCGAAATCGGTGTCTATGTATAATCCGCCATATTTATAGAGTATTTCAAGTCGGAGGATGTCTGCCTTTTCTCCAAAATTTTCGGAACGATCAAAAAGATCCTGATTGCTCATTTGAAATTGCATGACTTCTTCATCTGTCCAGAGCCAATATTCCCATCCTTGCATATTCATCCATGATTCCATCCAGCTACGGTATTTTTCTGGGACTTTACTGCCGAGCCAAATTTGATGGACAATCCTAGGAATTCGAGTTAAATCACTCTGCGGCTCGCTCTGGATTTCTTGAATATTTTTTTCATAGATCTCTTGAAAGATCTTGATATATTTTGGATTTAACGAATCATAGATCTGTTGTCTTTTTAATAACTGTTCATCTTGATCCTTTTGTCGCAACATCGAGGTTTTGAAATCGGGGAAAATGAGATGTTCAGAATAGGCTTTTGATACACAGAAAAAAAATAGAAGAAAAAATATCGAAGAAACAGGTTTTTTCACAAACGACTTCTATAAATTCCAACTATTTTTAAGAATTTTTTTTTTTGCGTCAAGCTGATGATTGATATTTACTAATATCTTCCCTACACTTCTGCTTTTATTAGGATAGGGTTATGGCTGGTCATAGTAAGTGGGCTAACATTAAATACCGCAAGGAGAAATCGGACAAACTTAAAGGGAAACTCTTTTCTCGGATCACCAAAGAGATCATTAGCTCTGTAAGAATAGGTGGGCCAGATCCGAAAGCTAATCCAAGGCTGCGTGTTGCAATGCAAAAGGCAAAAGCGGCTAATCTCCCGAATGAAAATGTCCAACGCAATATCAAAAAGGCGTCAAGTCCAGATCAAGCAGATTTTATTGAAGCCACTTATGAAATTTATGGTCATGGCGGTGTAGGGATTTTTGTAGAAGCTCTTACGGATAATAAAAACAGGACCGCTTCTGATATGCGTATCGCAACTAATAAAAAAGGGGGCAATATTGCAAATCCAGGCGCTGTTGCATTTAATTTTGAACGTAAAGGAATTATTCAAATTCCAAAAAAAGATATTGCAGAGGAAAAATTATTCTTGGACGCCACTGAAAGCGGGGCGGAAGATTTCGAGACCGCGGGAGACCTTTTTTTGATTACAACGGCCCCTGACGAGCTCTTTCAAGTGAAAGAAAAACTTGCTTCTCTTGGATATCCCATTGAAGCTGCGGAGCTTGAAATGATTCCAAAAAATGTTGTTGAATGCGATCCCGAGACAGTAAAGGCTAATCTTGAACTCATTGATTGGCTAGAAAACTTAGATGATGTCGATGCTGTTTATCATAATATGAACCTATCCCAATATTCTTAATACTTGCTTTCCGCGCCTTTTTTTCCAGATTTCGAGCCCGATTCTTGGCCTACTTAATTTAAGTATGTCCTGCGAACCGGCCTCAAAATCTGGAAAAAAATGCATCAAAAATCAAATATTAAGAATATTGGGATAGGTTCATGAAACTACCCGAATAGGTAAATTTTATGTTATAATATTCTATTATGCATAATATTAATTTTGCAAATTTCATTCTCTCTTCAAGCTTTTCTAATGACCCAGAAAATGAAGAACTTGTTTTTGCGAAAGATAAACAACTAATACGCCAAAAAATTGTTGATACAAACAACATTGGTGAGCTTTGCGAAAAAGCACAAGAGCGGCGCAACGTTTGGAATGCATTTCAAAGAGCGATTTTAAATGAATTTGGAGAGGCGCGCATCCAATCTATTTGCACGCGCTACACAATTGATTTAAAGCAAATCATCAAAGCTGCTGATGAGGAGTTAGACCGGAGGCCAGTTTGCCAAAGATTTTTAAATGCTGTCTGCTGGAAATTTGGCAGTGAGAGGGTACAAAAGCTCTGTTTAGCTTATAACATCGAGTGGGCCCTTCTAAATCATCGAATATACTATTCTGAAAACCGCCGTGCATTTGATTTGTTTCAAAGAATGGTAATTCATGAATTTGGGAAAGGGGAGATCATCCAATTATGCGATCAGCATCACATTGATTTAAGGCAGATCACAAGAGAGGTGCCCGCTCTTTTGCCGCGCTTCATTGATGCTTTTGGAGTGGGCCTTGCTAACTTGAATGTATCTCAACTACAAAGCGTTCTAGGCACTCATAAAAAAGTAGAGGAGTGTACTCCTAAAGAATTAGAAGCATTAAAAATCAGGGCATATCCCCACGGCTACTTTGGAGAGCGCAAAAAACCTCAAGAGTTATTTGGGGGACCGATAGAACTTAGCGAATATCTCAAGTATGATCCGATCATTCAAGATCAAAAACGTCTTAATCTTTATGAAGGGGTAGAGAAATTGACACAACCCCACGCTTTTTTACAAAGACTTGTGATGGCGATTGTGCATCATGACATGGAGATTGGCGATATTGTGGATGCCCCCGGAGAGAATGGAGGAAAAGATTTTTACAAGTTGCATAAAGTGGTCAAAGCTGGCGGCCTTTATGCTATGGTACTTGTTCCCATTTCAAGACATTCTGTTTTAAAACCTATTCTTGCTTTTCGTCCTACTGGAAGTTCGCTCAATGCGATTGATGTCCTTGATACGTGGCGCAATAATTTCGAAACTGAAAATGGACTTCGCGGCTATTTAGCTGCAAAACCAGAGCTGGATGAACTTTGGAATGATCCGCTTTTTTATAATCCCGACTTTGGGATTTTCCCTATTGTCAGCGCCTATAGCCTAGGGGGAGCTTTTGCCGGCTATTTTGTTAAAGATCATTTGATTGTGCCAGGCACACAAAAAGTCAAAATTAAAGAGGTTGTCTGTTTCAATACAGTCAGCAATTCTACGCGTGAGATTGCCGATACAATAAAAAATGAATTGAATCGTTGGGATCCGAATACACTTGGCCCTGCTTTTTATATTTATTGGAACCTTTCAGAAGAAAGTCAAGAAAGAGATATCGCCACCTTATTAGGGAATAGACACATAGGATGCGGAATTACACATGTGGGAACACTTGTTCAATTGACGCTCGTTTCTACCCCTTGCGCACCTCCTACCGATTTAGCAAGATGGTTTGATCTCCATACTCTCCGGTTTTTTGACAGCAAAGACGGGATCAAATATCCCACAAGAGTAGTCCCTAGAGCAGAGGTTGATTACTATTTAAATAATGAGCTCAGCGGAGAAGATGTGCGTCGATTTGAATTACAGCGCGTGAAGCTAGGCAGAGACTTTCTTGGGACCCTTGTCGATTTTCTTGAAGAGATTTTACAGCTCTTTTTCCGTATCTTAAATTTAAAGATCTTGCGCACAAGCCGGGAGCATTAAGAGCACAGCAGCAGGGTAGGGTAGCCAAGATGAAGAGAGAAAGTAGCAGGATGGCCAGGATGAACAGGATAGAAAAACAGGATTTAAGAAAATAGTAAGCAGGATAGACAAGATGAGGGATGAAGACCCAGATCATTTTGTTCGTAATTCCCAATAGATGAAATTCTCTAAATCTTCTATCCTGTTCCTCCCTACTTTTCCTTTTCTTGATCCTATTCTTCTATCCTGTTCATCCTGCCATCCTGCTATTTTTCTTTTTGCCATCCTGCTATTTTTCTTTTTCTTGCATATCTTGTTTTTGATGATCTTAACGGCGTCTTTTTTTCCAAGTCTCATAGGCAAGAGGCGCCAGCGCAAGCAAAGCACAGACGATTAATGCAATCTGGACATGCGTATTGAAAATATCAAGCCAAGTAAAATGCCTCTCTTCTGCAAATACTTTAGCTAGTCCATGACCTTCTCCAATCAGAAGATAATTTAGAGGAATCACTCCAACAAAAGTGGTCCAGATAAAAGTCCAATGTCTGACCTTAAAATAGGCTGCAATACTATTGATGAGCACATAGGGAATGATGTGGGGGAATCGTAAACTTAGAAGATAACTTGAGGCATGCGAGCGGAATTTTTCGCTCATTTTTTTTAAAAAAGATTTTTTCGCTGGTGGAATCGCATTTCCGACGATAAGAAAAAAAAGATAAGCTCCTATAGTCTCAGAAAAAAGCGTATAGGAAAGAGCTAAAGAAAAGGGAAAGAGGTAGCCTGCTAAAAGGGTGAGTAGGGTGGCATCTGGGATAATTAAAAGGATAGAAACGATATAGACAGCAATAAAAATAACAGGAGAGAGCACAGGGTGATTTTGGACGTAATCTTGGAGCATAAGGTGCTTTTCCTTAATGCTTTCGAACGTAAATTCATGATAAATCTCTGTAAAGTAAATAATTGGAATTAATACAAGAATTAAAACAAGTGGCAAATATTTTAAATATTCGCTATAATTATGTCTTTTAGAACTAATTTTCATTAATTATGAGCCAAGTAACACCTTACAATACTCTTTCTGCTGGTCCACCACCTGAAGTGGACAATAACAAAAATCCCAAAACAACGCATTATTTTTGGAAATTATGCACTTGGCTTTGCTCCTGCTGCATGCAAACGACGGCTGCTGAAAAGGTCTATACTTATCGTGATTCTGATTTAAATGCGCCTGAACGGTTTTTGCTAGAGACAGCGGTTGATATTGCGAATATCTCTTTAAAAACCCTCAGCGTTCAAGTTGTCAAACAAATTAGTAAGAGAGATTTTCTGCTCGAAGTTCGGTGGTTACTATCTGGAGAGTCTGAAAAGATTGATATCATAACGCCGCAAGAAATGAATGGCGAGCCTAAAGCCACACAAGAGCTTGCTAGAGAAATTGAGAATAAAGTCGCCGGCCATTTGAACTTTAAAGAGTTAGTAAGGGACTATCCTCATCGTTATTTTATCACTAAAGATGGATGTAAGATTGAGCTGGGTGGGATCTTGTTCATTGAAAGAGATCTTACGAATGGGGAAGCCTATTTAAAATATGGTAAGGAAACTGTTCAGCATGGCGGTGAGAAGTTTAATATTCATAGGGCCCATTCTTATACCCAAATCAAAACAACGTTTTGCGGTAGAATTAGAATGTATGACGATTACGATGAAGTGAGAATTGATGGTAAGAGTGGTTTTTACATTAATATTGATGAAAATCTGCCAGATTACATGACCATCGTCCGCAATTAGGAATCACCACAGAGAACACAGGGAGCACAGAGTTCGGAGGAGGTTTTTATTTTTTTCGGGAGCGAACCGAAAAAATAGAAGTCCATTTTTTTGCTTCGCGCGCAAAAAAATGATTCTCTGTGTCCTCTGTGCTCTCTGTGGTTGATTTTTTTTTCTTTAGTCTTTCCAACTTACATAAGTGCCAAGACCGCAGATATCTTCCTTATTGACCACTTCATAGCGGAAATCATTTTGGGCAGGGAGTACGCCCTCAACAAGCACTGCAAGCCTCTTCGTGTTTTTTCTTGAAAGGAACTGTTTTGCAACAGTGCAAAACTGCTCGTAGGGAAGAGTTTTTGCACTTTCAATACACTTTTCAAGCCAATGGAAATCCCCTCGGTACTCAAAAGCTTGGTTATTCAACCTTAAGGCCATGGTTGTTAGATTTTCAGGGGGCATTTGCAATGTTGCAATATGCGCTTTACGAAGATTTTCAAAGCGCTCTTTTGTGATAAGAGTCGAGAGATTTTTGACATATTCTTCAATGAAGAGTTCAAATCGTGCCAACAATTCATTTGGTGTATGCGTGGAGGATTGCACTGCAAAAAATTGCAAGAGCTGCCTTTCTTCTTCTGACTCCCAAGCTCTAGCAATGTAGCCAGTCTGCTGTTTTGTCCTTAAAGTATCGAAAAAAGATTCTTTAAGTCCTTTGCCAAGAATTTGCTGGACAGCGCGGTTTTCAAAGCTAAAGCCTCCTTGTTCGAGGAGCAGAATTGCAGCGTTTCCTTGCATGGCAGTTGGAGAGACAATCATATAAGGGCCATGTCTTTCGGGAAGGACCAGGATATTTCTCTTTTTTTGTTCTTTGAGTGGATAACTTTCAGCTTTCAAAGTGGATTTAAGATCTTTCCAGAGTTCCTCTGCGTCATTTTGCGTCAAATTGCCATAGAACAAAGACTCAACATAGGCTTTTTTGAAGAGCTCATGAGAAAATTCTAAAAACTGTTCATAGCTGATTCCTTTGAGCATGCGTAATTTTTCTTCATTTGTCGGAGTAACATTGAAGAGAATACTACTCATCAATTCAGAAGATTGAAAATAGGGAAGGTCTTTGGAAGAGTTTTTATAAGTGGCCTCTAAAGATTGCTTATAGATCTCAAATTGTTCTCTTGAAGGTTTTACTTTTTTAAGGGCTTGGAAAATTTCTTTAGTCAAAAGAGAGGCCTTTTCGCTGTATCCATAACAAGAGATGGTGACGCCTAAATTTTTTTGCGTCAGATTTGTTTGCAGCCCCGCGCTTTCAGCAAAAGATGTGACGGGAGAGAGCTGCTCTTTGATCGCTTTAAGATAAATATCGGTCAAAGCAATCGATCTTGGACAGCCATCTAAAAGAGGGCTTTTAAGAGTGTTGATAGTGACAATTTTAGGAACAAGGTATCTAGTGTCAGCAGCATAATAAACTTTAGCAGAATCATCCTCATTGATGCACAAGGGGATGACTTTATCCTGATCTGTAACTTGATTCAAAAGCGTTAAATTATTTGGGATAAAGGGATTTGGAGGCGGCAAATCAATCCGTGCATTGACCTTGATGTTTTCCCATCCTATGAGTTTTCGTTCTTCAATGGATTTAATGGTATATTCAGCACTCATCCATTTCTCTTTACGGTCCATTTGGAGTGCTAATTTTTCAGGATCTGCCATTACAATATAAAGGCAAGATTCAGGGGTTAAGGAGTCAATAAATGCTTCAATGAATTTAGCATCATAATGTGTGGGAACCTGAGTCTTTTGTGGATATGTAGCGATCTCTTCATCGACAAGTTGATGTGCATGTTGTTGCACAAATTCAAACGCATCTTGCCTAGACTGATATTGATAGCCCAATTCTCCGATTTTTTTTACATCTTCAAAAATGTAATAGGGAATTCCTGTTTTTTTCACTCTTGCAATGGCTTGAAAAACCAGCTTAATCACAGAGTCTACTTGTGAAAGTCCTGCCTCAGTGAGATTCACGTCGATATTAAAAAGAAGTTGTTCCTTTCCGAGGCGATCAGCGGATACTTGAATCGATTCAGCAAGCTTCTCTTTTTTAAGCTCTTCTCCTAAGCTTTTTTGGCTTCCATTGCTGAGCACATAATCCATGAGGTCAGCGACTTTTCGATCATTGTCCCTCGCAAAATCATGAGGCAGCTCCCAAATGAGGGAAATTGTTTTAAGATCTTTAATGGGTTTAATGTAAATAAAATGGCCTCTTTGGACCGAAGAGGTCATTAAAGCAGGCATGGGCGTCTCTACAACTTCATTCTGTGGAACTGCAGAAAAAGCGGCCGCGATATGAGTTTTAAGCTCTTCGATTGGAAGAGCAGAAAGAACAACAAGATGCATTCTGTCTGAACTGTAATTTTTATGATACCAGTCGATCATTGCAGAATTGGGAATGCCTCCAAGGGTTTGTGCATTTCCAGTAGAAAATTTGGCATTGGGATGCAGAGGATTGCCTGTTTCCTTAAAAATCATGTACTGGCGCCAATTGTCATTTTCAATATTTTTTGCATGCTCTTGGTCAACGGCATGAAGCTCTCTTCCAATGCTAGATGAATTAAAGAGGGGATCGATGAAAAAATGGGCAAAACGATCCAGCGCTCCGACAAACGCTTCATTATTAATCGAGAGCATATAGACAGTGCGGTCAGTCGCAGTATAAGCATTCATTTTTCCGCCATTGTCAGAGATATATCTCGAATATTCTCCTTCTTCTGGATAGGCCTTCGTGCCCATAAAGAGCATATGTTCCAAAAAGTGGGCCATGCCAGGATATTCTTTTGGATCGTTCCAAGAGCCCGCTTGTACAGCAAGGCCAGCGGCAGATTGTTCGACGGCAGGATCAGAGACAAGATAAGCTTCCAGTCCATTTTGCAAACGTATTTTGGCCATTTTTCTTTCGGCAAAAGAGGGGTTTAAAATGGAAAGTTGCGCTTCATCTTGGATCTCTTCAAAGAAATAGGTCTCATTTGAAATGAGCACAGATTGGATAAAGAGGCTAAGGCATAACATGAATCTCATTTAGGTCACTCCTGGGAATAAATCGTAATCTTTTTTTACTAAATTCCAAATATAATCTGCGCGCGATTTTCTGCGTACATACTTATCTTTACTTTCACGATTTGGAAATGATTCCATATCAATTTCAGCGCCTACAGCGAGGTGGATAGCTGCTCTTTTCGTCACTCTAGTTTCGCCTAATTCAACTTGGACCGTTTCTGGCGGCGGCAAAAGATTGTAAGTAGAAAGTGCCATTGGAAAAAAATGGGTGCGCTTTGACGCTTTTTTTGACATCAGATAAAACATTTCAATACTCTGTGGATCAAAATGGGCCACTTCTACAATGCCAGCGGCATTAGGACGATCTCTTCCGCCGCTTGGGGCCACATAAATGATTTTCCCTCCTTGATTTAAAAGTTCTCTCATCAATTCCATGGTATTTTTATTGTGTAGCTGTTTTTTATGCTTTTCCTCAGGGGGAAAGTCAATGTAGCGTTTTGAATAGATACAAAGCAAGTTCCGGCCCAAACTAAAAGGAATAGCAAGCAGGTCTGTAATCACTCTTTCACCGGCTACAAAAATCAGATTCTCTGCCAATTTGGGATAGCTCTTTTCAAGCAGAATGCTAATGGCTTGCGGATCGGCTTCTATTTGATGATTGGCAAATAAAATCACATTTTCTTTTTTGGCTAAGGTCTTTTCGATTTGACTGAGCTTATCTAATCCTCTAACTGTAGAAAATTCGATTTCTACAAGGGGTTTTAAGAAGTCGATTCCAAAGGTGTAATAATCAAATGGTTTCAGGAGATGTTGATGAAAGGGTTGAAATTGATAGGGATGGCGGGCCTCCCTTTTGATGAGATCTAAATAGGTTGCAAAAAGCGGCAGATAATCCGACGCGGGGATGCCGCAAGGTTCTACCGCTTCGACATAACTTTTAAAAAAGCTTCCAAGGGTCGTTTTTTCTTTTTCCGGGATAACTCCTTCTTGAAAGAGAGTTTCTAGCTTGCCCTGAAAGTCAAACTTCGAGCTTTTTTCCATTGGTCGTCGAATAAAATTGGTATTCGTTGAGATGTAGAGCATCATCTGTATGGAAAACAAGTTGCGCATTTAACTTTTCTGCAAATTTAGTTAAATAGCCTTTGTCTTCAATATTCAGATAATCATCCAGAAGAGGATGGGCAACCAGCTTAATTCCAAACTGCTGTTTCTGCTGGATCAATTTTTTTAGTGCGCGTTCAATTTCAATCGCAACGCTTTCATTTGTTTTGATCTGGCCAGAGCCGTTGCAATAAGGACAATTCATATTGAGTGTTTGAGAGAGCGATTCACGACTGCGCTGACGCGTCATTTCAACAAGACCAAATTCACTCATACCTAAAATCGTGCACTTGGCGGAATCTTCTTTCATCGCTTCTTTCAGTCTGTCTAAAACTCTGCGCTGGTTCTTGCGCGAGCGCATATCGATAAAGTCACAAATCACAAGTCCGCCGACATTGCGCAAACGCAATTGCCTTGCAATTTCTTCGGCCGCTTCCATATTGAGCTGAACAAGTGTTTCTTCCACGTCGATATTAGCACTTTGTTGAGTGCTTCTTCCTGAGTTGACATCGACAGTATGCATCGCTTCTGTACGGTCAAAAAAGAGATAACCTCCGGAGGGGAGCCAAATCTTTCTGCGCAAAGCGCGATCAATCTCTTTTTCCACATTGAAACGCTCAAACATAGGCGCTTTGTCGCGATACATCTCAATTTTCAAAGGATGTTCTGTGGCGTATCTCTGATGGATTTTTTTAATGGCTTGGTAGGTTGCATAGTCATCTACCATTACGCGCTCGTACTTTTTATCGATCGCGGTCATGACCGCTCTTTTGATCAGGTCCGATTCTTGATAGAGGCAGGTCGGTTTATTTGATTTATGGAAATTTTCGATGATATTTTGCCAGATTTTAAGCAGATCATTTGCCTCATCGATGAGCATTTCGGCAGTTGCATTGACAGAGGAGGTGCGGCAGATCAGTCCCATATCATTGGGCATTTCAAAAGCACGGATCAGCTTTTTCAATCTTTCGCGCGATCCGGGATCTTCGATTTTTCTGGATACGCCGCGATGCGGAGTATTGGGAAGAAGGACAAGATATCTTCCCGCAATAGAAATATTGGATGTCAGTCTTGCGCCTTTCGTTCCAATCGGTTCCTTAACCACTTGCACTAGGACAGGTTGATCAATGCGCAATAACTTGGTAATGTCCGCTTCTTCAGCTGATTTTGAAGGGGATCTAAAATCATGGTCCCAATCAAAGTCCATTTCAAACATTTCCTGGAATTTTTGCGCATTTTCCATGATATCGGAAATGTGAATGAACCCATTTTCTCCTTCATTGATATCAATGAAGGCGGATTGAATATTGTGAAGAATATTGGTCACTCTTCCACGATAGACATTTCCAGTAATTTGACGGTTTTTCTTACGTTCAATGATCAGATCATGAAGAATGCCATGTCTCAAGTAGGCACAACGAATCTCTTTGGATTCGATATTTAAAAGAATTTCTTGCATCAGTACACCAGTGTTCTAAATCAGTAAGGATAGACCATATGCCATAAAGAATAAAGCAATAGGTTGTATTGCAGTGGCTGTTTTTTTAAAGAAATAATAGCAGGATGGCAGGATGGACAGGATGAGAAGAAATGAAGAATTTTTATATCCTGTTTATCCTGTTATCCTGCTGCTCTTCTTTTCCTCTTAGCTACAGTTTTAATTTGTGGGGCGAAGTTCTTGTTTGATTTTTTCTAGGAAGAAGTGCTGGGAAAGCCGAATCGCGCATTTAATTGAATTAACGAGGCTGGATGCAGATGGCCGGCCATGGCATTTCATCACAATGCCTTCAACCCCACAAAGGATGGCACCTGGGTACTCGTCATAACGCAGGCGGTTCCAGAGAGTAGAGATGATATTTTTTAATTCCAGCGAACCCTCAAAAGCTCCTGCTTTTTGAAGATCATCTAGAATAAATTCAGCAAGCCCTTCGGCTGTTTTTAAGAAAATATTCCCTGAAAATCCATCCGTTATGAGGACATCTATTTCTCCATGAAAAACATCTCTTCCTTCCACATTTCCAATAAAGATAGGAGAGGAAAGGGGAGTTGTGCGATTTAGCTGCTGCTGAAGATGTTCGTATGCTTTTCTGATTTCTGGGGTGCCTTTTTTCTTTTCAGAACCGATATTTAAAAGGCCAACAGTAGGACGCTCAATACCACGCGTTTTTTGGTAGGCGATTCCCATGGAGGCAAACTGAACGAGATGCTCTGCTTTGACGCTGACATTGGCCCCTACGTCTAAAACTGCAATGGGCTCTTTTTTTGTAGGGATAAGTGTCATAAGCGCGGGCCTATCGATGCCAGGGAGCATCGGAAGTTCTAGCTTGCAGCATGCGAGAAGGGCGCCTGTATTTCCAGCAGTGATAAAAGCATCGAGTTCAACTTTTTTTAGCATCTCGATGCCGACGCACAAAGAGCTATTTTTTTTTCTGCGGACGGCAACGAGGGGACTATCTTCCATAGAAATAAATTCAGAAACCGGGATGCAGGTGATTTCAGGAGGGGCTTTGATATGAAGAAAAAGGTTTTTTGTGCCAAATACGACAAATTTTGCAGGCAGCTCTATCTTGGAAAAACATTCAATGACCGCATGAAAGAGTTTTTCTGGAGGGGTGTCGCTTCCTAAAAGATCAATGCCGATTCTGGGCGCGGTTGCCATTAGAGATTACTCTCATTATTCCTGGGCGACAACTAAGCGATTAGCATAATGTCCGCATCCAGGGCAAACAACATGGGAAATCCGCATGGTTCCACAATTGGAACACTTTGAGACGTTTTTTGGTTTTTTTGCATGGTGGGCTCGACGCGAATTTTTTCTTGCATTCGAGGTTCTATTACGTGGGACGGCCATCGTTTACTCTCCTATAAAAATTAGCACGGATAATAAAAGAAATGACAATTTTTTAACAGACCTACTATTATTTCAAATATTTTTTAATCACTTCTCTTTCCGGACAATTTCCCCCATTGCATTCAAAATAAGTGGGTACTTTGAGCAAAATCCAGCTGCGAAGCTCATCAGTAAAATCAAAAATAGGAGACTTTAATTCTGAGATTTTTTCTGAGAGATAAAAATCATCAATGACGAGGGGGACTTTTATTTTTTCATTACATATGAGGCAGGGGATGAGGGCACTTGTTTGAAGCTTTAAATGGAGGACAAAAAAACCATTTGAAAGATAGGACTCTCCTGAAAAAGAGACCTGATCAGGAAAAGAGAGTTCTTTTTCATTGACCTGAATGAACTCAGGGGAGACCGTAGTTTGAATTTTTAGAGCTACGTCATCTTGAAGCCGGTCTAAATAAATTTTAAAATGGTCTGTTTTAGTCATAGAGTAATATCGCCATCGGGGTCTTTATTTTTAAGAAGATTATAAAGCTGATCGCATTTTTCACGGCACTCATTTCGGGCCCTCTCATCAAAAAGAAAATATTTTACAGCCTTGTAAAGGGTTTCTTTTGTTAGATTTGGGCCAAAAAATTCGGGGAAAAGCTCATTTTGATAAATAATATTTGGAAGAGCGTAAAAGGGAAGCCTAATTTTTAGAAGATTGCGTGCGATAAAAAGATCCAAAGGAGCAATGCCATAAATGACAACTGTGGGAACGCGATGCAGTGCAAGTTCTAAAGTCACAGTTCCTGATTTGGCAATAGCAAGATCACATAGGCGCATCAAATCATAATTTTTATTTTGATCAACCAAGTGGACCTGGTCTTTCAACCCCGCCTTTTCGACCATCTCTTCAATGAGGGGCAAAAATTTAGAGTGAGAGACTGAAATGGCAAAGAGAAGATCAGGGCACTCTTGCGCTAGGGTTTTCATTAAGTCCAACTGGAAAGGAAAGTTCAGATCGATCTCTTTTTTGCGGCTTCCTGGAAAGATGCCCACGACCTTTTTTCCTTCAGCAAATGAGAGCGGAGAATAGGAATACTCTTCGATTCTTTTAATTAAAGGATGCCCCACATATTTTACGTTAAGTGAGGAATCTTTAAAGTAGGTTTTTTCAAAAGGCAGGATACAAAAAAGAGTGTCCAGGACTTTTTCCATGAGATAAATACGATTTTTGCGCCATGCCCAAATGCTGGGGCAAATGTAATGCGCAATCTTTCCATCGAATTTGCTTTTCTTAAGACTTTTCGCAAGTCTCAAATTAAAATCAGGATAGTCGATAAAAAGGACTTTTTTTGGCGCAGACTGCATGATCTGTTTTTTAACGAGATAAAATTGATAGATCAACTTTGGTAAAGCTAAAAGGACATCAATAAAACCCATCACGTGGAATTTTTCCATCGGAAAAGTGCATTGAAATCCCTCTACGCTGCGCATTCGCGGGCCGCCCACTCCGATAATCTTTAAATGAGGGTTTTTTTGCAGTAGTAAGCGAATCAGATGCTCGCCATGAAGATCCCCGCTTTGTTCACCGGCAAAAATAAAAATATCTGCTTTTGTGTTCATCTTAATTTTTGAAAGAGCCAGTCAGCTCCAAGGTCAAAGATCTCTTTTGAAGTGCCATGTCCCATGTGGCCAATGGAAGGAGTGATAAAGAGTTCGATTTGAGGAGAGCGTATCTGATGATGAAAGGCTTCTTGGGCCAGAGTCTGGACAAAATGGTAACACAGGCCTGTTGCAACCCGTGTATCATGATTGCCAATATAAAAACGCATGGTTCTGTCAAAAAGTAGAGGCGCTAAATTTTCTAAGTCCAGATTTTTAACAATGGAGCTTCCTTGGGTAGGAAAGTCGCTTGATAGTCCAAGGCGTGTCAAGGGGGCAAAGCCTAGGACATGGCGAAGATAAGCCAAGTGACTTGCAACATGGCAGGCGATAAATGCGCCTCGTGAAAGCCCCATCACTCCAATACGATCTTTAAGCAGATAACCTTTTTCTAGAAGATGCTCAATGACAAATATCGCTTTCTCGACAAATTCAGAAATCAGATCTTTTCCTTGCGAAAATGCACGCGCCCAGACACCGATTGCATCCACTGATAACTGTCCTGCTCCATGTGCAGGGAGGTCCATAGAAAAAACGCGCATACCGGCATTAAACAGATGGAGCGCAGGTTGATTATAGGGATCTACATTCAAGCTTTCTTCTGCAGAAAGAGAAAAATAAAAGACAGCAGGGAGCGGGCCTTCTTCTAAATCGGGGCCTATAAAAGCAGTTTCAAAATCTTTAGAGATCGGAATGCGTTTCATGAACCTATCCCATTATTCGCAAAATTTTGATTTTTGAAGGATTTTTTCACAGGTTTTAAACCCGCTTCGCAGTACATACTTAAATAAGTAGGACAAGAAGCGGGTTTAAAAGATGTGGAAAAAGAGACGAAAAGCGTATTTTGCGAATAATGGGATAGGTTCATTTACGTCTCCTTCTTCTGCGGGGAACTGCTTTATGTTTTTCTGGATGCTCGGCGATCGTGACCCATTCTTCATAAATTTTTTGTAATCCGGGTTCAAGACAGCAACGCAAATTTAAGAAATCTAGGGCGAGTGGAAATTCAGGATCAGAAGGAATTCTTTTTTTGCGTAAGTATTTTTTTTCTATCGGAGTAAGACGATATTGCAAGATTAGAATCGAGGTCATGCTGATGCGAAGTTTTCGCGGGATACTAAAAAAACCATGGAAAATTTCATTTAATAGATCGCGTGTTTGCATGTGGATTTCGCCCAGGTGGGGAGGGCGATTATGTTCTAAGCTATACCGCTCGATATGCTCTTTCAAAATAGGAAAGACAAGACAGCTCATTAAAATGGGCCGCTCTAATGGTCTTGAGGTAGGATCTTGGAAAATGAGATCAACTTCTTGCAGAAAAGAGAAGATTTCATTTCCCTCTTCCTTTTCAAGAAAACTCGCTAGATTAGGAAGAAGATAGTCTAGTATCCCATGATTTGTCATCAACTTGAAAAAGCTTTGCGAAGCTCCTGATTCAAGCATGCGCAGGACCTCTTCTAAAATACGGGCTGCAGAACTTTTCACAATGTCATGACGGCATTCTAAAAGAGCGATGTGCGCATTGGGATCAACCTCAAAGCCAAAACGGGCTTGAAATTTAAGCATGCGAAGCATTCTGACCGGATCTTGTTTGAAACGGCTATAGGCATGACCGATCGTGCGCAGATATTTGCGCTTTAGATCTTCATAGCCCCCCACATAATCGATGATGGTCTGGTCGGCTGGGTCATAGAAAAGGGCATTAATCGTAAAATCGCGCCTTTCGGCATCTTGTTCCGGATTGCCCCATACATTATCGCGGACAATCAGTTGCTCGCTTTCCGTGTCGCCCGTGCGGAAGGTCGAGACTTCTAAGACCTTTCTTCCAAAACGAATATGGGCAAGGCGAAATCTTCTTCCGACTAAGATACAATTTCGAAAAAGCGCTCTAATTTCTTCGGGGGAAGCTGAGGTAGAAATATCATAATCTTTGGGTTTTTTATTCAGAAGGAGGTCGCGCACGCTTCCGCCTACAAGGTAGGCGACAAAACCTGCGTCTTTAAGCTTCTCCATTACGTACAAAGCATGCGTATCAACTTGCTCGATAGGCAGCTGATGCACTTCAAAAGGATAAATTTTTTGTTCCACAAACAATAGGGTAGGGCAATAGCCTCTAAAATGTCAATGCAAGTAGCTAGAGATCAATGAGGTAATAGTTTTTTTAAATCCAAAGTAAAAAATTATTAACTAGAGAATCGGGCAAGGGCACGGGCACGGGCAGGGGCACGTTATTAAGAGAGATATCGCTCTATTCAATCATGGCGCCGCCAAGGCAGATGTCACCGTCGTAAAAGACAATCGATTGACGCGCAGTGACTGCTCTTTGCGGCTCTTTAAATGAAACAAAGAGCCGATCTCCCTCTATTTTTTCAATCAGGCAATCTTGATCTGTTTGGCGATAACGTATTTTAGCTTTGCAGGCAAAAGGCAATTTGGGCTGTGCGCTGACCCAAGAAATATTGTTGGCTCTCAAAGTCGTTGAATAGAGAGCAGGATGGTCGCTTCCTTGTTCAACAATGACCACATTGCGCGCAATATCTTTCTTTACAACGAACCAAGCCTCTCCAGGCCCTCCAATGCCCATTCCTTTTCGCTGCCCAATGGTGTAATAGGCAGCTCCTTCATGCTCGCCCACGATGTCTCCTTTGAGAGTTTCAAAATAGCCTTTTTGATAGGGAATGTACTGGCTGACAAACTCTTTAAAATCCCTCTTCCCAATAAAACAGATCCCCGTGCTGTCTTTTTTATCGTGCGTTGTCAGGCCCAATTTTTTAGCAATTTCTCGGACTTGTGTCTTTTCAATGCTTCCTATAGGAAAAAGCACTTTTTGCAGTACCTCTTGCGAGAGAGTATAAAGAAAATAGCTTTGATCCTTCCCAGGATCTTTCCCCTTAAGCAACCTGCACATCTGATCTTTTTGCGCATAGTGACCGGTGGCTAAAAAATCAGCGCCAAGCTGCATGGCTTTCTCTAGAAAGACTTTAAACTTAATTTCACGGTTGCACAGGATATCTGGATTAGGAGTATGGCCCAAGCGCAGCTCTTGAAGGAACTCGTTAAAGACAAGCTCCTCATATTCTTTAACAAAATTCACTGAATAGTAGGGAATGTCCAGTTGGTTGCAGACAGAGACAACATCCTCAAAATCCCTGACTGAATTGCAAATCCCAGAATTGTCTGTTTCTTCCCAATTCTTCATAAAAAGGCCAACCACTTTGTAGCCTTGCTCTTTAAGCAAAAAGGCAGCTACAGAGGAATCAACTCCACCTGACATTCCTAAAACAACTGTTTGGGTTCTATGCATAAAGGTAGTTTAACGCATCCGGTTGTATAATAATAGTCCGATGCATAGACTCAAAATTTTAATGAGGAGTGCTGTAAACGACTCTCGCCTAAAGGCGAAAGCTTTTTGACACCCAACTCCGTAGAGCGGTGATTTATAGTACCCTTGGGCCTACATTCGGACGGTTTACATCGAGCAATTAAGGCTCTCACGCCCGTTGCTCGACCTATAGATCGAGCAAGAGTCAGATTTTAAGCGTCTGTTTCTTGCGCCAGCTCAAAAAGCTTAAAAAAATAGGGTCGGGAATTAATCCCGAGGCGGAGACAACTTAATGCCGTTGCACACCCTAGTTGTGCAAAAGTTTAAGAGGAATTGAAATATTAAACAATAGGGAGCAGCGCTTCCTCTCAGTCCTAAAGTACTGAGTTTCCGCGCTGTCATGTAAGATGAAAGGGTCGGTTTTTCCTTTTTTTCGGCGGGTTTTTATGCCCATATTTCTTCTTTTACTCTGCCCACCTCTAGTGATTTTGATGTGGTATACAAATGTGGAGCTGGACGGTTCCATACAAGAACTTTTTGAAATATTTCAAGAAGATGGCTTTTTTGCCACGCTCTCAGATGTCTGGGGGCCAATCTTTTTTGGAACAGCTCTTAGTTGGGCCATCATTTTGGGCTTTGCCCTATTTCAAATTATTTTAATGAAGGTTTTGCCAGGAAAGATGGAAGAAGGGCCTGTGACGCCGAAAGGTAATGTTCCTGTGTATAAAGCAAACGGGATCTTTGCCTTTACTTTGACGCTTTCTCTTTTTTTTCTTTTCACCGCAGTTTTCAAACTCTTTCCCGCTACAATTATCTATGATAATTTTGGAGCATTGATCAGTAGTTTAAATCTTTTTGCAATTATCTTTTGTCTATTTCTTTACATTAAAGGTCGCCTAGCTCCGTCGAGCGATGATTCTGGAGCAACATGCAATTTTGTCTTTGATTTCTTCTGGGGAAGAGAACTTCATCCACGGGTGGCAGGCATTGATCTTAAAATGTTTACAAATTGCCGCTTTGGCATGATGTCTTGGGGCCTCATCATCCTTTCTTTTGCAGCCAAACAAAAAGAGCTTCTGGGGCTATCCGATGCTATGATCGTCTCTGTCTTATTGCAGCTGATTTATATCGGCAAATTTTTCATGTGGGAAATGGGGTATATGCGGTCGATGGATATTATGCATGACCGGGCTGGTTTTGTGATCTGCTGGGGCTGCCTTGTTTTTGTCCCTGGAATTTATACATCGCCAGCGCTCTATCTTGTAGACCATCCGAACCATTTGGGAATAGTAGTCTCAGCTCTTATCTTTAGTGTAGGTGTATTGAGTATCTTTATTAACTATTTTGCAGATCTACAGCGACAAAAAGTACGAGAAACAGATGGTCGCTGTACCATTTGGGGCAAAAAGCCGCAAATGATCGAAGCTCATTATGAGACGCATAAAGGAGAGAAAAAGAAAAATCTATTGCTCGCTTCCGGTTGGTGGGGACTTTCTCGCCATTTTCATTATGTTCCTGAGCTAATCGCTGCATTTTGTTGGACTCTTCCTGTGCTGTTTGATGACTTTCTTCCGTACTTCTATTTTTTATTTCTCACGATTTTACTTTTCGATAGAGCTTACCGTCATGAGCAGAGGTGCGCATTGAAATATGGAAAACATTGGAAAGAATATTGCGAAAAAGTGCCTTACAAAGTGATCCCGTTCATTTATTGAAGAAATGATGCTACAAGGTTCTGATGTTGTGACTGTTTCCCTTGGAAAAACTCTTTTAAGGGGCAATCTAAATATTCCTCAAGGGGCGGCTGGGATCGTTGTTTTTGCCCATGGAAGTGGGAGCGGAAGAAAAAGTCCGCGCAATCGGTTTGTTGCGGGTGTATTGCAGAAAGCTAATCTGGCCACTCTTTTAATTGACCTGCTTACGATGGAAGAGGAATCGGTTGATCTCATTACACGTAAGCTGCGTTTCAATATCCCTTTTTTAGCTAAAAGACTTGAAGGGATTACTGATTGGATTAAGAAAAAGCCAGCGACACAATCTCTTAATATCGGTTATTTTGGTGCAAGCACCGGCGCTGCTGCAGCGCTTGTGGCTGCTGCAGAAAAGGGAAAAGAGATTTGCGCCATTGTTTCGAGAGGCGGTAGGCCAGATCTTGCAGGTGAAAGTCTTGCTAAAGTCATTTCTCCAACACTTCTCATTGTCGGCAGCCGCGATACTGAAGTGATCGCTTTGAATGAAGAAGCGTCAAAACAGATGACTTGTGAAAAAAAACTAGCCATTATTCCTAATGCCACCCATCTTTTTGAAGAACGCGGTGCTCTGGAAGAAGTGGCAAATTTAGCAAGAAAATGGTTCGTGAAATATCTGAAATAAATAGTTTCTGGAGTCTTAAGCCAGAGGAAGCTTTTCAAAAGCTTGAATCTAAGGCTGAAGGACTTTCTAGCACTGAGGCAAGCCAAAGGCTCAAGCAATTTGGCCCAAACGTTCTGCATCTAAAAAAAGATAGACGACTTGAACTGTTTCTTTCTCAGTTTAAGAGCCCGCTTATTGCACTACTTTTGTTTGCGGCGGTCTTGTCTTTTATCCTGGGGGACCGTACTGAGTCCATTATTATTTTTATCATTATTTTATTTAGCGGTGTCTTGAGCTTTGCGCAAGAAGTAGGGGCTAAAAATGCCACCCAAAAACTCCTTAAAATGGTGGAGATAAAAGCGGATGTGAAACGAGATGGGAAATTAATAGAACTACCCATCGAAGAGATTGTAATAGGAGATGTGGTTTTTTTAAATGCGGGGGATACGGTACCAGCAGATGGTCTCATTATTCAATCGAAGAACCTCTTTGTGAATGAGTCCAGTTTAACAGGTGAATCCTTTGCAGTAGAAAAAAAGGAAGGCTCCCTCGCACAAGATACACCCCTTATAAAACGGACTAACTCCGTTTTTATGGGTACAAATGTGGCATCAGGCACAGCAACTGTTCTTATCGTTTTAACGAATAGAAAAACAGAATTTGGAAAAATTTCAGAAAAATTAAGTGCCAAAGCCCCCACGCCTTCTTTTGAACAGGGAATCAATTCTTTTGGCTATTTTCTTTTTTTCCTCACGCTAGTTCTGGTTGGCGCGATTTTTTTCATTAATCTCTTTTTGCATCGACCCGTTCTCACATCTTTTATTTTTGCTTTAGCGCTTGCAGTAGGCATGACGCCTCAGCTTCTTCCAGCGATCATCACAGTCAATCTATCCCATGGCGCCAAGCATATGGCCAAAAAAAAGGTGATCGTCAAAAAACTTGCCGCCATTGAAAATTTTGGGAGCATGAATATTTTGTGCGCCGACAAAACAGGCACGATTACACAAGGTACGATTGAACTAAAAGAGACCCTAGATATCACAGGCAATAAGAGCGATAAAATACATTTCTGGGGTTATCTGAATGCTCTTTTTCAAAGCGGCTACAAAAATCCCATTGATGAAGCGATTTTAAAAAATAAGCAGTTGAATCCTTCAGGATGGCAAAAACTCGATGAGATTCCCTATGATTTCTCCAGAAAGTGCATTGGGCTTGCTGTTAAAAAAGATCAAGAAAATATCCTGATTGTCAAAGGGGCTCTTCCACATCTGTTTTCTATTTGCTCCAAAGTAGAGTTTCCTTCTGGTGAACAAAAAGCCTTCTCGGACTGTGCTAATGGCTTGAAAGAGCAATTTGAAAAAATGAGCGGGGCCGGACTCAGATTAATTGGACTTGCTTACAAAAAATTGCCTGATGTTAAAAACGTAACAGCCAGCGATGAAAAAGAGCTGGTCTTTTTGGGTTTTTTAACTTTTTCTGATGTCGTCAAGAAAGACATTGCTGAGACATTAAAACGATTTGAACAACGTGGGATCGCACTTAAAATTTTAACGGGCGATCATCGCTTAGTTGCAGCCCATGTTGCCGCTGAGGTCGGCATTCAAAAACCACAATTGATTGCCGGAGAAGAGATAAAAAAACTCAGTGATGATGATCTTGTGGGTAAGGCGAAAGAGTGCAACATATTTGCTGAAATTGAACCCAATCAAAAAGAACGCATCATTTTAGCCTTAAGAAAAGCAGGCAATACTGTGGGATTTTTAGGGGATGGGATCAATGATATTACTGCGCTTCACACTGCAGATGTGGGAATTTCTGTAGAGAATGCTGCAGATGCTTTAAAACAAAATGCCGACATTATTCTAATGGAAAAAAATCTTTCTGTTCTGATTGATGGAGTTGAAGAGGGAAGACGCACCTTCGGAAATACGATGAAATACATTTTCATGGCCACAAGCGCTAATTTTGGAAATATGTTTAGTGTCGCGGGCGCCTCTCTTTTTCTTCCTTTTTTGCCTCTTTTACCGACCCAAATCCTGCTGGCGAATTTAATGTCCGATTTTCCTGAAATGACGATTTCTACTGATAAAGTGGATCATGATCTATTAAAAAAACCTTATAAGTGGGACCTTAAATTTATTCGGAATTTTATGATTGTTTTTGGAATCATCAGCTCTGTTTTTGATTTTATGACCTTTGGACTGCTTATGTTTTTCTTCAAAGCACCGGTAGATCAATTTAGAACTGCCTGGTTTGTGGAATCGGTCTGTTCTGCCTCCGTGATTATTTTAGCGATTCGAACGCGCAAGCTATTTTTTCAAAGTATGCCAAGTCGTTACCTTGTCATTGCGATTGGTGCGGTTGTGATTTTGACCTGTATTTTGCCCCTTATCCCATTCGGCACAGTCTTTGCATTCACTCCTTTGCCATTATCCTATTATCTTGCAATTGCAGGAGTCGTCGCGCTCTATTTCCTTTCCGTCGAAATCGCCAAGCGCTTCTTCTATAGGAATAAAAGAACTTCTAATTAATAATTCATGTTACGCAGCCGAGGAAAGCGGCAGCATAACATGAGTAAAAATAATCGAAAAACAAGATAGGGAGGATTGGCAACAAGATAGGCAGGAAAATTTACGAAGGAATGTACTGAAAAGATTGGCATGAGACTAAGAAAAGAAAAAATAGCAGGATGGCAGGATGAACAGGATAGAGGAATAGGATTAAGAGAAGAGAAAAGTAGCAGGATAGTAGGATGAATAGGATAGGAGATTTAAAGAGTATCATTAACTCTTCATCCTGGCCATCCTGCCATCCTGCTGCTATGCTCTTAATCGTGTCGATCCTGTTGCTTTTTGAAAACAATAAATTTACTCATGATACGCAGCCGCGCTTTAGCGGCTGCGTAACATGAGTTAGGTAGCAACTTTGGATTTGCCGGCGGTTGTGAGGTTATTTTTGGCGTCTTTGGGAGGAACCTGGTCGACGAAGATAAATTTATCCCCTTCGGCTGTCACTATCCAATTCCCGCCTTTATCCGGGTTAAGCAGAATCTTTTCGGCAATAGGATCCTCAAGCTCTGATTCGATGATGCGCCGCAGAGGCCTTGCTCCCATCTCTGGCTGGAAACCCTTAGAAGCTAAAAGCTCTTTTGCTTTCTCATCAAGTGCAATGAACATCTTTTTGCGTGTTAAGCGATCTTGTACCTTTTTGACCTCGAGCTCGATGATTTTGAGCAATTGTGGTTTGTCCAAAGGTCTAAAGATGACAATGCCATCAATCCTATTGCGGAACTCTGGTTTGAAAGTCTTATTGACCATCCCTTCGATTTTTTCTCTCATCGCTTTGTAATCAATCAAACCTTCTTGAACATTGAAACCGACCTCGCTCGATCTGCGGATGAGTTCCGCACCGAGATTAGAGGTCATGATGATAATGGTATTGCGAAAATCGATCTTACGGCCAAAGGCGTCCGTTAGGCGCCCTTCTTCTAAAATTTGAAGAAGAATATTCATCACATCCGGATGGGCTTTTTCGACTTCATCAAAAAGGACAACGCAATAAGGCCGCTGTCTGACTTGTTCGGTGAGCTGCCCCCCTTCTTCATAACCTACATATCCAGGAGGAGAACCGGTCAAACGGCTGACAGCAAATTTTTCCATGTACTCTGACATGTCGATCTGGATCAGCGCGTCTTCGCCGCCAAACATATTGATAGCCAGCTGTTTTGCAAGGAGCGTTTTTCCAACACCTGTAGGTCCCAAAAAGAGAAAAGCTCCAATAGGACGATTAGGATCTTTGATATCAGCTCTACTTCTGCGGATCGCTTTGCATACTGTACTAATGGCTTCTTCTTGGCCGATAATGTTTTGCCTGAGCATCTCTTCCATCTTTAATACTTTCTCTGTATCGCCTTCGGTTAAGCGGCTTACTGGGATGCCCGTCATTTTACCCACAATAGAGGCCACATCTTCTTCATCGACAATCACCTGATGTTTTTCTTTTGTCGTTTCCCAATCTTCAATGATGCGTTGCAGTTCATCTTTTAAAGACTTTTCCTTATCGCGCAGTTTGGCTGCCTTTTCATACTCTTGTTTTGCGATGGCTTCTTCTTTTGCAAGCCGAGTTGTCTCATACTCTTGCTCTAATTTTGTGATCTCTTCAGGTTGATGGAGAGCGGCAATGCGCGCTTTGGCGCCTGCTTCATCCAAAAGATCAATAGCCTTATCTGGCAAATAGCGCCCTACTAAATAGCGGTCTGAAAGATAGACTGCCGATTTGATCGCTTCATCTGTATAGATACATTTATGATGTTCTTCATATTTGGTTTTGAGTCCCATTAAAATTGAAATCGTGTCCTCTAAAGAAGGAGGAGAGACGAGAATTTTTTGGAACCTTCTTTCGAGCGCTGCATCTTTTTCAATATGCTTGCGGTACTCATCGATCGTTGTTGCACCAATACATTGGATTTCTCCACGAGAAAGGGCAGGTTTTAAGATGTTAGAGGCATCAATAGCGCCTTCTGCAGCACCAGCACCGACAATAGTATGCAGTTCATCGATGAACAGGATGATATTGCCATGCTTTTTGATCTCGTCCATGACCGCTTTAATACGTTCTTCAAATTGGCCGCGGTACTTAGTACCAGCGATCATCAATGTTAGGTCGAGTGAGATTAGTTTTTTCTTTGCCAGCTTATCAGGAACCTCTCCTTTTACAATAGCTTGAGCAAGTCCTTCAACAATGGCCGTTTTTCCCACTCCTGCCTCACCAATCAGAACAGGGTTATTTTTGCGGCGGCGGCAAAGGATAAGAATTAAGCGTTCAACTTCATCTTTTCTACCAATCACCGGATCTAATTTCCCTTCGCGGCAAAGTTCGGTAAGATCATGGCCATAGGCACGCAGCGCGGGTAATTTATCTGTCATCGCAGTGGGCTTTTCTTGAGCTTTTGTAGGACCACCAGTTGGGCCTGGGGCCATTCCCATAGGAGGGAGTTGCAGATTAAATGTCTCGAGCTCCTTTAGGACCTCTTTGCGAATATCCTTTAGATTCACATTGAGATTTTCAAGCACCTGGGCAGCGACTCCATCGGTAATGCGAAGCAGGGCTAAAAGCAGATGTTCGGTCCCTACATAATTATGATTCAGGCTTGCAGCCTCTTCATTTGCATACTCAAAAACTTTTTTTACTTTTGCAGTCAAGGCAGGGTCGCCATAGACTTGGATTTCGGGCCCATATCCTACAAGACGCTCTACTTCAGCGCGCACTGTTTCATAATCTAAGTTTAGATTGCGTAGGACATTGACAGCGATCCCTTGACCTAGCTTAAGTAGTCCAAGGAGAACGTGTTCGGTTCCCAAATAATTGTGGTTGAGCCGTTGTGCTTCTTTTTTGGCCAACTTGATGACCTGTTTAGCCCGATTAGTAAATTTATCAAACATCATAGAAAAGGCCCTCCTATCCGGATATATAGGTATTAAGGATTTTTTTGACTAGCCAATACCCATTATATAGATGAGCAACAAATTATTAATAATAAAAATTATTTTAATTTTAGTTGACTCTCAAACAGAAATAGATTATCTTAATTGGTTTTTGGAGATTATTTATGAATAATGAAAAAATTCCTATTGGGGCCATTTTTCAGCATTATAAGGGAAAAAAATACCGGATTTTGATGGTGGGCCGCCACTCTGAAGATTTGAGGCCCCATGTCATCTATCAAGGGTTATATGATTGCGAGACATTCGGGAAATGTCCCATTTGGATCAGGCCGCTAGAGATGTTCTCAGAGACAGTTGAGGTGGATGGCAAAAATATCCCTCGGTTTACATTGGTCGAGCTTCCTGTAGTTGATGCATCTATGTTGGACGAATAACGATGACAGCTTGGGAGATTGTCGATTCAGGCATTGCGCCGGCTGCGGCCAATATGGCCTTAGATGCTGAGCTCTTAAGTAGTCTTTCCACAAAAAAGACCCCTATCTTGCACTTTTATGGCTGGAGCGCAGATTGTTTCACTTATGGCCATTTCGTACAGCTAGATCGATTCATTAATTTAGAAAAAATGGTAAAACATCAGCTTGAATGTGCAAAGCGACCCACTGGCGGCGGGATTGTTTTTCATATTTGGGATCTAGCCTTCTCTGTCTTAGTGCCGGATGATGACTTTCGCTTTTCACAAAATACTCTAGAGAACTATGATTTTGTGAATCGCACTGTACTAAGGAGTGTTCAAAAAGTATTTAATCCAAAAGGCGATCTAGAGCTGATTAAAGAAGATGGGACCGCCTTGGATCGCTCCTGCTTCCATTTTTGCATGGCAAAACCGACAAAATATGATATCCTGTTTAAAGGAAAAAAAATTATTGGTGCGGCGCAGAGAAAAACAAAGCATGGATTTTTACATCAAGGAACCATCTCTTTGATGATGCCTGATAAAGAAATGTTAGAAGATCTACTTCTTCCCGGAACAAAAGTAGTGGAAGCGATCTTTGCGAATACATTTCCTCTTTTAGGGGAGAAAGGAACAAAACAAGAGCTTTTAGAAGCGAGAAAGGCGCTTCGTAACAGTATAGAAGAAGAATTCAAGTCATGAGCCAAAAAGTAAAAACAGCTATTACCCCGACCCGCGCGGAAAATTATGCGGAGTGGTACCAACAAGTGGTGCGCGCTGCTGATCTTGCAGAACACTCTCCCATTAGAGGATGCATGGTCATCAAACCATGGGGCTATGCCATCTGGGAAAATATTCAAAAAGCTTTAGATGGGATGTTCAAGGCCACAGGCCATCAAAATGTCTATTTCCCTCTTTTCATTCCTTTAAGTTATCTGGAAAAGGAGGCGCAGCATGTGGAAGGGTTTGCAAAAGAGTGCGCTGTTGTGACACATCACCGTCTAGAAGCGAATAAAGAGGGCAAACTTGTGCCTGCAAGCGCTTTGGATGAGCCGCTGATCGTACGTCCTACTTCTGAAACGATCTTTGGTGAAATGGCTGCTCAATGGATCCAATCCTATCGCGATCTTCCTCTGCTTTTAAACCAGTGGTGTAATGTCGTGCGCTGGGAAATGCGGACGCGTCTTTTTTTGCGTACAACCGAATTTTTATGGCAAGAAGGCCACACGGTCCATGCAACACAAGAAGAAGCCATGGAAGAAACAAGACGCATGCTCGATGTTTATGAAAAGTTTGCCCGTACTTATTTAGCAATTCCTTTTATTAAAGGGGAAAAAACAGAAAGCGAGCGTTTTCCAGGCGCTGTCTCTACATTCACTGTAGAAGGCATGATGCAAGATAGAAAAGCGCTTCAAGGGGGCACTTCCCATTTTCTGGGCCAGAATTTTGCCAAAGCACACAAAATTCGATTCCGCGACGCAGATGGAGAAGAAAAGTTCGGCTGGACAACTTCCTGGGGATCAACAACACGGCTTGTTGGAGCGATGGTCATGATCCACAGTGACGATGATGGACTTGTATTGCCGCCTCGCATTGCTTCTACACACGTTGTCATTATCCCCGTGCTGCATAAAGAAGAGTCTAGAGGAAAAGTGCTTGATTATTGCCGCGCACTTGCAAACGCATTACGTGAGATCACTTATCATGACAAACCTTTGGGAGTGATCGTTGATGAGCGTGAATTGACAGGGGGTGAAAAACTATGGTCCTGGGTGAAAAAAGGTGTGCCGATTCGTTTAGAGATAGGACCGCGAGACATTGAAAACGATGCTGTCATGGCCTGCATGCGCAATCAAGGCACGAAAAAAAGTTCGATAGCGCGTGAGGCTCTTCTTAAAGAGATCACAATTTTACTTGATGACATTCAAATCGACCTCTATGAAAAAGCACTTGAATTTAGAAATTCTCATACCAAGAAAATTGATTCCAAAGAAGAGTTTTATGCTTTTTTTACTCCCAAAGATAAAGAACAACCCGAAATCCATGGAGGTTTTGCCCTTTCGCATTGGAGTGGGGAGAAAGAAGTAGAAGAGCTAGTCAAGAAGGATTTCGGTGTGACGATCCGTTGCATTCCTTTAGATGGCGAAGAAGAAGAAGGGCATTGTGTGATCACAAACAAAAAAAGCAAACGACGGGTCATTTTTGCAAAATCTTACTAAGAAACTAAGGGGTTCACGTGCTTAATTTTTTTAGAAAATATCAGAAAATCTTCTTTGTCGTGATCACGTTTATTATCGTGATCTCCTTTACATTTTTTGGCACATTCAGCACTTTTGCGTCGCGCCAGGAGCGCCCAGATCAGAAAATTGGGGTAGCATTAGATGGTTCTGCCATCACATCAAGAGAAATTGAGCTCATGAACCGGTTTTTGAAAAATGGGATTAGAGAAGGAGGAAAAACGATCAACCTTCTTAATGGCAGCGTGGTCCACCATGATTTTTTAGAAAATGGACTCGCTACACTTTTAGTGGAAAGATATTGGGCAGATATTAAAGGGGACTTAGAAAGCCGATTTAGAAAGGCCAAGCACTTTACTCCTTATGTTCATCCCCAAGTCCCATTCTTAAGTGCAAAAGTCATTTGGGAACAATATTGTCCTGAAATGAACCCTTTACTAGAAGAATTAAAAGCAGCAAGCGATGAAATCACTCCAGATACATTTTCTCTGCTTCTTAAGCTTTACCTAGCGCAATCACAACTTCCAAGCCCTCTCCTTAGGCAATTACTCCATCGTCAGCAAGATCAATATTCTTGGATCAGACCAGATCCAATGCTCGATCGTGAGGATTTATCCCTGTTTGGATTTGGGTCCGTCGAAGAATGGTTTGGACCGAAATTTATGAATCTTGTCAGCCAATTCTTAATCAACGCTTCTGCTTATGCCAAACAAAAAGGGTATCAACTTACTAAAGAAGAGGCGCGGGCAGATCTTTTGCTGAATGTACGCAAAGGATTGGAGCTTTATTCTCAAGGTAAACCAGTTTCTTTAGAAGATGCTGGGGGGTATTACTACCAAACGCTTCAAGCCCTTGGAATAGATGAGAGCAAAGCGATCGTGATTTGGAAGCGTGTCATGGGCTTTAGACGTTTATTTCAAGAAGGTGCCGGCGGGGTTTTTCTCGATTCCTTGTCCTTGAAACAATTCCATTCTTTCACACGAGACTCGGCTAAAATTGCACTTTATCAATTGCCGCAGGCACTGCGTTTTTCAGATTTCTCATCCCTCATGAAATTTCAATGCTATCTTGAGACTATCTCTGCTGAAAAATGCACTGATTTAAATCTGCCGAAAACCTTTTTATCTTTATCCGCTATAGAAAAAAAATTCCCAGAACTTGTCCAAAAGAAATTTCAGGTAAAGCTAGCGCAAGTGAAAGTGGATCAGCTCTTGCAAAGGATAAGTCTAAAAGAAACATGGGAGTGGGAATTAGATGAGAACCATTTTGCCTATTTAAAGGAAGAATTTCCTTTGCTCGCATTAGAAAGCAGCTCTTCAAGAGATGATCGATTTTTTGCCTTAGAAAAATTAGATCCTAAATTACGTTTAAAGGTGGATGGGGTCGCAAGAAAAAACATTTTTAATCTCCACCCAGAGTGGGTGGATGAAGCTTTAGATAAAGCCCCTTTTACCGAAGAGATGGTCGCAATTAAAAAGGGCAGCCTTTCTTTGCCAATTGATGGTATGACTGACGCTTTAGAATTTGGTCTTCTTCTTGAAAAAGAAGATCCTTCCTTACGTCATTTTACAGCGAATGATGAGACCTTTTACCGCATTGAAGTTTTGAAAAAACCAGAAGAAAAAGAAGTTCTCACTTTTGCTGAAGCTTTGAAAGATGGGACATTAGATCGCCTTCTTGATCAAAAATTAGAGGCAGCTTATCCAGATGTAAGAAAAAAAAGCCCTTCTGAGTTTCTTGTAGAAAAAAATAATTGGAAGCCATTTGACCAAGTAAAAGATCAAATTGGCATGATTGTCTACCCAAGTTTATTTCATTCTTTTAAGCAAAAAAGTCAGTTCCAAGAATTCATGAAAAAGGCCAAAAGTGATTTTGAACAGGGTGGACAAAGAGAATTTATTGGGCATCCACTTGCAAAACAGTGGGATTTAGTTAAAAGCGAAATCGATATGAGAAGAAAAAAAGAAATGGACCCCCTTTTGGATGAGGCTTTTCGTTTGAAAGAAGGAGAGTGGTCTTCTTTAGCCTTCCAACAAGATGGAGATATCTGCTTTTTCCAACTTTTAGAAAGAAAGCAAGACAAAGAAAGCAGCCTTGAAGACATTACTGAGGCGCAACGCCCCCTCGTGATCGATGCACAAAGAAATTTAATGAATCAAATTTTAGACCTACTGCAGGAAAGAAAATTGATCTCTCTATCCTCACTACAATATGAAACAGAATGAACTTTTAGAAAAAATCCCCCCTCTTCTGCCGATGGACTTTTTTAGTCTCTCCTGCGATCTTGAATTTGTAAAAGAATCGTCGCGTCCTTTAAAGAAGCAGCATCGTTTACAGGGTACCTCAGAGCTTTTAGCTGAAGAAGCATTTGCCACTTGTTATCTTGGTTGGAATGAAGAAGGCATTTTCTTTGAAGCACATGTAGATGTCCCATTTGAAAATTGTTATTTCCCCAATTTTAGAGAGGGCGATTCGTTAGAGCTTTTCATCGATACAAGAGATCTTAAGACCGCTGGATTTTTGACCCGATTTTGCCACCATTTTGTTTTTTTGCCTAAAGCAATAGAGGAGATTAAATCTCAAGAAATTACCCATTTCCGAACAGAAGATTCCCATCCTCTTGCCGATGCACATCTATTGAAAAACGATGCAGAATTTCATGCAAAAAAATATGAATTAAAGATTTTTATTCCGTCCGACTGCCTTTGTGGATATGACCCAAATGCATTTGATAGAATGGGCTTTACTTACCGAATAAACCGCGTGGGAAATCAGCCACAGCATTTTTCTGTTTCTTCGCATAACTTTTCAATCGAAAAGCATCCCTCTTTATGGGCGAGTTTTAAACTTTCAAAATAGTGGTACTAAAATGAAATTTTCAGAAACACATGAATGGATAAAAGTAGAAGGAAGCATTGGGACTGTAGGGATTACACACTTTGCTCAAAAAGAATTGAAAGAAATTGTCTCTATCCAACTGCCACCACTTGGAAAAAAAGTAAAAATGGGCGAAGAGGCAGCGATTTTAGAGTCCACAAAAGCGGCAGTGGATATCTACTCTCCGGTTTCTGGAGAGATCATTGCAGTCAATGAAGCCGCGCTGCAAAATTTTTCCTTAGTTAATGAATCTCCAGAAGAGGGCGGTTGGCTTTTCAAAATTCAACTACAAAAAACTAGAGAACTTGACACATTGCTCGATCTAGAGCAATATCTACAATTAGTTTCTGTTTCTTAAGATCCTATTAAATTTAAGGAACTATGAACCTATCCCATTATTTGCAAAATATGCTTTTCGTGTCTTTTTCCACATCTTTTAAGCCCGCTTCTTGTCCTACTTGTTTAAGTATGTACTGCGAAGCGGGTTTAAAACCTGTGAAAAAATCCATCAAAAATCAAAATTTTGGAATAATGGGATAGGTTCATTATGTACACATCACCCTCACGCTCATCGCTATTTAAAGGTAAATTTTTTGTTTTTTTAGCCACGCTATTTTTGTTTGGCACAACACTCTTCTTCTCACGCAATTTTTTACTGCTTAAAAGCGTGGACATCGCTTTGCAATCCATGTTTCCAAAAAGCAAAACACATAAGATTATCTATGAAAAAGCAAATTGGGAAGGCAGTCACGTTGTCGTATCAGGGCTGCATTTAACTGAAGATGATCTTGATGTTGTGATAGATCAGTTGGAAATGGATTTTCACTTCAGCATCAAAAAACTGTTTTTTCAGCCTCATCTTAAATTGGTCCATCCACAAATTCGCATTCTTAACACACAACCTTCGGAGTCCCATTCTGCAAATGTGTTGGGCGCTTTTCTTCCCACAGCCCATTTTTGTTTGAAAACAGATGTGCAAAGCGGAGTGTTGCAGGTAGATAATCAAAGACTCTATTTCTCCTTTCAATCCAAAGAGGAAAAGGAAGAATTAGGCACACTTTATGTCACGCATGATCCAAGTCTTATTAGAGATTCTTATTTAGTTGCCGAATTTCAGATGCATGAGCGTGCTTTAAACTGCGCTTTGACAGTCCAGCAGATGGGCCTTGAAAGAATTTTGCAGCTTTTAACACTCGTGCAGCCCCAATTTGCAAGAGAGTGGCAAAATGTACAAGGACAGACGCAGTTAAAAGGAAAAGCGAGCATCAGCTTTTCTGGAGAGATCGAAGAATTGTCCTGTCAATTTTGGGTTCAAAATCTTGCGCTTGCCAACTCCGCGAAAAAAATAGCTGCTTCTGCGGAGAAATTTGAAGGGAATTTTTACTATCCCACAGGCAATCAGAGTTTGCTTCCGTGGCAACAAGTGGTCTCTTTAATGCAGCTCGAAAAAGGAGAGGTCCATTTTTTAGATGCCTGGAATTTAACTGGACTACAAGGAAAACTCTCTCTTGATCCAAAAGAAGATCCTTTATTAGAGCTAACCGGAAACTTGCAAGGGCTGAACCTCCCGCTAAAGTTTAAGTTGGAAGGAAAAGGCGCCCTTCACGAAGACGAAAGTTTTTGGCTAGATCTGGCCATGCGTCTTTTCGATAATCAAGAAAAAGAGGCCGCTTTCCATCTATCTCTCTGCAGGCCTGAGAAGCACTCCCTTGTTATTCAGACCGAATTCCAGGAAATGCTAGGCGAGCAACTTGACTTTTTCCGCCCTTTTTTCATTACTGCTTTTCCTGAGATTGAAAAATGGAAAATTTTGGAAGGAAATTTTAATGGCAAATGCATAGCGAGGATGGATAAATCAGCGCTTTCTCGTATAGAGCTTGATCATTTTGAAGGAAAGCAGATCGTTTTAAGTCAAAGCGAGCAACTCCTTCCTATTGAAACATTAAAATTGGACGGCCGGTTCACTCAAGTTTCTCCAAAGACAATAGGCGAGCTTAATCTCGATGCCTCTTTCCCATTTGCTGCTTGGTCTCATTTTTTTGGGCTTGCTGCTGATGCTCCAAGCCTTGGAAAATCTTCTCATCTTGTTTCAAATTTAAAATGGAAAAAGGGAAATTCCAAAGTGACGGGCTCTTTCATTGCTTCTGATCCTCAAGATATTTTGCAATTTGGTTTTGAATGTGCACACTTTTTCCCTAAAAGTTGGGGAGAGATCAAAGAAGGATGGCTCCATAGCAGCTCTCTTTCTCCTGTGATTTGTCAGCCTATTTTAAAACAGCTTGGGGGCAGATTCAATTTACAAGGGGAATTGGATATTTATGGCACATTTGATGGCAAAGAGTTGCAGCTTTCACTGCAGACAAATGCGCTAAAGGCAGCTTTTCCTTCTTTTTATGTTGAGAGCGGTGCTATTGGAGAAAAAGATCCGATGTTATTAAAAACTGAAGGACGGGCCAAACTAAACTTTGATCTCTCAGCGGGCAGTTTTGACGCGAAAATCCCTTTAAAAGGGGCGCAGGTTTATGACCAGAGTGGACAATTTGTTCTATCAAATGTAGAGGGCGATCTCATTTTTACAATTGATAATAGGCAAAAGAAGATTCAAGGAAACTTTGAGCATGCGCAGCTCACTCTTTCCAACGATCCATTTTTAAATGAGGTGAAGTTCCTATTGGACGTAGATACACAAACGGGTGAGGTTTTATTAGAAAATATCTCGGGTAGAGTGGCTTTTTCAGAAGAAGCTCCTTGTTATTTCAGCACTCCTGCACTCCATTTGAAAAATGAAAATTCTTCTTTTGAGGCAAAAATCACGCAAAATGGAAAAGAACTGGTGCAGATCAGTGCCTTAGCACTAAAATCGGCCCACCAGTGGAGGGCGGGGTTAAAATTTTCTAAGGAAATGCCGGTCCAAGGCTCTTTTGAGGCTATTTTATTTTCTGACCCAGCAAAACATTATCTGGCATTAGATACCTCTGGGCAAGATCTCACTTTTTGGGGAAAGCCCATTCAAAACTTTGCACTGACGCTTAAAAAACAGCAGGGTGATTGGCTTATCGAAAAACTCAAAGTGGACGATCTCAATTTTAAAGGCAAAGGCAGCTATGAGAATCGGCAGGCCCATATCACACAATTTGATTTAAATTATAAAGACCTCTCTTTACAAGGTAGTGCCAATGCAGAATTACACCCTGCAAACCAGGGACAGGATTGGGTGGTGCAAGCCGAACTCGGCTTTGATGCATCCACTGCTTTGCCTTGTGCGCTGCAATTTCATTTTCACCCAGGCATGAAATTGGCTTTTTCTCCGGCCTCGGGTTTGGTCGTGAGCGATATCCACTTTATTGGGGAAAATTCAGAATGCGCTGTCGATTATCTTGAATATCTCCCTAAAACTCAAAAATGGAAGGCACAAAGCTGTAGAGCGCTGATTGCGCCAGAGCTTTATTATTCATTAGCTTCGGCTGGGGTCATTCCTAAAAGTATGCAAAAAATAGAGCTTAAAGAACCTGTAAAGGCTATTTTTAATCTCAATCTGGAAAAGCAAAACACACAGCTACTCGGAAAAATCTTCCAGGGTTTTTATTGGACGGAGAAGAAACAGGATCTTCTATTCAATTTTGAACATTCAAATAATTGCAAAGGAAAATTGGTCCTTCAAGAAGCATCTCGCGAAGAACGAATGCAGCTAGATCTTAACTTCAATCTAGATGGCGATGTTCTGATCGATAAAATAAGTGGCGCCACCTGCGGCCTCATTGCGCATTTAAAACGAGATGAAGCAAAACAGGGACTCCTCGCTTATACGGGCGAAATCAAATTGGATTTCAACGAATTAAGAGCATTTTTGCCTAAAGAGATGCAAGAGAAGGTTGAAAGTTGGAAAATGGGAAATGGCTATCAACTTCAAGGACAATTTGTTGTTCCTCCAGGAGGATATAAAGAACTCAAATTTTTTGGAAAGCTATCTGGTGAAGAGTTTGAATATGCGGGCTTAAAATTGAAAAAACTGGAAACAAAGGCCATTCTTTCAGCAGAAGAGGCTATTTTTGATAATTTTATCATTAAAGATGAAGTCGGCAATTTAAATATAAAGAGGATGCATTGGACCAAAGAAGCAGAGGACGCCTGGTCTTTTTCTATCCCATTACTCTCCATTCAGGATCTTAGCCCCCATTTAATCACCAAAGAGAAAAATAAAAACCTCTTGATCAAACAGGGCACGATGACCCATTTTTCCGGCAACTTGAATGATCTATCGAGTTTTGTAGGACAAGGAAGCTTCCATTTTACAAGCCGCAGCAAAAAGGATTTTTCTTTGTTTGAAGTGCCTATTGAAATGATTAAAAATTTAGGCATTGACCCTGGTCTGCTCACTCCGATTGCAGGAGAGGTAGATTTTGAATTCCAACAAGGAAAGTGCGTCATCACAAAATTGAAAAATGTACGTAGTGAAGGAGGACGTTCAGAATTTTATCTGCCTGCTGCTCCGATGACCTCTTACTTAGATTTAAATGGAAATGTCTATGTTGACCTCAAAATGAAACAAAATGTCGTTTTGAACCTCACAGAACCATTCACACTAAGCATCCGCGGAACTTTTAAAGAGCCGCGTTATAGCCTGAGATGATTAGTTCTATTTTGCATTTGGTCTATCCTGCTCTTTGCATCTATTGCAAAGAGCTTTTAATTTCCCATCAAAAACTACTTTGCCCCAAATGCACGGACTTATTGACGCTCCTTGATGCAGAGCAGCGTTGTTCAAAATGTTTTAAAGAAAGTTTATTAAAAGTATGCAAAGAGTGTCAAAAAAGACCGTCTCATTATTTAAAATTGGGAGCTTGTTTTGAACATTTTGGCCCTGCGGCAGCCCTGACTTCTGAATTTACACATCGGCTTTATCTAGATCAGTCCCTTTCCTCTTGGCTCGTGGTGCAAATGGATAAAATGGCTTTTCCGCTTCCAGATTTAATCGTACCTTTCCCTCATACCTTTGCAGATAAAGTACTTGAAGGATATAACAGGGCGCACCTACTCGCCAAAAGGGTAGGAGAGCTCTATCAATGTCCGGTCAAAGACCTTTTGGGCCGCACGGAAGATCATCAATTTTATTGGAGATGTACGGCGGATATTTCGGATCAAATTGTCTTACTGGTGGTTGAAACAATCAACGAAGTAGAAACAATTGCGCAATGTACAGAGGTCATCCAGGAGGGTTTTCCTAAAGCGATCTATGTGATCGCTTTTACGCTTACAGCGCTTTAACAGGTTTGTTCTCTGAAACGGGAGGCACCAACATTGTCATAGCGATCTGCCACTAGCCTAGCAAATGTGGCATCGGTTCCTACGAAAAAAGGAATATTATCTAACTTCCCCACTGATATTGTTGTTCCCTCAGTAAATAATGTGATGACACGAGTAAATATAAAAAGATTACAAATCCAACAAAAAATTTTTCTCGCTGTTCCCCATAAATCTTTATCATATTTGGATTCAGCTTTTGCTGCCATGATGCGAAGGGCTTCGACGACCCGTGTTTTTTTTTCTTGGTCCACTTCAAGTGATAAATAGATTCTTGAGATACGAATAATATCGACAAATTGCATTTTTCTACAGTTGGCATGCCATTTTCCGTATTGTTCAAAGAATCTATCTGTCTCATTTGGAGTCATTAAGCTTAGACATCTATTTCCGTCGGGATAAATTTTTCTACAAATATAAGGTTTCGATTCTATGTTATTATTAGAGGAAGCTGATTTTTCCATAAATTCAGCCCAGAGTGCACAATCAATTGGTTGATTAACTCCTATAAATATATCATTCATAAAAATATCTGTTATTTATTTTTTAAAATGAAGATCAATTATAGATTTATTTATAGAAAAAGTCAACCGAATTGAACTATTAGTTAACGTTTTCGTTTGCGCTTGTGCTTACGAGAGGGCTTTCCCATAACACTATTTTTAACAAAACTTTTTATCACATGCTCAAAGTCATGGTATGCGCCGGCAAGTTTTTTCTGAACCTTGTGCCCTTTTTTGGTTGTAAACGCACTTGTTGTAAGAGCGCCTAAAGCACCACCAATCACTGTTCCAAGTAAAAAATCTCTCAAATGATGTGCTTGTGTTTTGCGCATAATTACCTCTTCTTTAATCTTTTATGTTTTTTAAAATACTTAGTGGCTAAATCAAATAAGGTAATCCCGATAGCCAGCCAATTCATCGCCGTTGCCGTTTTTTTCGCCTTTTTATTGTTTTTGCTCGTTGCAAGAAATTTCAGAGATCCCACTGTTAAGTCTTTGATCTTGTGTATAGTAGCTTTGCTTTCTAGAGTAATAGAATGGAAATCCCTTTTAAGCACACTTACAGACCTTTGTATTCCAATTAATATTCCTACAAAGAATAAAACTAGGATAATAAGAGAGCTAGCGATGGATATTAATGATATTTCAGTGATAGTCATACTTAATTATAATTATTACTAAAAAAATAATTATAAGTAAATGGATTTGTTAGTTTTCGAGATTACGCCGGGCCATTTGAATCTGGCGCCTTAAAGTCTCATCTTTGCTCACTTTGTCAGAGACCTTTTTCCAGGCATGTAAGAGGGTAGAATGGGTCTTACCGCCAAAATAGGAGGCAAGCTTAATCAGAGATTCATTGATCATCTCACGAGCGAGGTACATGGCCACTTGGCGTGGGAAGGCCACCTCTTTAGTCCGCGATTTGCCGCATAAATCACTGACTCGCACCCCAAATATGGTCGCCACGCTCTTAAGCACATTTTCAATGGCTATCCGCTTATTTGGATTATTTTGGAATAGCTCGCTTAAGATTTTTTCCACAACCTCCTCAGTCACATCGAGTCCCATCATCCGAGTAAATGCAGATAGGCGATTTAAAGCGCCTTCTAACTGCCTCACGTTATTAAATATGCGCTCTGCGATGAAAAAGGAGATCTTTTGAGAGATTTTAAAGCCTCTTTGCTCTGCTTTGTGCTGTAAGATGGCAACGCGTGTTTCTAAGTCTGGTACCCCCACATTGGCAACCAGACCCCATTCCATGCGCGCGACCATTCTTTCCGAGAGTTTAAGTTGACCGGGCGGTTTATCGCTTGTGATGACGATCTGTTTATTTTGATTAATCAAACTTTCAAAGGTATTGCAAAACTCCTCTTCAAAGTTTAGGCGGCTCTGTAGAAATTGAATATCATCCACTAAAAGAACGTCCAATGAGCGGTAAAACCGTTTCATTTTGTCCATCGATTTATTGCGCAGATTATCGACAAGATCATTGATGAATTCTTCTGTCGTGATCAGATGGATGCGCAGCTTTTTGTGATGTTCTTTAATATAATGGCCCACAGCATGCAAAAGGTGGGTCTTGCCGAGTCCGACCCCACCATGAATAAAGAGGGGATTATAAGAGCGAGAAGGACGGGCAGCGACACCCATTGCTGCCGATTTGACAAATTGATTTGCAGGTCCTTCAATGAAGTGGACAAAGGTATAAAGAGGATTTAGTTTGAGTTCATAAGGGGAGTTCGAAACGCTATTTTCTGCTGCTACAATAGGTGCTACGCGTATTTCTTTTTTCGGCTCTGGCTGTTTAATCACAAAAGAAAGAGCAAGGGTCCCGTCAGATCGTTTTGGAATAAAAGCTTCCAGATCCTTCTTGTAATTGTCCGTGATATAAGACTGCACAAAAATGTTGGGCACTTCGATAACAAGCTCATCAGAGGCACTCTCCGCAAGCTTAATAGGGGCAAACCAATTTTCAAATTCAGATCCTGAGCAGCGCTCCGCGATGAAAGCTAAAAAGTCCGCCCAAGTTTCTTGTGGTGTTTTGGTTAACATAGGAAATTGCTTTAAGCTGATTTCATTCTAGAATATATTGCCAACTTAACATGCCTGCAGCTGGAATCGCAACAACATTTTTAACTCACTGACTCTTAACTATAAGCTAAAATCAGTGCGGAAGCCTGATCGGCAATGGCATTCTCTGGCGCTGTTTCTAAAGATCTGGCTTGCATCAGTCCTTGCTTCTTGTAACCGAGCGCAAAAAGCGCTTTGGTACGATTAAGAAGCGTAGGGAGATGAGTTGGATCTAGTCTTAAGGACCTTTCAATATAATTTAGAGCGGCAAGATTATTGTTTGTCTGTAAATGTAGCGCGCCAAGTGTTTGAAGGTCATAAACACTTTGAGGATTCAAAACGACAAGCGCTTCAAAAAAGGTGATCGCAAGGTCATATTTGCCCTGCTTAATATAGGAATAGCCAACAAAGCGGAGATCTTCTAACTCCTCATCTCCCCACCCAAGAACTTCTATCCAATTAATATCGCTCATATTTTTCCGGTTTTAGCCCTTCTGATATTGGGACCGCCGTGAATTGATGTCAATGAGATACTGGTCAAGAGTTTGTAATTGTTTTAGAAGGGTAATTAAAATCTTTCTTTCTTTTTCTGTGTCGCTGAGTGCTAACTCTTCCTCAGAGCTCTTTTGTTCTTCTTTTTTTTCTTGCTCGCCCTGTTTTCCTTCTTCTTTTTCCCCTTCTTCTTTCCTGACTACCTTGCCTAAGTTGGTAATTCTTTGAAGTTCTGCATCTGTCTTATCAGGTGTGCCAAGGATCGGGATTAAACGCTGCGAAAAGAGTCTTTTTTTCTGCTCATAATATCTAGAAGGCGCAAAAAAATCAGCCCAAGGCGCATTGCTTAAACCAAGTCCGAAGAGATGTTCAAACTCAGAGGTGAAAGAGGGGATTGTGACATCAATTTGAGTTTGGCTGGGAATCCCGCGCGCTTCTTTCATGAAGGATTCTGCCGCGCGCTCTTGATCTAGAGCATAACGGGTCGAAATATCAACGCCTAAATTATCTATAGTACGTGCCATAACTTTAGCTTTGCCAGTTCGTTTGAAATGTTTCAAGAAATGTTTTTGAGTTTTAAATTTCCCACCAATTCCCACTTTTTTTAAAAATGACTTAATCAACTTGAAACCAATGGAATGCATTTCAGTTTGCGGCTTAAAAATGGGCCAATTTTGGCAAAAATCTTGCGCACATAAACATTGATTGTTAAAGTGGTGGCAAACGGTGGGAATTACATTACGGCATCTATGAGCAGGTTCTTCTTTAGTGGATCTTCTTCAGCAAAACTTGATAGCAAAAACAGGTTTGTATTACCGCAACAGATGCGTTTTGGCCTGGTTGAAGATGGCGCTTTAGAATTTAGTCTCGCTTTAGGACTCGGCGGCTGTCTTGCCATCTACCGCAAAAGCGATATTGAAAAAATTGTTTCCAAATTTCAATCCAAACAGCATGTGGGAAAGTATCAGAAGTTTTTCACGCTCTTTTTTTCCACTTTACATCAGACAACATGTGACTCGGTGGGAAGAGTGATTATCCCGCCTTTATTAAGAAAAGCGATCGACATCAAAAGCGAGATCATCATTGCTGGAGTATTGGATAAAATTGAGATTTGGCCAAAAGAGCGCTATGAGCTTGACCTGAACTCCGCTTTAAGTGGGAAAGATCCAAACTGTGATTTAGCGGGAATGATTGAAGATGCTTTCGGTCTATTAGGAGAAAATGAAGAGACCGCTGAATCAACGAAAAATAGACCGGTCACAATCAAAGAAGCATTAGAAGGTTTCAAGGGGGAGTTCTGTGAAAAATAGACCCCACCAGCCTGTTATGGTCAAAGAGGTATTAGAAGGATTTGCGGGTCTTCCGATCTCTGTTTTCTTTGAAGGGACAGTAGGGGCAGCCGGCCACGCAGTGGAAATTTTAAAAGCACATCCCGAAATCAAACGCTACATTGCGTGCGATTTAGATAAAGATGCGCTTGCTCTGGCTCGAAAACATTTAGAGCCATGGAAAGAAAAGGTGGATCTAATCAATGGAAATTTCATGGATTTAGATCAGCATCTGGAAGAAAGAGGAATAGAACAAGTAGACGGTTTTTTTTTGATTTAGGAGTCTCATCTATGCAATTCGATCAAGGTGAAAAAGGATTTAGTTTTTCAAAAGAAGGTCCACTCGATATGCGCATGGACGCTTCAATGCCGCTTTCTGCAAAAGAGGTGGTGAATCGCTGGAGCGAAGAGGAAATCGGGCAAATTTTTAAAGAATATGGAGAAGAGCCAAGCTGGCGCAGGGCTGCGAAAGCAATTGTTGAAGCCCGCCGAAAATCTCCTATTGAAACAACCAAACAGCTTGCTGAGATCATTTCAAATGCCATTGGAAAAGCAAAAAAACATCTGCACCCAGCTACGCTGATTTTCCAAGCGCTTCGCATTTGCGTAAATCAAGAGCTTGATTCTGTCAAAACAGCCCTTCCCAAAGCCATCGGTTGGCTGCGCTCAAATGGAAGAATCGGCGTGATCAGTTTCCATCGTTTGGAAGACAGTATTGTTAAAAGCGTCTTTAAAGAAGCAGCCAAATCACCTAGCAAAAGAGAAAAAGGCCCTTTGGTCCATCCTTTGTTGCATCTACTAACCAAAAAGCCGCTTGTTGCCAGTGAAGAAGAAAGACGATTTAATCCGCGTTCTAGAAGCGCAAAACTAAGGCTTGCTGAAAAATTATGAGGATCTCCCTTGCATTCAAGCTTTTTTTTTGCATTCTTTTGCTTGGGATCTCTCTTTATTCCTACATTGACATGCAAAATACTCTGACAGCGCAGCGCATCCGCATCCCTCAACTTGCACAAGAAATCAAAAATATTGAAGAGAGTAATATCCGTCTTCAATATGAAATAGATGCATTTGAAAACCCGCTTCATTTAATTGAACTTGCGCGCCGTTCTGGTTTAGAGCATTTTAAACACCCATTGCTGAGCGATGTGGTGCATCTTAAAGAAGGGGTTGCTCTCCAAATTTCAACACCCCGTCAAGAAGAGACTTTCCACGTCAAGCAACCCAGAATTACTTTAGGCGCAAAGCCATAAAAATAGTCAGTTCATGTCCCGTCCCTTTATTATTTCTGCTGCAAATTTTAAGAGATTGATTGGAGTTGCTTTTTTCACTCTCCTGCTTTTTTGCCTTTTAATTGGCCAGTTTTTCAAAATTCAAATTCTAGAGTGTGAAAAGTGGACAAAAAAAGCGCGCGCGCAGCATCAAATTGGCGTAAAAATTCCTTTTAAGCGGGGACTCTTTTATTCCAATACATCAATTAAGCAGGGCCATCCTGACCAGCTGCAGCCTCTTGTTATTGATGTGCCAAAGTTCCATCTTCATATTGATCCGTCTGCTATTTCAGACAAATGCAAAGGCGAAATGATCAGAGAGATCTCTCTGCTATTAAAAATGACAAAGCAGCAACAAGAAAAAATGAAACTGCAATTTTTGAAGAAAAAAAAGGCAGTCAAATTGGCCAAATGGCTTGACCCTGGGGTAAAAGATACGATGCAAAAATGGTGGCTTCCCTATGCAAAAAAGGAGAAAATTGCGCGCAATGCCCTCTATTTTGTGGAGGATTATCAGCGCTCCTATCCTTTTGGTTCTTTGCTTGGGCAGGTCCTCCACACAGTGCGCGAAGATAAAGAAGAAAAAACAGAGCAGGGAATTCCTACAGGCGGGCTCGAACTTATCTTCAACCAGCATCTCAAAGGAAAGATGGGCAAAAGTCTTTATTTCCGCTCGCCCAGGCATTCCATGGAATCGGGGACAATTTTAAAATGTCCAGAAGATGGTGCAGATGTTTTTCTGACTGTGAATCATTGCATTCAAGCCATCGCAGAAGAAGAAATTGAAAAAGCGGTAAAAACTGCCAAAGCCAAAGGAGGATGGGCAGTGATGATGGAGCCGCGCACGGGTGAAATTTTAGCGCTTGCCCAATATCCTTTTTTTCATCCCTCCAATTACCGGCAGTTTTTTAATGATTCCAAACAGCTAGAAGATACCAAAGTAAAAGCGGTGACAGACCCTTATGAACCAGGATCAATCATTAAACCGCTCATTCTGACCATTGGACTCATGGCGAATGAAGAGCTTAAAAAGCAGGGTAAAAAGCCTATTTTTTCGCCTACTGAAAAAATAGCCACGCTTCCTTCCTATTTTCCTGGTAGAAAAAAGCCGATTAAAGACATTAAAACTCATACTTGTCTCAACATGTATATGGGCCTGCAAAAATCGTCCAATGTTTACATGGCCAAAATCATGCATCGTGTCATTGAGGCCTTAGGAGAGGATTGGCTGCGTGGTGTCCTGCAAAATATCTTTCGATTTGGTCTTAAGACCAATATCGAACTTCCTTCAGAAAGCGCAGGTCTTTTGCCTTTGCCTGGAAAATTGAATCCCAACGGGACAATGCAATGGTCAAAACCCACTCCCTATGTGATGGCAATGGGCCACAATATTTTGGCAAATAGCATTCAAATGATTAGAAATTTTGCCATCATTGCCAATGGCGGCTATGATGTACAGCCGACGCTTGTAAAAAAAATTGTCAGGTCCTCAAGGGATGGAACTAAAGAGGTGATCTTGGACCATTGCAGCGGGGAGCGTTTAAATAGTTTTAAGAGGATCCTGGAACCTGGCGTGGTAGAAGAGATGGTTAAAACATTGAAATTCACTACAAAGACAGGCGGAAGTGCGACCCGCGCTGACATTGAAGGGTACACAGAGGCTGGAAAAACAGGAACATCTGAAAAAATTGTGAATGGAACTTATTCTAAAAAAGACCATATTTCAACTTTTGTTGGATTTGCCCCAGCAAAAAATGCCCGTTTTGTTTTGCTTATAGCGATCGATGAACCGGCGTGGGGATATGTGCCAGGAGTCGGAAAAAATCAGATGGGTGGTGTTTGCGCAGCGCCGGCATTTCGCGAAATTGGGCGCCGTACTTTAGAATACTTAGGCGTCACCCCGGATGATCCTTTCAGTTTGCCTGGAAAGGACCATGACAAAGCCGATTTTGCCCGGGAAGTTAAAGAACTCAAAGCGTTGTATGAAGCTTGGAATCACTCTAAATGAAATTAAAACGATTATTAAAGAATTTTCCCGAGCTCTGTGTGAAAGGCTCTAAAGAGATCGAAATCACTGGCATCTGCTGCCATTCCAAAATGAGCGCTCCCGGCAACCTCTTTGTGGCTAAAAAGGGGACAAATCTCGATGGTACCAAATTTATCCATGAGGCTGTCCATGCAGGTGCGATCGCTGTTCTTACAGATCTCTATGACCCCTTTTTAGATGTTGTTCAAATTATCGCCACTGATGTTGCTCAAATGGAAGCGCAGCTAGCGGCCGAATATTATCAATTTCCCTCTAAAGAGCTCACTCTCATTGGAATCACAGGAACAAGTGGGAAGACAACATGCGGTTATTTGATCAGAGAATTGCTCGAAAAAACAGGGACTAAAACAGGGCTCATTGGCACCGTCGAATGGATTGTAGGAAAAAATCATCTGACGCCTACTTTAACCACACCAGATGTGATCACGAATCAGAAATTGCTGCGCGAAATGTGTCATCATGGCAGCAGAGCTGCAGTCATGGAGGTGAGTTCTCATGCCCTTGATCAAAATCGCGTTATAGAAATTGATTTCCAGCGCGCTCTTTTCACTAACTTAAGCCATGATCACCTCGACTACCATAAAACCATGGAAAGTTATGCGCGAGCGAAACAAAAGCTTTTTCAATCTTTAAAGGAAGAGAGCTTTGCAATCTTTAATGCTGATGATCCGATGAGCGGCTTTATGGCAGAATCCTGCAAAGCTAAAAAGATCACTTATGGATTAAATCCTAGTGCAGATCTTTTTGCCACGAACATCCAGCTCTCTGCAAACAGTATGCAATTTGATGTTCATGCTGAAGGGAAAATTTTACATATGAAATCCAACCTCATTGGGAAATTCAATGTGTATAATCTGCTTGCCGTCATTGCACTGGGCCTTAGTTTTTCCATTCCTCTGGAAACATGTATTGCCTCTTTAAGTGCATTTAAAGGAGCTCCAGGACGGATGCAAAAGATTAAAAATAGTTTGGGACTAAATATTTTTGTCGACTATGCCCACAAAGGCGATGCTTTGCAAAACGTTCTAACGACACTTCAAGAGATCAAACGAGGAAAAATCATTACAGTTTTTGGATGCGGGGGCAACCGTGATCGTGGAAAACGAAAAAAAATGGGCCATATCGCACAAGAATTTTCCGATATTGTCATTGTGACCAGTGACAATCCTAGAAGTGAAGATCCGCAGGAAATTGTGAGAGAGATTTGCGAAGGAATCAGCCTTAACGAAAATATCATTTTAGAATTAGACCGTAAAGAGGCCATCAGAAAAGCAATTGAGATTGGGGCTCCTAAGGACTTGATTTTAATTGCTGGAAAAGGGCATGAAACTTACCAGATTTTTGCCCATCAGACAATCGATTTTGATGATGGAAAGATTGCCCAGCAAATTTGTGATGAAATATGAACCTATTGAGTTTTCTTTTACTCTTCTGTTCGCTACTTTTTTCAAAAGATAAAGTTTTTGATACACAGCCTATTTTTCCTCTCCCCACTAAAAAAGCGGTCGTTTCCATTCCCAAAAAATCCAAGCCGACTGTGATTTTAGATCCAGGGCATGGAGGAAGTGATGAAGGGGCAAAAATCAAAACCCTTCTTGAAAAGAAGCTGACCTTGCGCGCTGCCTTACTTGTCAAAAAAGAGTTAGAACTCTTGGGCTACAATGTGCTTTTAACGCGTTTGCGCGACATCTACACTCCTCTTTCAAAAAGAGTGGATTTAGCCAATGAGCGCAAACCCTCTCTTTTTGTAAGCATCCATTTCAATTCTTCTAAAATCCCCACTGCCAAAGGCATTGAAATATTTTATTATCAATCCAAGCAGAAAGATAAAGATAGAGCGGTATCCTCAAAAAATCTGGCAACGAGTATCCTAGATCATCTTGTTACACAGACCGCAGCAACATCAAGGGGAGTCAAACAGGGCAATTTTCATGTGATACGAGAAACTGAAATGCCGGCGGTCTTGGTAGAAGGTGGTTTTTTGACCAATATGCAAGAGAGGAATCTGATTGCATCAACGGCTTATCTAGAGAAACTCTCGAAAGGAATTGCAAAAGGAATTGATAGTTACGTAAAACAAAAATAAAACTTTAATAAAACCACAGAGACACAGAGAACACAGAGAATCATTTTTTTGCGCGCGAAGCAAAAAAATGGGCTTCTATTTTTTTCGGTTCGCTCCCGAAAAAAATAAAAACCTCCTCCGAACTCTGTGCTCTCTCTGTGTTCTCTGTGGTTTACTTTGCACTCTGTGTGGTTGCATCTTTCTTGATACAACGATTATGATCTTAGGGAAATTGTCCTCGGCGCGAGTTGAACGCGCGACCTGTCGCTTAGGAGGCGACCGCTCTATCCCCTGAGCTACGAGAACATGAGACCACTATAATGTATTAGGAGAAAAAATGGCAGAAAAACAAGCCGATTTTGGCCTCATTGGCCTTGCTGTAATGGGTCAAAATTTAGTCTTGAATATAAACGATCATGGCTATTGTGTGGTCGCATTCAATCGCACCGTTTCCAAGGTCGATGAATTTTTGGAGGGACCAGCTAAGAATACCAATGTGATCGGCGCCCATAATTTAAAAGAATTTTTTGCAGCCTTAAAAAGACCGCGCAAAATGATGATCATGGTGAAGGCGGGCAAACCTGTGGATGATGTGATCGAGGAATGCCTTCCTTTTCTGGAAAAAGGGGATATTGTGATCGATGGCGGCAATAGCCATTACCCAGATACTGAAAGAAGAATGAAAGAGCTGCAAGAAAAAGGCATCCTTTTTCTTGGAGTCGGCATTTCCGGCGGCGAAGAAGGCGCTCGCCATGGCCCATCGATCATGCCGGGTGGGAATTTTGCTGCTTGGAAAGAGGTAAAACCGATTTTTCAGGCCATTGCAGCAAAGGCAGAAGAAGATGGACTTCCTTGCTGCGATTGGGTCGGTGAGGGAGGTGCGGGCCATTATGTGAAAATGGTCCATAATGGAATTGAATATGGCGATATGCAGCTCATTTGTGAAGCTTATCAACTACTCAAAGAAGTCTTAGGATGTAAAAATGAGGAGCTGCAATCTATTTTTGCAGAGTGGAACAAAGGAGTTTTAAGTAGTTACTTAATTGAGATCACAAGCGCCATTTTTGGATATAAGGAAAAAGATGGTGCTTTCCTTGTAGATAAGATTTTGGACGTGGCAGGACAAAAGGGAACAGGAAAATGGACCGGTATCTCTGCTTTGGACCTAGGCGTGCCTGTAACGCTCATTGCCGAGGCTGTTTTTGCCAGATGCTTATCCGCGTTAAAAGAGCAGCGTATTGCAATGTCAAAAGTGTTTCCATCTTCCAAAAAAGTTTTTTCAGGCGACCGAAAACAGTTTATTGAAGATATTAGGCAGGCACTATATGCCTCGAAAATCATTAGCTATGCACAAGGCTTTATGCTCATGCGCGCAGCTGCAGCCGAGATGAAATGGAGCCTACAGTTTGGTTCCATTGCGCTCATGTGGCGTGCAGGCTGTATTATCCGAAGTCGATTTTTAAACGATATCAAAAAGGCATTTGATAAAAATGCGCAACTTGAAAATTTGCTTTTTGATGACTTTTTCAAAAAGGCGATCTTAGAGGCAGAAACTGGCTGGAGAAGAGTGGTCATGAAAGCTGCAGAATGGGGAATTCCAACACCCTGTTTAAGCACATCGCTTGCCTATTTTGATGGCGCACGTACTGAACGACTGCCCGCAAACTTGTTACAAGCGCAGCGCGACTTTTTTGGCGCCCACACTTATGAGCGCATTGACCAGCCACGAGGCAAGTTTTTCCATACCGAATGGCAGGAAAGGGCATAACACAGCAGGATGGCAGGATGGCCAAGATGAAGAGTTAATGATACTCTTTGAATCTTCTATCCTGTTCATCCTGCCATCCTGCTACTCTTTTCTTTTTATTAAGATTTTTTGATGGCGTGTAGCCAGTAGGCTTGCTTCATCTGTGCGTAAAATTGCTCTTTGGTGATTGCTCCTACATATCTGTCATTGAATTCAAGATAGGCTTCAACTCCTTGAATGATCACTTTCCTAAAGGCGACATAATGGCCGCCTCGAATTGAACTTCCTCGGTGCTGAATAAATCGATCAATTTCATATGTCGCATCATTTCCCATCGTATGCATATCTTTTGTCAGAGAATAGGTCTCAGGAACATTGACATCGGTCGTGATTTTTTGTCCTGCAGCATTAAAACGCTTTAAGCGGATAAAATAATCTGTGGGTGCATCATTAAACTGCCTAATAAAATTGTAGTGTCGATCAGGAATGTCCCAAAAAAATGCATTATGATTTTGAATAAAATCAGAGGAATTAATTTGGAGGTCTATTAAATGCAATTGTTCCTGTGGATTTAAGACACTTGCATGCGGTCTAAATCGAACGTTATAGAGCGGGAGAGGGGAATAACCTGTTCTAAAAAGAGTTTCTAAAAGGATCGAGGCATCTTCTTGGCCATATTCAGAAATCTCATAAATCAAATCATGATCGCGAACATCCACATATTTTGTCTTATCGCGCAACCACAGTCTGAGCGCATGTGTATCAACATGCTCGGCAACACCTTCATTATTTTGTCTAGCGCGTGTTATCCCTTCATGAATATTTTTCAACATTTCAAGATCTTTGTTATTAGAAATAATCTCTTCATATAGTGGCGTATCTTCTAAAAACTGCAGGGCTGCATTCAAAAAGCATTCATTATATTGATTATTAAGACCAACAAAGTGGATAGGGGATGGGGCAGTTGCTAATTGGGTCTCAAGAGCAATAGGGTTTTCTTTTTTAGAGGAAGATAAAATTTTATAAACAACTCCTAGAATAAGTGGGACCACTCCATAAAGTAGTACAGGGGTGACAATACAAGAGATCACAAGGGCACTTAAAACAAGAAGGGTTCCAATAGTTACCAAAATTTCATAGATCCTTGAGTTCTGGACTTTTCTATCTGTAATTGAAAGCAGATCCTTGTTATCTTGATAGGTCTGAATGCCAAAAGTGGCTCTTTGAAGTGGTTCCATGAGAAGGAGATTATAACATTTTCGTTTGGTTAAGAACCACAAATTAAAATTTTCAGTATGTTTAAATATCAAATTAAATTTATCAGGAACTTTTCAATTATTGCGCATATTGACCATGGTAAATCAACCATTGCAGATCGGCTTTTAGAGCTCACACAAACGCTTTCTTCAAGAGAAATGATGGAACAGGTCCTTGATGCCATGGACCTAGAACGAGAGCGCGGCATAACAATTAAAGCCCATCCCGTCACCATGTACTACCAAGCTGAGGATGGCAATACTTATCAAATTAATTTTATAGACACTCCAGGCCATGTGGATTTTTCTTATGAGGTGTCTCGATCGCTTTCTGCTTGCGAAGGGGCCCTTTTAGTGATTGACGCGGTCCAAGGCGTGCAGGCCCAAACTTTGGCCAATGTCCATTTGGCAATTGATAGAGGCTTAGAGATTGTTCCTGTGATCAATAAAATCGATCTTCCAGCTGCTGACCCAGAAGGAGTCAAACAACAAATTGAAGAGGTGATCGGTCTTGATACATCAAATGCCGTTTTAGCCTCTGCAAAAGCCAAAGTGGGGATCCGCGAAATTCTTGAACGTATTTTAGTTGATGTACCGCCTCCAAAAGTCTTCCCAGATGAGATGCTCAGAGCGCTCATTTTTGATTCCCATTATGATTCCTATCGCGGTGTGATGATCTATGTCCGTATTATGAGCGGTGAGGTGCGCAAGAAAACAGAGATCCTTTGCATGTTCACAAATAAAGTTTTTGAAGTGCAAGAGGTCGGCATTTTTTCGCCAGATGAAAAACCAGTGGATGTCTTGCGTCCTGGAGAAGTAGGGTATATCGTCGCAGGCATTAAGAAGACCGCCGACGTCAAAATTGGGGATACCGTCACTTCAAGCAAACAGCCTGTGACAGAACCGTTGCCAGGATTCCGCATGATTTCACCTGTTGTCTATGCTGGGATTTATCCAGTCGATTCTTCCGATTTTGAATTGCTTCGAGATGCCCTTTTAAAGCTGCAGCTTAATGATTCTGCGCTTCACGTAGAACAGGAAAGCAGCATGGCGCTAGGATTTGGTTTCCGCTGCGGGTTTTTAGGACTTTTGCATTTAGAAATTGTTTTTGAAAGACTGCAAAGAGAGTTTGATTTGGATATCATCACGACAGCGCCCAGCGTTGTCTATAAAATGGCGCTATCAGATGGGAAAGAAATCCTCATTGATAATGTTGCCCACTATCCTGATCCAGCAATCATAGAGTATGTCGAAGAGCCTTTTGTCAAGTGCCGGATCATTTCGCCCGCTGATTATTTGGGCGCCATTATGGGTCTCGGCATGGAAAAACGGGGCACATTGGAAAAAACAGAAACTATTGATGCCAAAAGATTGCTATTGACTTATCGTTTTCCACTCAATGAGATCATTACAGATTTTAATGACAAATTAAAGTCAATCACGCGCGGCTATGCCTCCTTTGACTATGAATTTGAAAAGTATGAACTCTCAGATATTGTCAAAGTGGAGATTCGGGTCAATGAAGAGCCTGTCGATGCTTTTTCCTGTCTTGTTCATCGTTCAAAAGCAGAAGGGAAGGGAAGGGCGCTATGCAAAAAGCTTCAGGATTTAATTCCAAGACAACAATTTAAAGTGCCTATACAAGCAGCTATTGGCGGGAAAATTATTGCCAGAGAAACAATCTCCGCCTTAACAAAGAATGTCACCGCAAAATGTTATGGCGGCGACATCACACGGAAGCGCAAACTTTGGGAAAAGCAGAAAAAGGGAAAGAAAAAGATGAAAGAGATTGGAAAGGTGAATATCCCGCAGTCTGTTTTCATGGATATCCTTAAAACAGAATAGTTGACGCCATGGGCGATTTTTTTCTGTTCGATACCGAGACCGTGACCGATACCAATACCGACCCTTCTGTTCTCCGGTCTCGGTATCAGTATCGGTATCGAGCGAGAAAAAAATCGCCCATGGCGTTAGTTGTGAATTTTAGGGACTATCTGTTTTCTCTTCGGAGATTTCAACTAATTTTGGCAATAGATCAGCTGCAAAACGACAAATCTCTCTTTCGTTACTTGTAATAATATCACCTGACTTGATTGTGTTATTGATAATTTGAAGGAAAGGATTAGTTGAGCGTGCAAGTGTCTTTCGCATTGCTTTGAACCCAAGTAAGTTATGAAGATCAGTATCAGTTTGGCTAATATCTTGAACGATATTAAACAATACTGAACGGTCGCCTGCGTCCATATCGCTTATTGAGATAAGTGCCCTTGTTATCTTTTTTTCTAGCTCGCTTTGAAAAGCTACGAATTCTTCTACATGGATAGGGTCTAATCTAGCGCGATTTTGAACAAGAATTGTAGCAAATTTTTCGATCTCCTCAGCTTGTTTTTCATCTAATTGGTCTTCATCATCAACATCCATGACAAAAGGGACGCGGCACATGATTACGCGTGGAAGCAGATTGTTTTTGTTTGGATCTGCTCCCAGAGCTAACAATCCTTTAGTCCACCATTCATTTTTCTGCCATACAGCAGTTACTAAGTCCGACGTTGGATAATCTGGTTCACGAGGGACAACTTGTCGCTCTTCATGAGTAGAAACAGATATGATTTGAGTTAATTGGGCAGGTTGGACTTCCTCTTTTGGGTGTTCTCTTTTACCGACAAATGAACTAAGAAATGGACAAATAGATCTCATAAAAACCTCAAAAATTTAAATGATACAGACTACGGCGTTTACTTTTTAGAGATTTTTACTAATTCGGGCAAAAGCTTAGCTGCAAAACGACAGACCTCTCTTTCGTTACTGCTAATAAGATTGCGAGGATTGATTTCATCGATGATGATTTTAATGAAAGGATTTGTTGAGCCAGCGAATTGCTGTTTCATTGCTTTAAACCCAATTAAGTTATGAAGATCAATATCAGTGTTGCTAATATCTTTAACGCTTGCAAATAATTCAGCACGAGAACCATTTCTGATTGTGTCAAATGCTTCTGTGATCTTTTTTTCTAGCTCGCTTTGAAAAGCTACGAATTCTTCTACATGGATAGGGTCTAATCTAGCGCGATTTTGAACAAGAATTGTAGCAAATTTTTCGATCCCATCAGCTTGTTCATCACTTAATTCGCCTTCAAAATCAACATGCAATCCACGAGGAATGCGGCACATGATTAAGCGTGGAAGAAGGTTGTTATTGTTCGGGTTTTCACACACATGCAACAATTGTCTGGTCCATACTTCATTTCTGGCCCATACAGCTTTTACTAAGTTCGGTTCGCGAAAGTCTGGTTCAGAAGGGTCAACGCGTCTTGCACCAGTAGTAGCAGATCTCATTTGGGCTGGTTGGGGTTGAGCTTCTGGACGCTCTCTTTTGCAGCGTTTGTAAACATCATACCCTGCATGATAAACCGAACTCAAAAGTGAAAAAATAGCACTCATAAAACCTCAAAATATAAATTAATTTTTTCTTTGTTATGAAATAATAATAAAATTTAAAAATAATAAAGGGTAAAGGATTTAAGTCCTTTACCCTTTTAATCTTCGTAGAAAGAAGATTACGCAGTGGTCGTAGGCTGCGATTTTAAAGCAGGTTCGCCACTTTTGCTAGCCTCTTTTTCAGCGCTAAGTTGAGTGAATTGTTTATTCAATGAACGAGCTGAAATGATCCAAGCAAAAATGATCAATAAAAGAATTGCCGCGACATATGGAGTGATAAATGTGACGGATCCAAGCATAATAATGAGAGCCTGGTTAATTAAGGCTCCGCCTGATTTTCCGAATCTAGCTCCTACGACGTCAATGGCCGCTTTTCCTTTGACCTTAGCTTCAGGATCAAGCGGAATATAAGCCATTTCCTTGGTTGGATCAAAGAGTGAGTATTTGGATGCTTTACTCATGATATTTTGAATCATTCCAAAGACCACAGCGAGCATCAGTGGGGTTGTGCCAAGAAAACTGATGATCCCGGCCAGCTGGTCTCTCCAGATGACGAATGCAAAGAAAGCCACGCCGCTCACAAGCAGAACGACAGGTGTGATCATTGCAGCTGTTCCCCAGCCAAAACGTCGAATGACGTTACTACCCACAAAAAGCATCATTAAAATGGTTGTAATCCCTGTGAACTGGGAAAATCCACCCATAAAGGCATTGTAACTATTTGGATTATTGTATTGTAATTTGAGCTGGTTTTTCCAAGTGACTTCTACAAGGTTAATAGAGACGCCATACGCGATGACGAGGACTGCAATGCAAAGAAGATATTTGGACCTTAAAATGTAACCAAAGCTTTCTTTGAGAGGCATTTTGGGTTTTTCTTTTGCTTTTTTAATTTCACTTGCATCGAAGAAGCGTGCATCAGTGAGGACATTGCGGTTGATCCACCAATAGATTCCCATCGCAAGAAGGCCAGCAACAACGACTGCAGCAGTCAAATAATTGATTGTCACTCCCCATGCATCGACACCGGCTGGTAGTTTACTCTGGATATCAGAGAAAGCTTTTACGAATTGGCCTGATGGAAGCATCGCAAAGTTAGCACCTAGTCCAAAGATTGCATAGAAACGTTTTGATTCAGAAATGCGCGTCGTGTCATTTGCAAATCCCCAGAATAAAAGCGAGGTCATCATACTGCCCCAGAGTTCAGACATGATGTAGAAAAGGGCATAGGTCCAGTTTCTGATGATAGCGATAAGTCCGCTGAAACCTTCAGGAAGAGCTGCTTGCAATTGATCGGCAAAAGCTGTTGGATGCAAAGCATCTCGGCATGGATAAAGTACTCCAGCAAAAAGACCGAAGAAGACCAAGAAGAAGCCGAGTGTTGAGTAGAATAATTTTTCTTTGCTGAAAATATTACTCAATTTTGAATAGATCAACATAAAGATGATCGCAACCGGAAGCACACCCCAGAATTTCAAGAAGGAGATCGCTTCTGCACCAGATCCTGGCGCTGTCACCACTAAAGAGTCTTTTGTGTCTCTTAAGATGGTGTAGTTGAAGTTAATGAAGAAGAAGAGCAAGAGCATGGGAATCAATTTTTTCAATTCGAAATTATGGATAGGCCATAGTAAAGACCTCCATTTCCCAAACTCAGCAGGTTTAGATTGAGATGACATACTTTAATTCCTTTGATAATTTAACATAAATTTACAAGGGTATTGTATGGCTTGATCATTTAAAATCCAAGGTAAAAAAAGAAGTTCACTGAAAAGAAAGAGAAAAAGGCCCGCCAAAGACGGGCCAAAAAAAGACTATCGAGACTGGAATGAGTTAAAAGATTCTTGATTCAAAGAGAGATTATTATGCGCATTGATGCACTCAACATAAGAGTTCCAGAGTTCTTGTTCTACCTTTCCATGTCGAATAGAAGCAATTAATTCTCTTTTTGCAGAAGTTAAAGATTTTTTTGGACTTAAAATTGAAATCATTTCTTTATCGCCGGCAAGCCTAGCAATATTTAACATTCTTTCAAGTTGGTTTCTTGTAAAAGAAACTTGATCACGTTTTTTACGAGAACCTCTTGCAGCTCTTTGTTTTGGAGGCACAGAAGAGGGTCTGTCAGAGTTAATAATGAATCTTTCAATTAAAGAACCTAATTCACTAGGTTGCTTGTTTTTCATTTTTCGAAGCGTAAAATGATGCATATAACCACCACTGGTCATTGGTAGATACTTACAAAGATCATTTTCCTTTCTTCCGCCGACTTTTTTTATTGCTTTTGCAATAATATCTTCAATTTCACGAAAATTTTTTGTTTTTTGTTCCATGATTTCTTCTCTTATGTTTGTCATACTGTTTTTTTTCCTTTCCTTAAAGTCAGAATATAAATCATGAAATGAAATTTAGATTTAATCTGCAGGCTTTTTGACCGGCGATCTTTCTTTGATTTCATGATCTATTTAATTTTTTCTATACAATTATTGGATAATAAAAGATGTTGCTATTCCCAGCAACATTATTTTTATATTTTTTGATTATGAATTCTGAAAAGTATATGATGCTCCGTAAATGGGCCTTAAAATTATATCGAATTCAAATCAGCCTACTTCATTTAAGATTAAGAATATTGTTGCTATTGCTGCTGGAAAAGGGGGGGTGGGAAAGTCCACAGTTGCTGTTAATTTAGCGCTTGCATTCATGCAACAAGGATATCGTGTTGGTCTTTTAGATGCTGATGTCTATGGGCCGTCTATTTTGCAAATGTTGCCAAAAGGGATTTGGCCTGTTCAAGATCCGGGTGATCCAGAGCGGATTTTGCCTGGTTTGACTTTAGGACTGAAAATGATTTCAACCGCACATTTTAGAAATGAGCAAGAAGGTGCCATTGTGCGCGCGCCGATTGCTAACTCCATTATCACTCAGTTCTTGCAACAAGTGAATTGGGGAGATTTGGATTATCTGATCATCGATTTTCCGCCAGGCACCGGAGATATTCAACTCACGCTCATGCAACAAGCTACTATTTCAGGTGCAGTAATGGTCACAACACCACAAGAGGTGGCACTCATAGATGTTAGAAAATCTATGCAGATGTTTCAAAAATTGCAGGTCCCTCTTTTAGGCGTGATTGAAAATATGAGTTTTTTTATCCACCCTGCAACAGAAGAAAAACATTTTCCATTTGGCTCTGGCGGCGGAAAAAAATTAGCTGATGAATTTGAAATTCCCTATTTAGGGCAGATTCCAATCGACGGATTTCTTTCACGCTGCGGCGATTTAGGAGAGTCTATTTTTTCAACTCCAAATAGCACAGCGGCCCTTCTCTTTGATGGATTTGCAAAAAAAATAGGGGAGGCACTTTCTTCCACGGATAAGGAAGCGGTTAAGGGTATTCAGAGAGGCGATGATAGCTTTACACTGCAGTGGTCTGATGGAGCGACCTCTTCCTATCTTTATAAGGAGTTGCAAAAACATTGTCCCTGCGCTGCTTGCCAAGATCGCAGCCGGTCAAATACAGCTGTTTCTGCAGTAGACATTTCCCGCGTTGGACACTATGGACTCAAAATTGTATTTACTTCTGGCTGTTCAAAAGGCATTTTTACTCTCTCTTTTTTAAGAAAATGGGCTAATTTATGAAGGCATTTATCATTCTTCTCTCCACTTTTATTCTTTGTTTAGCAGGCTGTTCTTCGACTACAGAGCAATCCGACATGTCAAAATGGATGGAAAAAAATGGAAAGGTCAAGGTGCTTTGCACAACGGCAATCATTGAGGACCTTGTGGCGCAAATTGGCGGCCCTCATATTGATCATATCTCGCTGATTATTGGACAAATGGACCCCCATAGTTATGAACTTGTCAAAGGAGATAATGAAAAGATTTCGCTTGCAGGGCTTATATTTAGCCATGGGCTTGGTCTAGAGCATGGAGCCAGTTTGCATTATCAACTCCAGCACCATCCAAATGTCGTCTCCCTTGGAGATGAAATCCGTAAAAGCACTCCTGAAAAAATTCTTTTTGTTGAAGGCCAATTAGACCCGCATGTTTGGATGGATATTTCTCTTTGGTCAGGGGCAGTGGACCCCATTGTGAAGGCACTGTCTGAAAAAGATCCAGCCCATGCAACTATTTATCAAGAAAATGGGAAGGCAGTTCTGCAAGAAATGCGCGCAGTTCATGAGGAATTAAAAGAAAAGATCCATCAAGTGCCGCTTGAAAAAAGATATCTTGTGACCTCTCACGATGCATTTCATTATTTTACACAGGCCTATTTAGGGGATGATCTCTCTTGGCAAGAGCGCTGCCAAGCGCCAGAAGGTCTTGCTCCAGATGGACAACTCTCCACAGCCGATATTCAAAGGATCATCGACCATCTTTTTGCTCATCGTATTGCTGTCGTATTCCCTGAGTCCAATGTCAGCAAGGATGCTTTAAAGAAAATTGTCTCTTCTTGTGCTAAAAAAGGGCTGCAAGTCCGAATTTCCGACCAAAGTCTCTATGGAGATGCGATGGGAGGGGTGAATTCAGACGCAAATAGCTATTTGGGCATGATCCGCCATAACGTCATAGTTTTGATAAAGGAATGGTCAGATGAAAGACCGCAATGACCCTGCACTCAAAGTAGAATATCTTTCAGTCAACTATGATAAAACTCCCATTCTTTGGGAAGTTGGCTTTGAAATTCCTGCAGGTCAATTAGTGGGGATTATTGGACCTAATGGTGCTGGAAAAAGTACACTTTTAAAAGCACTTTTAGGCATGGTGGCGCCGATTGCAGGCAAAGTGGAATTTTTTGGCAAACCACTTAAAAAAGTAAAAAAACAGATCGCTTATGTCCCTCAACGCACATCTGTAGATTGGGATTTTCCGATTACAGTTCGAGAGGTTGTCTTAATGGGGCGCTATCATAAATTGGGCCTCTTCAAATGGGCATCTAAAGAAGATAAAAAGGCAGCTGTAAAGGCTCTTGAAATGGTCGGTATGGAACCATTTGCTTCAAGGCAAATCAGTGAGCTCTCTGGGGGACAGCAGCAAAGAGTGTTTATAGCCAGGGCACTTGCTCAAGATGCCGATATCTATTTTATGGATGAACCTTTTGCAGGTGTGGACATGGCAACAGAAAAAGCAATGATTCTTCTTTTGAATGAATTAAAAAAACAAGGGAAGACACTCTTTATTGTCCATCATGATCTAAATAGTGTGGAGCAATACTTTGATTATATTGTTCTTCTTAATACCTGTCTGATTGCTTATGGGCCGACTCAACAAGAATTCAATGTTGAAAATATTCGCCGCACCTATGGAAAAAGCAGTCTCCTTTTGGAAGAAGCGAAAAAGAAATGGAAATCTTAAAATATTTTACAGATCCTGTGTTGCGTGCACCGACCATTGGATGCATGCTCATGTGCCTATCCTCCTCTTTAGTCGGAATTTTAGTCTTTATTAGAAAAAGATCTCTTTTAGGGGAGGCGCTCTCCCATGCCTCCTACCCCGGAGTTGTCTTTAGTGTTGTGCTCATGGCAACTTTTTTTTCAATCTCAGAAGAGTCGATGGTGATTGGAATTCTCACAGGAGCATTTATTTCTGCGCTTTTAGGTCTATGGGTGATTGATCTTTTGGAAAGAAAATTGCGGATTAAAAACGATGCAGCGCTCTGTTTTGTCCTTTCCATTTTTTTTGGCGTTGGCCTTTTAGTTGCAAGCCGCATCCAGACGACGCATACACTTTGGTATAACCAGATCCAACTTTTTCTTTTCGGTCAAGCTGCCACAATGACAGATGTGCATATTTTTATTTATGGGCTTCTAGCTGTTTTTGTGATGGTTTCCTTATGTCTTCTCTATCGCTTTATTGAGATCATCTACTTTGATCGCGGGTATGCAAAAACTTTGGGCATTCCCATTGCGATGATCGATACAGTTCTTTTTATCCTGCTGGTTTTATCTATTGTGATTGGAATCCGTAGTGTGGGCGTTGTCCTCATGTCTGCCATGTTGATCAGCCCTGTTGTTGCGGCGCGCCAATTCACCCATCGCCTTAAGAGACTGTTCTTATTATCTGGTTTTTTGGGAATGGCGGCAGGATTTGTGGGCAATTACCTTTCCCTAGAGCTTTCAGTTTTGATCAGTGAAAAAGGGCAGATGAAATTCTCTCTGCCAACAGGGCCCATGATTGTTTTGACTTCCAGTTTTTTTTGTTTGATTGCGATCCTCTTTGCTCCCAAGGGACTACTGAGCCGTTTTTTTCGCAATTGGAAATTTAAACAGCGTTGCATGCAAGAAAACCTTCTTAAATCTATGTGGAGAGAGGGGAAGGGGGCACTAATTCATGGAAAGGCTCTCGGAGAAAAATATCACCTTTCCTTGTGGAAAATGGAAAGACAAAATTTGATCGTGCGCGTGGATAAAAACTCTTATCAATTGACCGCCGCAGGATTTCAGCGGGCCGCTCATATTGTCCGCTTGCATAGACTTTGGGAAGCTTATCTTGTTTACATGGGACAGGGCAGAGAAAAAGTGCACCGAAGTGCCGAAGAAATGGAGCATATCTTAACGCCGGAGATGGAAAAAGAGCTGTCCGAATTATTGCATAATCCGAAAAAAGATCCGCATCAGCAGCCCATACCGGGGAGCGAATCATGAATCCTTATTGGGGTGTAAATTTTTTCGAGTTTTTAGGATTATTTTTCTCCCGCTTATTTCTTCTCATGACGGGCAAAATCCCTTTAAATGAGCTCGCTTCCGACGAGATCCAAGTCTTTGCTTTAATTCTCATCGGATTTTCATCTGTTTTAGTGGGCTCTTTTTTAGTTTTGAAAAAAATGACCATGCTGGCCAACTCACTTTCGCATACAATTTTGCTTGGAATTGTCCTCAGCGCTCTTTTAGTCATTGGAAGGTCCAATCTAGGTGCTGAATTGTTTATCGATTTTAAAATTCTTTTGATCGCCGCGTTATGCACAGCAGTGCTCACAGTGCTGATTACGCAATGGCTCATTCATGTCGTCAAATTGCAAGAAGATGCGAGTATTGGGCTTGTTTTCACCACTCTATTTGCTTTAGGAATTGTTCTTGTGACACTATTCACGCGTAATATGCATATTGGGCTCGAAGTGGTCATGGGAAATGTGGATGCATTGCATATTCATGATTTAAAACTTGTATTTGTCGTCATGAGTGTCAATTTAGTAGTGATCACCCTATTTTTTAAAGAGTTCAAACTGATTTCTTTTGATCCTACTTTGGCAGCCTCTTTAGGCGTCTCGCCCACGCTTTTAAGTTACCTTTTAATGATCTTAACGGCCTTTGCAGCCGTTGGCGCTTTTCGAGCCGTGGGCGTGCTTCTTTTTCTTGCCTTTTTGGTTGGGCCTGTTTTGAGCGCCAGGCTCTTGACTGGGCGCCTTGGCATTTTAATTTTAGTCGCGTCAATCATCGCCTTTTTAAGTGGCCTCTTTGGTGTAGCGCTCTCTCGTCATTTTGTCTCTGTTTATCAAATCCCTCTTTCTACCTCCGGGATGGTCGTGACCTTAATTGGGATCTTTTTCTTGCTTTGCCTTCTGTTAAAGTCTCGGGCAAGGGCAGGGGCATGGGCAAGGGCACGTTAAAGAAGAGTGATGCAATAATTGACTTTTACCTTGTCTCGAGATAAATTGATCGAACATTATATGAAGAAAAAAATTTCTATTTTAGGTAGTTCGGGATCCATAGGAGGCAATGCGCTTAAGATTGTACGCCATCTTAAAAATGAATTTGAAATTGTTGCGCTGGCCGCAAAGTCCAATATTGATGTCCTGGAAGTGCAAGCTAAAGAATTTCTTCCTCAGATTGTTGGAGTATTAGACGAGGAAAAAGCAAGAGAACTAAAAAAACGGCTGCCAAATTTCCATATTGTGGGCGGAGAAGAAGGAATTTTGGAATGCGCCACTTGGGAATCTGCTGACTTTGTCCTCTCAGGGATTTCCGGATTTTCAGGCATCAAACCAACGTTAGCTGCAATTGCAAAAGGAAAACAGATTGGCCTGGCCAATAAAGAAGCGCTGGTTTCCGCAGGAAATTTAGTGATCTCACTGGCTAAAGAAAAAAATGTCAAAATTATTCCTATTGATAGCGAGCAAAGTGGGGTTTTCCAATGTCTCAAAGGGGAAACCTCTTCAAAAGATGTCCATCGCCTTGTTCTCACAGCGTCTGGCGGGCCTTTTTTCCATGCGAATATGAGCGAGCTCTCCGGTGTGACTGTAGATAAAGCTCTTTGCCATCCTAACTATCGCATGGGTTCAAAGGTGACAATCGACTCTTCCACCTTGATGAATAAGGGGCTTGAGATGATCGAGGCCCATTTCCTTTTTGGGATACCCACAGATCAGATTAAAGTGGTTGTCCATCCACAACAGATCATTCATAGTTTCATTGAATTCCAAGATGGCTGCATTATTGCCCAACTTTCAGAACCTAATATGCTTTTCCCGATTCAGTTTGCAATGACCTATCCAGAGAGAAGAAAAAGTCCGCTGCCTCCCTTTGATTTCACGAAACATTCTCTCCACTTTTATCAAGTTGATCTGCAAAAATTTCCTTGCTTAGACCTTGCTTATAGCGCGATTCAAGAAGGGGGAAGTTTGCCATGCTATATGAATGCGGCCAATGAAATTCTAGTAGAAAGATTTTTAAGACAAGAGATCCACTGGCTCGATATTTCAAAAAAGTTGGAAAAATTGATGGGGAAACATGAAATTCAAAAAAATCTAAATATCGAGTTTTTATGTTCTATCGATACAGAAGCTAGAAAGGAAGCCTTAGTGGTTTAAAATGATAATACAAAACCTTCTCTATATTATTCTCGCGCTCTTCGGAATCGGTTTTTTGATTTTTATTCATGAATTGGGCCACTATTTTATGGCCCGACGCGTTGGAATCACGGTAGAAGTATTTGCAATTGGTTTTGGCAAATCGATTTATGAATGGGAGCATAAGGGCGTAAAATGGAAAATTGGCTGGCTTCCCTTTGGCGGCTATGTGAAAATGGCCGGGACAGAAAAAAAAGGGTCGCTCGAGCTCCATCAAATCCCTGGCGGTTTCTTTTCTAAAAAACCTTGGGACCGTATCAAAGTGGCGGCGATGGGTCCCCTTGTCAATATCGTATTTGCGTTTCTCGCTTTTTCTCTCCTTTGGGCTATGGGCGGGAGAAAAAAGAATTTTTCAGAATTTACCCATTATGTTGGGTGGGTTGACTCCGATTCTTCCCTCTACACTGCTGCTGGAGTTCGTCCTGGAGATGAAATCTCCTCTATCAATGGGAAGTCCTTTAAAGGATTTAATGATTTGATTTATGCGATATTACTAGAGAAAAAGAATCCGCATATTACTGGAGAACTCGTTGATTATGAGCAAGGGAAAAAGACACCTTTTGATTACACATTTTCTAACGATGGCCACTTAAAAGGGATAGAAAGGGTACAAAACACCCTCTCCAACTTTGGACCTGCCAGCTATCAGATTTATGATCGTATGCCGAATGGGAAACCTAATCCCATACCAGACGGCTCTCCTATGGAGAAAAGCGGCATTGAATACCAAGATCGCATCATTTGGGTCGATGGACAGCTGATTTTTTCAACCGAACAGCTCATCAATGTACTTAATGAGCCTAAAGTGCTGCTCACAGTGCAGCGGGATGGTCAAACCTTTTTAACGCGCGTGCCGCTCCTTAAAGTATCTGATTTAAAACTGAGCCAAGACGAAGTTGGTGAGTTAAATGATTGGCAGTTTGAAGCGGGGATTGGGAAAAAGGTGGGTGATCTTCTCTTTATCCCTTATTTCATGAATTCTCAGGCTGTGATTGAGATGCCCGTCGCATATATCAATGAAACATCTGCATTGCAAAAACAATTCGAGCCATCGGCACGATCCTATAACGAAATTCCACTTGAAAGGGGGGACCATATCCTTGCAGTTGATGGGGTTCCCGTTACCAGCTCCTATCGACTTCTTGAAAAACTACAAAGCCGCGGAGTACAGATCATCGTGGAAAAAATGGGAAACGCCCCTCTTTCTTCTTGGAGAGAATCCGACAACACTTTTGCCAACTTTCCGCTTGATCATCTCAAAGCAATCGTAAATTCTATTGGGAGCCAGCAGCCTGTCCATGAAGCGGGCAATTTGCGTCTTTTGAATCCTGTGACGCCTATTCGCCTCAGTGACTTCCCACTTCCAGATGAAAAAAAGATGCAGCGCGAGCAGCAAATTGAAGAGCAGAAAAAAACCATAGAAGCCATGACGGACCCCAAGCAGAGAGAAGCGGCTTTAAAAAATTTAGAGCTCTATCAGAAAAGGCTGATGCTGGGCGTCAATTTGCAAGATAAACAGGTGAGATATAATCCTCCTCCGACAGAACTCTTTTCAAATGTATTTCAAGAAACATACCGCACGCTCCTTGCTTTGGTCTCTGGACACCTTAGTCCTAAGATGATCTCTGGTCCAGTAGGCATTGTTCAAGTGATCCATTATGGATGGTCAACGGGTGTGACAGAAGCGCTCTATTGGCTTGCTGTGATTAGTTTAAACTTAGGACTATTAAATCTGCTCCCAATTCCCGTTTTAGATGGTGGCTATATCACTTTTGCACTGATAGAAATGTTCACGAAAAAACCCATCAATTCCAAAACAATGGAAAGATTGATCATTCCATTTGTTGTAGCCATTGTTCTGCTTTTTGTTTACCTGACCTATAACGATATCAGTCGACTGATCGGAAAACTCTTTTAAAAATGGATGAGCAAACATTAAAAGAGAGGGCTAAATATGATTTGATTTGGTCCCAGTACCCTTCCTATCGGGATTGCAGCCCAGGAGAGGTTTTCACCTCGTTTTTCCTTCAATATTTTGAGAAAGAGATAGAAGAGGGGCAGACCCTCATTGATTTTGGAAGCGGGACAGGTAGGGCTTGCAGAGCTTTTCTAGCTAAAAATTTAAAAGTGTCGCTTGTGGATTTTTCCTCTTATGCCCTTGATGAAGAGATCCAGCATCTAACAACATTATGCCCGGATATAGTTTCCTTTACTGAGGCCTGTCTTTGGAAACTGCCTAAAAATCTCCTTTCGGCAGATTGGATTTATTGTTGTGACGTGCTTGAGCATATTCCTACAAATCGGATTGATCAAGTTTTAAAGGGCATGGCCAGTCGAATGAAAAAAGGGGGATATTTGAGTATCTGTTTGCAGGAAGATCTTTCCGGCAAGCAACTTGGGTTTCCTTTGCACCTGACAATCAAAGATAAGCACTGGTGGCTACAAAGGCTCTCCCGCTACTTCACAGTACTAAAAGAAGAGCCCATATTAGAAGGCATTAATCTTAATTGCCTCATTGGCCCTCTTAAATAAAAGAGATTATATCCAAGTCACTAATAATCAAGTAGTTGAATTTAAAATTTTACTTTACATTTATCAGTTTTTATTGTATTATACTTAATACAAACAATAATAACTTTTATATGCTTTTAAAATGTCGATTAATTTAAGTGTTATTAATGAAAGAAGAGCGAATGGGACCGTTCGACTGACCCTTAAGGGTAATCAAGAAGCCTGTACAATAGATTGTATGGGAAAAAAGCCATTTTGGTCTTTTTTATATACAAAGTTTGAGCTTACTGATGAAGGTGGAAAAAAGAAAGAATATGTATGGTTGAAAAAGGATCGCCTTAAAGTAGTGCAAGATTTCATTAAGCGCGCTTGTGATTCTGAAAAAGTCATTAAGCCAGGAAAGAATGCAGAAACGGCATTGACTAAAGAAGAAGTTCCCGCCACTTTTAGGGATCAAAGTCGATTACCCCTACTCCCTAAACCTTCCGGTTATACATCAAGTTCTATAGAATTGCCATCCGCTACATCTACAATGCCATCTTCTAGTTTAGAGTTAGTTTCCTCTCATTCTTGTTTTCCAGTGCTTCCTTCTTCTTCATCTGAATCATCGAGTATTCCAAGACCATTGAGCACAAGTGACCATGGGTCCGAAAATTTGAAACGATATCTATATGACAGTCCTAAGGAACTTTTACATGCCACCAAGTCCTATTTCGATCACCAAGCTACCCCAGCACCCAAAGATTATTCAAAGGCAAACATATCCTCTATAAAAAGACTGATAAGTAGTTTATTGAAAGATAATGAAGGAATCGCTATCGGAGAAGTTCATGACGATTCTGCTCCAAAATATGTTCTCGATGTTTATGCTAAGCATCTTGTAGCTTGCGGTGTCGAAACTGTTTTCATAGAAGGATTAAATTATCAACAGCATCAAATATGGGTTGATGCTTTCATGAAAAGTTCTTCTAACGATCTTCCTGCCGCTCTAAAGGAACGAGTTCATACAATTGAATCACACCAGGAGGAAGGACTCCCGTATTACCGTTTTACAGATGTCCTCCTTGCCTTCAAGCGCGCCGGAATAAAGCGCATTGTTTGTCTAGAGACAAATGCCTCAGAAGGAATCGTTAAAAATGATGATTATTGGCAGCGTATCGCCACGCTGAACTATCAGGCGCTGCGGATCATTGAAAATACTGTCCCCAAAGGGAAATATGTTGTCTTTTCAGGCTTAGACCACAACAATGGGTGCCTTGGAGTGCCAAGTCTCGGACAATTGCTGCAGATCCCTTCAATTTCAATATTGGACTCGCAGCTTGCTAAAAAAGGTGATCCTGCAAAAATTTCTATCGTCGATCAAGAACTAACGACAAAAATCTCTCATGAAGATTTCCGTGTTACCATGCCGGCTCCTTTAAAAATCAAGCCTACTTCACTTATGGGGAAAATAAAGGCTTTTTTCACAAATCCCTGCCTCTCTTAAAAATGAAAAATGGGCAATATTCTATAGATGGGTGCGGAACTGTTGAAGGCCTGCATCGAAAATCATATCTAGCGCCTTATTCATTGACACATGTTTTTCTTGAGCTAACCTTGCTAAGTAGTAGTGTCTTTCGCTTGTAGTTCTGTAGGATATATTCCCTTTGAATTCTTCTTTATTTACAGGTTCAGGTATAAAATCGCCTTGTTCAAGATATAACTCTATTGTAGCAGCAATGGCTTCTTTAATATTTTTCATTCCCTTTTCTATTGAAGTTGCATCTGTACATACCCCAGGAAGTTCATTCACGCGAATAATATAAAACTTTTTGCCATTATGAGTGTCTTGTTCAATTGTATATGACCAATTGAGTCCGAGATAATATTTTAAATTCTTCTTAGTATCCATGATTTTTTAATATGCTATCATGAGTGCTAGCATAAAGAAAAGACCTTCTAGTACTAGAAGGTCTTTTCAGTCAGATTTTAAAGAAGCTTTCTCAATTGAATTTTAACAGGATCCGCTGCGCTGGCAGGATCATTCGCTAACGCTCATGGCAGGATAAGAAATTCAAAAAGTTAATTTTATGCTTATCCTGCCGCGACCATATGGGAGCGATCCTGCCAGCGCAGCGGATCCTGTTTTTTTATGAATTATGCAACAAACCCTTTAAGGACTTATTTCTTTTCCTCGTCCAGGATCTCTACTTCTGCCTCTTCAATGTCCGGTTTACCGGCTTTTTGAGAGGGGTTAGAGCCTTGTGGATTTGGTCCGCCAGCGGCACCGCCGGGTGGCTGCTGCTGTTGCATCGATTCGCCAATTTTTTGCATTGCACGATTCAATTCATCAGAAGCTCTCTTGATAGTTTCAGTATCGCCGCCTTCGAGCGCTTTTTTGGTCGCATCGATCTTGCTTTGGATCTCTTCAACCACTTGAGCAGGCATTTTCGCTTTATATTCATCAAGCGATTTCTGGGCGCGGAATACCATGGAATCAGCCTCATTGCGCACTTCCACTTCTTCTTTTTTGCGCTTATCTTCTTCGGCATTGAGCTCCGCATCTTTCAGCATGCGTTTGATCTCTGCTTCATCTAAGCCTGATTTCGCCTGGATTCGGATCTCTTGTTTTTTCTTAGTTTGGAGATCACATGCAGAAACGTGCAAAATACCGTTGGCATCGATATCAAAGCAAACCTCAATTTGCGGCATGCCTCGAGGAGCTGGAGGAATCTCTGTTAAATCAAACCTTCCAATCTCCTTGTTATCTCTTGCCATCTTCCTTTCCCCTTGAAGAACGACAATTGTCACAGCTGGCTGATTGTCAGAAGCTGTGGAAAAAGTCTGTTTCTTTTGCGTAGGAATAGTGGTGTTGCGCTCAACAAGCGGAGTTAAAATACCGCCCATTGTCTCAATTCCGAGCGTCAGCGGGATCACGTCAAGCAGAAGAACGTCTTTAATATCTCCTGTCAGTACACCCCCTTGGATTGCAGCTCCAATCGCCACAACTTCATCTGGATTGACACCTTTATGCGCTTCTTTTCCAAAAATTTCGACGACTTTGCGCTCTACCGCTGGCATACGCGTCATACCGCCAACCAAGATCACTTCATTGATCTGGTTTGCTGATAGGCCAGAATCTTTTAGAGCTTTTAAGCAAGGTTCTTTTGTTCTTTCAATCAGATCATGGACCAAGTTTTCAAGTTTAGCGCGTGTTAATGTGAGCGCCATGTGTTTAGGTCCTGTTGAATCCATGGTGATAAATGGCTGATTGATCTCCGTTGTTTGTGTTCCTGAGAGCTCAATTTTAGCTTTTTCTGCAGCATCACGCAGACGTTGCAGCGCCATTTTATCTTTGCTTAGATCAATCCCATGCTCTTTTTTAAATTCTTGGAGCATCCATTGGAGGATTGCATTGTCAAAATCATCCCCGCCAAGATGGGTATCGCCATTGGTCGAAAGCACTTCAAAAACGCCATCGCCAATTTCTAAGATAGAAATATCAAATGTACCGCCTCCAAGGTCAAACACAGCGATTTTTTTGTCGCTTTGTTTATCAAGGCCGTAAGCGAGTGCTGCCGCAGTGGGCTCAGGAATGATCCGCTTTACATCAAGACCTGCAATTCTTCCTGCATCCTTTGTGGACTGTCTTTGCGAATCGTTAAAATAGGCAGGAACGGTAATCACAGCTTCAGTGACCTTTTCCCCAAGGTATGCTTCTGCAGTTTCTTTCATTTTAATGAGGACTTGTGCGCCCACTTCTTCAGGTGTGAGGGTTTTGCCGTCCACTTCAAAAACTGCGTCGCCATTGCTTCCACCTTTCACTTTATAAGGGACGGTTTTAATTTCAGATTCTACCTCTGAAAATTTACGACCGATAAAGCGCTTGGCTGAAAAGACGGTCCGTTCTGGATTGGTCACAGCTTGCCTTTTTGCAGGGATTCCCACTAAACGCTCTTGGTCCTTATAAGAGACTACAGAAGGAGTTGTGCGCGCCCCTTCAGCATTGGCAATCACGACAGGTGTTCCGCCTTCCATGATTGAAACGCAAGAATTAGTAGTTCCAAGGTCGATGCCGATAATTCGGCTTCTTTTTGTGTTTTTTTTATCTGTCATATTAATTCTCCTTACTTTCTAAATTTTTTGCTTCATCCGCCGAAGGCGATTTTGCTACCTTCACTCGTGCAGGACGAATCGTTCTTTCTTTACTTTTGTAACCTTTAGTGAATTCATGAAGGATTTTCCCTTCGCAGTGATCCGCAGTTTCTTCCATTTCCACTGCTTCATGCTTAAGAGGATCAAATTGCTCTCCATGAGAGGGAAAGGCTGCGATTCCATGACTATGCAGCACATCTCTAAATTGAGAGAGGATCATCTCAAAACCAACGGCCCAATTGCGCACCTCATCGGACATCTTCTCTGCATAGTGCAAAGCGTTTTCCATATTGTCCAAAGGAGTCAAAAGATCGGCAAAAGCTTGCTCAATCGAAAATCGAGTGAGCTCATGCCTTTCCTTTTGCATTCTTTTGCGCATATTTTCAGATTCTGCAAGCAGACGAAAATACTTATCTTTATATTCTTCAAGCTGCTGCTCAAGAGTTGGAGAAGCAGTTGTTGTTGTTGTTTCTTCAATTTTTTCTTCTTCAGTCATTATTTTTTCTCTTCTAGGAGCATACACTCCGATGGGTTAATAAAATGGTCTTGTTCTGCGCCAAATTCCAATTGCGCCGGCCGAGGCCTTCTAAATGTAATTTTATATTTGTAGACACTGCGTGTAAGGGTATCGCTCATGAGCTCAGATACAGTTTTCATGATGCCAAACATACGCCTGTAGGGCATGCGGTGCGGCCCTAAAAGGGCAATGGCGCCTGCAATCGTTTGATGGATATAATAGGGGACAACAATCACGCAGCAGCCTTTCATTGAACTTGTTAGCATAGAAAGATCATCTCCCACTAAACAGCAGATCTGACCTGCTTTGCAGCAGTGGTTCAAAATTAGCCTCATATCATTGTCATTTTCAAAAAGAGATAAGCCGCCAGCTAAATTTGCAGCATTATTAAAATCTGTATGGTTTAAAAGCTTAGAAAATCCTGTTTTGTAGACATCTTCTGAGCTGAAATTTGAATAAGTCACAATGTGGCGCAGCATGATCTCTTTATAAATATTGGCAGCCACCTTCTCTTCATCTTCATTTAAAGTCGGCCTGTCAAGACCTGTAAGGCGGTAATGTAAATAGTTTTCAATTCGTTTTAAGGTGAAACTACTTAGCTTTTCTTCTACGAAAAGCACTTCAGTTTGAACCTGTCCAAAGTCAGTGATTAGAACACAGAGGCAGCGATTGTGGTCAATCTGCACCAATTTGATATTGAGGATAAAGTCATGGTCAAAGCGCGGTGAAGAGAGAAAGACAGCGCAACCAGATAGATCGCTAATGGTTTCAGCCACATTTTGCAGGTAAGAGGCCATTTTTCTGCTTTCCCCGCCAATTTTAGCCTGTAAAATATCGCGGTCCTTTTCTTGAATCGGCGAAGAAGGCAATATGGTATCGATATAAAGCTTATAGGCTGATTCGGTAGGGATTCTACCTCCAGATGAATGGTGCTGTTTGAGGTAGCCCTCTTTTTCAAGCTGAGCGAAATAATTGCGGATCGTTGCCGAACTTAAATCTTCAAAACCATTTTCCCGAAGAGTATTGGAACCGATAGGCTTACCAAGCTTTAAAAAGAGCTCGATTAGGCCGATTAAGACGAGCTTAGTACGTTGATCCTTAGCAGGTTTTCTTAGAGTGAGCGATTTAAACATGACCTCATTATAGCATAATGGGGGCAAAGATCAAGCACTTTTTAGCAATCAATCTGATCGACTGCGAATTTGTGGATATAAGTAATTGATATTTAGATAGTTAAAGAATAATTTAATTTAAGACAAAAAAAGCAGGATGGCAGGATGGCCAGGATAAGAAATTTAAGGACTAATGGAAGAGGGGGTCTGTGGCGATTAAGGGGAGAATATCTGCAATGGAGGGGGCCCACTCGATTCCGCGATGATAGACAATCCTGGATGCGATGTAAGTGGCAATAATGGCCTTTTTGTGCACGTCAGGAATCTCCTTTAAGATACGATCCTGATACTTAGCAGAGAGAAGCGGGGGGCAATAGCGTAAAAGGCAGCGGATCAAAGGATCTTTAGGATCCAAAGAAAGAGTCTTGGGGATTAAAAAATCCAATAGCTCGTATTTGTAACCGTTGATTTTTTGAGAGATCTTTTCTGAAATATCGGTCAAATAAGCTCCGGTTTTAGCATGCGTTGAAAGAAGCAATTTGGCTTCATTTTGCGCTTTTTCACCGATCAGATTTAAAATCTCAGGCATTAAAGCTGTTTTTTCTTTCCTAAATTCTTCTTCGGTCAAAGTAAGGCCGCAAAGCACTTCAAATGAGGAGCAGATGACACCGCCTTTATTTGCCGAACTATCTTTGATGATCAGCACACCAAGCTCTTCTAATTTCCGTCTAGCAAATGGGGTAAGATAGAGATTAGCCCCCTCAACGATTGCTTTGGAGGTCGGTTTGCCTTTATCATCAAGAAAGTCTTGATAATTATTCTCATTCAATGTGCGCGGGCGCCCCCCGCCTGGGATAAAAACATCGGCAGGAGTTTGATGGAGATTATGGCGAAAAAGATGGTTCATTTCATTTCCTGAAAGCCAATCTTCAACCGCCTTATTGCCTTTTTTTCTCCAACATAAGGTTTGTTGCGCGTAGGCTGTGAGCTCCTTTTTGGTGAAAAGATCGAGTAAGAATCCGCCATCGTTTAATTTTTCAGGAGGGTAAAACCGGATCGCTTTTTCCTCCTTGAACATTTGCGCAAGAATAGAAAGGTCGAGTCCTTTGGGATCATAGATTGTCCCGGAGACATCTGTGATCGCAAGAAGTTTTGCAGTCTGTGGAAAAAATTTGTAAAGATTTAAAATTTGATTCCCTGCCACATCGCCATCAGGACCGCCTGATATTTTGATTGTAAAAGGATCTTTGTAAGGGTCAATTTTTAAGTATTTCAATACCTCTTCCATACAGACATTGACACCATAGGAGGTCACCCCATATTCCTTATGATTGATCCCGGCACCGGGCTTGCTTGTGATAAAGCTTCCTCCCGGTTTGTAATGTTCGGCCTTGCTGTAATTTGCAATCCATTCAATCATCACATTGTGCAAATTTTCATCGGGGCCTAAATAGATATATTCTGGTTTTTTCCAATAGTCGACGATATTTTTTGCCTTGAGTGTCCCATCAGGCTCGCAGTTAATGAGAGTAAGAAAAGATTCAATATAAGTGCGCTGTGCGTGATAGAGAAATTCTAGTTTTTGTGCGCTATTGAAGTTTTTAAGGCGTGTTTCAATTTCGCCGCTCGGGACTAAAGCTTCTTCGAGCTCCTTTTTATAGATATCTGCTTCATAATGGAGCCGTTCATAAGGCTCTAAAAAAATCACTGCTTTGGCCCCGCCTTCCGGGATGTCTTTATTTTTTTTCTGCTGCGTATAAGCCAAGTTATAACATTCTGAAAAAACGTTGTTGCTCTCAGAGAGCATCTGTTCAAATTTTTGTGTAAAAACAGTTCTCAAACCCCCTCGCGCTAGATCTTTAAAGCGGATATGAAAGCCAATATAGTACATTCCATGCATGAAAAAGATCGCAAAGGGAAGCGCTGGGAATTTATCCGATCTATCATAGGGAAGAAAATTAAGATAATCAGGATCAAGGCGAAAGGAGAATGCGGTTTTGTTATTGCGGTAAAAGTCGGTCTTTAACAGATGGTCCACAAAGTTCATGGCCTGCCGCAAGATATTTCTGCGCCGCGTATCGTTGATCTCATTGCCTGTATCTAAATCTGCAACTGACGCAAGGTAGCTCTCTTTCAATTTTTCAAATTGGGCGGGCTCATGATTTTTAGGATGGAATTTGTATTCAAATGCTTGCGTAAGTTGCACAATCAGTTCAGGATGGCGGCAAATCCCTTCGGTGATATTTGCAAGTGAATACATATTCAGATCTGCATGAACAAGCGTTTGATGGATGAAATGGGTGATCGATTTAATTAGATTGCCGAGATTGCCGCGCACGACGCCGGAATCTACAAAGACCGAGTCAATAGATTCCAAGCCTTCGAAATATTTCAAGGTGACAAGCTCTTTTAGGAAGTCGTCAATATCTGCTTCTTCCCAAGCAGCTTTCCCTTTGCCGCCATGAAGAGCAATTGACATCAGAAGGATCGAATCTTTGCTGTAAGGATTAATATAAGTTGCATTGACCCGTTTCATGATCAGGCCATGGCGGTAAATGGTTTTTGCTAATTTATAAAGGAAATGGTGCTTTGGTACATTTCTCCAGGCAAAAACAATTTGCATCGAAGGGATCTCTTTGGCCTTCCAGTCCTCATTATAACGCACCTCATATTGACAATGGTCGCGCGTTTTGGCCCGAAAAAACATATCCAGGGCAGCAATTAATCTCTCTTGGGTCATTCCGCGCAAAAAACGCACTCCAAGGCCGCTCATCAAAGTGCTGAATTCCTCATGGCTTAAATCAGGGTGGCGCTCTTTAATCAGCGAGAAGATCTCTTCTTTTTTCTCTTCAGGAAAAGATTCTTCTTTTAATTCTTTTTCTGAAATTTGAGTGAAAAAAATGAGTGCGATTCGAAGGGGAGAGGTAATGCCCGGAAAAGGGGGCGGCGCATTAGAGACAAAAGTACGGTAATTTTTAATCCCAAAGTTCTGAAACTGCTTCAAAATCTTTAAATCGGCATCATTGCTATCAAGACAAAGTGCAATAGCACGCTGCTTTAAATGGATCGTTGCGAAATAGTTATGAAGGTCAAAACCCATCAAATTATGGGCGATGAGCAAAATATCATCCTCTGACATCTCTTCAAAAAAACTAGGCGGCATGTGGCGATCTAGCCAAAGACAGCACTCTTCACATTTGCGGCTCTCTTTTTTGACGGCCTCCTCAATATGCAGTCGAAAACTTTTATTTCCTTGGTCTTCTCTGGAGCTCATATTCTCTAAATGTCAAAGAATAAAGATTTTTTCAATCCAAAAGCATTATTTTTTGGTTATGAACCTATCCCAATATTCTTAATACTCGCTTTTCGCGCCTTTTTAGTCAGATTTCGAGGCCGATTCTTGGCCTACTTAATTTAAGTATGTCCTGCGAATCGGCCTCAAAATCTGACTAAAAATGCATCAAAAATCAAATATTAATAATATTGGGATAGGTTCATCGTGCTGAATTGACGTTTAAATTAAGTCTAATTATAATTTTTTTTGCTTATTATGGTATCGCAACTAAACTTAAATAAAAGCAATCCACCCTTTCAAACTTCAGTTCGTGTTCACGCTATGCAAGAAGCCGGCATTTTATCTGCAATCAAAGCATTAAATGGGCTTAAAGATCTTCAAGCGAGTGATCGAAGATACATTGATCTATGCCAAAGGATACTGCAATTAAAAAAACCTCTGAAAGAAGAGACATTGAAAGCGGTCATTGTAGTCTTTGATAAATTGAAGCTTAAAAAAAATTTGTTTTTTTTCTGCATAAGAAACGGCATAGGCGAGCTTGCTAAACAACTCCTACAGAGTGGTGTCCCAGTAGATACAAAAGATGAAAATGGAAGGACAGCTTTAGTAGCTGCTTGCAACACCGATTCTCCTTCTAAGGAAGTCATCCGTCTTCTAGTTGATAAAGGTGCTGATATTTATGCGAAAACTGAAGATCTAGAAAAGCCACTTCTTGAGATCATGGCAAGAAAAAATAAAATAGATATGGTTGCTCTGCTTTTAAAATGTTCTGAAGAAGAAGCTCAGAAATTTGCTGATCATTTTAACTCAAGATTTTGGTCCGGCCATGTGAATAGTATGAAAGGAATTACTTTTAAGGGATCAATACGTTTTGACACAGCTTACTTGATGAAAAAAATATTGGAAACTTTACCTGAGCCAGTTTCCAAACAGATCCACTCTTATTATAAAAATAAATTGATTAGGGCATTTTTGGAAGGGAGTAAGGAAATTAAGAATATGCATAAAACTTCCCTTTCAATACACAAAGGTGATTTAGTCATAGTTCCTGCTGGTTATGATAGCCACTGCATATTTTTTGTGTTTTATCAAGGATATCTGGCTATTTGCAATAGAAATAGTAGATATACAGAAAATAATGCTTTCGAAGTATATAAAATTGATTCCACAAAAATGAACTTATCGATAATAACAAGATTATTAAATTATAAAACTAAAAAGGGAAGAGTTGCTGCTAACTATTTTTATAAAATTCTACCTAAACTACTCTCACCTGTCCAACATCCAATAAAAGACGAGATTTGCAAACTGATAGAGCAGTTATTAACCCCTTGCAAGCAAAAAATTGGCAATTGCTCTTATGTTGGTGCAAAATTGGCATTAAGAGCGGCACTTGCTTTATTGCATCTTAGAAAAGAAAAAGGAAAATGGATTTTAAAAGAAGAAGATGTTGAGCGGTCGCGCTATTTTTCTAAGTCTGTCTCTACACACATACGCTTTCTGAAGCTAGAGGAATATTATAATGAATACGGAAATAGCGACCTTTTTGATGAAGACTTTGTGGAGGATGCTTTAGAAATTGCATTAAAGCATAAAGAGAAAACTCCTGAGGTTTCACTTGATGACTATCCTAATATTAAAGAATATCTCGAATAAGTAACTAACATTAAGGCGTTTAACTTATGTAAGTTAATATTTGATTTTTAAGTTTAATTGTAATATAATTATTTTAAATTATATGACGTTAGAATTAAATTTAAATAAAGACGCCTTTCAAACTTCAGCCCAGGCTATTGCTCTGCAAGAAGCCGGCATTTTATCTGCACTCAAAGCATTAGAAGACGTTAGAGATCTTCAAGTGTCTGATGGCAGATACATTGACCTATGCCAAAAGATAACGCAATTAGAAAAACCTTTAGAAGGGGAGACATTGAAGACGGTCATTGTAGCCTTTGATAGGTGGAATCTTATAAATAAATTGTTTTTCTTTTGCGTAGAAAATGGCAAAGAGGTTCTTGCTAAAGAACTCTTGGAGAGCGGCGTCCCAGTCGATATAGAAGATGAAAACGGGAGAACGGCTTTAGTCGTTGCTTGCACAAGCTACTCTCCACCCAAGGAAATCATCCGTCTTCTAGTTGATCAAGGTGCTGATATTTATGCGGAAGTTGGAGATAGGATGAGACCGCTTATTCAGGCCATGGCAAGAACAGTAGGAAAAACTGATATTGTTGCTCTACTTTTAAAATGTTCAGAAAAAGAAGCCCAAAAATTCATTCATCATTTTGCCTCAAGATTTTGGGTCGGTCATGTGAATAGTATGAAAGGAACTCAAAGAGTTACTTTTAATGGATCACACGGGTTTGTTACCTCTAAGTTGATAAGGGAAATATTGAAAACATTACCAGATGCAATTTCTAAACAGATCCATTCCTATCATAAAGGTAAATTGATAAAAGCATTTACGCAATGTAGTGGGGAAATCAAGAATTTTCGAAAAACTGCTTTATCCATACAAAAAGGCGACTTAGTCGTAGTGCATTCTGGTTTTAGAGGTCATAGCATGTTTTTTGTCTTTTATAAAGGATATATGGCTATATGCAATAGAGGTAATAGTGAAAATATTGAAATGTATAAGATTGATTCCTCAAAAATGAGCGAATGGCTTTTGAAAACATTGTTACGATGTAAAACTAAAAAGAAAAAATTGGCCGACAAGTATTTCTATTTCATTCTACCTAAAGTGCTCTCACCTAGTGCTGATAAACCAATTCAAGATGAGATTTGCAAACTGATAGAAGAATTGCTGAATCCTGGAGGTCGAAAAATTGGCAATTGCGCCTTTGTTAATTCAAAATTGGCATTAAGAGTGGCACTTGCTTTATTGCATATTAAAAAAGAAAGAGGAAAGTGGATTTTAAAAGAAGAAGATGTCAGGCGCTGCCATTATTTTTCTAAATTAGTCTCAACACACATACGCTGTCAGAAGCTCGAGGATTACTGGAATGAGTATGGAAATAGCGACCTTTTTGATGCAGACTTTGCGGAGGATGCTTTAGAAATTGCATTAAAGCACTTAGAGAAAACTCCTGAGGTTCCACTTGATACCTATCCTAATATTAAGGAATATCTGACCAAACAGAACAGCATAATCTCATAAAGAGGTCCTTCTATAATCTCTTTCAGGACAAATTTAAAACCGATTCGCACAGCATAGTTTAATTAACTAGATCAAGAATCGGTTTTGTATTATATTTTTTCACTTATTATGTTATGGAAATTAAATTTAAATAAAAGCCATCAACCCTTTCAAACTTCAGTTCGTGCTCACGCTGCGAAAGAAGCCGGTATTTTATCTGCAATCAAAGCGTTAAGTGGAGTTAAAAATCTTCAAGCAAGTGATAGAAGATACATTGATCTATGCCAAAGGATACTGCAATTAGAAAAACCCTTGAAAGAGGAGGCATTGAAAGCGGTCATTGTAGCCTTTGATAAATTGAAGCTTAAAAAAAATTTGTTTTTTTTCTGCGTAAGAAACGGCAAAGAAGAACTTGCTAAAAAACTCCTAGAGAGTGGAGGCATTCTGGCAGGGGGACCACTTCTTATGAACTTGGTGGAACTCGGCGATCCTTATCTTGACATTGTTCGTTTTCTTCTCGATCAAGGTATCCCAGTCGATATAAAAGATGAAAAAGAGAGGAGAGCTTTAGTAGCTGCTTGCAACAGCGAGGATCCTCCTAAGGAAATCATCCGTCTTCTAGTTGAAAAAGGGGCTGATATTTATGCGCAAGTTGGAGATATACAGACGCCACTCCTTCAGTCCATGGCAAAAAAAAGTAAAATTGATATGGTTGCTCTGCTCTTAAAATGTACTGAAGAAGAAGCCCAAAAATTTGCTCATCATTTTAACTCAAGATTTTGGCCTGGCCATGTGAATAGTATGGAAGGAATTCAAAGAGTTACTTTTAATGGATCAAAGGGTTTTGCTACAGCTGACTTGATGAAAAAAATATTGGAAACATTACCAGGAGCAATTTCTAAACAGATTCGTTCTTATTATAAAAATAAATTAATTAAGGCATTTTTGGAAGGTAGTAAGGAAATCAAGAATGTTCATAGAACTTCTTTATCAATACACAAAGGCGACTTAGTCATAGTGCCTTTGGGCTATGATATCCACTGCATTTTTTTTGTGTTTTATCAAGGATATATGGCTATTTGCAATAGAAATAATAGGTATACAGAAAATAATGCTTTCGAAGTATATAAGATTGATTCCACAAAAATGAACTTATCGATAATGACAAGATTATTAAATTATAATACTAAAAAGGGTAAATTTGCTACTAAGTATTTTTATAAAATTCTACCCGGACTACTCTCACCTGTTCAACATCCTATTAAAGATGAGATTTGCAAACTGATGGAGGAGTTATTAACCCCCTGCAAGCAAAAAATTGGCAATTGCGCTTATGTTGGTGCAAAATTGGCATTGAGAGTGGCCCTGGCTTTGTTGCATATTAGAAAAGAAAAAGGAAAATGGATTGTAAGAAAAGAAGATGTGATGCATTCGCATTATTTTTCTAAATCAGTCTCAACACACATACGCTTTCAGAAGCTCGAGGATTACTATAAGGATTATTATCATGAGGAAGAAGATGACTTTTTTGATGAAGACTTTGCGGAGGATGCTTTAGAAATTGCGTTAAAGCACTTAGAGAAAACTCCTGAGGTTTCACTTGATACCTATCCTAATATTAAGGAATACCTTGGAAGGGAAACTTGAGAATCTCATAACCATCTAAAGATCAGTTACTTATATAGCTACCGCTCCATTTTATCACTTCGAAATAAAATAATTTTCAAATATAAATAACGCGCTAATTATCTCGTTTTTATGATTATTTAACTTGAAGTTTTAATTTTGACATTTAAAGAAATTTTTGGTATTATTAGATTAAACCTTAATTCTATTAAAGGAAAATTTAATGATCAGTGTAGGCTTTCCACAATCAGACAATACGACTAACAGAGAACCTAATTTAGAGCCTTCTAGGTTAGCGGATAGGTACTGGCTTTTTGATTTAGTGAATACACCTCGAGAAGATCAAAGTCCGCTATCGAAAGAGGAAGCTCAAAGGGTCTATTCCGTATTGAAAACAGGGGATCTTTCTGAAGAAGGGGTGAAAACTGTTGTGAGTGTCATTGGCCCTTTGATTGAAAAGGATGATTTCATCATTAGGCTATTTGAAGAAGGTGGTGATGAAAATCTAATTTTAAATCTACTAGATGAAAAACTGATCGAAACTAATGGGCAACCTTTCCTGAATTATGCTGCTCTAAGAGGCTATAGAAGAGTAGCAGCGCGTCTATTAGATAGTGGTCATGTAGATGTAAACAAAGCCAGTCCTTTTGGGCAGACAGCGCTTGCTTTTACATGTCAAGCAACAGCAATGGATGCTAAGCAATTAGAAATGATTACTTTTTTATTTCAAGCTGGCGCGAATCCTAAAATAGCAGATAAAGATGGAAATACGCTTTTAACAGAAATCCTACTTCGCAAAGATTATAAAAAACCTGAAAGTGAATCTGAAATGCTACAAAATAATTTGGCTGCTGCGGAATTACTTATCAAATCAGGTGTAGATGTTAATGCAAAAAATGGGAAGGGGGATTCTGCTTTGCATCTTGCAGCGCAATTTGAAAAGAGTGAGCCGCGATTAGCATTTATCAAGTTGCTTCTTGCATTAAAAGCTGATGTCGATGCGCGAGATAGAAATGGAGAGACTGTATTAGAAAAAGCAACTGATGAAGCAACAATCCGTACTCTTGTAAAATTAGGGGCAGACATTTATACACGTCATAAAAAAAGAGATAATAGAACACTTTTACACGAACGGTTAATAGATGGACCTGATGAATTAGTTGCAGCCTTTTTAAATATCTCTAAAGAAGGTGCGAAAAAATTAAGGGTCGATTACAACAATAGATTTTATCTTGGGCATTACAATAGTATTCAAACAAATGCGACTGATCGACATTCATATTCAGCCTCAATCGCAGAGCAACAATGTGCCGAAATGACAAAAATGCTAGAAGCATTGCCAGAACCATTTTCTTCCCATATTGATCCAAATGAAAAGAACCGATTAGTGGCCGCTTTTAAATTGGCATCAATGGAAGAAATGAATGAAGATATGGTCACCTCTTCCATCCAAAAAGGGGAATTGGTGATTCTTCCGCTTGGATTCAAAGAACACACAATGCATGTGATGTTTTGCAATGGCTATATGTCTATCTTGAACAGAGGAGCTGGCGTGCCCATGTCGTCTTCATGGCTAAAGCTATTTTCGGCAGCGGAAACAGTCAAAACATTTAAGATCGATTCGACAGCTTTTACAAAAGAAATGTTGAAAGATCTCTTAGCTTTGGTTGCGGGAGATTCAGAAAAAGCAGTGAAATACTACTATGAGACATTGCCTGGCCTTTTATCACCCAATAAAGATAACAAACCAGTTCAAGACGCGGTTTGTAAACAGATCGAAAAATTACGTCCAAAATTGCAGAAGACAGGAAATTGTGCAGCAGCTCAAGCTAAACTTAGCATGCGCGTTGGAAAGGCGATGATGAGTATTAAAAAGGATGAAAAAGGGGGTGCTTCACTCGCTTCTTCAGACGTGCAGAGCGCTTATGCATTTTCTAAAGATTTTTCATCTCATGTCCGTCTATTTTCAATGGATCGCTATTTAGCAAATCATGAAGTGGATAAAGATACTGCTGATAAAGGTCTCTTAAATCAAGTCTATTTGAAATTGAAAAAGCGTCTTACTGCATTTCCAGAGTCTCATTTCTATCCTAATTTCGGTAAATGGAAACAAAAACTTGAAGCAGAGTGGTCTAAAAAATTTGCAATGGCTAGAATGCTGCCAGATCTTATATAATCTTGCTTTAAGCGATGAGTATTCACTTAGACATTGCAACCCCACCTTTGTCTCATTTGACACCTGCTCCTGATGAAGCGATCTTGTTTGATGACAAATTTCTAGATTCGCCTGTGGCAACACATGAGAAGTGTCTAACACTGCTTGGGTCTCTTAAAGTATTCAATGAAGAAAAACTAAATAAGCTTTTTCATCGCGTGGTAAAAAAAGGAGATGCTTATATTGAAGTCGTCCGTTTCCTAATTCAAAATTGCAATGTTGCAGTCGATGTAAAAGATGAAACAGGCAAAACGGCTTTAATGTCTCTATGCACTAGTAAAAATCCCCAAAAAGCGTTGATCAGTCTACTCGTGGAAAAAGGAGCGGATATTTATGCAAAAGACGCAATGGATCGCACCCTTCTTCAAAGGCTCTGTAGAGATAATCAAATTGAATTAGTAACCCTTCTTTTAAATCAACCCCAAGAATATGCCAAAAAAGTGATAGAAGAGCTCGCTGTCAAATTTTTAGTCGGTCATACAAATAGTATTGAGCAAACAGTGGGGATGAATTTTGAAGTGGCCCGTGGCGGGGCTGGCGCTGCATTATTTTCGAAAATTTTAGAATCTTTGCCTAATGAAATTTCAAAATTAATAGCAGATCAACATAAACAGAAACTTATCCAAGCTTTTACAAATACAAAAGATTTTCCAACGATAAAAAAAGAAGAGATTGTTGAAAAGATCAGACGAGGCGATTTGGTTTTCCTGCCTGTCGGTTATGATACTCATGCGATCTATCTTGTTTTTTGCAATGGATACATGGAGATTTGCAATCGAGGAGAGGGTCTTGCAGATCATGCAAAGATGCTTGAAGCTTATCAAATCGATTCTAAAGCATTTACATTGGATACCTTGAAAAAAATAATAGAAATTGAAAAAGGAAAATGCACAGCTGCAACTCAATATTATTATCGGACGTTACCGCAAGAACTTTCCCGTGGCCAAAAAAAACCAATGAAAAATGCTACTTGTCTCCAATTAGAAAAGCTCTCTCCAAAAGAAGAACAAAAGATCGGTAATTGCTCTTACGCAAGTGCAAAACTCGCACTTCGCGCAGGAACCGCGCTACTGTGCCTCAGGAAGAAAAGGCGAAGGTTTATATTATCAGATGGAAATGCAGCTGCTGCGCGACAATTTTCTAAAGTTGTCTCAACACATGTGCGTCTTACTCACTTGGAAAAGTACTACACATTTCATGAAAAAAATAAAGTTCCCAACCTTTTTGACGGGGAATTTTCAAATAAAGCTTTAGCCATTGTGAATAAACATCTAGCCAAACATGCAGTGATATCCATCGAAAATTACCCTCATGTATCCAAAAAAATGAAGTTAAAGTGAACTTAAATGATCAGTGGTCTTTTTTTGAGAGGCGTAGGCTATTAAGGCCGACTAAAACTGTCCCTCCTTCATGAAGGACCACTCCCAGCCACAGAGGGATAAAACCCAGCAAGGCAGTCGTACTCGCGCACAGAATCACTAAAAGAGAAAAAATCAGATTTTGTTTCACGATACTTAAAGTCTTATCTGCTTTTTTAGCAAGCCAAGGAATAAGAGCAAGGTTTTCATTAAGAAGTACAATATCGGAAGCATCAATCGCTGCACCGCTGCCTATTTTCCCCATTGAAATACCAACAGAGGATCGGGCAAGAGCCGGAGCATCGTTCATCCCATCTCCAACCATAATCAGGCCGCCATCTCTTTGAGAGAGTTTTTCAATGAGCTGAAGCTTATCTTCTGGGCGCATATTAAAATAAATCTCCTCAATGCCCAGGGTTTTGGCAACTGATTTTGCATTTTCGCTATGGTCGCCTGTGATCATGACAGGGTGCAGTCTTCCTTTTAAATTGAAAAGCGCATGCTCGGATTGAGGACGGATCTCATCTCTAAAATGGAAGAGAAAAAGAGCATCTTTGACAAGCAGAAGCGTTGTGGGATTTTGAAGGGCGCATATCTCTGCCTTTACTTTTTGCCACTCTGCATTCAAACTTAAGGGGATTTTTTCCTCAATGTAGTCTGGATGGCCAATTGTTGCTGTGTGCAGCTCATTCTGAATATTCACCATGCCCTCTAGTCCAAACCCCGCTTTGGAGTTAAATTTTTCAATTTCTAAAGGAGTTATTTTTTGCGAAGCTGCATGGGATAAAATTGCATGGCTAATAGGATGTAGTGCAAACTTTTCAAGCCCAGCGGCAATGCCAAGGGCCGATTCATGAGAAAGAGAGAGTGTACTATTTGTCATTAGTGGAGCGATGCTTGTGCACTGCAATTTGCCTGTTGTCAAGGTGCCTGTTTTATCAAAAGCAATCACCTTGCATTTAACCAGCTGGTCTAAGATGGCGCCCCCTTTAAGCAGGATGCCTTTGCGCGCGCAGCTGCTAATTGCGCTTAAATAGGCCATTGGCGTTGCAATGATGAGAGCACAGGGAGAAGCAGTCACAAGAAAGGTAAGCGCCCGGTAAATAGATCCAGAGGGACCCCAATAAGACATTTCAGTTACCCAAGGTAAACAAAAAGCAAAAAGTCCAGTCAGGCAAATGACGACCGGGGCATAACATTTGCCAAAACGATCTATAAAAGTCTCAAGTGCAGGTTTTGAAGCTTGAGCCTGGATGATGAGCTGCATGATCCGAGTTAAAGTAGATTCCTGGGCTGTCTTTGTGACTACCAAGGTCAAGGCGCCGTCTAAATTCTTTGCACCTGCTGCCACTTCATCATTTTTCTGTCTTAAAATAGGCTGGCTCTCTCCAGTGAGATGCACTAAATTGACAAAAGAGCTGCCAGAAATCACCATTCCATCTAAGGGAACAACTTCACCCGCTTTGATGAGTAGAGTTTCACCTATTTGGATTTCGTGGATGCTTCGCTCGATGAGATGGCCCTCTTGATCGATGACATAAGCTGATTTGGGAGAGATTTTTTTTAAATTGATGAGGGCATTTTTTGTTTTTTGAGAAATGGCATCTTCCATGCTGCCAGAGAGTTCGAAAAGAACTAAAAGGAGCGCTCCTTCCATCGGACTTCCAATGAAAATAGAAAAGAAAGCTGCCAGCGTCATCAAAAGATCGATATTAATCTCAAATTTTTTCAAATCATTTAAAGTACCAATCAAAGCTGGCGTGCCTGAGAGAAAAAAGACACCTATAAGAAAAAAAGGTGTGAGTGCCGGTAGTACAAAAGTGCCGATAAAGGCAGCTGCAAACAATGCAGCGGAGATAAGTGCGCTTCTTAAAGATAGATTAACTCCCCATTTTTTTGAGCTCGGAGTCAGAAAAGGGCTAATGCTCTCTTCTCTTCCGGAAGCAAAAAAATCATCAAAAAAATAGGGTTCGGAGTATTTCATAGGGAAAATGCCAGTTTAGAAAGGAAATAAACTCCGGATCCTGCTGATAGGGCAACTGATAAATTCCAGATAAAAGCAGGGAGAGGATTATTGCCTTCTAGTTTAGCAGCAATTGCAGAAGATAGGCTAACAATAAAGAGCGCTGCGCAGGGGAGAGCAAAACCTGGCAAGAAATAAAATGTCAAAAGTAGGAGAAGGCTACATAGGAGCGTGCCAGCAAAGGCTCCAAAGCTTTGTTTGAGTGGATGTTCATAAGATTCTAGGGAAAGACCAAACTCTTCTTCAAGCATGATCGTGAGAAGACGATTATCATCGGCCATCAGCACATCCACAGCGTCAGTGAGTAGCTTTCCGCTAAAGCCTTTAGCACGGTAAAGCTCGGTGAGTTCAGAGCGTTCTTGCTGCCGGTGATGCTCAATTTCAAAGCGCTCCTCTTCGATGACTCTATGGAGCCTTTCAAGGCGTGACCAACCCAGCAGTGCGCTGCGGCCTGTTTTCCAAATGAGCCAACCTAAAGAAAAAGCCCCTAAAATTAGAAATGATGCGCTATGAGAAAGGCTGCTTTGAGAAAGCAGCGCCCAAAGAATCAAAAGAGCAATGGCAGAATCTTTGCAGCTGTCAGAAAGAGCAGCCAAATGGCCAGGGATTTCCGTGCCATGTACTTCTGCTTTTGCAAAGGCCCCGCGCTCTCTTGCTTCTTTAAGATGTTCTGGAACTGTTTTTCCTTGGAAATGATCCATAATTTATCCGTTTATCAAAAGTTTAAGTTGAAGGCCTGAGCTCCTTCATTCCTCCTAGATATTTGTGCAGCACAAGAGGAATTTTCACACTGCCATCTTCTTGTTGGTTGTTTTCTAGAAGGGCGACCATGAGGCGCGAGGTCGCAAGACCGGAGCCATTCAGGGTATGTACAAATTCGGGCTTCTCTTCTTTGACTTTATAGCGCGTATTTGAGCGGCGTGCTTGGAAATCGCTGCAATGGGAAATAGAAGAGACTTCATAGTAGCGGTTTTGTCCGGGGAGGTAGACCTCTACATCCAATGTTTTGGAAGCGGCAAAGGACATGTCGCCGGTCACAAGGTTCATCACCCTGTAGTGCATGTTTAGGCCTTGGAGGATCTCTTCTGCGCTCGCAAGCATCTCTTCAAATAGAGCTGCGCTTTGATCCGGCAGAGTGAAAGCAAACATTTCCACTTTGTTGAACTGGTGCATCCGGATGAGGCCTCTTTCCTGCGCGCCTAAGCCACCTGCTTCTCTACGGAAACATGGAGTATAGGCAGCATATTTAAAAGGAAGCTCATCGCTACTCATGATCTCATCATAATGGAGGCCCATTAAAGCAGCTTCGGAAGTGGGGATTAGGTAGAGCTCATAATCGGCATCTTGGACCTTAAACAGCTGATTTTCAAATTTAGGAATCAGGTTTGCAGAGCCTTTCACAATTTCTGGACGGACAAGCAGGGGAGGAAGCCAGAACTTAAATCCATTTTCCACGTGGATATCGATCATATAATTTAAAAGGGCCCATTCCAATAAAGCGCCTTTGCCTTGGTAAGCATTCCAGTGGCTTCCCGATATTTTTGCAGCCCGCTTAAAATCGAAAAGATGGAGCTTTTCATTGAGCTCGACATGATTTTTTATAGGAAAAGAAAAGGCTATTTTTTCCCCAAAAGTTTTGATACAAACATTCTCTTTTGGATCTTGAGAAACTTTAACATCGTCCATGGGGATATTGGGAAGCGTCGCCATTTGATTCTCAAACTCCTTCTCCTTTTCGGCAAGAAGGTGGTCCAATTTTGCAATGTCCTCATGGAAATGTCCCACTTTTTTCAAAAGATCAGAAGCATCCTGGCCTTGTCTTTTTTTCTCTCCAATTTCCTTAGAAAAGTGGTTGCGCGTGCTTTTTAACTCTTCAACTTGGACCTTCAGCTTCCTGATCTCTTCGTCCAGTTCGAGAAGGCCAAAAACATCTGCTTTTGGATCTTTAGTTTTTAATTTAGCTTGGATGCGCTCGGGCTCTTTGCGCAGTAACTTAATATCGAGCATTTTCTCACCTTATATCTGAGGCGACTATTGTGGCAAAAATGGGTAAAAGAGACAATCGTTTAAAGCAAAAGCCGCCCTCCCTATTTCTAGAGAGAGCGGCTTCGGAAACCTGCAATTCTAAATTTTATTTAGAATCAAATACAAAACCCCTTAACCTTTTTTTAGGTTTGTATAGTCGAACTATACTGTAACAGGTTCAAGTAGTTGTTCTCTCTTCGCTGAACTCGATACTTCATCAGGATCTGCTTCGGCAGATGGAGGCGTCGCCGTATTTGGGCTTCTTGCGCCTCCTGCCTCAACAGCATCTGTTGGCTGACGCTGCAGAGGAGACCGTGGTGGTGGCAGTGGTGAAGACTCACTAGCAGTCGGAGAAAGTGGGCTAGCGTTGAGATCTCTAAGAGCTGTCAATGCCGGCACAACTGTAGAAGTAACACTAGAGTTTGTTTCTACATGGAGTGCTCTTCTTTGTTGAGATGGAGTAGGGGGATTATAGGGGACATATGCTGGTGCTGCTGAAGAACTACTTGCACTTGAAGAATTTAAAGGTACAAATGCAGCTGCAGTAGAACTTAAGCTACTTGCTACTGAAGACGCTGTTACGGAAAGCTCCAATTTAGCAGCCTTTTCTGTCAACATATCAACTAGTTTGTTAAAAGAAGGTTCAGCAGCGGGTAGAAGTGCAGGAGGCAAAGGTGGAAGAGGTGGTGGAAGAGGTCGTGATGGTGTCGCTTGAGATGAAGGGAGGTTAACAGCATTTCCTGGCGTTATTAATGCGTGTTGAGTAGAAAGTTGCCTTTCAAGCTCTGTTGCTCTTTCAGTTCTTGCTCTAAGCTCAGTAGTTAATTGTTTAATTTCAGCATTTTTAGAATCAAGTGTTACTTGATGTTCTTTTTTCAAACTCATAATTCTTGCGCTTACTTCAGTATAGTCAGTTGTTAGCTGATTCAACGTTTCTTTCAATGAAATATTCTGACTTCCAAGAAGAGATGAAGCTTGTTGAGCGGTATTAAGTTCTGACTCAATTTTAGTTTTTTGTTCAAAAAGAGCCCTGGCTTCAGCATTGCCTTCCCGGACAGCCTCTTCGCGCGCAGCTTTTGCTTGTTCAAGTTCGGATTTAAGGCTTGCCACATTCTCTTTGTGTCCTGCTAATTCTCCTTTCATTGCAGTATAACTATCCTGTAATCTTTGATGGGTTGCTAGGAGCGCATTATTTGCCTTTTCAAGTTCTTTTTGGGCATTAGTAGCTTGGTCAAATCGTTGTTGCAAACCTTGAAGGCTGGCATTTGCTGTATTCAAGTCTCTACTTAAATTTGATACTTGCTCTGATAATTGACTAGCTCTTTGCTTAGCAGCTTGTCCCTCTTGACCAAGGGCTAACAAGGTAGTCACTTGATCTTCAACAGCTTTTTTTCCAGCTATTAATTGAGCGACTTCTCTCTTAGCGTTCTCAAGATCCTCTTTAGCATTGGCTCTATAGCCAGTAAGCACTTGTTCCGAATGTTTAAGTTCGTCTTTTAAGTTTGTGATAGTTTGTGCATCAGAGTTTCTTTGTTTATCCGAACAGACAGTATATTGTTGGTGTCTTTGCTCTAACGTTTTAAATTTACTAGTAAGGTCTCCAATTTCTGCAGCATTTTCTTTTTGAGTGTTCTCGTTTGCTGCTTTTACGGCTACCAATTCATCAATCTTTGCTCTTAAGGCAACAACTTGTGCTGTAAGTGTACCAATATCGCCCTCTTTAAGTCGTTTGATTGTTTTTTGTAGAGGTCTAACTGCATCATCTTTAGCAGCTTGCTCTTCGCGACGTGCCTCCATTACTTGACTTTGGGATTTTGAAGCATAAAATTCATTAATTTTATCCCAGCTTTCAACTGCCGTAAGGTGATCGCCTTGTGCTTTCCATTCAATGAGAAATGGGATAAATACGGGTGCAGCCAATCCACCAGAGACAACGATGAGGGCGGTAGGAATAATAAAAAGCAAGGTTTGAACAAAAATAGCCTGTGCTCTTTCTACAATGCCGTCATGAAAACCATTAGCATTCGTGATGTCTCTTAAAGCTCTTACAGTGAAACCGATTCCATAACCTGCATCTTGCCGTGTTGGTTTAATTTCTTCCATGAATGCTGTTTGAACTGGAGTGGGTAAACTGCTAGTTGCAGAAGAAAGGCTAGAAGCACCATTTGCAGAAGATGCAGATGATGTGCTGCCGGCAGAGGATGAAGAAGAATTTGCTGCACTGCCGCCTGAAGTCGCTTGTGCGTAAACTTTGGCTACAGCAGTAGGATCAGCGAGAGTAGGATCGAGTACTTTGGTGGACATAAAGTTTCTCCTAATTTTTAAAATTGTTTTATGCGGCCATTTAAACATAAGTGAATAAATAAGATAAACCTTAAAAAAGAGATTTTAATGCAAAACATGTCAAGAAAAAATTAAATTATAATTTTTTTGTCATAATTTAAATTTTGTTATATGTAACGTAATATGCTACCAACACTTATTTTTACTGTTTTCTTAGACAGTCTGGGATTTGGACTTGTATTTCCGATCTTTTCTTCATTGATCGTTCATGAAGGAGTTTTCTTTTCAACGGAGAGTTCGTTGGCCCTGCGAGGACTTATTTTAGGATTGCTCATCTCATCCTACTGTCTAGGACAGTTTTTTGGTGGTCCCATTTTAGGCGCAATGTCAGATCGAAAAGGCAGAAAGAAAATTCTTATGATGACTTTGTGGATCGCATCCTTTGGCTACCTCCTTTCAGGGGTGGGGATTTTAATTAAAAGTTTACTGCTTCTTTTTGTGGCGCGCATTTTAAATGGCATTGCAGCGGGTAACTATGCGATTGCACAGTCTGTGATTGCAGATACAAGCAAAGAAAAAGAAAAATCAAAAAATTTTGCACTTTTAGCAATGGCTTGGGGCACAGGATTTGTTGTCGGGCCCTATTTAGGTGGGAAACTCACTCTACTGGGCTATACCGCGCCTTTCTTGCTCTCTGCCTTCCTTTGCATGCTCAATTTAGTCCTTGTGCTTTGGAAACTCAAAGAGACAAGAGATTTATTTGCCTTTCTAATTCAAAAAAAAGTCTCTGTTTTTGCGGGGATGCAGCACTTAAAAAAAGCGCTGCAGCTCTCAGAATTTAGAGCGATTTTTTTAGTGATGTTTGTTTTCAGTTTAGGGTGGGGATTTTTCACAGAATTTTCCCCCATCTTTCTGAATGGTTATTTTGAATTAAATGTAGAGCAGATCGGTAATTCCTATGCCTGGCTTGGTCTTTGGATTGCGCTCTCTCAAGGTTTTTTTATCCGCCCTCTTTTAAAAAAATATGCATCAGAGACCCTTCTTTCAATTGCTCTTTTTTGCCTGGCGCTGGTCCTTCTTTGCCTCTTGCTTTTAGAAGACAGCACAAATCTTGTCTGGATGATTCCTCTAATTGCTTTTTCAGTGGCCTTTATTAGTCCTTCTGCTGCGACCATTGTATCTAATTTAAGCGCTGAAGAAAGCCAAGGAAAGATGTTAGGGATCTATAATTCAGTCCAGCAAGCAGCCATTGGAATTTCTCCCTTGTTTTCTGGGTCGCTTGTCGCACTCTATCCACACCTTCCCATTACCGTGGGAGGGGTCTGCATGTTCTTTGCTTTTCTGCTTTTGATTTGGGACCTTTGGAAAAAGAAATTTTTTATCTCTGAAGAACTTTAGAAAATAAAAAAACCACCAGGCTAAAGACGCCTGATGGTTTGTGTTACAAATTAAATAGGAAACAATTAGCCGGTTCCTACTGGAACTTTGAAATCAGAATTATCAAGAGCTGCACGTAAAGCCTGTCCTTTTCCATGTTTTAGATTTGCGATTCTTTCAATTTCTCTACGGAAAGCCTGATCTGTTGATTCTATTCCCGTTCTACTTCTTCCATGGGCTTCGGCAGCTGAAGTAGCCTCACGAGTAGCGTCTTGCAATGCGCCTTGTAATTCTCGGACTTTCGCTGTTGCCGCCTCTCTTGCAGCGATAGTACTAACAAGTCTTTGTTTGAAATCAGCGACTTGGCGGTTGTATTCTTTGGCAATGTTATAAAGAGCTGCCCAGCCAAGAACTGGAACGACAACAGCAGCTACAGTGACAACAAGCACAGTTAAACCAACAAGAAACTCTTGAGCGACGTTTCTGTTGCGTTCATTAGCTGGGTTGCGGACCCAATTAACAAATTGTGTATTGTATGTTGCTAATCGTGTATTCAAAGTTGCTAATCGTGAAGCATGTGCAGGACCTTTTGCTTCTACTTGTTGTTGCCCTTGTGGGCTTTGGGCATTGTGTAATGGGGCTGCCATAAACTAAACTCCTGGGTTATGTATGGACGTTTTTGATATGAAGAAAATTATACTATAAATGGACATTTAATCGTATTAGGATAAATTATTTTATTCATGTATATATTAAATTTTTTACTTTGTAAGTGGAGAGGTTGGTGGATGTAATATTTTTTACATAAATTCATTTCCTATCATTTTTCTTGAATGGCCCCAGAAGAGTGTGATATATACAAGTGAGTTTTAGAAATTGTATTTCGAATTCTTGGGGCATTATCCGTTATGTTAAAACAAGCGTATCCAGTAGCACAAAATCCTTTAATTTTACGATTCCATCGCCTGATGGACGCTTTTGCGAAATCGGATGATGAAAGAGATTTTTATTTAGATAGGGTAGAGGGGTTCATCTTTTTTGTAGACCTAGACAAGGGGGCAGATGAGCTTGCGGCTCTTGAAAAAGAGATTGAGGAGCATGGCAATCGCTATTGCCTGCTGCCTAAAATGACCTTCTACGAGTCCAAAAAATTCATGGAGGCCTTTATCAATGAAAAGGTCTACGATATTGACACTAAGGAAAGGCTGCTTGATATTATCCAATCCAAAGAAGCGAGAGAAAATTTTTTAGAGTTTATTTATGACCAGCTGACTGAACTCGAAAAATGGCAGCAATTTTATGTCGAGCGGTCTCGAATCCGAATTATTGAATGGTTACGGTCGCAGGAGATCCTTTTTGTGTTTGAAGAAGATCTGGACATGACCAAGAATTTAATTGAAAAATTAAAAAAACATCTTTTTGATGCGAAAGTTCCGCGCGAAGTAGCCGTTGCGCGCGAGGCGCTCTCTGCGAAAGCTAAAACCTATTATTCCAGCGAGGCGTTAAATCCGCGCCCTAAACGAGGTCGCCCTCCGAAACAAGCGGCAAAGGTGGAACTTGAACCTCAAATGACCGTCGATATTTATACCACTGTTCCTCCGACTGTACGCCATTTTCTATTCATTCCTGATATTTCAAGCGCCTCTGCAGTGACCTTCTCAACGCGCTATGAGAGTGAAGCTCAACTTCTGGCCAATTTACGTGGAAGTTCTCGTGTGAAGGTGGATGAGAAGTTGCAAGCGCTTTCTGAAAAATTGGAATCGCTTAGACATCTGTCTCATCGTCTGACCGACCTGCATGAAATGGGGGCTTTTGAAGCGGAAGAAAAATTGATGAAGGCGATGCGCAAAGAGGTGCCAATCGTGCCCATTGAAGAGGTGGAAATTCCCAAGAAGAAAGGCATTATGGACGTGATCAAAGGATTTTTGCCTAAAAGAGAAGCTGCCCCTGCAAAGCCTAAGGAAGGCGAGGCTGCCGAAGAATATGAACAGAAAAAACGCCGCATGAAAATGGTCACACCAATCCAACAACGGAAAAAAAATAAGAAAAAACCTTAAAAGAGAAATAGCAGGATGGCAGGATGAACAGGATAGAAGAACAGGATTAAGAAAAGAGAAATAGCAGGAATGCATACAACGATTCAAACTTCACATTTAAACGATACTCGGCTTTCTTGTTTGAAAGCGCTTGAGAAGATCTATTTGACCCGCTTTATGGATGATAAGATGTCAAAACTTGTCCGCCAAAACAAGGGGGGAACCTTTCATTTATCGCCAGCGGGCCATGAAATGATTGGGGTGCTTTCTGCTTTGGCGCTCACTCCTGAAAAAGATTGGGGATTGCCCTATTATCGTGATCGCGCTTTTGCAATTGGACTGGGCTGCGATTTAACGGAACTTTTAGCGGCATTTTTAGCGCGCGAGCTTCCCCACCATTCGGGCGGTAGGATGATGCCGGACCATTTTTCACATAAAAAGCTGCGTATTCCTTGCCAATCAAGCTGCGTGGGTTCTCAATTTTTACAAGCTGTGGGTGTTGCCAAAGGAGTGCAGCTTGCAGGAAGAGATGAGGTTGTTTATGTGTCAGCCGGTGAAGGGGCCACTTCTCAAGGAGATTTTCATGAAGCGATTAACTTTGCTTGTTTGCATCGTTTGAGTGTGATTTTTGTGATTCAAGACAATGGTTATGCGATTTCTGTCCCTGTTAGTGAACAAACTGCAGGCGGCACGATTGTGAAAATGGCGCAAGGATATGCTGGTCTTTCTGTTTTTGATGTGGATGGATGCGATTATGAAGAGACCTCAAGAGCATTGAAAATGGCAGTGGAAAAAGGAAGGGCAAAAGAGGGTCCTAGTCTGATTGTCGCTAAAGTGCCGCGCATGGGCGCACATAGTAATAGCGATGATCCCAAAAAATATAAAGATGATGCAATGATGGCAGCCGAAAAAGAGCGCGATCCCATTCCGCGTTTTGAATCTTGGCTGCAAGATATGGGGCTGATTTCAGAGAATGAAATAGAAGAGATGCGAAGAGCTGCTTTTGCAAAAATTGAAGAGGCGACAGAAGCGGCAGAAAAATTTCCTGCGCCAGATCCCAAATCCTGTACTAAGAATGTGTTTAAAGAGGTTCCTTCAATTGCTTGTGAGAAAAAAGAAGTGATGGACACTTCTAATAGTATTGTGATGGTCGATGCCTTTAACCATGCTCTAGATGAAGAGATGGAGCGTGATGCCGGAGTCGTTGTGTTTGGACAAGACGTGGCAAGAGGAAAAGGGGGAGTCTTTGGTATCTCCCGCAATTTGACTGCAAAATATGGACAGGAGCGCTGCTTTAATACACCGCTTGCAGAATCGTCCATTATTGGAATTGCACTCGGCATGTCACTTGTAGATTCATTTAAACCGGTCGCAGAGATTCAATTTGCAGATTACCTTTGGACAGGGATCAATCAGCTTTTTAATGAGCTTTCTAGTTTTCATTACAGATCAAATGGGGAGTGGAACTGTCCTGTTGTGGTCCGCATGCCTTATGGAGGGTATATCCAGGGCGGGCCTTATCATTCGCAAAGTATTGAGGCGTTTTTATCTCATTGCCCTGGTCTAAAAGTCGTGATTCCAAGTAATAGCAGCGATGCGAAACGACTTTTGAAAGCCGCCATCCGCGATCCTAATCCTGTCATTATTTTGGAGCATAAAGCGCTCTATCGCCAGCGTGTCTTTTGCGCGCGCAAAGAGACAGATAAAGATGAACTTTTGCCACTCGGGAAAGCCAATATTGTGCGGGAAGGAGAAGAGATCAGTGTGATTGCTTGGGGAAAAATGGTCTGCACAGCGATGGAAGTTGCCGAAAAACTAGAGAAGGAAGGGATTTCCATTGAAATCCTTGATTTGAGAACTTTAGTTCCTCTTGATGCAGAAGCGATTTCAGAGACCGTGCGCAAAACCGGGAAAGTCCTCATTGTCCATGAAGCGGCCGGCTATTGTGGATTTGGCGCTGAAGTGGCAGCGCGAATTGTTGAAAATGACTTTGAATATCTCGATGCGCCGGTCATGCGCGTAACGGGAAAAAATTGTCCTGTTCCTTATGCCAAAGAATTAGAAGATGCCGTGCTTCCACAAGCGGAAGACCTTGAGAGCGCTCTTCGAAAATTAGCCAGCTTTTAAAATCAACCACAGAGACACTGAGAGCACAGAGTTCGGAAAGAAGTTTATTTTTTTGGGGCAGCGAACCCAAAAAAAATGATACTGTTTGCTGCCTCAGACAGCGAAAGCTGTCTTCGTCAGCAAAAAACGCCGGGCTTTCATTTTGCATAAGAAACATTGCGCCCAGCAAAGAATGAAATTCAAGCTGGGAATAGATCATTTTTTTCGGTTCTCTGCCCGAAAAAAATAATTTTCTCTTCCGAACTCTGTGCTCTCTTGTCTCTGTGGTTTTCTTTTCTTAGGATTTTTGCAATTTTTTAGGACGCCGTCTGATGCTGAATCGTTTTTTAAGCTTTTGATTCAGCTCATGGAAATGCGCTGCTTTTTGTTTTAGTGGTTCTTCTGGGACCACTTTTTTGTTTAAAGCCTCATCAAGATGCATCAAACGTGCAAGGAGACTCTCTTGTGTCTTTTGCATTGCATCGAGCTCATGCGGCTCTAGTTTCTTTGAAGGAATATGCTGAATGACTTTGGCATTTTTGATGAGTTGATCTAGTGTCTCATCCATTTCTACCAAAATGTATTCTGATTCATTGCATTTCATATAAATATATGTAAAAAATTTTTTAAATCATGTCAAATAAAATTGCAGCCAGTTACATTAAGAGGACTATGATTGGATTTCGTCCACTTGCATCAGGTTCGAAGGGAAATTGCATTTATTTTGGAACAGCGCGCACGAAGATTTTGATTGATGCAGGCATTAGCAGCCGCATCATTCAGCAGCGGCTCAAAGAGATCAATGTGGGCATTGATGAAATTGATGCGATTTTAGTGACGCATGAACATACCGATCATATCAAAGCGATCCAAACTCTTGGCTTTAAGCATAGAATTCCCATTTTCGCAAATAGCGACACGGCAAAGGCCATTTATGAAATTTTTGGCGAGTGTCCTAAATTTAAGATTTTTTCAACGGATGAGAGTTTTGAATTTGGAGATATTGAGGTCCATCCATTTAGTGTGCAGCATGATGCGCTTGATCCCGTGGCATTCACCATCCGCTATGATCAACTCAAATTGGGTATTTGTACCGATTTAGGATTTGCGACATCACTTGTTGTAAGCCGGCTAGTAGATTGTGATTATCTTTATGTTGAAGCGAACCACCAGCCCTCTATGGTCCATGCCTCTTCACGCCCCGATGTCTATAAAAAAAGGGTGCTTAGCAGGCAAGGCCATCTTTCTAATGAAGAATGCGGCGATCTTCTTGCAAAAGTACACCATTCGAAATTGAAACATGTCTATTTGGCCCATTTATCCGAAGAGTGCAATTCTCCAGAATTGGCACTCAAAGTTGTCCAGGAAAAGCTCAAAAATGAGGCTGTCAAGCTCTCTATTGCCTATCAGGACAAGGCCAGCCACCCCATCTATTTCTAACGAGATTCGAAACTAAAATTTAAGAGAAAATAAAACAGGATACGCGCTCCGCGCTTCAGGATCGCTGCTAAAGCAGCGGCAGGATAGGGATTCGAGAAGATGTTTTTGCATTTTTTTTCTTGATCCTGCCGCGACCGTATGGGAGCGATCCTGCCAGCGAAGCGGATCCTGTTAAAAAATCTTTTTTTCTGAATGTCATCAGTCGATTTGAGGGGTTGGAATGGCTGTTGCATGGAGCCGCGACATTTTGAAACGAAAACGTCCTTCTTCATCTATAATAGAAGGATCAAGTTCGTACATGCGATGAACTAGATCTGTAAAAAAGATCTGACTCAATGAGGCCGGAATTTGCCACGTAGCTGATGCCGTGCCCATCATCCATGTGATGAAATCATCCATGTCATAAAAAGGGTTGTCAGTATCGATAATTTCTATAGATTCGACCTGATAACCGGCTTCATTTAAAAATGAAGTACATCCATCTAAAGTGCGCATGCTACGCGCATTTTCTTGAATTTTATTTTTCCAAGGTGTTTCAAGGTTATATTTTTGAAAAGTTTCGGTAGCAGCTTGATAGAGAGCTTGGTTTTTACCTGTGGGTATGATTAGCAACAATTTTCCCGATGATTTGAGATGGGTTTTAAGGTTTTTTAATACCTCAAGCTGATTCGAAATCAGATGAAAAACAGTGAAAGCACAGACCAAATCACAATCCTGATTTCCTGGCATATCGTCAAAGGTCACCGACTGGCTATTCTTGAATGTTAAATTGGGAAAGGCATAACTCGGAAAGTAGATGTTTGCTAAATGGATCATCTTTTCAGAAACATCCACACCCAATACAGAGCCATTTCTTGCTAATCGAGCCATTTCAGCTGAGACTTTTCCATCTCCACATCCGAAATCTAAAATTTTCTCATTTCCTGAAAAAGATATCTTACTAAGAGATTCCCAAGCCCATTGACGTTGAGTTTCAGAATGATGGAAATACATTCTTGCCAAAGAATCTGAATTCCACCCTCGGTCGACATCCTTGAATGTAAAAGACGAAATGTTTGAAGCAGGTAGTGAACTACATGTTAAAAATGAGAAGCTTAATAGAATTGCGGATAATTTATTCATTTTAGAGGGACCTTTTTATTTAATAGAACTTTGAATGGATATCTTGGGAAGATTTTGTCACCCGACATGTTTATTTGTCTAGGGTATACACACTATTTGACCAGTAAGCATTGAAGAACTCCTCCGTTAACGGAGGAGATTCTCCTCGGTTAATGGGTCGCTGCTTCGCGCTTCATTATAATATAGCTCGGCTGACTCGCCCCTGTTTCGCTTATCAAAGCACTACTGGCGCTTTAATAAGTCTTCAACAGCCGATTCTTTAAGTTGTTTCGGTGTAAGTTATTGTTAATAAAGAATCTAGATATTAAATTAATACGTAACAATCAATTGATTTTATTGCATTATTTATTATATAATTTATATTATTCGAAATAATTAAAAGGTTTTATGGCGCTTCCAGCTTTAAGTTCATTCAGTTCATTAATTGATCCAGCAAATCCTTTTGGCGATAAAAATGTGATTCTAAAACGCCATAAGCCAGAATATGCACAAAAGATTGTCGAGGATACAGCAAACGGATTATCTGTCGTGGCTGTAGCCGAGATCATTGCAGATTATGTGGTTGAGGATAGATTTATAATGGATCGTGCTGGTTGGAAAGAGTATTTTGGTGTTGACATTGGTGAAGCAACACAGGAAGTACAAACAGCGCTTTCTTTTTCCCATTTTTATAGGGTCTATCATGCACTAAATCCAATCGATGTAATGAAAGGCATTCCAGCTGATAAAGCGAGACAAGTATGTGAAAGTTGTTTGATTCCAGTAGTCATTCCAGAAAGATTTACATCTTCAGATTTTTCTTGTTATTTTAATCTTAGAACCCTCGGAGCACTTGCTCAGCATCCAAAAAAAGGCCATGCAGCCAAGTATTGGAGAAAAACTGAGGCATTAAAGCAGCATGAAAAGACAAGAGTAAAACGCTCCTGTGTAGTCATCTGCTTACAAGGAGTGGTTGCGCGAAATAAACCTTGGTCACAACAAGTTGAATATCTAAAAAAGTTGAATACCAGAACAAACTACGGATGCGAAGAAGAGCCTGATGCACTATCGCAAAATACCGCTTTATTTACGCATCAAGTAGTCACAGGTAAACGTCCCTTTAGTGATGGCAAGAAGGGAGGAATGGAAGACCAAGTGACTTTTGGTTGTACACGTGAATTAGTTCAATCTGGACTAAATAAATACCACATGGTGTCCGGATCCTTTGAAGTTGGATCTATTGTCTCCTTTAGAGGCTCCGCCCCGGCCGAGTTGTTTGTCGAGCACCTCATCCGCCGCTTCGACTGCGGGGACTATGGCGTGGGGGTCCTGCGGAAGTTGCCATTGGTACTTGTATCAGGCCATTGAACTTTGTTTTTGGAAAAGCCGCCCTTAATCTGAACGTATCCGTTGCTGTTTGCGTTTTTCAATTTGTGGTCCGTTTTTTTATTCATATTCATATCTATAATTAAATTTTTTTATGATAATATCTATCACATTCAATTGATTTTATTTCATTATTTATTATATAATTTATGTTATTCAAAATAATTAAAAGGTTTTATGGCGCTTCCAGCTTTAAGTTCATCAATTGATCCAGTAAATCGTTTTGACAATAAAAATGTGTTTCTAAAACGCCATCAGAGAGAATATGCACAAAGGGTTATCGAGGGGACAAAAAACGCATTACCTGTCATGGATGTAGCTCAGATCATTGCAGATTATGTGGTTGAGGATGGATTTATAATGGATCGTGCTGGTTGGAAAGACTATTTTGGTGTTGACATTGGTGAAGCAACACCAGAAGTACAAAGAGCGCTTTCTTTTGACAGTTTTTATCGCGTCTATCATGCACCAAATCCAATCGATCTAATGGATCGTCGCATTGAACCTGTTAAAGTACTAAGGCAAGTATGTGAAAGTTGTTTGATTCCAGTAGTCATTCCAGAAAGATTTACATATCTAGACGGTCCCCGATTTCGTTATTTTAATCTTAGAACCCTAGGAGCACTTGCTCAGCATCCAACAAAAGGCGATGCAGCCAAGTATTGCAGAGAAAGTGAGGCATTAAAGCAGCATGGAGAGACAAGAGTAAGACGCTCCTGCGTAGTCATCTGCCTACAAGGAGTGGTTGCGCGAGCTAAACCTTGGTCACAGCAAGTTCAATATCTAAAAGAGTTAAATGCCAGAACACACTATGGATGCGAAGAAGAGCCTGATGCACTATCGCAAAATACCGCTTTATTTGTGCATCATGTAGTCACAGGTAAACGTCCCTTTAGTGATGGCAAGGAGGGAGGAATGGAAGACCAAGTGACTTTTGGTCGTACACGTGAATTAGTTCAATTTGGACTAAAAAAATACAGAACGGTGTCCGGATCCTTTGAAGCTGGATTTATTGTCCCCTTTGGCTTTGGGGGCTCCACCCCGGCCCAGTTGGATGTCAGCGCCAGCGCCTCCATCGACATCGAGTACTATGGCGTGGCGGTCCTGTGGAAGCCCTCTTAAGGCCACCCGCACTTGGAATATTTGAAGAATGCGGCGATCTTCTTGCTAAAGTGACCCATGCGAAATTGAAACATGTCTATTTGGCCCATTTATCAGAAGAGTGCAATTCTCCAGAGTTGGCGCTCAAAGTTGTTCAAGAAAAACTCAAAAACGAGGCCGTCAAGCTCTCCATTGCCTATCAAGACAAAGCCAGCCATCCTATTTATTTCTAACAACTAACAGCATAATCAATAGAAAAATCTGGAAATACTTTTTTGATCATAGAGATCATTTTCAGAGTAGGGTTACATTTTTTTGATTCTAATCTCTGATAGCTATAAATCTTGTCAAAACCCATTTTTTTAGCTACTTGATATTGAGTCATCCCATGCTTAAAACGATAATAGCGTACTAAAAAAGAAAAAGCGATTTCAGGATCCAATGCTACTTCTACTAGAAATTTAGATTTTCTTATAGATTCATTTGGCAGAGGTGCCAAATCTTCTGAGTCTTCAGGTTCTTGAATATAAAGATTTAAGGCCTCTTGCATATTTTTTTGTAATTCTTTGAATGAATCGCCTTCAGTAATACAACCTTCTAATTCAATGCATTGAGCAGAAAAGCCGCGTTTTTCTTTGCGAATTCTAAAATGATATTTCATTTTGATTTTCCTTTATTTATTTCTTTTAAAATTTTTCTAAGGCTATGTTCTGTGCCTGGTTTCAAAGTTTTATGATTTGGAATGATTGCTGTCGGAAAGCCTTTCTTTTTAAGTTTCCAATGACTTCCTTTTCCAGCACCCTCTACTAATTCATAGCCTATATCGTAAAAAAGCTTACGCATCTCTTTTCCGCTGATTGGCACGCTATTTTTCCTTATATTATAAAACGGGATTAATTATACCAAATATAATTGGTAATCGTCAAGCTTTTTTTTAAAGAGGAATGACCATGCCGTCGAAGGCCATTTCTACATTACAGTGGATGTGACAATCCTCCAAAATCTCTTTGTGCAATTGGAGTTTTTTAAAGAGTTCCTCATCTGTATGTTTAGGATCATGATGGGTAACGATCCAATCCTTAGCTCCAGCATATTTGGCTAAAATAGAGGCGTTTGAAATGGATGAGTGGCCCCAGCCAACACGCTTTTGATATTCAAGAGGTGTGTATTGCGCTTCATGGATGAAAAGATCGCAGTTTTTAAAAAAGTTGATAATGCTTTCATTGGCTTGAATTAAGGGATGTTCTTGTCCAAGTGAATTGGGGTTTCCATGAAAACCTAAAAACATTTCATTGTCGGTGGCATAGCCAATCGTTTTATTTGCGGTATTAATTTTAAAACAAAAGGTAGCGCCAGGATGGTAGGCATAATGGGATTCAATGGTGATAGAACCAATGGAGACAGGAAAATGATCACGCAGATCATTAAAAACTAAATTGGCCTTAATATCGTCAAGGCGGACTGGAAAGTAGGCATAAGCTAACATGTCAGTAAAGAGTTCTTGGGTTGATTTTTCAAAACCAACTGGCGACCAGATCATCACTTTGCAATCAGAGTGGTAAAGAGCCTGCAGGAAAGGAAATCCAGTGATATGGTCCCAATGTGTATGGCTAAGAAAAAGATGGATTTTTTTTGCCCTGCCAATGCTTTCACCTAAAGGGCGGATGCCTGTGCCAGCATCAATAATGATCAGATCATCTCCACTCTTCACCTCTAAACAAGAGGTATTGCCGCCAAATTTTATATACTCAGCTCCTGAAACTGGATTCGAACCGCGCGATCCCCAAAATTTAAGATAGGAATTGGGATGTTTCTCTTGAGGAAGATAAAGCGCGCTATCCGAGCTTTTTTTGTGGTCCATTCCATGGAATTTATCGGGCTTTAATTTTGAATTAAAAAACCTTTTAAAGAGTTCAAAAAGAAAAGAGATTTCAAATGGTTTTTCTAAAAAGTAATTTGCCCCTTCATTTAGAGCAGCTTGATAGTTTTGGACCATTGGATTTGAAGAAGCAATGATCACACCAATCTCTTTTAGCTCTGAAGAGGTGCGGATTTTTTTTAAAATTTCGATGCCATGCATCTCGGGTAGTAATAGGTCAAGATAGACAAGGTGCGGGCAGAATGTCTCGATTTTTTGCATCGCCTCGGCCCCATCTAGGGCAGTTTCAAAGCGATACTCTTTTGCTTCGGAAGATTTTATGATTTTTTCGACAAGCTCTTTTAAAGGCTCTGCAATCAAGATCCGTTTTTCATTCATCGGAATCTACCTTATTCACGAGCACGCGTCTTGGTTTTGCCCCTTCTTGAGGACTAATAACTCCATTGGCCTCTAATTCATCCATGAGCGATGCGGCACGTGCATAGCCGATTTTGAGTTTGCGTTGTAAAAAAGTGGTCGAAGCATTCCCTGTTTCAATCACAATTGCGCGGGCTTCCATATAAAAGCTATCGCGCGAGGATTCTTCACTTTCAGGCAGAGAAAACTCATCTTTGCGCAAACTATCAAACGAGGAGATGAGATAATTGGGCGGCGCTTGGTTGCAGATAAAAGAGATGACGCTATTGATCTCTTCATCGCTGATATAAGAGCCTTGAGCGCGCACTAATTGAGAAGAACCAGGCGGTATAAAGAGCATATCGCCATTGCCGAGCAAGCTTTCAGCGCCTACTTCATCCAATATGATTTGTGAGTTAATGCGGCTAGCTACTTTAAATGCGATGCGCGTTGGGAAGTTAGCTTTGATCAGTCCCGTAATGACCTCTCGCGAGGGCCTTTGTGTGGCTAAAACAAGGTGAATGCCAACAGCGCGCGCCATTTGGGCAATCCGTGCAATGGGAGTTTCTAAATCGGAGCTCGATGCCATCATGAGGTCTGCAAATTCATCAATAATGGCCACAATAAGTGGCATTTTTTCAGGGACAGTAAGGCTAAGTGAAGCTTCTAGTTCAGCATTGATTTTTCGTGTATTAAAGGCGCCGATATTGCGCAAAGCAAGCTGTTTTAAAATTTCGTAACGATTTTGCATCTCTTTGACAAGCCAGTTTAATGCTGCATAGGCGCCATGTGCTTCTGTGATGACCGGCGCAATCATATGCGGAAGCTCTGAGTAGCTCGTTAATTCGACTTTTTTCGGGTCGATCATCAGGAGTTTAACTTCATCAGGACGCGCATTCATTAAGATCGACATGATCAGCGTATTAATACAGACCGACTTTCCAGAGCCTGTAGCGCCAGCGATAATGCAATGGGGCATTTTCACAAGGTCGATCATCACATTTTCGCCGCTGACTGTTTTTCCAAGCAGTACAGGGATATGCAATTTACGTCCCTGCTCTTGATAGGCCATGAGAAGCTCTTTAAAACTGACCTCTTGAGGATAAAGCGAAGGCACTTCGACTCCAACTGCAGCTTTTCCTGGGATCGGCGCGATAATCCGGATGGATTTGGCTTGCAAATTGAGGGCTAAATCATCTTCAAGCGCTTTAATTTTTTGTACTTTGACGCCGACAGGGGGATGCACTTCAAAAGAGGTGATTGTGGGGCCTAAATGGATTTCGCCCACTTTTGCCTCAACGCCAAAACTCTTTAATGCCTCTTCTAATACTTCCGCTTGCCGCCTTAAATCTTTTTTAATCGTTGGAGGATCTGTTTTTTTTGGATTTTTCAACAGTGCATCGGAAGGAAATTGATAGCCTGCAAACTCGCCATTTGCCACCCTTTGCGCCGCAATGGCTTTTTCTCTTTTTGTTGGCGCTTGTTTTGGCACCTCTGGAGGACTATTTTTTTCCTGTTTTTGCGAATAGATGGGCTGCGGAAAATGGATGGTCAATCTTTTTTCAATATCTTCGGCAGTGAGTTTTTCTAAGGGCTCATGCTTTTCTTCTTTTGCTTCAGAAGAAAAGCTTGCGATGTATTGCTTTCCTTTGTAGCCCAATTGTTTTAAAAATTTTAGAAGTTGCAAAATCGGAATTTCGGCAAAGAGCAAAAATGAGACGATGGAGGTAATAGAAAAAGTGAGCGCAATGCCCACATTACTCAAGATATGCTGCAAATTAAGCAAGGGAAGATCGCGGTAAAGATAATAAAGAGGGACGCCACCCAAATTGTAGCGCACATGCACTTGAGGATAAGGAACTATAAAGGTAATGGATTCTACATAGATCTTATCTTGAAAAAAACGGCTTGAGAAACCGACCGTTTCTGCAAATAAATTGAGAAGGATCGATACAGAAAAAATGAAGAGAGAAAAGTAGATGTTTTTTGCTTTGCAATTAGAAACTTCGCCATAGGTTAAATATTGTAACCCCAGCCAGCCCAAATAGAAAAGAATCAGAAAGCTAGAAAGTCCGAATAAATAGTAGAGAGCAAACCCAAGGCCATAACCAATGAGCCCAAGTAAATTTCCTTGTGCATCATCAAAATGAAAACTCAAAAGAGAGAGCATCAAGATCAAGCAGCAGACAATGAGCGCCAGCCCCTTTGCCTCAGGACGATAAGAATGGTTTCTTTTTTCTTTTTTACGCATGAACCTATCCTAACAAAATAAAACTTTGATTTTTCAAAGATTTTTCCTTAGCTTTTAGAGTCGCTTCGAAGCACATACTTGCACACGTAGGGCAAGAAGCGACTCTAAAAGATATGGAAAAAGATTCAAAAAGCATGTTTTTCATTTTATTAGGATAGGTTCACAGAAAAAGATTAGAGTTAAAGTCCCTATAACTAGACAATACCATGCAAATGGTTTTAACACCCCTTTTTCTAACCAATACAAGGAAAATCGGATCAAGGCCATTCCCATTATAAAAGAGGAAAAAAAGCCAATCGAACATTCAAGGACGGAAGTGTTAGAGGGTAATTTAAGATAAAAAAGGCGGAATAGTTCCAAACTACTTCCACCAAATATAGTAGGGACTGACAAAAGAAAAGAGAAACGGACGGCTTCTTTAGGCGTCCATCCCAAAAATCTAGCGCAGCAGATGGTAGAAGCGCTTCTTGAAATGCCAGGAATTAGCGCTAAAACTTGTGCCGAACCAATATAGAGAGCATCGCGAAAAGGCTTTTTTTCTTCGCTCAAGTTTTGGCAGCGATTACCCAGAAATAAAATTCCACTTGTTACAAGCAAAAAAGCCCCCAAAAATGCCGGCGTAGAAACGGCACACAAAAAAGGATGCAAAACAAAGTAGCCGGGAATTAAAGGGAGGAGTGCCAGAATAAAATGGAGGAGTTTTTTTCTTTCGGTAAAAAAGAGGTCAAAGATCTCTTTTCTAAAGACAGAAACAAGAGCGACTAAAGTGCCCAAATGGCAAAAAAGGTTAAAAATCTGATGCGCTCCATTATCTTCGATGCCAAAAAGAAGTTTTGCGAGTTTTAGGTGCGCCGACGAGCTAATAGGAAAGAATTCAGTAGCGCCTTGAACAATTCCGAGTATGAAAGCTTCGATCCAAGTCATAGAAAGTAAAAAAGGGCGATCGACGGGGCTCGAACCCGCGACCACAGGATCCACAATCCCGTACTCTAACCAACTGAGCTACGATCGCCAAAGGCTTACTATTTTCAACTCTCTGATTGCTTTTGGTCAATTGTTTTCTGTAGGAGAATCCCCAGGATAAGACAAGCCATCAGCGAGAGGACAAGCCATGTGAAAGAAAATGTTTTCACTCGGACAAAAAAGTTAAAGGCGATGGGAGGATCACTGGTGAGCCGTAAGGTAAAAGAGGTGATTAAAACATTTAATTGATGAATCAAATTGCCAAGCGGCGGGCAAAGAGGAAAAATAAGCAAAGAAATGATGAGCAAAAAGAGCATGAGGGTACTCAAAAATGGAAAAAACAAATTGTAGACAAGACTCAAAAGCGACATTTTATGAAATAAAAAGAGAAGGGCCGGCAAAGAGACAACGTGGACGGCTGTATTGATCGCAAGGGCGCCTCTAATCCATGAAGAGAGCAGGTAGCCATGTTTATTTGTTAAGTTCATAGACATCACATCGCGATACTTTCTTTTAGGCAAAAGGATGGAAAAAATCTTCAAACAGGGACGATAAAAAAGTAGAATAGCAGCTGTGCAAAGAAAGGTCAGTTCAAATCCTAGATTTATGACAAGCAGGGGATCAAAAAGAATCTCAATGATGAGTCCCATTCCGAGCAAATTTAAGCCGCTTGAGGAAATTTTCAAAAAATTGCCAATGAAAAAAAGCAGCACAGCAATATAGGAGCGCTGAACAGATGGTGATGGGCCTAAAAAAAAATAATAGAAGCTCAAAATGGCAAGCAAAACAAAAAGGCTTGTTTTATGAGATAAAAACTGTCTTAAAAAAAATCCAAAAAAAGCGGCAATGAGAGCAAATTGAAATCCGGAAATTGCCAATATATGCAATAGGCCTACCTGTTTGAATTCAAAGTTCAATGTTCTTTCTGTGATATCGCCGGTGGCAAGGGCCGATAAAAAAGAGAGCGCTTTAGTATCGGATGTATACTTCTTTAAAACGGCGCGCAGTTTCTGTTTCATCCTGTAGCGCATCTCTGCAAAACTAAATGTGTGCGGCACTTTTTTCCAAGGGAGGCCTTTTAATGGCTTTAAGACGTAGCGCCTATTTCCCTTTTCAATCAGCTGTCCCTCAATCAAATAATCACAATCTGCCGGCACTTCATCATCACAATATAAGGTGCAAGGCAGATCAAAAAAGGACTCTTTTTCTTTTGTCTCAAAAAAATGAAGGGTGCCTTGATAGGAAAGTGAGTTGCGATGAAAAGGGGATTGATAAGACTTTAAACAGGAAATAGAAAAATAGCCTTTGCCTTCAGCATTTTCTGGGATTTTCTGATTAGGATAGCGATAGTAAGCATAGGCGCAGCTGAGCGCAAGAAATAAAACTCCCTGCAGAATTTTTGTTGGCCGTTTAATGAATGGTCCCCAAAGGAGCAAAAGAGGCAGAGCTAATGCGTAATGGGGGAAATAGACAAAGCTAGTTCCTAGAAGTAGATGGAGTCCTAAATAAAAGGCTGGGCGCGAATGCCAAAACTGCTGTAAAGATAAAAAAGTCATTTTTTTGGTTAAGATAAATGCCACCACAGAGGCACAGAGGGCACTGAGTTCGGAAGAGAATTCATTTTTTTTTGCGAGCGAAGCAAAAAAATAAAAACTCCTTCTCTTTACTCTGTGCTCTCTGTGCCTCTGTGGTCGCTTTCCTTTCTTTGTTTGATTTTGGCCATCTCTTTTTCGATTGAGCGATAGATCAGCCTAACACCACGCTGGCCTGTGAGGAAGCAATAGAACCATTCCACCATCACACCAAAGCGGTTTCTAAAGCCGATCAAGTAGACAATGTGAATAAAACACCAGGCTAGCCAAGCTAAAAAGCCACCGAATTGCAACTTTTTATACATCACAATGGCCTTTTTAGTTCCAATTGTGGCCATGCTACCTTTGTCAAAGTATTTAAAAGGAGGGCGGTCTGCCTTTGGAATTTCCTTGAGTATGATCTTGGCCACATATTTGCCTTCTTGGATCGCAGTTGGGGCAATTCCAGGAAGAGGCTTATTGTCTTTTCCTAGAGCACATGCAGCGTCGCCGATCACAAAAATCTCTGGATAAAGAGGGACTGAAAGATCGCTCTCTACTTGAACTCTTCCTTGTCTATCAAGGGGGACTTCCATTGTTTTTAAAAGAGGTTCGGCTTGATTGCCAGCTGCCCAGATCACATTTTTACAGGGAATAAACAGATCTTCAATTTGAACGCCTTCTTCTGTGATATTGGTCACTTTTTTTCCTGTGAGAACGCGCACTCCCATCTCTTCTAAGTCTTTTTCTGCGCGCAAACTTAGTTTTTGTGGATAGACAGGCAAAATATGGGGGAGGGCTTCAATGAGATAAATTTTGGATTTTTCTGGTTTTATCCGCCTAAAATTCTTAAACATGGTCTTTTGCGCGATTTCTGCAATGGCGCCTGCCATTTCGACTCCCGTAGGACCGCCTCCAATCACAACAAAATTTAAATATTTTTCGGCATCAGAAATACGGTCCATTCTTTCTGCCATTTCAAAGGAGATCAAAATGCGTTGCCGGATTTCTAGGGCATCGGCAAGAGTTTTTAATCCTGGTGCGAGGGGTTCCCATTCATTTTTTCCAAAATAGGAATGTTTTGCGCCTATCGCAATAATAAGGTAATCATAACTAATCAGATCTCCATTCAATAAGGTCAGCTCTTTTTTCGTTTTATTGACATGGACGACCTCGCCCATGATGACAGAGGCATTTTTTTGATGGCGCAAGATCTCACGAATAGGAATTCCAATTTCGCCAGGAGAAAGAGCAGCGGTGGCCACTTGATACAAAAGTGGTTGAAAAAGATGATGATTCGTTTTATCGATGAGCAATAAATCTATTTTGGCTTTTTTTAATGCTTTTGCAGCAGTGAGTCCGCCAAAACCGCCCCCGACAATGACGACCTTCGTGTGGTGCATGCTCAGTTTTTCCTTTTAAAAAACAATGATTCTTACATAAAATTGCACTAGCTCAAATTTTTTGTCATGATGAAAATGTAATTCATGGTCCTTGTAGAAGAATTTTTTAAGCAGCACCAAGACCTCTTAGGTCTTAAACAGATCGTTGGTTTTAAAGGTTTGCAAAGGCGCATTAAGCGTCCTGAACTGCAACGTCCTGGTCTAGTCCTAGCCGGTTATTTGAAAAATTTTGTCAGAGAAAGAATGATGCTATTTGGAAACATGGAGATTCTTTACCTAAAAGATCTCAATGAAAATGTGCGGTTTGAGCGGTTAAAAGCAATCTTAACAAAAGAACTTCCTGCAGTGATCGTTGCGGGCAGATATCGGATGCCAAAAGAACTGACTCTTCTTTGCGAAGAGCGGGGTATTCCGCTGTATCGCACCTTAATGCCCACGATGGAAATTTTTTCCAAAATGACTCTTTTTCTTGGAGAAGAATTTGCTCCTCACACCACTTGCCATGGCACATTCATTGAAGCTTTTGGAATAGGAGTGCTCATTCAAGGGGATTCTTCGATTGGAAAAAGCGAATCTGCGCTCGGCCTGATTGAAAGAGGGCACCGTTTGATTTCGGATGATGTGGTGAAGGTCAAATTGCGGAAAAATGTTTTTCTCGAAGGATCTGGCCCAGAATTGACACGACATATGATGGAGATCCGTGGGATTGGAATTATTAATGTCGCCCATTTGTACGGCGCTGTATGCGTGCGCGATGCAAAGCGCCTTGATATCATTGTGAAATTAGAAGAATGGAATAATCAATTCTTTTATGATCGCATTGGCCTTGAAGATAAGTATCTCTCCTTATTAGGGATCAATGTTCCTTATTACATTCTTCCTGTAAAACCCGGAAGAGATGTTGTTTTGCTTATTGAGACGATAGTGATGAACCATCGGTTAAAAGAAATGGGATACAATTCTGCCAAGGAATTTAATGTAAAGTTATTAGAAACGATTTCAAAAAAAGTCTCTCCTAGAAAAAGGGAAATTAAAAGTGAAACTCCAGCGGAAAGTAAAAATTAAAAATGGACTTGGGTTGCATGCTAGGCCTGCTACATCCATTGCAAAACTTTTGCAAAAATTCAAATCGGCTGTCACATTCACCTATCGTAGCGAATCGGTCAATGCACGCAGCATCATGAGTATTTTAATGCTTGCAGCGAATAAAAATTCGCAGATTGTCATCACATGCGATGGCGAGGATGCAAAAGAGGCAATGGACTGCCTGGTTGAAGCTTTTGAAAATCGCTTTGGAGAATTGGACAATGTTCCTAAGGGATAATTCGAGAAAGCAGCTTTTATTCGAAGGCGATCCTGTTAGTGAAGGGATTGCCATTGGTACAGCTTTTTTTTGGCCTCTTGCAGAGGAAGAGATTCCAGAATTCCCCATCACTGTAGGGGAAGTCGATACTGAAATATCTCGTTATCGGAGAGCACTTTTTTCTAGCAAAGAAGACTTGCGCCAATTGCAAAAAGATTTGGAGACCGATGAGTCGCATGAGGCAGTTTCACTTATCGATACGCATATTCAAATGCTCGATGATCCTTTAATCACAACGCATGTGGAAGATAAGATTCGTTTAATGCTGCAGAACACTGAGTCGGTTTTCCGCTCTGTAATTAAGGATTATGAGAAACAATTTTTTGAAAGAAAAAGCGACTCTTTTTTCCATGAAAGATATGTGGATGTTCTTGATCTTTCAAAAAGAATTTTGGGACATTTGGGCAATCGTCCAGGCCTTTCTTTTGAAATCCCAGCAGGATCGGTCATTTTCGCTAAAGAACTTACGCCTTCCCATACGGCTGCGGCAACTTGTAGTAAAAGTTCTGGGTTTGTGACGCAAAATGGCGGCGGAAATTCTCATAGCGCACTCATTGCCCGTGCGAAGGGACTTCCTTTTGTTTCCAATATTGTCATTCCAAATCCTTTTGAAATAGAAGGACAATTTGTAATTGTGAATGGATTTACCGGAGAAGTGATTATCAATCCGGAAGAAAAGACTTTAAAGGCCCATAGAGAGTTAAGAAAGCAGCACCTCTCGCGTAACCGAAAATTTAAAGAAGAAGATAAACATCCCACCGAAACCGAAGATGGGTTTCCTATCCAACTTTTTTCCAATGTGGGGAATTTGGATGAATTAGATGATTTCCCTTATAAAACTGCTGGAATTGGGCTCTTTCGTTCCGAATATCTTTTTTTGCATAATGGCTCTTTTTTTCCTTCGGAGGAACAGCAGTATTTGGTCTATCGCCAGTTGATTGATAAAGCGGGAGGCGGCCCAATTATCGTCCGAGTGTTTGATATCGGCGGAGATAAAAATCCTGAGTTTTTTGTGGGTCAGGAAAAGGAGCCCAATCCAGTATTAGGCTGCCGCGGTATCCGTTTTTTACTTAAAAACAGAGAATTTTTCAAAACACAATTGCGCGCGCTTCTCCGCGCAGCGCTTGAAGGCGAGATTCACCTTCTTCTCCCACTGATTTCTGATTTAAATGAAGTTAAGGAGTCTAAATGGCTCATTGAAGAGGTGAAAAAGGAACTTACAAAAGATGGGGTTCCTTTCAAGGCAATAGTTCCTCTTGGATGCATGATAGAGGTGCCGTCAGCCGTGATGATTTGTGAAGAAGTTGCAGCCCACTCTGATTTTTTATCGATGGGCACCAATGATTTAGTTCAATATACCCTTGGCATGGACCGCAGTAATCCTTCTACGAACCATCTATGCTATCCTGCCCATCCAAGTATTCTGCGACTTATAAAAATGATAGTACTTGCGGCAGAGCGTCAGAAAAAACCGCTGACTATTTGCGGGGAAATGGCCTCAAATCCTCTTTTCATACCGCTCCTTTTGGGATTAGGCCTCAAAGAGTTTTCCTGTTCGCTTCGCTATATTCCTATCATCAAGAAAGCGATACGAAAATGTTCGATCATTGGCGTCTATAAATTAGCGGAGCGTGCATTGAAAATGCATGACCCTCACGAGATAGCCAAACTATTAAAGGAATATGATGAATGTTAAAACATACTCGGCATGCCGGGCATTGAGAAGTTACTATCTGGGCTTTGGTCATCGATTTTTTTGCTGGCGTCATTATAGGCAGCTTTAATGAGATCTTCTAATCCTTCAATGTCACTCGGATCAACGCATTCTGGTTTGATTTGAATCTTTTTCATCTCTTTTTCGCCATTTAAAGTGATCGTGACAAGGCCATTACCGCTTGTCCCTACCGCTTCTGTATTTTTTAAATCTTCGCGCAATTTTTCATATTTCTCCTGCATCGCGCGCGCTTGTTTTTTCATTTTAGCAAAGCCGCTTCCCATTTTTGTTAACCTCTATTTTATGATTGTTCCTTCAAGCTCGACCGCTGCGAAACGAATGAGAGTATCATAGCGGCTTGGATGGACTATTTGGTAGTCCTTAACATCTAATGCTGAACCCTGCTCGCGGAGGCTAGCACTCTGCTGCGTCGCGCTGTATCGACAACCCGCTGCGGGGTTGCCTGCTTCGCGTAAACCGCTTTTAGCGGCTCCTTGCACATTACTAGCCTGCGCTTCGCACTCTTCGAGCATTATATGTTGCGGACTACCGATTTTTTCTTCTTGAGCTGCCTCTGCTTTCATATCATATCTTTGGACGGGCTTTTCTTCTGGTGGCTTTTCTACAGGCTGTACTTTAATTGGCTGCGCTTCAAGCTGGCAAAGGCGTTTGACAAGGGAATCTATCGAAATGCGGCTGCGGCTGCGGATGAGATGCGTCAGGATCATTTCTAAAGCAATCTGCTTGGAGCTGCATTTGGAAAAATGGCCTTGCCACTCAATCAAAAAATCCAAAATGTAAAGGCAATCCTCTTTGGTATAGTGCTGCGCGCTCTTTGTATAAGGCTCTCTTAGCGTTTCAGGTAAAAAAGAGGACTCTTTCCCGAGTTTAAGCAGCAATAAATGGCGGAAATGTTCAAGCAAGGCATCCATGAAAACAGAAAGATCTTTACCGGAATCAAAAATCTTTTGGACGCACTCAAATGCGAAGTTGATCTTTCCTGTTTTAATAGCCTCATCTAGTGCAAATAGATCCTGGTGCGCAGGCAGCCCAAAACAATCTTGCAAGAGCTGGAGCGTGATAGGGTTTTGCCCATAACAGATCAGCTGGTCCAGCAAAGATTCAGCATCGCGCAAGGATCCATCTGAGCGCTCTGCTAAACAATGAAGGGCGCTCTCTTCCATTTGTAATCCGCTGCTTTCTAAAACCTTCTTTATTTTTTCCTTGATGGCAGAAATTGTGAGGCGTTTAAGATCAAATCTTTGACAGCGGCTCATGATGGTCGAAAGGACTTTATGAGGTTCGGTCGTCGCAAAGAAAAATTTTGTATTCCTAGGAGGCTCTTCCAAAGTTTTTAAAAGGGCATTAAATGCCTCTTTTGTGAGCATATGCACTTCATCAATAATAATAATTTTATATTTACCCGAATAAGGAGCGTAGCCCACTGTTTCATTTAATTTGCGGATGTCATCGATGCCTCGGTTGGAGGCGCCATCGATCTCGATCACATCCATAGAACGCGATGAGGTAATTTCTACGCAAGAAATGCATTGATTGCACGGTTCAAAATCTTGTCCTAAACTTTTGCAATTGAGCGCTTTTGCAAGAATGCGCGCGAGCGTCGTTTTTCCTGTCCCTTTAGATCCGCAAAAGAGATAGGCTTGCGCAGAGCGGCCCAATTTTAAACTATTAATCAAAGTTTGAATGATGGCACTTTGGCCTACCACTTCGCAAAACCGTTGAGGGCGGTACTTTCTAGAAATAATTTGATAGTCATCCATAGGATCCATTATACTTTAAAGTGAATATAATCTAAATCGCGACTTTTGGTATGATCAAAATTATGAACCTATCCCATTATTCACAAAATATGCTTTTCGTGTCTTTTTCCACATCTTTTAAACCCGCTTCTTGTCCTACTTATTTAAGTATGTACTGCGAAGCGGGTTTAAAACCTGTGAAAAAATCCATCAAAAATCAAAATTTTGGAATAATGGGATAGGTTCATGTATATTGGTACAGGTGCGCCCACAAAAATAAGCTGGAAGAATTGGCTTGGCGAAGGCCATTTTGGAAAGCGGCTTTTGCTTGCATTCATTTTTTTTGTAGCGCTTTCTTTTTTTCTCCATTTCAGACAAGTCCGGATGGAAATGCTCGATCTGAATTCGATCGCCGAGCATTATCTGATTGCACAAGTCGACTTCGAATTCCCTGATGAGCAGGCGACCTTTATTTTAAAACAGCAATCTCTGCGCGATATTGGTAAAATTTTTCGATTAGACGAAAAACAGGTGAGCCAAACCCGTTTTGATTTTGAAAGCTATCTACTGACCCATCAAGAATGGCGTGACCAGCTTGAACATAGCACGTTTGAAGAGATGTATAAAGGAGCAGATGCACTTGAAGAGGCGCTTTTGCAGGTGCGTTTTACCAACAGTCGCACATTGCAGAAAATTAAAGATTACCAAGTTTCACGCTTGGACAATTTTTCTTTGACCCCGCCAAATCCGGAACAATTTTTAGTCTTGCCAGATGATTTCTGGGCAAAGGTCTCTCAAAAAATATTCCACTCTAAATATCAAGTGGAAGCAAGCCAGTTTATTTTAAATGCCTTTCAAAAACGGCTTTGGCAAATGAAAGAAGATCTTCCGGGCGAAAGAAGTTTGCGGCAAATCGTCCAAGACAGCATTCCCCATCAATACACACAAGTCAAAGCAGGCACGCACATTATTGATCCGGGCGAGAGGGTCACAACGCGCCATTTGGCCATGCTTCAAGCGATGAAAGAAGCGATCAGCAAAGAAAGAGATTTATGGGCGCCCAGAACGATTATAGGAAGTATTTTACTCTCACTCCTTTTATCCGTACTTAGCATTGTTTATTTCCGCATCAATCACCGGGAAATGCTCAATTCTTTGCAAAAGATCACGCTCCTTGTCACCATTGTGATTTTAACTTTGCTCCTTTCGAAAGGCGCTGAATATTTGCTGGTGGACAGAGTCACATATTTGACCGACATTTTCCGCTATCCGATTTTAATTCCCTTTGCCTCAATTTTAATCTATGTCCTTGTCGGTGCAGAAAATGCCCTTTTTGCGTCTGCCTTTTTGACAATTATTTTGGGAGTGACCCTTGCTCTTGATCATAGTCGCTTTTTAATCATTAATTTGATTGCCTCTTGGGTCACCATTCTTTTTGCAAAGAAATTGCACAAAAGAAAAGAGGTCTTTTCTGTTTTAGCAAAAGTCTGGCTCGTTTCCGTTCCTGTCATTTTTGCTCTCAATTTTGCTCAAAATCTCTTTAGCCCGATTCATCTGATGCAAGATCTTGCAAGCTCTTTTATTTTCATTAGTTTTATTGCTTTGCTGATTGTGGGATTGCTTCCTCTTTTAGAATCGCTATTCCATGTGATGACCGATATGACGCTCATGGAATATATGGACCCTAACAACGAACTTTTGCGCAGAATGAGCACAGAGGCGCCCGGCACCTACCAACATTCCCTTGTTGTAGGCAATTTAGCAGAAAATGCGGCGAGGGCCATTGGCGCCAATGGCCTTTTATGTCGTGTTGCCACTTTGTATCATGACATTGGAAAACTCTTTAATCCTCAATATTTCACTGAAAATCAGATGGCAGCTTTTAATATCCATCAGCTTTTAACGCCGCTTGAGTCAACGCAGGTGATTGTTGCTCATATTCCCGAAGGGGAGGCTTTAGCAAAAAAACATCGGCTTCCACAATGTTTTATCGATATTATTAGCCAGCATCATGGGACTACTTTGGTCTATTATTTTTATCGCAAACAGATGACGATCGCTGGGGAAAAAGAGAAGATCGAAGAAAAGCTTTTCCGTTATCCCGGCCCAAAGCCGCATACGCGCGAATCTGCTTTGATTATGCTCTCTGATAGTATTGAAGCTGCATCACGCTGTTTAGAAGAGATCAATGAAAAGACACTCACGGAACTTGTAGACAATCTAGTAGCCGAGAAACTAGAAGATGGCCAATTGGATGAATGTCAATTGACATTTGAAGAACTTGGTCTTGCCAAAAAGAGCTTTGTGAGAACTCTATCTGTCACAGGCCACTTAAGAGTGAAATATCCAGAGAAAGCTCAGGAAGAGCGCAAGTGCCGCCAGCCTATGCTCTATTAGATTTATAGAGGTTGATAAATGGATAGGCTGCTAGACATCTCCCAGAATAAAGAGCTAGAATTGTTTGATTCTTTTTATCATGCGCTTTAGCTGCTAATATGGCTTTTTCATAAGTCGTTTTAGTCGCATCGGGAAAAGAGATCAATTGCACTATCGTGCGACTCTTTTTTCCTTTTTCTAGAAGGAATTCACGCTTAATAAGCAGTTGGTTCTGAGAGCTATATTCTATGGCCTCTGATTTAAGTTTAATGAGGATGTCTGCTTTCGTGAAAGAAGATGTGGGCCAGTAAATGCAGCTTAAATCCTCTGAATTTGGCGTGGGATCGGAAAATGCAGCAATCACAGAGACATCGGTAGACCAGACCATTTGCCAAAAAGATTCGATCTCATGCTCTTTCGGGCTCTTTGCTAGAGCGATTTTTTTCTCAAAAACCCAAGTAGCATAGTAAAAGGACAAATATTTGATCCCCAGCAAGCTTTTTAAGAAATTAATGAAAGAAGTGAGTTTCAATAAAACCCATAATTTAGGACTAACGTCCCTTAAAGAGGTGATTGTGTTTTGTTCAAGCCGGGGAACATAAGGAGAAGCGGCATCTAAAGGAAGGTAACCACTTTTTTGAGCTTGTGAACTAGGTGTAACTTTCATGCGAAATATTGTATTAAATATTATGAATTCGTTCTATTAATAATATTTCTTTGTAATAATCTTTTTAAAAAAGATTTTGGCGCTAAATGAGATAGATAGACGGACAAGTGGGTACGCCAATCAAAGATGGATACAATAGGTTTCTCTTTTTCAATTTGCTCCCAAATACATTGGACAGCTTTTTCTTTAGAAATCGCCATTTTACTGATGATGCCGGACGCTCCGCCTGCGCTCTCACGGAATTTTGTATTCACTTGGCCAGGGCAGGCGCACAAGACCCGGATTCCGAGAGGTGCCACTTCAAAATCAAAGCTTTCAGAAAACTCTTTTACAAATGCTTTAGAGGCAGCGTAGACACTAAAGGCTGGAAAGGGAAAAAAAGCAGCTGCGGAAGCGATATTGAGAATAGTCCCTTTCTTCTTTTGTTTTACAAGCGCGCGGGCAGATTCAATGGAAATTTCTAGCAGAGCATTTGCATTGAGCTCTAAGATTCCCATTTGCTCTTCGGTGGTAAAATCGAGCACATTCCCATAGAGGCCGAAGCCAGCATCATTGATCACAAGATCAGGGGCATGCTCTTGAATCACACTCACTAGTTTTTTTCTTTCTGCAGATTTTGAAAGATCAACATTGACCGGGATTGTATTTTTAAAAGAGCTCGATAGTTCTTGCAATTTTTTTTCATTGCGCCCGGTGATGATCAGGGGAATTCCTTTTGATGCCAGCAGGTGGCAAAGCCCTTCGCCCATTCCTGATGTTGCGCCTGTTACAAGGGCCAGGTTAAAATTGCGCATGCATCTCCTTTAAGAGAAGGTCAAGTTTTTGATCACATTGTACAATTCCCTCTTGAAGAGAGGGGAATGATTTTAAGCGCACGCCCGCATAAATTTTCAACTTAGGTTCTGTGCCTGAAGGGCGGACAACTAATTTGCTTTCATCTTCCAGGCGGAAAAGCAGCACATCGGATTTGGGCAGCCCGTTAAAGCCTTTTTGATAATCTTCTAAAACGGCCACTTTTTCATTTAAAATTGTTTTGGGTGGATTTGCTCTTAATTTTTGCATCGCAGCGCGGATTTTTTCTTGTTGACCGGGGAAATCAACGGTCAGTTGTTTTTCTCGAAAGATGCCATACTTCTTATAAATGTCATAAAGAAAGTCTAGTAGAGTTCTTCCTTCTACCTTCATAAAAAGGGCGATCTCAGCTAAAAGACAGGCAGAAACAACAGCATCCTTGTCTCTAGAATGTGTGCCAATTAGATAGCCGTAAGATTCCTCGGCGCCAAAAAGGAATTTGTGCTCGTGTGAAAGTTCCCATTTGTGAATGCACTCACCGATGTATTTAAATCCTGTCAGGACTTCAATACAGCTGCATCCATAAGCCTTGCAAATGGTCCGAATCATATCTGTAGAGACAATCGTTGTCACAACAGCGCCATTTTTTGGCATCTTCTTTTGCTCTGTGAGTGTTTGACAAATGTATTCGACGCAAATAGAGGCGATCTCATTGCCATTGAGAATATATGCCTTCCCATGATGCATTGTAGCAACAGCCACCCTGTCGGCATCAGGATCTGTGGCCAGCAAAATATCAGAACCGCTATTCATCAGCTGCTCTACGCCTAAGTGGAGTGTTTCTGCATATTCTGGATTTGGCACCTTTACAGTGGGAAAATTTCCATCGATCACACTCTGTGCGCCGACTAGATTAATATTACTAAATCCCCAATCTTTTAAAGCGCGCGGGACAAGCTTTATTCCTGTTCCATGGACGGGTGTATAGGTGATTTTAAGTGAATTGCCGACGCGTTTATTCTCAGCTATGTTAAGTTGAACTTTATGAATGGCAGCAAGATAATCTAAATCTAATGAAAGCTCTACCAGAGTGATTAGAGGACTTGTTAGAGGCGCAGAGTGGACTTGGTCTAAGCTACTAATTGCATTCACTTCTGCAATAATTCCTTGATCATGTGGAGGGACCACTTGTCCTCCATCGCTCCAATAGACCTTATAACCATTATATTCTTTCGGGTTGTGCGATGCAGTGATCATAATGCCTGCGATGCATTCATCATGGCGCAGACCAAATGAGACATAAGGAGTGGGACGGATTTCGCGAGTGAGGAGGACTGCGATGCCATTTCCAGCGAGTACTGATGCGGCTTCATGAGCAAAGAGTTCTGAATGATGGCGCGAATCATAGCTAATAAACACGGTATGTCTTTCTTTTGCCTTGCTCTGTTTACGAATATAATTGGCAAGACCCTGTGTTGCGAGGCGCACAGTATAGATATTCATGCGCGTTGTGCCTGGGCCCATAAGAGCTCGCATTCCTCCAGTCCCAAAACCAAGTGTAGAGGAAAAAGCATCGAGAAGATCTTTAGGATTAGTTTTGATCATCTGCTGGACAGCTTCTTGTGTAGCTCGATCGAATGGAGGCTCTAGCCACTGCTTGATGCGATTTTGAACATCAGGCGGAAAGCTATTTAGTGAGTTATTCATCCAGAATTTTCAGCTGCCTTTGAATTTCAGAAAGGGGAATAACAGGAGCATGCTCGTGGTTGATACCTTCGCAGCGTTTTGCTGTTTCTTCCCAATTTTTTTTCGATTCTATATTTTCTGGCCAAAAAGGGAAAGTGCGACATTGCTTTGGTCGTGAACCATAAAGCATACACTGCTTGCCGCGCAAAAAGATGCAATCATAGCTTTTGGGGAATTCTTTCAGTGAAAGCCGACCATTCACTTGTCTTGTATAAGTGCGTACGAATTCATCCACGTTAATCTTTAAAAAAGTGGCCATTTCAAGGATTTCTTCGTCACTGACCCAAACATATCCAGGAGCGCCTGTGCAGCAATTTCCGCACTGGGTGCAGGCGAAGCGAAGTCCATCTTTATACCACGGCTTTGTCATCAAGTGCATCATAGCAACTTAGTTGTTTTATAAGAAATAGCTTGTGAAAAGTTTTAAGAATGAATCTTTATTAAGAGGCGGAAATAGACATGTCGGGTGACACAGCACTTCGTGCCAATGTGTCCCCCGCGACCCCCTTGAGCCTCACCTCGCGTTGCCTAATCGTGTGCTCGTCGAGGAGGTGTGCAAAGCACGACCCCCTGCGCGCTGACCGCGCTTCTCCTGCGCTACGATTATGCTGTGCGATCTGAGGCCATTGGCTGCAATGTGCGTTCATACCCCGCCAGACTGCGTCTTTTTGGCGGGGCCCCTTTCACGTCGCATTGCAGAGCGATTTGAAAATCCAACAACTTAAAAATTGCTTTTGGATTTCAGATAGGCCCTGTGAATCGACGTGAGAAGGGGCCCGCGACTGATAAGGAGTGGGAAGTGAACGCATGAGCAGCCGATGGCTTCAAGGCGCACAGCAAAATCGTACCGCAGGCAAGCCCGAAGGGCGTATGGGATAGTGCTTTGCACAGCCCATTGACGAGGACACGATTTGGCAAAGCGGATTGAAGCTCAAGGGGGGTCGCGGGGGACACAGACATGCAGTGCTGTGGCACCCGACATGTCTATTTTGGCCCCTCGAAAAGGCTTATTTTTTTTAAACCAAACTAATGTAATTTAAATTACCAGTTAAATTGATGCTGCTGGAAAAGCTTCCACTCCTCTTCATTCCATTTGAACATGCCTAAATGACATCCATTTGAATCAATTTCAAGAATGTGGCATCCGCCTTTAAAGCGATGGCAAGTGCTGCCTGGATCAAGAACAATGGGAAGGCCATTCACTCTTAAATCTGCCACGCAAAAGCGGTGCGTATGTCCATGAAGATAGAGTTTGATATTCGGGTGCGCTGCAAAGAGTTTTTTCATCTCATCGCCGCGAATCAGCCGCTTTCTTAAATTTTCATGCTGAAAAAAAGGAAAATGATTTGCCAAGATAATATTCTGTCCTTTAAGAGAGGTCAAAGCCTCTTCCAAATGTTTCTCAATATGTGGAGAAAAATGACCTTGTGAGGCAAGAAATTTAGGCAGGCAAGTTGTATCCAGCACAATCAGATGCCAATTTTGGTTTAAACTTTTGATCGCCACCCCATGGTCTTTTAAATTGAAAGGCGAATTTTGCTCAAAAGAGGGCTCAAAATAGTGATAGAACAATTTCTGCTTATAGGCTTTTTTCGTGTAATGGTCATGATTGCCAGGGAGTGTAATCACTTCAAAATTTTCTTTTTTAAGCTCCTCTACAAAAGCTTTTCCAGTCAGAAATTCTTCTTTATGAGAGGTGGTAGAAATATCCCCTGAGATGAGAATGTGAGAAATACCCTGCTTTTTAAACAAATCTTTTAATAGTGCCAGCCCTTCGTAGGTAAACTGGCTTTTTCGAAAAAGGACTGAATTGAGGTTTCCAAGCCATCTTTTAGAAAAAATTTGAGCAGGATTGAAGGAAGCAGCGTTAAAATGCAGGTCGGAAATATGAGCTAGTTTGATTTGGTCCATCTTTGCTCATCATAGCAATTCAAACGAAATCAGCCTATTTCTTTTTCAGCATCTTTTTATTAAAAGATTTATTATTTACTGTATTCTGCAACTTCAGATTTTTGTCCCATTTCGCTGACTCAGGATGGACATGAGCCGGAGTTGAATCGCGCCCTTCTACTTCACCCGGAGTAGTCCGTTTGGAATGGGTATGATAAGAGACAGTTTTGACCTTCTTTTCGATCTTCATCGTTTTTAACTGGGAATCAAGTAGACTTTTGTCCTTCGCGCGCATTTTGGGAGGATACTTTTTTAAAAGATCATCGACTTTTAATTGATCGGAGAGAACAGGCGGCTCTTTTTTTGCAAAGGCGCTTTGAGCATCACGGATCGTCTTATTATTTTTTCTACGCGTACGGGCATCGAGAGGCTGTCTATTCTTATTCATATTTGTCAAGGTATGTCTAATTGAAATACTTTGCAACTTTTTTAGAAGAAATTAGCCCTCGCCACCACTTTTCTCTGATTTTATTTGGTATCCAGGAGGGGGGTGTCACAACAGTGCCAGAAAACCAACCTGGGCGCCAGAGCTTTAAGAGTTTTGCATTATCTGCAATAACCACTGTTGGGATATTGAGATTAGAGGCCAAATGGCCTAAAAGCGAATCATTGCCAACTAAACCGCCTGATTCAAAAATAAAAGCAGCTAGGCTATCTAATTTTTCAAAGGCTTGAATTTCAAAGGGCGCATCGCCCCACTCTTTTTTTTCCTCAACACTCATCGCAAAAACGGGATCCAATCCTTTTTTTCTTAAAAGCTTTG
>DATIJP010000092.1:0-20555 GCA_035478495.1 Rhabdochlamydiaceae bacterium
CAGATTCAGCAACAAATACAGCAAGTTCATCAAAAGAAGAAAAAGAGCGGAACTTTTCATTTTCCCAATCCTCTTTTTCATTTTCTCCAAGGACAAAAACTGGATCAAAATCCATTTTTTTTAATTCTCGAGCGAGTTTGATATATTTTTCTTTCGCCCAATTTTTACCCGCTCTTGAACTTGTTGGATGGATCACCACTCTTGAAGGATATTTTCTACTTACAACAGAGGGCGGAGCTTTAATTCCATTTTCTTTAGTCGCATTTGCAAAATTCAAGCGATCCCTACAAAAAAAATAGAGATTGTCGGCAAAAGAAAGCCTACCATTAAAACGACCCTGCTCCCAATAAGGATAATCACAATTTGGCGTGGCAATGGGATTAAGGATGGTCGTCTTTTCAGGAAAACGTTCTTTGCACTCCTTTAAAATTGCAAGCATCCATGGAGAATTTTCATAAATGATAAAATAGCGATCGTAATTCGAAAGTAGTTGGGGAATTTCTGGAAAAGGCCTTAAAAGCAGTCCCGGGAACCAGGATTGCATTCCATGTAAGGAAGAGTGGAAGGTGGTTGTCTCAAATCCATTCCGGCTTAAATTGTTGGAAAGAATCAGCGCGATGAGTCCATCGCCTAATCCTTTACAACTAAAAATAGCTGCTTTCATGCTCGTCCCGGTTCCTCACCAAAACCAGGAATGCCATTTTCTTGCGCATCCTCAACAATGGAGCTAAAAACCATTGAAAAACGAAGAAATTGTTCTACCCATTTGTCCGCCTTTTCTGCATTTTCTGGTTTAGTAAATAGAGCATGAGATTTTGCTAAAAACTCATGAACAAATTTAAATTTCTCCTCTATACGCCAGATCTTCAACATAAAAAATGGTTGAAATACTTTCTCAATCACAAGGGCTCTAAATTCTTTATTAGAGATGAGGAATTCATCCTTCCGATCCTCTTCGACATCCCCACCGTCACCGAGCAACTCAATGACTTCTCTACTACTTTTTAATATAGCAATCCTAAATTCTAATTCTTTATACATAGCTATCGGACTGATCATTTTAGAAACAGTCTCAGCTTCGTCTGAATAAATATCAAAATCAATTAATTCAGCTGCATATTTCGTATCAAACTTTGCTTGCGCCAAAGAACGTTTGTTAAAATCGCGGATTTGAAGAATTGCATTTTGCTCTTTAAACATTTTTAAAAATTGCTCATTTCCCAAGTAGGGAAGGCATGCCACCCCATGTTTAAAGTTCAGGTATGCTTTGCTATAAGCCTTTATTCCTGCGTTAAAATCTCCAAAAAGCTTGCTTGGACTATTGTAGAACTCATCAAAAAATTTAAGCCAATGTTTTGCGGGGTCCCTAGCAAATTTTTGCAAAAATTGTTCTGGATTATCAGAGAAGTCGTCGAAAAAAGATGAAAAACCACGGAACAGATCACTCACTTTTTCAAAAATTAAGCTAGGGACAGATAGGACATCCCCTATGGAGATTAAGCTGCTTGTGCTCTGGAAATTGGCACTTGGAGATCTCTTAACCGCAGCAGTTGAAACCGACGCAACGTCTGAAAAAGCAGCTGATGTTCTATCTAGAACTAGTAGTTCCATTGATTCCCCCCCATTGAAAAAAATGGCAATTTCTTACATGAAGAACCTATCCCATTATTCCAAAATTTTGATTTTTGAAGGATTTTTCCACAGGTTTTAAACCCGCTTCGCAGTACATACTTAAATAAGTAGGACTGCGAAGCGGGTTTAAAAGATGTGGAAAAAGACACGAAAAGCATATTTTGCGAATAATGGGATAGGTTCAAGGGGGCAGATGGTACAGAAAATAAATATAAAACAAAATCAGAAGTTGGTTTTTTCTTTGGCAATGCGTCAAGCCCTTGAGGTGTTGCAAATGCCTCTGCAGGAGCTCTCTATATGGCTAAAAATGCAAGTAGAACAAAATCCTGCGCTCGAATTAAAAGATGAAATCGCAGATGAGGGATCAATTAGAAAAAACCATTCTATCGCTTATGATAACTTTATTAAACCTCCTTCATTATTTGAATTTCTGATGCAGCAAGCTAGAAATTGTTTTAGAGGCGAGGACCTCTCTATTGCTGAATTTATTATTGGCAATCTTGACCAGCGCGGTTTTTTTTCAATAAAAAATATGAATGGGGAATTATTTTCGAAAGAGAAAGCACAAATCATTCTTAGGACAATTCAATCTTTTGATCCACCAGGAATTGCAGCTGCAGATTTAAAAGAATCCCTGCTGATTCAACTCATAAGAAAAGGCAAAGGCGACACGTTAAGTTTTAAAATTGTAAATGAATGTTTTGACGATCTTCTTCACCACCGCATTTCTCTCATATCAAAAGTGGTCAAATGCACCTCCAAAGAGATTAAAGAACTGATCCAAAAAGATCTATTTCCCCTAAACCTACAGCCAGGAGCAGAATTTGACCAGCAACACACCCTCCCTATCATCCCAGACATCATTCTGGAAAATCAGGAAGGAAAATGGCTGGTAGAGGTCAATCGAAAAGAGCTTCCTGCCATTGAACTCTCATTGAATTTCCTGAAACATTCAAATTCGCCCCATCTAAGCAACGAGGAAAAAGTCTGCATGCGGCGCTCTTTAGCCTCTGGCAAATGGCTAATGCGGATTTTAGGAAGGCGTCACCAAACACTCAAACAAATTGCGGCCATTCTTTTGACAAAGCATGCTGCTTTTTTCAGCGGCGAATATCATCAATTTTCTCCCTGTACACTAGAGGAGATTTCGCAGCTACTCGGCATGCATAAATCTACCATTGCAAGGGCAATTTATGAAAAGTATCTTTACTGTCCTCAGGGGTTATTTCCGCTCAAGCGTTTTATCACGTCTTCTACTTTCCAAAACCCCCTACATAGTGCCAAAGATCTTTTGCTCAAGTTCATTAAAACAGAAGATAAGGCAAGACCGCTCTCTGATGAGGAGCTTTCTCAAAAATTAAATGCGCAGAATATTCCCTGCTCGCGCAGAACGATCGCCAAATACAGACAAACGCTCAACATCCCCCCTTCCTCCCACCGCAAGCTATAAGATTAATCACGGAGGAGCAAATCCTCATACAATTAGGTCTATGATCGTTACATAACGGTCTCACTTTATGAATCTAAAAACGGTCAAAAGCCCCCAAAAAATTTTATTAGGAGGTTCTACGTCGATTTATTAACGAACCGAAACGGGAAACTTTATTCGATTAAGCGCCAAAAAAATCCTGATGCTTCAATTCTCAGACCTCGTTGCGCTGCAAATTCTTTAACAGCTGTTTGAACGCCCGTTTGCCCCCAGTCATCTCCACATAGAATCCCATGTCCTTGCACAAGAGGATACCATGCTTGCAAATCTTTATAGACAGATAGAGCGTCATGGCTTGCATCGATATAGATAAGATCGGGCTTTACATGCGATAATTGTTTAACTGCTTCTAAACTATCCATTCTCACAGGTTCGATTTTATCGGTAAGGCCTGCATGTATGACATTAGAACAGAATTGCTCATACAGCTGGGGTAATTGTGGGATCCAGTAGGTCTGACCAGGCTGATGCTCTGCAGAGCCCTTCCAATGATCAACCGCATAGACCCTTCCTGAGGGTGGTATTAAGCTTGCCATATGTCTTGTGGATGTGCCAAGCCAGCAACCAACTTCAACAATTGTTTTTATGTTGTAGGTGCGAATCAAAAATTCAATTTGAGGTCCGTTGGTATAAAAGCCATGTGAATTAAAAGGCATGAGTTCAATTTGATTATACGGCTCAGGAAGATCCTGTTGCGATTGCCCCATGACTAAAGTGGTTAAAAAAAGAGCGCAGAGCGAAAAAAACTTATACATAAAATTCCTCCTAATTTAAAACTGTTGAAGCTTCGCGTATTCATTCAACAACAAATAAACATATAGCATGATATCGGAATATTTTAGATTGTTGCAGGCAAAATCATTCGCATTTTTAGAAATCTGATGAGCTTGTTCATCATTTCGGATAGCCCATACCAGTTTGTCTATTAAATCAGATGACGAGGACACGATTTGGCAAAGCGGATTGAAGCTCAAGGGGTCGCAGAGGACACAAGGCACGAAGTGCTGTGCACCCGACTGTCTATTTCGGCCTCGAATCAAACATTCAAATTTTCAAAACCGAGTTTACGTTAATTTATAAGCTGCCGTAGAAGCTTCCACCTTAAAGAGGATTGCTCTCTAATGTAGGATTGGATTTGATCAGCAGAACTTTTGGCAAAAAGAAAAATCTCTTGATCTGTAAGCCTGACGGCCACCGGAAGCGCATCAGAGGGGTCAAAAAGAAGCTTACTTAATTTTCTTAAGCACCCGCCTAGTTTAAAACGTAAAAACGTTAGCCGCATGCCAAGAAAAGCAAAATAGAACCAGGGAAGAAGAAAAAGCAGCTGCCAATGGGGAAAGAATATCTGAAAAAAAAATGAAGCGATAAAAAAAATAAGGAATACATAAGATTCCCATGATTTTTGGAAAATAGGCCCCAGGCATTTTCTAAGTGAAGATTTTGCTGTCATGTAGGCAAAGATTTCCTCAAATTGGGGGGCATTGAAGGCCATGCGCGCTGCATGGATAGATTCATGGGCTAAAACTTCTTCCTTATGATAAATTTTATAAAGTCCCCCGCTTTCAAATTTCGTTTTGAGCTGAATGATAGGGATTTGTATCCCATTTTGATCGATCAACCAAGTTGCGGCGCCTTGAAAAAAAGGGAGATTCTTATTGCTATAATGAGCGACCACCCAATCCAGTGAAAAGTCAAAAAGTTTGTGCGTTAAAGTCCGGGCAGGACCCCAATCTCCATCCGTTAGAAAATCATCTATTGTCTCTGTGGGATAAGAAAAAAAATGGTCCAATTTTTGGATGCGCGTTAAGAAAGCTTCTTCATTTTCATCAGGGCCAGGGATTAAGCCTCGCTCATTGAAATTTAAAAGATCTTCAGGTCTAATTTTGCTCATGTTCTCATTAACAAAATACACTATCAGAAAAATCAATACTTTAACATTTTTCACAACTTTGTTTTGTATTCTGCTTTTTTATCTTCCTTTTCAATGCCGCTACACCCACCTTGTGAAAAAAATCATTTACTCAGTTTTTTCAAGAGATTTTGATAGCTTCTTAAAAATTGATGGGTCTTTGTGCTTTTATCTGACTGATTTTTTGATGATTGGAATGGTTATCTCTTCTTTTTTTGCACAAAAATTAAGGACTTTATTTTGGGAAAAAAGTAGAAAGTATCTTTCTCTTTTCCTCATTATCTCCCTTATTTCGATTCTTCACAGTCCCCACTCGCATGAACCATGGGCTTACTATCCCTATCTTTTCCAACTGCTGATTCCATCTTTGTTTTTTTATGCGCTATCTTCTCATCTTCAAATCAAAGAATTTGTGATTAGAGGTTTTTGGATCATTTTTTTCTCTTCAATCATCGAGTGCTTGATAGCGATAGCACAATACTTCGTTCAAAATCCTATAGGTCTGGATAAATTAGGAGAGCCATTTCTTTTTGCCATCATTGGTATCGCGGATAAAACACGCTGGATTTTTGACTCCTTTTTTCATATCAAATCTCTTTCAAATGAGATTTTCAGGGCTGCAGGAACGCTGCCTCATCCCAATATTTTAGGTTGTTTTATTGGATTTTCTTTATTTATAAGCTTTTTTCTCTATACATTAATTCAAACAAAAAGAAATCGAGCTCTTTTTACTTTGGCATTATTTCTACAATGCTTCACTCTTTTTATTACCTATTCTCGCGCTGCAATCCTTGGGCTTTTATTAGGATCGCTCTTCTGGTTTGGTTTCTTTCTCTATAAAAAACAAGCAAATATCAAAACTCTTTTAATTAAAATAGTCGCATGCATTGGACTCAGTGCTTTATTGCTCTTTCCTCAACTCATTGAAAGGGGAGGAATCATTAATTATAGTGTCTGCGCTAAAAGCTCAGATCAAACCCGCCTTATTTATCAAATGCGCGCAGTAGAAAAAGTTAAAAAACATTCTTTGTTTGGAATTGGGTTTCATCAGTATCTGGTTGCCATGAAAGAACAAAATGAAAAAGGAGACGCAGTTCATAATATCTATTTGCTTATTGCAACGGAAAGCGGTCTTGTGGGATTAGCTGCTTTTTTATGTTTCTTGTTTTCACTTATTTGGCACGCAATGAGAAATAAGCTAGAGCCCATTTCTGTCACGCTTATTGCAATCTTGGTTTTTCTTCTTTTTATAGGAGGCTGCCATTATGACCTGATTAAATCCCAGCAGGAAAGGTTGCTTTTCTTTCTAAGTTGCGGGTTATTGGTCCTTTATAGTCAAAAAGCGCCGGCCTTTACGGATATAAAGAAAAAGCAATGAAAAACAGATCAGATTAAGAGCTGATAGCACACCTAAAATAAGCAAAATTTTATTGGTTTTTTTGCTGAGCATCATGAGTCTTTCACGCACCATCTTTTCAAATTGTGATTCGCCTTCAAACCAGGTCCCTGCATATTGATGGCGGGAATAGATCGCCCACTCTTCTTTTGGGGAATTAAAGTAGTAGGAAGGGAAAGCAATGTCGCGATTGCCCTCTTGATTGGCCCATTTTAAAAAGACTTGGCTAAGCACAAAAAAAGAGCGGTGGGCGACCCGATTGATTACGGAATCGCGGTCCTTCCCTGGATATTCTTTTTCTATCTGGTCCCAATGTGTTTTAAGCCACTGCATGCTCTCTTTAAGAATAAGATGGGCAGGTTTTGCACCTAAAACATTATTTGTAGGAAGGACAGAAGAATAGAGGGAAGTTTTGTAAGGCACTTCCATGCCGCAATAAAGATCAAAAGAAGCATTTAACTCATCAAATGGCTTCATGCATTTCACATCATGGTCAACATAGATGCCGCCCTCTTGAAAAAGGATCTCAAGTCGTAAAAGATCTGATTTTTCCCCAAAATTATCAGAATCATGAAAAAAACGAGAAAGTTCCAAAAATTTGAAATCTTGGATTAACTTTCTCTCCATTTTTGGATGCGGCAGAGGACGGTCGCGATCGGTCCAAAATTTAAATGTCCAATCGGGGTGGTGCGCGATCCAACTCCTCACATTTTCTATCGAGTCGCGTGGGAAAGGCTTAGGACCGATCCAGATGAAGTGAATCACTTTTGGAATTCGGGTAGCGGCATGTTTTTCAGATAAAAACAGGATATTCTTTTCAAAAACATTTTTAAAAAATTCTAAATTCTGGAAATCATCTTTTGTCTGCACATACTGCCAAGCAGGCAGATCTTTCCCCATCAAACTTTCAAAATCAGTGCCCGGCGGTTTTAAAGTTTGCTTTTTTGTGCAGCCTGCAAACAGAAGCAAAAGTGGCAGAATTAATAAACGCATGATCATAGATCTTCTAATCTCCAGAGGGCTAATTTTTTATTTTGCTCAGTAGGATCATTTAAAAGTAAGAGTGGTTTTGGAAAATTGTAAGGAGGAAGTTGCCAGTGGATGGGACGATAGACTCCTTTTTTTCCTTTTTGATTTTTCTCTTTATCAGGGCAAGTAGTAAGTAGAAGATATTTTGCCCCACTTTTTTTAAATAATAATAAAGAGGCTAAAATCTCATTTTGCGAAAGGGTGTTGAGCGCATCGTGGCAAAAAATAAGATCGGCCTCGGGCAGCGGATCTTTTGAAATGTCTAAATTTTGGAAGTGGATGCTGCCCCCTCCATACCTTTCTCGATTTTTCTGAAGAACCTTCTCTTCGCTATCGATGCCGAAATACCCAGAAATAAAAGATTTGATCTCGTAGATCCATTGAACATCGCCGCAGGGGATATCAATGAGGGTTTTAATTTCGAGGCCCTTGAACAATCGAAAAAGCTCTTCTTTCTGGGCCTTAGTTGCAAAAGGATGACGGATAGGTTCTGATGCGGCCTTGGGCGCCTTTTTCCTTAAAAGAATAGTCGTTGGGAGAAGAAGTACTAAAAAAAGAAAGGCAATAATCCAAATATTACGTGATTTCATTTTGCTGCTTTTTTTTGCGTACGAGATAAAAGAAAATGGCCACAAAGGCAATGATATTTAAAGAAAGGACAGTTTTGCCAATCCTGCGGATGGTAAGATTTTTTTGCTTGATCTTTTCCATAGCCCTACGCGCATTTTTTTCAAATTCTCGATTTTTTTCCTCGTCATCAGCCCAAGTATTAGCAAAAAAATGTTTAGAATAGAGAGGGGGAATGCCTTTTTTCGCAAAAAAATAGGCCGCTGGCAAAACAATATCAACATTACCAGCTTGGTCCACACATTTTTTTTTCAGCGCATGGGTGAGCATCAAATAGGTCCTTTCCATGACAAGCTGTGTTCGGGAATAGCCATCTTTTCCGCGATATTTTTTTCCAATTTTCTGCCACTCTTTTGAAATCAGATCAATCACCTTTTTGATGATTGGATGTCCTGGCCGCGATCCAACGACCCCGATTCCAGTAGTGACACCCAGTCCTACAAGAGGAGGATGTGGGACTTCAAGGCCGCAATAAAAATCAACCCCCCGATGGAGATTGTCGAAGCTTCTCAAGCAATTAGCGTCATGGTCGACATACACTCCGCCTTCTTGAAAAAGGATCTCGAAGCGTAAAACATCTGATTTTTCGCCATAATTTTGTGATTCTTCAAAAAATCGTTTTAAAAATAAGAAGGGGAAATCATCGACTTTATGCACTTCCATTCCATTGCACGGCGCAGGTCGGTCTCGATCGGTCCAGAATTTCACTTTCCAATCAGGATTTTTGGCAATCCACGTTCGAATATTTTCTACTGAAAGCGGAGGAAATGGGCGCGGCCCAATCCAAATGAAATGAATCACCTTGGGAATTTTAAAATCTCCTGTAGTTTGAAAAAGGCGGCCCTTATTTTTTACGTAAAGCGCTCTGAATTTTTCTAATGCAACAACATCCTCTTCTTTTTTTATGAAGTCCCAATATTCAGTTTCTTTTCCCATGAGCGTGTTGAATTCATCTTCTCCTGCTTTCTCTGCAAAAAGGAAGCCAGAAACCATTAGAAAAAGAAAAAAGACGAAGCGGCTAAATTTCATAAGATTTTCTCATTGTTCTCGCAAAAGAGAAAAGAATCGTTAAACTTAAAAGAACTCCTAAAGACAGTAACAAAACAATTTTCAAAGATTCATTGTTCTTACTAAGGATTTCTTCAATATGTCCCGACATTTTTGTTTCAAAATCATTATCATCCCTAGTCCAAGTCCCTTCATGGGCATGGAGGGCGATAGTTGAAGCCCCTCTACGCGCAAGACTAAAATAAGTGGATGGAAAGACAATATCGGCCCTTTGACTATCTTCCATTCCTATCTTTCGATCTATCCCTTCATTTAAGGCCCAAAGAGTTCGATGAGCGAAACGATTTTTTACAGCAGATTTGGATTGGCCAGGATAAGCCTCTTCTAATTTTTTCCAATTATCCTTAAGCCAAACAAGTGCCTCATTCATGATGGGGTGGCCTTGCTTTGCTGCTATCAAATGAGTCGCTGCATAAACTGAAGAGCTTAGGATCGAGGGGCCTAATTTCTCTAGTCCGCAATAAAAATCCAGCGCATTGTTAAATGGCGCCAGTGTGCTGCAAGGTTTCACATCATGGTCAATATAGACGCCCCCTTCTTGATAGAGGATTTCATAACAAAGTATTTTCGCTTTTTCCCCAAAGTTATCCGATTGATCATAAGCATCAGAAAGAAACTGGAAAGCGAAATCTTCCACGAGCTGTTTTTTCATTTTTTTTAGAGGGGGAGCGCGATTAATATCTGTCCAAAATTTGATCGTCCAATTTGGGTGAAGTTCGATCCATTTCTCAATTTTTTCTAAGGAAGAAATAGGAAAATCTTTAGGACCAAGCCAGATAAAATGGAGCACTTCGGGAATTTTGCCCTTTAGGGTTTTCAATTGAAGAGAAGAAATATGTTGATTGAAATTTTTTTTAAAAAAATCGATCCTTTTTTGGTCTTCTGGTGTTTGAACATATTGCCAGAGCTCCGTTTCCTTCCCCATTAAAAGTTCAAAATCGCTCGTTTCCGAAAAGCAGAAAATAGGAAAGCAGATTAGAAGAAAGAAAAGGCTATCTCTTAACATATGCCGGCTCGGACTCCACATGTGCTGTTTCACTTTGGGCCTGGAAATAAGGCGCTAGATCAATTTTTAGCCCCTCCTGAAACTTAGTCAAAAGCTGGTCTAGATTGTCCTTCATAGGAAGATCTAAGAGCTTATTCTGATTAAAAAAAAGGCCGATCTTTTTTGTGTTAAGACAAGAGGCCCAAGGCTGCTGTAAAGAATCGAAATCAGAAAATGCAAGAGATTTGAGCGTGTCTAGGATCATCTCTTTTTGATAAATGGCCATAGAGAAATTAAACGATTTTTCATGATTCAGAAATTGCCATGCATGCATTTGGTCAAAAGCAATTGCATGTTTTATCTGATTTTCAAAATTCAGAAAGAATCCATAGGCGCCGCTTTTTTGCATTTCTTCTGCGCACACTTGCAGATCAACGGGTTCTTTAATGATACACAAGTCTTGGGCAAATAACACATAATGTGCTGGGAAGGCCGTGAGAGTTTTTAAAAGCTGCTCTTTAAAATCACCTTTCAGGAAGGAAAATTCAAAGGAAGGAAAGGATTTTTTTATTTCTTCATAAGCTTTTACAAAGTAAGCATCTTTACACTCGCAAAGAACAGTTAGTTTGCCTAATCCTTTGACATTTTTCTTTACCGACTCTAGGAAAGCATAGAGATGAACAGGACGATTTCGAGAAAATATAATGAGATCGCTGCCTAAAAGAGAGTTGCATTCATTTGCCCAGTCCGAAATGGGGGAATAGGGAGACAAGGAGTGTATATACTTTGTACATTCTCGTTGGACTCCCAAACACACTTTGTCCTCATTTAACGGAGTATTTCTATTGTAAATATAAAGAACGTCTTTAATGTAATGAACATGTTCTTTGGCCATTTCCACAACGGGGATCATGAAAGCCTGGTCGTAGGTTGCGGCCATAAAATTGCCATCTTTTAGAAGATCTTCCATTTTTATTTTTTTAAAAAGTCCGGCATAGCCTGTCTTCAAATGGGAGAAAATAAATTTCTTTTTTGCAAATTCGCGATACTTTTCACTGTGATGGACTTTATGGGGTATCTCACCTCTAGCTTCTCCTTTTTTATAGGATGGGTATTCCACGTAGCTTCCATAGGTCGCCCAGACCATGGGATCTGCGTAACAATCGTTCAAATTTTCCAAGACTTGGTTATGTGCCAGCCAATCATCGCCGTCTAACATGACGATGATCTCATCATCTTTGCAGCTGTGGAAAGTGCGATAAAAATTTTCTATCGCTTTCAGATTCTCTTGATTCCGAATCAGAGTCACGCGCGGCTCTTGGTGGGCATCTTGGATGCATTTTTTGACTTTTTCAAAAGTATCATCGGTCGAAGCATCATCAATGTAGATGACACGGTAATTAGAATAGCGCTGCTCAAAAACAGAGGCTAAATTTTTCAAGCAAAACTCAGAGTTATTGAATGAAGTAATTACGATCGTAAAGGGCTTTTGCTCTTTGGCATGCAAACTCTTTTTAAAGGTTTCAACCTGCTGGTTTTTGCTTTTTGGAAACTTTATTCCTGAAATTAAATTTCCTATGAAAAAAAGTGCGGCAATGACAATCAAAATAGCAGGTAAAATGGCCTTAATGGTTTTCATCGTGAAACTCCTGGAGATTTTTATCTAGACAGACAATTTTTTTTTCGTAGGGATGTTCCCAGCTTTCAGTGTAAAAGCAATAAGAATAGGGAAGCACTACCGTAGGGGGATGATCAAAAAAATAACGGTTGAGGTGGCTTTCGTCATGCCAGGCAGCAATGTAATTAAAGAGGAGATCACTATCGACATTTTCCTTGAGCTGCCCCACTATTTTAAAAAATTCATCTTTACGCCCCCCGTAAAAGGCACCCGCAAAATAATGTTTTGCTTTTTTCCGGCTCATGTAGGCTTTGGAGAGTTTATTGTTTTCATAGGTTAAGTGAATGCCGACATCTCGTGGCACTCCGACAAGATCCCCTAGGATCTCATCGCCGACTTCTGCTTCAAAGCGCATATCGGCATCAATCGCGAAAAGAAAGTCCATGTGGGCCAATTTTTCTTTGTGCGCGTCGTAGATATGGAATCGTTTTAAACTATCATGCGGCCAGCCAATACGCTTCTGAAAAATGACTTCTACATCTTTTTCTTTTGGGACATTCCCATCTGTGAACACAAAGTAGGTCACATCATGGTTTTTGCAAAAGTAGGGCCTAGCCGATTCAATGAGATTTTTAGCAAAAACATCATAGCGCCCTGTGGCGACGATACATAACCCTACCTTATAGCGTTTATTTTGGCTTGATGGCTCTTTTGTACATCCAAAACAAGCAAAGATAAGAATAAGAAGAAATGAAATTGTGCGCATGCGGCCAGCAGCTTAGCGGGAAAACAATTTTTTATCAAATATACCCAAAGAACTAACAGGAGAAAGAGAGAAAAAAAGAAAAATAGCAGGATGGCAGGATGAACAGGATAAAAGATTAAAAAAATCATTTTTTGAGTGCAAATTAAGAAAAAGGGCCTTTCTTTTCCTGTCCATCCTGCCATCCTGCTATTCTTCTTTCTTCCTCCTAATTCATCCTGTCTTCCTGAAAAAGTAAAAAAGTGTGAATAAATACGATCAGATTCGTTTTTTTCCTTTAATTTTAAAGTCAAATGCATAAAAACTAATCATCTAGAAAGTAAATGAAGGTTACTAAATGACAAAAAAGCTGATTATTGTTGAGTCGCCAGCAAAAATGAAAACGTTAAGAAAATTTTTAGGGCACGACTTTATTTTTGAATCTTCTGTTGGCCATATCAGGGATTTGCCAAAGAAGGGCTTTGGTATTGATGTAGAGCATAATTTTGAGCCGGTCTATGACATCCTCCCTGATAAAACAGAAGTCGTTCAAAAAATTAAAAAGGCTGCGAAAAGCTCTGATATTGTTTACCTCTCTACTGACCCTGACCGCGAAGGTGAGGCAATTGCGTGGCATATCGCAGCGATTTTGCCTCCTGGAACAAAATATAAAAGAGTGCCTTTCAATGCCCTTACAAAGAATGTTGTCTTAGAGGCCCTTAAACATCCAAGAGATATCAACCAAGCTCTTGTCGATGCGCAGCAAGCAAGACGGCTCTTAGATCGTATTGTCGGGTACAAAATTTCTCCTATTCTCACAAGAAGAGTGCAAGGTGCAAGAGATGGCGGCCTATCTGCAGGCAGGGTTCAATCTGTTGCTTTAAAATTAGTTGTTGACCGAGAAAAGGAAATCGAGCATTTCATACCTATAGAGTATTGGAATATTGGTGCGATGCTTCAAACACAAAAAAGCGATCCCATTTTTTACGCTGGTCTTTACAGCATAGATGGAAGACGAGTAGAAAAAACAGAGGTTCCAGGCAAAGAAGTCTATACGATTTCTTCTAAGCAAGAAGCGGATAGTGTTGTTAATCGACTGCAAAAAGCCTCATACAAAATTATGCAGGTCGAAAAGAAGGAGAAGAAGCGCAATCCCGTCCCTCCTTTTATTACTTCTACACTGCAGCAGGAAGCGAGTCGTCATTTTGGATTTTCCGCTTCACGCACCATGAGCATCGCGCAGGGGCTTTACGAGGGGATCGATATGGGCGATGCAGGAACTGAAGGTCTGATCACTTATATGCGTACCGATTCTGTGCGTATAGAGCCAGAGGCGATTCAAGCTGCACGAAATTTTATTGTCGGTGAATATGGCAAGGAATACCTTCCCCATGAAATCCGCCAATACACTTCTAAAAAAACAGCGCAAGATGCGCACGAGGCAATTCGCCCTACAAATCTTGCCCATCCTCCAGAAACAATCAGGCAATATCTCTCTGAAGATCAATTTAAATTATATCAGCTTATCTGGCGCCGTTTTATCGCCTGCCAAATGAACCCGGCCATTTACGACACTGTAACATGCGATATTGAGACGGATCAAAACATACAGCTACGTGCCACAGGATCCACGATTAAATTTTTAGGTTTTCTTGCTGTGTATGAAGAAAAAGAAGACACCTCAGAAGGTGCGCAAGGTGAAGGCCCTGAAAAAGTTCTCCCTATGCTGCAGGGGGGCCAGTCGCTCCATTTAAATGAAATCAAATCAGAACAAGCCTTTACACGGGCACCCCCGCGCTTTACAGAGGCATCTTTAGTCAAAGAATTAGAGCGCCTTGGGATTGGAAGACCTTCTACCTATACCTCGATCATGAACAAAATCCAAAGTCGTGATTATACCGTCAAAGAAAAAGGCACTTTGAAACCAACGGAACTTGGAAGAGTCATTGCAAGAATGTTGGAAGATAATTTTTCCATGATCATGGACATTGGATTCACAGTCGCTATGGAAGATGAGCTAGAGCATATTGCGTCTAAAGAAAAAGATTGGAAAACATTGATCAGTGAATTTTGGCATTTTTTCATTCCTTCGGTCGAAATTGCCGAGAAGGAAGCGTTTGTCCCAAAAGAGATGACCGACATTATTTGTCCCAAATGTAAAAAACATCAGTTGCAAAAAATTTGGTCACGTAGAAAATTCTTTTATGGGTGCTCTGGCTATCCAGACTGCGATTTTACGGCTTCGATTGAAGCCTTGAACTTTAAAAAGGAAGATTATGATCCCAATTTTAACTGGGAACAGAAATGTCCGAAATGTGGAAGCGACATGTTGTTGCGTTTTGGGAAATTTGGCCCCTTTTTGGGTTGCACCAAATACCCTGAATGCCACGGCATTATCAATATACCCAAACAAGGAGAGATTCCTGCTGAAGGATTTCCACCTTGTCCTGCTCTTGGGTGCGATGGAAAACTTACTCCGCGCCGTTCGCGCTTTGGAAAGGTTTTCTATTCCTGCACTAATTTTCCAGATTGCGATGTCATTATCAATGACCTCGACAAACTTAATGAAAAATATGTGGACCACCCAAAGACCCCTTACGTGAAAAAAACCAAACAAGGTGAAAATATGGCAAAAAAGAAAGCAAGGAAGACAGCAAGAAGAAAAACAGCAAGACGGCCTGCAAAACGAAAAGCGTCTAAAAGAAGAGGAGCAGGTCCATTATCTACTCCTAAAACAGTATCCCCAGCTCTTGCAGCTGTGATCGGGACGACAAAAATTACCCGTCCTCAGCTCATGAAAAAGCTGTGGCAATACATTAAAAGGCATGACCTGCAAGACTCTAAAAATCGTAGAATGATCAATCCAGATGAAAAACTTTCAAAAGTTCTGGGATCACGCTCGATTGATATGATGCAGATGACAAAAGTCCTCAGCAAACATATTCACTAAAGAGTGTTACTTATTTTTTGATCCACAAAGGACTTAAACTGCTGTTTAAATCTGTTTTCATTGAAAATTTCGGCATGCTGTTTAATGATGTGTGGATCAAATTCTTTTTGCTTTTTTTCAAAAGAAGCAATTGCTTGACAAAGCGCGGGAACGGTCTGTTCATAGAAAAAAAGCCCCGTTTTTTGGGAAACTGTCTCCAAGGCCCCCCCCCTGCCATAGGCGATTACTGGAATACCAGATGCTTGAGCTTCTACTGGGACAATGCCAAAATCTTCTTCAGCTGCAAAGACAAATGCTTTTGCTTTGGAAAGGCAATCACGCAGATCGGCATCGTGCTGGTGTCCTAGCAGATGAATGTTTTTCGAAGCTTTAGCTTTGATTTTATTAAAATCGGGGCCATCTCCAATCACAACTAAGGTCTTATCTTCCATTTTAGAAAAAGCCTCAACAATCAGATCTACTTTTTTATACGGCACTAATCTAGAAACAGTGATGTAATACTCTTCTCGCTTCGAATTCACTGCAAATAAATGTGTATTCACAGGCGGATAAATAACCTCTGAGACTTTTCCATATGTTTTTTGAATTCTTTTCGCTACGTGACAAGAATTGGCAATAAAATAGTCCACTTGTTTTGCACTCTTAACATCCCAATTGCGCAAGTATTGCAATGACAATTTCACAGCTAATTTTCTCAAACCTTTCAAATCTTTTAAGTATTCATGATAAAGGTCCCATGCATAACGCATAGGAGTGTGGCAGTAACAGATATGGAGCTGATGAGGTTTTTTAACTATTCCTTTTGCAACTGCATGGGAAGATGAAAGAATGAGGTCGTAGCTTTCTAAATCAAAACCTTTGATTGCAAAGGGGAAAAAGGGAAGCAAATTTCGAAAATATTTTGGCGCAAAAGGCAATTTTTGCAGAAATGAAGAATGAATCAACTGATCAGAAAAAAAAGTCCCTCTTAGTTTTTTTTCATCTTGGATAAGTGTGTAAATAGGAGAGGGATAAAGTTCTAATATCGATTGAAGAACCTTCTCGCCGCCTCCTATACCAACTAGCCAATCGTGAATAAGTGCAGTTTTCATTATGAAAATTTTGCACTATTCTAGATTATTATTCCCAAATGAAAATACCGGACATTAAAAAGTTTCTCGTGCTTGGCTTCGTAGCCCTCGGACCTCTTGGAAATTTACTGACCCCCCATTTTTTTCCAAAAGCTTTCCGCAGCTATTACTTTCTTCTTCCTACTTTTCCTCTTTTTTTTTGGCAATTCAAAGGAAAACAGTTGAAAGTATTGATTTTTTTTATTCCATTTCTTCTTTATTGCTCAGTTTCTGCGCTCTATGTTGAATTATTTGGCCAGCCATCAGAACCTTTCCCTCTATTTCGCTTTTTTCTTCTTCTTTTTAACTTCTGTTTCATCATTGGAGCATCTTTTACTTTGACTACGCTCAAAGAAACAGGTCTTCTGATCAATTTGTATTTGAAATCTTTTTTTATCTCTCTGGGAATCGGAACAATTTTTTACATTGGGTTTTATCTCAATTACATCTCTTTACCTTTAATCGAGCGCTTTAGTGTTTTAACTCAATTTGGATACGGCCATCTTCGCTTCTCCCCCGGTTCTTATCCTAATGAATATGGCACACTGACCAGCTTTGTTCTTTCCATTCTCACTTTGCATATTATAAGGCCGTGTAAAGAGCTTAATTTGACAAAAAAACAGACTCTTTTCTTTTTTATTCTTACTTTCGCTGCCATGCTTCTTACTACTACCCGTTCAGCTTATTTAGGTTATCTTTTTTGTTTTTTTTATATTGCGTGGAAAACAAAAAGATTTTTTCAAACTCTACGCTGGCTTTCACTGGCATTTCTTGCCCTTCTATTCCTTTTCAGATGTTTCGGAATTAATCTTTTAGAAATCCTCTATGCAGGATTTAATTTTGTTAGTTTTCAAGACGGAAGCGCTGGGGAAAGATTGTCCCATTGGTCTTCGGCCCTAGAGGATTTTCAATTGGGAATATTTTTTGGAAATGGGTTCGCCTCCATTACAAATCTTCATAACGTGTACTTACAACTTCTTTTCGAGCTTGGCTTACTAGGCATTGCAATTCTTTTTGGCACATTTCTTTTATGGATTTTTAACTATCCTCTTCGAATCTCCAATAAAATAGATGATTCCAATTATTTTTTCTTTAATTCCTTAAGAATGATGGGGCTAATTCAAGTGCTTTGGTTTGCGATTTCAAATCACAATCTAAATCATCACCTCACATGGTTTATTTTATTTCTTTTTATTAAAGGATTTAAGGAAAATGTCTTTAAAGTGGAGCAAAAGATATGAAAATCATTCTTCTCGCTGGCGGCAGCGGAACTAGATTATGGCCTGTATCAAGAAAGTCATATCCGAAACAATTTCTTACTTTAGGCGATTCAAAAACATTATTTCAAAAAACAATTCAAAGATTTTTGAAGCTATTTCAACCTGAAGACTTCCTCATTATTACAAACCAAGAATATATTCACATTGTGAAAGATCAAGTTGAACAGATCCATCCTGATCTCTCAAGACAAATCCTCTTAGAGCCAGAGAGAAAAAATACAGCTCCAGCTATCGCCTTAGGGTTGAAATTTCTTCAAGAGCGCGGCCAACTTGAAGAAAATGAGTGCATACTTGTGACAGCTTCCGATCATTTAATCTCCCCAGAAGACCTTTTTTTAGAAAAAATCAAACTGGCGCAGCCAATTGCGAAAGCAGGCTTTCATATCACTTTTGGAGTGTGGCCGCAAAAGCCTGCAACCGGCTATGGCTATATCAAATTTAGAAAATCAGGTTTGGATTGTTTAGATGTGGAACATTTCATAGAAAAACCTTCCTTAAAAAAAGCCCAAGAATATCTTGAGAGCGGAGAATATTTATGGAACACAGGTATTTTCCTGTTTCATGTGAAAACACTTTTAAAAGAATTGACAGCTTACGCTCCTGAAATTGTAAGCCAAATGGATGGCAGTTTTCAAGAAATGTACCAAGACTTTTTAAAGATGCCTTCTATTTCCATTGACTATGCTTTAATGGAAAAATCAAACCTTACTAAAGTCATTCCATTAAATCTTACTTGGTCAGATATAGGATCATGGGACAGTGTTTTCGAAGTATCAGAAAAAGATCAAAATCAAAATGTAAAGATTGGAAATGTATATGATCTTGAAACAAAAAATTGTCTAATTATGGGTGGTAAACGGCTAATTACCACTATTAATCTTGAAAATCTATTAGTTATTGATACCGAGGATGCGCTTTTGGTCGCAAAAAAAGGCGAGTCCCAAAAAGTAAAAGCCATTTTAGAGGCTTTGCAAGAAACACATAAGAAAGAAATCAGCGAACACCGTACAATGCAGCGGCCCTGGGGTTCCTACACTATTTTAGAAGAAGGTGAAAGGTATAAAATCAAACGTATCTTGGTGCGTCCTTCTCAGAAATTGAGCTTGCAGCTCCATTACCATCGAAGTGAGCATTGGATCGTTGTCCGCGGAACCGCGAAAGTGACTTTAGTTGATAAAGAATCTCTCTTACACGAAAATGAGAGCCTTTTTGTTCCTAAGTCCACCATGCATCGGCTTGAAAATCCAGGCAAAGTTCCTCTGGAGCTTATAGAAGTTCAAGTCGGAGAATATGTAGGCGAGGATGATATAGTGCGTTTTGAAGATATTTATGGCCGAACAGAACAAGCCCTTGCCCCTATATAAGAGAAAAGTTTTAATTGTGAAGATCAATGCTATTGGGGATGTTGTAATGGCCCTCCCTATGGCAACTTATTTGCGTGCATTAGATCCTAATGTTCATATTACATGGATTTGCGGAAAAACCCCCGCCCCTCTTCTTGAGGCAGTTGGAATTGTAGATGAAATTATCAAAACCGATGAAAAGCAACTGCTGACGGGCAGTTTCTTGAAAAAACTATGGGCGCTGGCGAAAATCTGGAAAAAATTAGCCTTTTCTTCTTTCGATCAAATTTTTATCGCCCATTTAGATTCTCGTTATCGGTTTTTGACCCTATTCACGAGAGCAAAAGAGCAAAAAAATCTTTCCCTTGTACCTGGAAGATATCACAGTGATGAATATGTCCGATTAGTCTCAGGAAAAGAAGCGTTTAATCAATGTAAAGCTATTTTACCCATATGGACTTATCCTCTGGATCGAAATCTTAAAAAAATAATAGATCAAGGAAAAAAACCGATCGTCGCTCTTGCTCCTGGTGGCGCAAAAAATGCTCTTGCTGACAATCCATTGCGCAGATGGCCCATCCAGCATTATGTTGCACTAGCTAAAGAGCTCTCTTCAAAAAATTATACCATTGCCCTCACAGGTGCAGCATCTGATGCATGGATATTGCATTACTTTGCTGAGCTAGATTTTCTCAATCTGGTAGGAAAAGCAGACCTTCCTAATTTAGTCAGCTTTTATAAATATTGCGCTTTACTAATCACTCATGACAGTGGCCCTTTGCATCTGGCCAAATTAGCAAACATTCCTACCATTGCGCTTTTTGGACCAACCCTACCTTCTCATTTTGTTCCGAGTAACACTCCCAAAATAAAACTGTTTTGGGGCGGGAAAGACTTGCCTTGCCGTCCTTGTCATGACGGCAAAAAATTCGCTAATTGTGGAAACAATTTGTGTATGAATAGCATTTCACCAAAAGATGTTGAAATATCAGCTCTTGAAATTTTGAAATTTTTCTCGTAAACTATCACAACGATTATGAACCTATCCCATTATTCGCAAAATATGCTTTTCGTGTCTTTTTTCACATCTTTTAAACCCGCTTCTTGTCCTACTTATTTAAGTATGTACTGCGAAGCGGGTTTAAAACCTGTGAAAAAATCCTTCAAAAATCAAAATTTTGGAATAATGGGATAGGTTCATGACATATTTAAACCCAGCTATTCAGGACTTAAGAAGAGCTTTCCGCCAATATCAGACCTGGCTCCATTTAGGGACACTAGAAGTTAGGCAACGTTATCGCCGCTCCATATTAGGACCTTGGTGGATCACCATAAGCATGCTTATTTTTATATGTGCAATGGGCCTGCTTTTTAGCCG